>NZ_BAAAUS010000026.1:0-74932 GCF_039534065.1 Pseudonocardia yunnanensis | reverse complement strand
TTCGTGCTGGGTGCCTCGACGCTCCCGTTCATCTGGAACGTCTTCCGCAGCTACCGCTACGGCCGGATCGTCACGGTGGACGACCCGTGGGGCTTCGGCAACTCGCTGGAGTGGGCCACCAGCTGCCCGCCGCCGCGGCACAACTTCACCGAGCTGCCACGGATCCGCTCCGAGCGTCCCGCGTTCGAACTGCACTACCCGCACCTGGTGGAGCGCTACCGCAGCGAGGCACACGCCGGGGACCGGGCCGCGCCGTCCGAGCTGGCAGCCGCGAAGACAGCACGAAAGACACAACCTAATCCAGACCCACGATCACGCTGAATGCGAGCGGGGTGAGTATCGCGCAGTATCAGCAAATCGGTAGAAGGTCTTTGGGGGACTCGACGATCCGGCGGACGAGGAAGGATTGGTGATGGCGGGTGAGAGGAGAAGCTGCGTGAGATTGCGTAAGATGGCCGTCGGAAAAGGTAAAACGCTCGGGATGGCGACAGTTCGCTACGGCTTGGCGTTAAATCTCATGGCAATTGGCCGCCTCAAGTATGAAGAGTTCGAGGTCGAGAACATTCGACCACTGATCAATGGGAGCCCTCTATTCTCCCGCCTTGCTGTCATGCTCGGCGAACGGCAACTCGCCAGGATCATTGGTTCTACAGAGATCTTGATCGGTGCGATGATAGCGGCGAAGCCGGTGTCTCCTCGGCTGTCAGCACTCGGCAGTGCGGCAAGCGTGGGCATGTTTGCCACTACGCTGAGCTTTCTGGCGACAACGCCGGAGGCTTGGGAAGAGAGGCGCATGGATCCCAGGTTGTCCCCTGCGGGGCAGTTCTTGGTGAAAGACGTCGTTTTTCTGGGTGCGTCGTTGTTGACCGCAGTCGACGCCATGGGTCAGGCAGAGCGCTCCGAATAGGTGGCGGTCGGGCGGCGTGGCACCAGGCGCTAGCCGGACTGAGGCGGAGTCCTGCTCGTAAATGATAGCTCGATCGATACCCAAGTTGGTCGAGCAGGCTTTAGGCGGTATCGGTAAGGGGCTCGAAATTGTGGGATGAGCTCATATGCCGGTCGGGCGGCGGAATGTCCGGAAGCAGGGGGTGATACAGACCCGGACTCCACCCTCTTTGTCACCGTGTTGTCGTTCGCCGGGTGCCTGCCGATCTTCGAGGCGAGCGCGGCGCTGCATGTCCGCCACTGCGTGCTGCAGTATCAGGCGACCGACGCGCGCCATCGGTCCGCGCTGGCATCTCGGGACGCGTCGCGGGTGCCGCGACTGGGGCTTGAGTACGAGATCGCGCGGTTGGACGCCGAGCGGGTCTGGGTGTTCGGGCTGATCGAGGAGATCGACGCCGGCTGGCCGACGCCGGTAAAGGCCCAACACTTCCCGACAACTGGTCACAACGTCAAAACCGTTGGCGGTCTGTGGTGGTGTGACCGGCACGATCGTCGCCAGCGTGGAGGCCTCGTCGGGCCCGAAACCGCCGAGTAGGCGCGCACGCGCGGCCGTCGTCGTCCCGATCAAAGGGGACCGCCTGGCCCATGGGTTTGGTGCCGAGCTCGTCATCTACCGCGATGGGCTGGAGTTGACGCAGGCGGAGCTGGCCGCCCGGTCGGGGGTGTCGGCGAGCTGGATTTGTGCGTTCGAGGCTGGCCGCGGTCGGTCTTCGGGCGGCGGCACCATGTGGCGGCCCGCCACGCGGCGTACATGCTGCTGCGAGCCGTTCCTGCCCGGTGGGCACGACCTCGTGTGTCGGCGGCGGCCCGGGCCTCGCGGTGGCCCGACTGCGTGCTGGTCGAGCCGGCTTGGCTGCTGGGGAAACTCGCTACGGTCGGACCCGTTGGGTTGGAGCGCGATCTAGTCCTGGCGGCTCCAACGTGGGGGGTAAGTCCGCCGTGGCGACGATTCGGTCGCGGTTGACCCGGTCCGGCGCTGGTGTCGCGTCCGGGTTGGGCCTGGTTGAGGCCTTCCGCCGGCGCTTGCGCGCAGCGTCTCTCGTGGCAGTTCGCCGAAGCGCTCGCGGTATTGCTGGGCGAAGCGGCTCTGGTGCAGGAAGCCCCATCTGATCGCAACGTCGCTGATCCGAACGAGGGATGGGTCGCTGCACTGCAGTTCGCCGCGGACGTGATCGAGCCTGATCCGGCGCAGGTAGCTCATCGGCGACTCGCCCAGCGCCTGCTGAAAAGTAGAGTGCAGGGTGCGCACGCTCATGCAGCCGGCCCGAGCGAGTTCCTGAGGAGTCAGCGGCTCGTCGACGTGTTTCTCCATGTAGTCCAACACCGGTGCGAGCTGGCGGTGCCGGACCGGTTCGGCCGGTGCGGCCAGCTCGTCGGCGAACTGATGCCGGCCGGTGTGCAGCAGCTGCGTCATGACGAACGCTTCGAGCTGCTCGCGGGCCACCGGCACGTCCGCGAGCCCTCCTGGCCGATCGAGCTCGCGTACCAGGAACTCAACCGCTGCCAGCAAGGTGCTGCCCCGACCTGTTGTCAGGTCGATGCCGAAGTCGAAGTCGATCACCTCATGGACGCGGCGGCCCAGGAGGTCGCCCAGGTGGTTCTCCAGGCTCAGTCGAGGGATCTTCAGGATCAGCTGCTGCGCGTCGGCTGACAGGCGCACGGCGTGCTGCCGCTCGGGGGAGAGCACGATGCCGCTGCTGCGCGCGCGCGTGGTGGCCCGGTCGCCGTCACTGCGGTCGGCGTAGATGCGACCGCCGACGTTGAGATTGACTTGGTAGCAGTCCCCCGTCGGGGGCTGGACGGCCTTCGCGCAGGACTCGTACGTCAGGTGACCGAGCGTGAAGAGCCGAAGCGACACGGCGTTGAGCGTCATATCGAGGGCGTCGTTCGGCGCAGTCAGCTCGTGGTCGACGTAGACACGCGTGACGGCGTCACGTGCCTCGTCCAAGCTCTTCGTGCGCAGCACCGGGAAACGGGTCAAGCGGGGCATTACGGTATCTGCGCCGGTGGTTTGTTCGGAAAGTACATTCATTCCGTCTCGACATCTCCGTGTGCGTTACGAGCTCTTCGCGATCGAGCCTAAGCAATCTTGTCTCGGCCTACCAGCCGTTGAATGCGTCGCGCTATCCGCGCAGCGAAGTACTACGCGCCTGCGCTCAACGGATCCAGGGCCGCCGTCGTCGGATATCGGATATGGGCGACCCGTCCCTAACGTAGGGCCGCGGCAGTAGCTGCCTCCAGGCGCAGCAGTCGGCTCCGACAGGAAGAAGTCGATGATGACCGTACAACCAGCACAGCTCGAGGAGCTGAGCTCTTTACCCACGGCAAGTCCGTCGACGCCTGTTCCGGCCGGACGTTCGAGTCCCAGGACCCTTACACCAGCACTGCATGGGCGCGACTCGCGGACGGCGCCCGGAGGACATCGCCGAGGCCGCGGCGTCGGCCCGCGCCGCGTTCGATGTCGGATAGGTAGCCATCGAGCTGACCGATGCGATCACCGAGAAGCACTTCGAGGAAGTGGAGCTGGCGTACCTGATCGCGGCGATCATGGTCATCAACGCATGGAACCGCTTCGGCGTGACATCACGCGGCGTCCCGGCCACACAATCCCGCCTGTGGTGACCAGCTGACTGTTCCCTTCCCAATCTGTGTTTCCTGCACTGACGAGGAAGGGGTGCGCCGGGCCACGCTCGCGCTCGGATTGCCGTGCATATGCTGGCCACCCTTCCGCGGAAACGGACACAACGAGCAGCAGTAGAGTTGCTTTCCGCTCTCGGTTCGGAGCTGCGGGAGGCGACTCACTCTGACGTCTGAGCGGCTCTGCAGTCTGTTGACTGCTGAGCCGGCCTGAACTGTCGCCGTGCCTGTTCTTGGGCAACTCGCCGCACGAGGCAGCCAGCGGCTCTGCGCGTTGCCCCTGTCGCCTCGGCGCCCATTCTTTCAACCAATCTCATGCGAAAGGTCTGAGTCGTGGAGGATTATCTCGAGATCTGGCAGGCTGGCGACCGGCGATCCGGATCAGGCATCCGCAAACTTGACAAGAATGTCGTGGTGCTGGTCGAGTACGAGATCGCCGCACTCGTTGAAAGTAGTCGGGTCGCTGGCGACGTGTGGCACTTCTTGAATGCCGCGACAGCGAATCTGATCCGGAGTCACCTGTATCAACACGACCCGGAGGTAGACGCCGTTTCCTTCGGCGCAATCGATGAAGGAGATCTGTGAAAGGAATCAGCGGAGTCGACGCTCGCACGTGGCTGGTCCTTCCCAGCGACCGTCCCGATCAGTTCAGCACACCCGAGGTTTGCGAGGCGGACGCGGTGGTTCTCGACCTGGCGAACAACGTTGCACCCGAGAACGTGGAACCTGCCCGCCACGCGGTCGCGAAGCACCTTTCCGGAGGCAGCAACGCGTGGGTGCGGGTGAATGGTTCGGACACCGACCTCTGCAGCGGTGACCTTCGTGCGGTCGTCGCCTGCCCGGGATTGCGGGGGATCGTACTGCCGAGAACCGAGTCGGCGGATCAGGTCCGGGCGGTCAAAGCGCAGCTGCGCGCCGGTGTGACGATCGTGGCGATGCTGGAGACAGCCGCGGGAATCGAGAACGCGGATGGCATCGCCGCTGCTCATGGCACGCTGCGGCTCGCGTTCGGATCGCCCGGCCTGGGCCGTGAGCTGGGGATCGCGGGCGGGGCGGCTGCCCTGCTGTATGCACGTTCACGACTGGTGATGGCCAGCTGCGCAGCCGGGCTGCCCGGGCCGATCGACGGGCCCAGCGTCGATCTGAACGACATCGTCGGGTTGGGTGAGGACCTGCGGCACTCGGTCGGACTCGGCTTCACGGGCAAGCTGTGTTTGCACCCCCGGCAGCTTTGCATGACCAACTCGGCGTTCGCACCGGCGCCGAGCAAGCTCGCGTGGGCACGTCGGGTGCTCGCCGCCACCCGTGCCTCGCCCACGTCAGTGATACGCGTGGATGGCGAGATCGTCGACTGGCAGCACATCGAAGATGCTCGACACACCGTGGCCCGAGCTGCTCTCTTCGATCCTGCCGACGCCAGACTCAGGGAAACGGTCGTGCACTTCCGGTACCGGCGCCGCGACGCGCCCACGGCAAGATCGAGCTGGCGGATCGACAGCTGAGACGCAGGGCAGGCCACAGTGAAAACCAGTACACCGGCCTGATTAGCAGCAGTACGCGCGGCTCCGACGCCAGAGAGTGAGCTGGCATTCACCTCATTGGTCAATCAGGGCGCTGCCTATCATCGATGCCGAACCCGTGACGTCACGCGGACTGTTTTTCCGGCACGGTCGCGGCATCGGCTGCACTCAGAATATTACCGACGGCAGGACGGCGTGATCATCCCGAACGGGTCGTCGCGCCACTCGGGTCGACGAAACGTGCTGCGCATTGCCGAGAGCCGCGTAGAGACACTCTCGTGTACGTCAACGAACGCCAAGATACAGCCGCCCACCGCCGATCGAGTTGGCGCGAACTCAGGACAGACCAGGAACCGCACGGCATCAGGAGGAAAACGTGACCACCCCAACAAGCCTGCACCTAGCCGGGACTGATACCGCTGACCACGACTTCTGGCGCGGCCAAAGCATGATCACACTCTCTCGCGTCTCCGCGCGCTCCATTCTTGGCCTCTTCGGCATCGCCGCTGCCACCTCGATGGTCGCGGTCAACCTCGCCGCCTGGCGCAGCAGCACCAACCTCCCTCTGGCGCTGTTCCCTTCGCTCGGACGGCTGGCGGTATCGCGCAGTTCCTGGCCGACATGTGGGCCTACTGCGCTGTGACGGCGGGCGGCATTGCGCAGTTCTTGGCCGGCGTGTGGGCCTACCACTCCCGTGACGCCCTCGTCGCCGTCATGCACGGACTCTGGGGTTCCTTCTGGATGGCCTACGGTCTTTACACCCTGCTCGTGGCCCTCGGTGTCCTTCCCCCGATCCTCGCCGGAGGCAGCGCCGCCTGCGCCTACGGCTTCTGGTTCGTCGTGCTCGGCGTCATCACCTGGATCGGGGCCGCCGCCGCGATCACCGAGAACGTCGCTCTCGCCGGCGTGCTCACGATGCTCGCCGCGGGCTGCACACTTCTGGCGATCGGATTGCTCGGCGCCCAGGCCACCGTCCTTGTCGTAGGCGCCTACCAGTTGATCATCAGCACCCTGCTCGCCTGGTACCTCGCCGGCGCCATGGTGTTGCACGCCGCTTTGGGGCGACCCGTCCTTCACATCGGAGGACGGCGCCGGCACCCGCATCTCGACACTTGTGCGCTCCTCTCGATCCAGTACGCCGCCGACGAACTCGGGGTCGAGGTCGGACAATGACCGAACCGAGAACAGACACCACGCCACCGGCCGCCAAAGTTCGCGAGCGCGACCGGAAGTCAAGCTCCTCGATCGTGGGTACGACCCGTGACGCGATGACCGCCCGGATCGCCCGATCACCTGCGGCGCGATGACCGACCCAGCAGTAGCCGATGCGGCGGCTGACTTCGAAATCCTTCGTTCTCGACTGTTCGGGATCGCCTACCGGATATTAGGTGGTGTCTTCGACGCCGAGGACGTCGTTCAGGATGTGTGGATCCGCTGGCAAGGAACGGACCGAGCACGGGTCCGCGATCGGGTCGCATTCCTCGTGACCGTCACCACGCGGATTGCCCTCAACGCGGCAACTTCGTCGCGCGCGCGTCGCGAGGTAAGTGTCGCCGGACGGCTATCGGAACGCGATTTCGCATCCGCCGATCCAGCGATAGAGGCAGAACGCAGCGAGGAATTCGAGCTCGCGGTCCACCTATTGATCGAAAGGCTGCCCCCTGTCGAACGCGCCGTTTACGTGCTGCGCGAAGCATTCGACTGTCCGTTCCGGGACATCGCTAAGGCACTCGGTTTCAGCGAATCCAACGCCCGGCAACTGGCGTATCGGGCGCGCAGGCATCTCGCCGAACACGATACAACCCGGTCGAGCCGGCAAACCGGTCCCACACCCGACGTAAGGGACCGGATGAGACAACTGTTCTCGATCACATCGCCACCGCTGCACAGTCGCCCTTGCACGATGCCGGCCGCACGAACGCACCTTATGTGTACGAGACGGCCATCATCACTCCGCAAGAAGACGGGTGTCGAGCCGGCCGTCGAGGCGCAGTAGGGCATTGTGGAGCACGTCGATGCCGGCGGGGAGGTCGGCGGTGGTGGTGAGCTCGTCGGGGGAGTGGCTGACGCCGTCGTTGAAGCTGAGGGCGAACACCATGCCAACCGGACGGATGACGTCTACGAACCCCGTTGTCCGCGGCAGCCGGGTCGGTGGACCTGGCGGGGGTTGGTCAGGACTGTGACGGTCACGCCGCGCCTCCCGCGCCTGCCGGCTCGAGAACGTGCAGCGGGACCCCAGCAACCGCATCGGTGGGCGACGTGTGGAGCACGGTGCCCACCGCCACGACGGTCCCACCAGCACCGGCGACGGTGCGAATCAGCGGGAGCACGCCAGGGTAGTCGGCCCACTCGACGTCGACCGCGACGATGGTCGCGCCGTTCTCCGGGTGGCGGCCGAGGCTGAGTCGGCCCAGGTCGTCATAGGCTGGGATGAAGTCCACGCCGAGTTCGCGAGCGACGACGTGGCAGAGTACGGAGGCCTCGCAGGAGCTCCAGAACACCACCGCGGTGGGCTGGTACTGGCGCAGTTGCTCTGCGAGGGCGTGACCGAGGGCCTCCGGGACGGCCGGGGAGTCGAGGGTGGTCGGAACGCCGGTGGTGATGTGGGCGCCGCTGGCGGCGGCGATGTCGAGGATGCGGTGGTCGCGGTCACTCATCTGCGGTCTTCTTCCGGTATGTCGGCATGAGATCGGCCGGGCGGAATAGCGATGCGACGTCCTGTCCGTCGTCGGACTGATCGTTGACGATGGCAACCTCGGCGAGGACCTGGGCTCCGATGCCCTGCGTGGCCTCGATGAGGTGCCTGGTCGGAACCGCGACCACGATGACCGACTCGGACGGGTAGAGCTCGCCGTGCACCCGCTCTGCCCGGAGGTCGACTCACAACCGCCCCAATTCGGCCAGGTCTAGCGGCGGAGCCAGCTCGGGCCTGACCGGGTTTGCCAGTCGCAGATTCCCGACGGTGACCGACAGATCCGGCCTGCAGATTATAGAGTTCACCGGCAGCTTTTCCATGAGATGGATGCCCTCCATCCGCACTGCGAGAAGAGACGATGGTGAGGGTGGCGCGGGCCGCTGTCAAGAGCGTCAGCGTCGGCGCTGTAACCCGGAGATCCTCACGCCTTCCGCCGGGCGGAATCGAACAGGGCGGGGTGCGCCGTGGGGTGGATGCCTCAGGAACGATCTGTCCCGTGTGTTGCGGAAATTCGTGTTTAAGCTGATCGTTGAAGCTGTTCACCTGGATGGAGCAAGACGTAGCGGTTTCGGTGGTGCTCGGCGCCTCGCTCAGTGTGCAGCGAGTTCTTGGTCGACATCAGCGGGCTCCCATCCGAGGTCGGCCGACATCGACGCTGCGGCCTTGAGCAATGCCAACTTCGCGCCCTCGCGATCGGCAGCGGTCTCCATCCGGTGCATCGGGGCGGCCAAGGTCACCGACGCCACCACCTCATCGGTCGAGGTTCGCACCGGTGCAGAGACAGCCCACACGTTGTCATCGAGCTCGGAGTTGCAGATGTCGTAGCCGCGCTTGGAGATCAGGCCCAGCCGGTCCATGACCTGCTCCACGGTGTGCGGAGTGTCGTCGGTGAACGCGACGAGCGGTGTGCGGACCTCCAGCAGGGCCCGTGCCTCCGCCGACGGCCGGCCGGCGAGAAGGACTCGTGCTGCAGCGGCGGCGTGGAGCGGCATTTCCTGTCCCACGCGGACGAACAGGCGGAGCGGGTGCCCGCTCTCGGCGAGTGCGAGGCAGGTGACTCGGCCGCCCAACAGCTCCGACAGGAAAACCGTCTCCCCGGTGATCCGGCTCGCCTCTGCGACGGCCTTGTGCGGGGTCACCAACGGTGACTGACGCGCAAGGTCGCTCTGGCCAAGCTCCCGAGCCGCCGGCCCGAGGAAGTACCGCCTGTTCGACGAGGACCTCGTGACGAACCGCTCGCCCTCCAGGACGCGAAGGATCCGGTGTGTACTGGCCAGCGGCATCTCTACACGTTGGGAGATCTCGCCCATCGCCAGGCCCCGGTGCTCACCGGATAGCACCCGGAGAACGTCGAGGGCTCTCACGACGACCTGCATCGCCACCTCCGAATCGTGCGCGACGTGGAAGGCGCCCTTCCCCTCCGTGGACAGTCTGGCACCGCAGGGCCGCTGTGCTCCCTACTCCGGCCCGCGCCGGCGCCGCGGACGTGACTGCCGCCGAACCACATCGGCGGCACGCCCTTCCGGCGGGTGCCCGGCGCGGGCCACCGCTGCCCGCAGGTCGTTCGAATGTTTCTCGATCCTGACGGGATGACGCTGCAGCTCATGGAGAAGACTCAGTCCGCCGACCCGACGCCGCAGTGATCATCCGCGCACCGGGCACGGGGTCGATGGCCCCGGAAGGGATCCGGGTCACCGCATCCACGAAGTCCGCGGTCACGGGGCGTCGTCAAAAATGTCAGCGGTGATTCCCACCCCCGAGTGCCGTGTTCGGCTGGAACGAGATCCCCGAGACGGAGCGGCCGTCCGGGCTGTCGATCCGCTAGGCGTTGATCCGATGGGTTGCGTCGCGGAGTACCGGCGGCGCAGCTTGAGGAGACCGGCGCACGGCCCGCGGTCAGTGCTTCCCGGAGCTGCCCTTGCCACCCCGTAGCTTGTTGATCAACTGCTGGGCCTTTGCGCGATTGCGCGGGTCCTGCGCGTAGCGCTTGGCCTGCTCGGTGAGCTTCCGCCCTTGAGGGCCCTTCAGGAACTCGCTGATCTTGCTGAGCGGGCTGACCATCATCTCCCCATCTTTTGGTAATTAATCAGTCAACTCGCGTTGGGCCCGCTGAGTTCCAAGGGGCCGCGCCGGCTTCGGCGATGGGCGCGCTCCGGCGCACGGGTCGGCGACGGCGCCGATGGGCGTCAGCGTCTGCTGCTGTGGTGCCGGGCTACGAGATGGTCACGCATCGACCACGTCGCGACCTGCCGGCGCCAGGATGCACGCCGCGTGAGCCGTCTCCTGTTGGAAGCGATCGACCGGTAGCAACGCTCGCGTCGATGGGTGGTGCTACCGGTGTCCGTCATCTGCGGGAGTTGTCCAGGTATTGCAGGATCTCGTGGGCGGCGAGCTCGATGTCCTTGTGGCCCCACTCCGCGGCTCGATAGTGGCAGGAGATGATCCCCATCCGATGGATGCGCGTGTAGTCGCCGAAGACGAAGGCGTAGCGGCGCTTGGTGTCCTCGTCTGCGCCGTCGGTGAGGCCGAGATGCCAGGCGCCGTACTCGTCCCAGGTGTGGGTCTTGAGGTAGCGAGTGCCGTCGGCGGCGGAGGGTTGGACGTCTCCCCAGCGGCTTCGGAGGACGTAGCGGCGGGCGTCGATGAGGTGGTGGGCGTGGTCGACCGCGGCGTCGTTGACCCGGTACTTCGGCATGCGCTGATGGTGGCGTAGCAGGGCTGTTCGTGCAGGACCGCTGTCGCGGCTCGGGACTTCGGACCGCGCCACCGCTGCGTGTCGTCGACGGGTCCGCGGGCCGGTGGCCGAGATCACCCACCACCGGCTGGCTCGGTCGACAGGATGTGCGGGGTTGGGTCGCGACCCGCAGCGGCGGCCCTCGTGGAGGACAGCGGAATGGAATATCGCACGCTCGGCGGCACCGGAACGATCGTGTCGTCCCTGTGCCTGGGCACCATGACGTTCGGCAACGAGAGCGGCGAGGAGGTGTCGCACGCGCAGCTGGACCGGTTCGTGGAACGGGGAGGCAACTTCGTCGACACTGCGAACGTCTACTCCCGGGGCGTCTCGGAGGAGATCATCGGGCGCTGGTTGAAGAAGCGCCCGGAGGTCCGTGACCAGGTCGTCATCGCGACGAAGGGCCGCTTCTCGATGGGGGAGGGGCCCAATGACGTCGGCTCGAGCCGGGTGGGGCTCACCCGTGCGCTGGAGGCGAGTCTCCGGCGGCTGCAGGTCGATTCCGTCGATCTCTACCAGGCGCACGCGTGGGATGCGTTGACACCGCTGGAGGAGACGCTTCGGTTCTTCGACGACGCCGTGCGGGCCGGCAAGATCCGTTACGCCGGGGTGAGCAACTTCCTCGGTTGGCAGCTGCAGAAGGCCGCGATGCTCACCGGGTTTCTCGGCCTGGCCCCGATCGTCACACTGCAGCCGCAGTACAACCTCCTGGTGCGGGAGATCGAGTTCGAGCTCACTGACGTCTGCGAGAGCGAGAACATCGGCATCCTGCCGTGGTCGCCGTTGGCCGGCGGGTGGCTGACCGGCAAGTACCGCCGCGACGAGGTCCCGACGGGTCCCAGCCGGCTCGGGGACGACCCCGAGCGGGGCATGGAGGCCTACGCGCGGCGCAACGCGCAGGAGCGGACGTGGCAGGTCATCGACGCGGTCGGCAAGATCGCCGAGTCGCGCGGGGTGTCGATGGCGCAGGTCGCACTGGCCTGGACCGCGGACCGGCCCGCGGTCACCTCGGTGATCCTCGGTGCCCGCACGATCGAGCAGCTCGACGACAATCTCGCCGCAGCCGGTCTGCACCTGTCCGACGATGAGACGCAACTGCTGGACGAGGCCAGCGCCCCGATCGTCGGCGACTACCCGTACGGGTTGCCGGGGCGCAGGCAGCGCGCCAATGGGCGGGAGCTCTGACCCCTCGGGACACCACTGACGGCAGTGGGCGGGGATCAAGCCGCTGCTCGGCAGTTCAGCACCGGGAGCGACGTTCGGTGCGTTCGTCGGCGGCCTTTGGCGCTCGACGGATTCTGATGACGGGGCTGTGTCGGCGGCTTCGCTGCGGCCCTCTGCTGTGGATGGCGTGCGCTCACAACCTCCTCATCAGTACCCAAGGGGCACACCTGATCGATTGGGCTTGGCAGACCCGTGGGCCGGGCTGGGGTGATCCAGTCGTGTGGGTCATCCGCTTGATCGGCGCCGGACACGCCCCCGAGCACGCCGAAGATTGCGCCGGGCACACCGCGTCGGCTGAGTGCTCGGTCTGGCCTGGCCCTACCGGGATCGCTCCCGCTGAGGTGCCGGCACCGGACCCCGCCCCTGCGTGCTTGCGGATTTTTGTCCGACAAGCATACAGTCGGACGCCACCGCTCGCCGCGGCGGCGAAGGTGAAGGAGTTCATCTACGTCACCTTCGACGCGGCGGCGACGGACCGTACGTGAAAGGGCTGAAGCTGCACATCGAGAACGCGATCGGCTACGGCGGGACTCCCCAGGAGATTCTCGAGATCATGGAGATGGCATCGGTCCTCGGCATTCGCGCTGCGCCGTCGGCGGTGCCGATCCTGCCCAAGGAGATCGACGCGGCGGGGTGGCGCTGCCCGACGACAAGTCCTGACCCACGACCTCGAGCTAGGAGCGGAATCCGATGGTGGATCGTCTGAAGGACAAGGTCGCGCTCATCACCGGCGCAGCCCGCGGCCAGGGCCGTGAGATGGCCGAGTTGTTCATGCGCGAGGGTGCGATGGCCGTCGTGTCGGGCGACGTCCTGGACGCTGCCGACGCCGAGGACAGCAAGGTCACCTTCGTGAAGATGGATGTCACGCAGCCCGATCAGTGGAAGTCCGTCGTGGCCGACATCGTGGCTCAGCACGGACGTATCGACATCCTGATCAACAACGCTGCGGTGTGCGAGTACGAGCCGATCCTCGAGACGACGGACGAGCAGTACGACCGGGTGCTCGATATCGACCTGAAGAGCATCTTCCTCGGCATGCGCGAGGTGCTGCCGCACATGATCCAGCAGCAGGCCGGCTCGATCATCAACGTCTCGTCCATCTGGGGCCTGGCCGGCGTGCCCAACTCGTTCGCGTATCAGGCCGCCAAGGGTGCGATCCTCAACGTCAGCAAAAACGTCGCGGCCACGCACGGCCAGGACGGGGTGCGCTGCAACTCCCTCCACCCCGGCTACATCCTCTCGCCGATGAACGAGCACCAGGCCCCCGAGATCAATGCGGCGCTCATCGCGGGCACCGTGCTCAAGCGACCGGGCGTGCCGATCGAGACCGCGTACGCGGCGTTGTTCCTCGCCAGCGACGAGGCCAGCTACGTCACCGGCACCTCACTCGTCGTCGACGGCGGTTACCTCGCGCCCTGATCTTCGACCATGTTGCGGCCTGTGTAGGTGGCCTGGTCGAGGGCGGGTTTACGACCACCGCGGGAGCCCTTGGCACGGCGGCGGGCGATCTGGTCGCTGCGCTCGGGGCTGGTGAACGCGATCCCCCGACGGTGCAGCGCCGTCTGAGGCAGGCGCCGACTTCGGCTTCCCATCCGCCGGCTGCCGCTCCCGTACGGAGGCCAGTAGGGGTTGTCTGTGGGGTTCGCCCTACATCTGACCTCGGGTTTGCATCGCCTCAATCCTGGTGGTCACGCAATGGGCGCGAAAGGCTGTCGTCCGCACACTCGCCTGTATGGACGGCATCCGGAAAGTGAGTCAGCTGGACGGGAACAGGGAATACGTCGCCGGAGTGCCCGCGGAGTGAGGCCGCAATCCGGATCATTATCCAGGCCACCATCACGATTACTGGCCCGCGAGTGATTCGCAGCGCCAGTTCGGTGCAGACGGCTGGGAAGGTGGTGGTGCCGCTCAGTGGGAGCGGACTGTGGCGAGATTCGAGATATACGGCGCGACGGGCCACAGCCGAGCGGGGAGCGACCACCGTGGCCAACGGCGTGCCGGCGGGAGACCATCGGAGGGGTGAAGGTCTCCAGCACGGTGGTCCACTCTCTGTCACCATCCTGGTCGAGATCCTCGGGCAGGGACATTTTGCCCACCGTCGAAGAGATTGGTCTCCATCAATCGTCGCAACGGTGTCATGACCGTTCCTGCATCTACAGGCTTGCCCTGGGAGCCGAACGAGATGCCCCTCGCGGGTTATTGTCCGCTGACGAGGACAGATCTGAGGCTTGTGGTGCACCGTGGCGCCGCGCATCGGCCGTCATCTCGCCGACGAGGTGGCCTTCCAGATCCCTGCCTTGCCCAGTGACGAGTGCGGACCTGAAGGGCGTTCGGTGAGCTGATCGAAATAATCTCTCGCCGGCATCTTCCGATGTCGCTGTCCACACATATCGGAGTGAATAATTGAGACACGTAAAGCTACGCGCCAACCTCGGGCGCGTGCAGATACGCGAGTTTTCCGGTGAGGAGTCCTCGGACATCGTCGATAAGTTCTTCATACCGGCGATCTCTCGGATGGGTCCCGGCTTCTGCGGGCGGGTGGCATTGCATGAGCTGGACAAGGGCCTGACACTTTCGCGGTCGCACTGGGGAGGGCCGATGTCGGCGGTCCGGACAGACCGTATGGCGGCGAGGACGCCGGACGGCAGTCGGATGCTCTTCGCCGTACAGGTGGCCGGCCGGGGCCGCATGGTCCAGCGCGACCGTTTCGTCGAGCTGGCGGCCGGTTCGGGGATTCTGATCGAGGCGAGTAGTCCCTCCAAATGGGTCTCGCAGACCGAGACCCGGTGGCTGACCCTGCGTTTCTCGCGCGAGCAGCTCCTGCTGCGTGATGTCGAGATCACCGAGGCCTGTGCCCGCAGGATGGATCCCGCAGCCCCGGCTATGCAGATGTTGGCCGCTTACCTCGGGCAGTTGTTCGAGGTCGCCGGCGGCCTCACCGCTCCGCAGCGGCTCGACGCCGGGCGCGCCGCGATCGACCTGCTCGCCATGGCGCTGCGGGGCGTTGTCCCTTCGGTACCGGGTTGCGATGGCTCGAGGGTGCTGCTCGACATGATGCGCAGGTACGTCCGCGCACACTCGGCCGACCCGTGCCTGCGGGTCGAGGAGCTGGCGCGGCGGCACAACGTGTCGGTCAGCCACGTGTACACCCTGTTCGAACGGATCGGGACCACGCCCGGTGCGTACCTGCGCGAGCAACGGCTGCTCGCGGCACAGGTGATGCTGTCCGATCCGCGGTGTGCCCGGCTCGCGACGCCTGACATCGCGTCTGTGGTGGGGTTCGTCGAACGCAGGACGTTCGAGCGGGCGTTCCGGCGGCAGTACGGGATGACGCCCGGCGACTGGCGCCGCCAGCATTGCCACTCCGGGTCTGCTCCTCCAGCCGTCAGGGAGGAAGTGTCTCTCCGCGATGATGCAAACGAACGTTGACAGCAGGCGGTGACAGCAACAGACCCGGTCGACAGCCTGGTTCCCCTTCCGGCAACTTGTCTGCCTCGACCGGATGGGCATGTGCTGCGGGCGATGAGCTCGGGTCGGCGGGATCGGGAGCGATCAGTCGAGCAGGCCCGCACGCTTGCCCAGCTCGCGGGCGTGCTTCCCGGCGCGCTTGATCAGGTCGGTGACGTGCATCTCGTCGGCACGGGTGTAGCGACCGTCGAGGATCAGCAGCTCGCCGTCGACCATGACGTGCTTGGCGTCGCTGGAGCGCATGGCGTGCACAAGCGTGCTGAGGCGGTTGTGCGTGACCCCGGCGTGCACCGTGTTGATGTCGAACATCGCGATGTCGGCTCGCAGGCCCGGGGCGATCCGGCCGAACGTGTCGGCCGCGTTGACGGCTTCGGCGCCGTGGGAGGTGCCCATCGCCAGCAGCGTGTCGATGGCGATGCTCGAGGGCACGCCGTGAACCTGGTTCTGCAGCAGCCGCGTCCACTTCAGCTGCTCGAGCATGTCGTTGGTGTGGTCGACCATCGGGCCGTCGGTGCCGAGCGCGACTCGGATTCCCCGTTCCAGCATGGCCCGGACGGGGGCGACGCCACCGCCGCGGGCAGCCTCGGAGCTGGGCGTGTGGGATACGGTGGCGCCGGACTCCGCGATGAGCGTGAGGTCGCGATCCCGGTTGTGGATCGTGTGCGCCAAGATCCAGCGCCGGTCGAGGATCCCGAGCCCGTGCAGGAACTCGATGTCGGTACGGCCGGTCTCCAGCACGAACTTCAGGTAGCCGTCCTCGCGCGACATCGTGCCGCCGGCGATGTGGGAGGTGATGAACGTGTCGAGCTCCTCGGCCAGCGCGTGCCCGCTGATGAGCATCTCCTCAGTCGTCTGGCCCGCTACCACCCAGTGCGACGTCGCTTCCAGCACGACGCCGACCTTGATCCGGCCGTTGCCGGCGCCGTCCCACGTCGCGTGACACGACCGGGCGCTCTCGAAGTCGTCCTTGACGTCGCCGGGGCGAACGGTCTTGGCGAAGTACTGCCGCATGCCGCTGGCCAGCACCGGCGACAGGATCGCCTCCTCCTCCGCAGGGGTCGTCTCGGCGACGAGGTGGTTCACGCACGTCGTCGTCCCGCCGCGAATCATGTCCAGCGCCGCGAGTTCGCTGGCGACCCGGAAGTCGTCGGGTGTCAGCTGGGCTTTGAGCGGAAACATGGTCTCCCAGATCCACTTCTCCAGGAGTTTGTCGTCGCCGAGGCCCCTGCCCAGTAGGTACCACTCATGCTGATGGGTGTTGACCAGGCCGGGCATCACCAGGCAGTCGGACACGTCCAGAGTCCGGTCGACCGGTATCCCGTCGAAGGTTCCAGGCTCACCGAGGTCGACGATCGTCGCTTCGTCGATGAGGAGGTCTTGCTCGCTGAGCGGCTGCGGCGTGGAGGAGGACAGGACTAGGCCACCTCGAAGGAGGGTCTTCACGGTGAATCCTCTCGATCTGGTTCGTTCTTGCCAGGGTCATGACGGAGTGCACAGCCCGGTCAAAAGCCGGGCCCACAACAAAAGGCGAGACATAATTTTCGCCCCGACCATCAACGGAACTTTGTCATCCGGCTATCACTTCCCGTTCCGGTCTCTCCGTTACTGCATGAAGTGCCACCCTGATCGACACCACAAGGGGCTTGCGTTCAGAGGCCACCCAGACCTCGCCCGACGACAGCAAAGTGAGCCGCGACCGTTACCCGTAGTCGCCGTGCCGGTGTGGCAGCCAACTCCGGCAACGGATTCCTGCTCGACCGCGGTACCCCCCGAGACGCGGTCGCGAGCACGGCTTCGATCGTGTGACTCATTCAGGCGCAGGACATTGGTGAATGGCTGACACTTCCGGTCAACCTGCAGGCCGCTCGCCGGTGCGGTGGGTACCCCGACCCGCCGCCGGGTCAGCGTCGCCGCAGGACGGCGCCGAGATCACGTTCGATGTAGATCTCGATGAAGCCCGGCAGCCAACCCGCCTCGACCATTGCGTCGAAAGGCTCGCGATACCGGTCCTCGGGCTCGTCGGTGAGGACGAGAATGCGCCAGCGATTGGTCGGGGCGTCCTCGGTGCCGCCGACGGCGTGCTCGACGTGGAACAGTGGCTGGTGGTGGTCGGCGTGTAAAGCCGTGCCGTCCGGCCCGGGCAGTTCGGCGTGGCCGAGGAAGATGATCCGCTGTCCGTCGATGTCGGTGACGACCTCCTCGAGCACGCGGCCGCGGTCATCGCTGACCCACGCCTTTTGAATCGACGAGCGAAGGTGCCGGCGGCCGTTGCCGGGCAGTGGGATGCTCGCCCATGACTTGCCCTCGCTCACCACGTAGGGGATGTAGGTCAGCGGGTCCCAGGCCTTGCGGACCTCCATGTCCCAGAGGTGCCGGCGGGTCATGTGCACGGCCGGCTCGACGGCGTAGCGGTCGGCCAAAACCTTGTTGACATCGACTGGCGGCAGTTCGATCGCCGTGTGACGGGGGTCGACCCACGCCGCCTCGAACGCCCTAAGGGCCTGCGCGAAGGTCTGTCCGGATTCGACGGTTTCTACGTTGTGCATCACGCCTCCTGATCGGTTATGACTTGACAAGTAACCCCAGTTGAGCACGCTGGGCAATCTCGGGGTGGACGTTTTCTCGTCAGGTTGGAGACATTTATTCCTCGAGGTTGCACGAGCGGATCCGGAGTGTCAAAGATCGGATCAGGGGTCATTTCGGAGTGCCGTCGGAACACCCGCTCGAGCGTTCTGCGGTCGAGAAACCCCACCGCAGAGATCGACACCCGCGCCATGAATCAACTGTTTCCGGAGGAACCATGAGCGACACCACGTGCACCGGGCGACTGACGCGGGACAATACGGCGGTCGTGCTGATCGACCACCTACCGATCGTCGCCACCACCACGGCAACCGACAGCATGTGAGGCCTGATGATCCCCGAGCTCGCCGCGGCGCTACCCGCCGAGCTCGCTGTGCCCGACCGCGCCACCGTCAACGCCTGGTGCCGCTCCGGGTGCCGCGGTCAATCCTCGTTCATCATTGTCATCATCATGTTCTGAACGGTCAGCACCGCCGGCGGCATGAGGACGAGCGGTCTCATCATCCCTTCGTCCTCGTGGTCGAGGATGTGGCAGTGGTAGACGTACCGTCCGGTTTTCTCGTCGAACTGGCCGGCGACCGTGACCATCTCGTTCACCGGCACACCGACGGTGTCCTTCCAGCCCGACTCGGAGACAGCGATCGGCCGGCGCGCGCCGAACGAGATCGGCGTGGTCGTGCCACCGAGCTCGACGTCGAACCCGCTGGGATCGAGGGCCCGCCGTTCGATCAGCTGGAAGTTCAGAACATGGATGTGCATGGGGTGCACGATCTGCCGCTTGGCGGGATCGACGTTGAGGAAGGTCCATTTCTCCCAGCTCCCCGCGGCGGCGTAGAAGTTGGCGGTCTCCTCGAAGCTCTCGGCTGCGATGCGGAAGGTCCTCGTCCCGCCGGGCAGCGCGATCTGGACGATGCCCGCGCCCGTCTTCCTTCCGCGGGGACCCGCGTCCACGAGCTCCATCAGCTTCGGCATGCCCGCCGGGTTGAACGCGATCAACACGAAGCGCTCGACGGCATCCTTCGGCACGTCCGCGGCGCTGATCCGCCGGAAGTCGCTGAGCTTCTTCGGCAGCCGGTAGGTCGAGCCGTTCCGACCGGCGTCGCCGACCCGGAACTGCATGACCTCGGGGTGCGGGTTACCGGTGTCGGGCGACAGGGCGCCGGTGTTGACGAGCCTGAGCTTCTTGTTCGGAAATCTTGCGAAGTCGATCACGACGTCGACCCGTTCCGCCGCGGTGACCGTCAGCACGTCCTCGACCGTGCGGGCTCTGTCCAGCAGCCCGCCGTCGGTGCCGATCACCTGCATGGCGTCGGTGACCGTCCTGCCGGTCTCCTCGTCGATGAGGGCCAGCAGGTAGGCTCGCGAAACCGCGGCGTTCACCATCCGGAAGCGGTAGGGCCGTGCCTGCACATCGAGGTACGGCCACACCACACCGTTGACCATGGTGAACGGACCTGTGGTCGAGATGGCAAACGGCATGGCCCCGGACATGGCGGGAGCCAGCTGGACACGCTTGATCAGGATCTGACCGTTGATCCGGCCCGAGGAGTCGGTGTCGAAGTTGATGTCCGCGAGCATCAGCGGGATCTCGTACGCACCACTGGGCAGGCCCACCCGCTCCTCGCCCGAGTCACGGATGATGTAGTTGCCGATCAGCCCCGCCGTCACGTTCACTGCCGTGATCGGCATGGCGTGATCGTGATAGAAGAGGTGGGCCGCCCCCATCTCGTTGGGATACTCGCACAGCTGCGCATCCCCGGGCGTGACCCCGGAGTCGGCCAGCCCGTCAGCCGCGGCGTGCTGGGGCCCACCGTGCACATGCACCGACGTCCACGGCGTCAGCCCGGCCAGCTCGGCTCGGGCCGGCGCCCCCTGCGCACCCGGCGAGTTGGTGGCCGCGATACCCGGCGGCGGCCCCGACGGCTGCACGAACACACCCTTCGCCGGAAAGGCACCACTGAGCTCGTTGCGCCACGCGATACGCACCCGCTGACCGCGCCGCACCTCGATCGTCGGACCGGGATAGTGCCCCTCGTAGGTCCACATCGGAGTCGGTGGCAACTGCGAGTGCAGCCGCACCTTCGCCGCGACCAGCCTGATCTCGGTCGTCGCACCAGCCGAGGGCTTCAGCGTCGGCGGGATCCGCAGCGGGTCCAGGAAGGGAGTCAACCGGGAGACCTGCGGCCCCGACGGCCCCCGCAGCGGGGCCGAGCCCCCCGTCAGACGCGACGCCTGGCCCGACGACGCCTCGCCGACGTCACTACTCAGCAGCTGCGTTCCCCCGTAGACGACGGCCACGGCACCACCGGCAATTCCGATGAAACTACGTCTACTGTGTTTGTCCACAACTCCCGAACCTCCGCACGTCGCCAATCCCTCGTCGACTACCGAAACACGTGTTACCCGAAATGTCGGTCAAGCGCAGAACCGACAGCTGGAGCGTCGCACCGGCGAAGCCTTGGTTTCGTGGGGATGAGTTGCCTTTCTTTCGCTACTGGTGATCGGTCAGCCACGTTTGTCCATCGAATCCACGATCACTCCGTTGGTCCGGATGCAATTCGAGCATCGTGCAGAGTGAATCTGCAGGGTTATTCTTTGCAGAGCATGCGAGGATGCCGCCATCTATTGTGACAGTTGCCACGTCTCGCATCTCCGGGATGGACGTTTTCGCGTCGGCGGAGCGACATTTCTTCGTCGAAGGTTGCAGAAGCAGTCTGGAGTTGCAGACTTCGGGCTCGTGAATGACATGTCGGAGAGCCGGTCGAGCGCGGGGCCTCTGCTGAATGCGAGCGCAGCCGCAACGCGCCATCCGGTCATGCTGATCGCGGATGATTGAGGATGCCGGGATCAGGCGTGTCCATCCTTCGCGCATCGATCGAAGCCGTCCGCCCCACAGGAGCTCAAATATGACGCTGCGGCCCAGCGACAGTACGTCCATGGCTTCGGTAACTCGGTAAAGCTCTTTCTGTCTGATGCCTGTTTCCGCGCTTTTGGCGGTTCTCAAGCGGCGCTCTTTGCCTTCGTCGTTTTCTCCAGAAGGGATGACAGGCGGAGGAGGTGAAGTCGCCCTTAGCCTGCTGACGCGCGTGCTCGCCAGGTAGCCGGTTCCTCGCTATCCGGTTGTGGCTTGCTGCCTTCACGAGGTCGATGCGTTGTCGCTGTCGACCACACATCGGTAGCGGTGATCAACTGTGGACAATTGTCGTCATGCGGCCGCGAGAACCCAGCAGCGTTACGCGATCATGAGCTTTGTCACGACTTGGTGGATCGAACTCGTGCGCACGGCCGGTAGCGACACTTGATGGGGCGGCGAATCCTGGCCGACAAGGCCTACGGCTACCGCGCCTACCTGCGCCGATGCCGCATCGCCGCGACAATCCCGAACCGCCCGACCAGATCCGCCACCAACGCTGCCGCGGCCGAACCGGTGGAATGGCGAGTGGATCGGGAGGCGTACGTTGCTGGAGTTCTACGACCGAACTGACCGATAGTGGTGAATGTATCCGTGTTGAAGAGTGTCAGGCCTTCCATCCGCTGGGCCGCACTGGTGGCCGTGGCAGCTGCGTTGCCGTTGATGTCGGCATGTTCGGGGAGGGACTCCGCCGCATCCTCCGGGGCGGTCACGCAGGCGACCACGCAGCCCACTTCGAGCGCGAGCAGCCAGGCGAGCCCGAGCGCCCAGCGGACTGCGGCTGAAATCACGGTGGCATGTCCGCTTGTGGAGACCAGCGAAGTCGACGAGGCGTTCTCGGTCTCCGGGGCTACCGGAACGGAGGTACCGCCGCAGAAGCTCGCTAACGGAGGTCAGGCCTATGTCTGTGCCTACACGGTAGGCGGCGAAGAGGCGGCGGCGCTGGTCATCTCGGTGTTCGAGGGCAACAAGGTCACCCCTGACCAGATGATCAAGGCAGTTCTGGATAAGAACGCCGGCGCCGAGCGGGTCAGTGGAATCGGTGATGGTGCCGTCTACTACGCCGGCCAGGACGGGGCCTCGACGTTCTCGGCCGTGAAGATCGTCAGCGGCACACCGGTGATGTTGGCGGTGAGCGGTCCCGCGACCGCTGATAAGGACCGGGTCGGTGTGCTGGTCAAGCACGCGGTGGACAAGCTCTGATCGGCCCAGTCACCAGCTCAAACGCACCTCCGAGAGTCTGAGGATTGCCAACCGGCGGCCACTTGAGATTCACGGAGGGCCTCCCGGGCCGAGTGGGTGCGTCAGACACCCCCACTCCGCCTGGAGGCCCTCCCGTCGTTCAAGCCGCCACCGACTGTCAGTACCTCATGGGTCGCTATACGAGGGCCGACCGTCGAATGCCGGGCGGCTCAGCCGGTAACGCTGGCCTCGCCGGTCTCCAGGTGGCCGACGAACCGCTGCGACCAGGCGTGGTCGCTGTCGACCGTGACGGTTACGTCGTACCAGCCGCCGCTGGTCCCCAGCGGGCTGACCGCCCACGCTTCCTTGCTGTGCGCGGCAACCTTCACCTTCTGCGGTGCGCCGGAGGTGTAGCGGTTGGACGTGATGGTGAACTCCACGGGCGAGGCGCCGTTGTTGAACAACCACAGCTTCAGCTTGGGGCGTGCGGTCGACTTGCCGTCGTAGTAGCTCGCCTCGACGACGAGGTCCTTGCCGGCGGTGGCGATGTCGCCGATGAAGCGGCGCAGGAACCGGTTCGGGCCGGTGATGGTCAGGTCGTACGCGGTGTCGCCGCCGGCGGACCCGATGGGGCCGGTGCCGGTGGCCGTCTTCTTGGCGGCGACGGTGTACTGGCCCGGGAACTTGGCCGGGTACTGCGCCAGCGTCGGGAAGCCACCCCGATTGTTGTAGACGGCGAAGTGACTCGCCTTGGTGACGAACGGGGCATCGTTGCTGAACTGCAGCTTCACCACGCCGTCGGCGAACCCGGTCAGGTTGGCGTTGGGCTGGTACGGCAGCGGGCGGGCCGACTTGGTGCCCTTCTCCTGGGTGGGCATCTTGTTGTCGCCCGGCAGCGGGGTGTACTTCGTCTCGGGGATGAGCTCCCCGGTGGCCGGCAGGTCGGGCAGACCGTAGACCGGCGAAGCGAAGTCGAAGGCGCCGGTGAGGTCACCGCAAACCTTGCGGCGCCAGTCGCTGATGTTGGGACAGACGGCCGGCGTACCGAGCCCGGTGGTCCACTTCTCGATGAACTGGATGATCGACGTGTGGTCGGACACCTCGGAGGTCACCCAACCGCCGCGGGTCCAGGGCGAGATGAGCACCAGCGGCACACGGAATCCGAGGCCGACCGGGAGGGGTTCGGTGACCCCGGACGAGGCGAGCGTGCCGGAGACGAACTCGTCCGCCTCGCCCGGCGCCGGCATGGGCGGCGGCACGTGGTCGAACTGGCCGTCGTTCTCGTCGTAGTTGACGATCACCAGGGTCGAGTTGAAGACGTCCGGGTCAGCGTTGAGGGCCGCCAGGACGCCGCGCAGGAAGTACGCGCCGTTGCTCGGGGCCGTGACCGGGTGCTCGGAGAAGAACTGGTTGTTGACGATCCAGCTGACCTGCGGCAGCGTGCCGTTGAGCACGTCGGCGCGAATCGCGGCGTTGATGTTGTCGGCGTTGCCCGCGAGTCCGGTGACCGGCTCGGGGACGTTCTTGACGCCGTTCTCGTAGAAGACGTCGCCCGGAGCGGCCTTGCCGCCCTGAGTGGGGTCGAGCTTGGCGAAGGTGCCGAAGTACTCCAGGCCGTTGTCGCCGTAGTCGTCGGCGCACTGGTAGACCCGCCAGCTGACGCCGGCCTTCTGGAGCGTCTCGCCGTAGGACTCCCAGGGCAGGAACTTGCCGCGCTCGTCGCCGCCGTCGTTGGCAGTGAAGCTGCCGTGCTTCTTGTCGGCGTTGATCGTCCCGCTCCACAGGAAGGTGCGGTTCGGCCCGGTCGCGCTGAGCACGGAGCAGTGGTAGGCGTCACCGACGGTGTAGGCGTCCGCGAGGGCGTAGTGGAAGGGAAGGTCCTTGCGGTCCAGGTAGCCAAGGGTGGTCGGGCCGCCCTTGGCGGAATACCAGCCGTTCATGAGGCCGCCGTACCAGGCGCCGTGCTGGTCGGCCCAACCGTGGCTGGTGCCACCGTAGTTGGCGGCGCCGAGCTCGGCGCTCGGTGGAGTCGTGCCGCTCCAGGACTTCGCCCCGCTCAGCCGCCACGGGTACTGAGTCTCGGCCCCTGCCGTAGGCGACTTCGGCTGCTCCCAGACGGACTTGCCGCCCGGCAGCTGGATCGTCGACTGGTCACCGAACCCTCGCACGCCCTTGAGGGCGCCGAAGTAGTGGTCGAAGCTGCGGTTCTCCTGCATGATCACGACGACGTGCTTGATGTCGCGTATGTCGCCGTGCTTCTGACCGGCCGGCGCGGGCTTGTTCTTCGTGGGAGTCGCGGCGGCACTCACGCCGGGGAGCGCGGCACCGATGGCGGCCGCACCAGCGACGGTCGCGGCTGTGCCGAGGAAGTTTCTGCGGGACAATGTGGACATAACTCGGGGGACTCTCCAGGCTCGGGGGATGCGCCTCGAGACACTGATGCTGCGATCTTGCTCCCGAGTGTCCGGAATCCGACCCGTAAATTGCCGAGTGCGCAAAACCTAGATGTCTTCAAATCTGTTACATATAGTGAGGATGGTTACATCGGGGCACTGTCCAAGGGGTCATGAGGTAGTCAGGCTGCAGCCCAAACAGTCCGACTCGGACGGTACGGCCATGGACCGAGCGCAGCCGCACCCCCGTCCTCGGCATCCCAGTCCTGTTCACCCGGCGTAAGCATTCAGGGCCACCTTGGTCGCGTTCATCGCAACCAAGGTGGCCTTGGGTAACCAACTCATCTCTTGCTAGTTCTTGAACAGCACGATCTGCGGGTCGTGGTCGCTTGACCGTTGGGCAAACTCGGAATTGATGTGCACCACGTCGTAGTCGACCTTCTTCACTGCCTTCGAAACCAGGATGTGGTCCAGCACCTGCGAGTTGCCGTCGAATACGTAGCTGTAGCGCTCGTTTTCCGGCAGGGTGTTCATCAACGCCGTCAGCGCGTCGCCTTGGGTGAGGATCTGCAGTGTCGGGGAGAACTGGTAGTCGTTGAGGTCGCCGGCCACCACGAGCCCGGCGTTCGGATCGGCCGCGAGCAGCTTGTCGATGAAGCCACGCAGGACGGTGGCCTGTTGCACACGCTGCGCCTCGGAGCTGCGGTCCGGTGGCTGGTTGATGCCGTGCGTCGGTTGGTCGCCGCCCTTCGAGGCGAAGTGGTTCGCGACGATGAACACCGTCTTTCCGTGGAAGACGAACTCGCCGGCCAGCGGCTTGCGGCTGGTCTGCCATGCCGGGTTGGTCGGGTCGACCCTGCCGGGTGAGATCGACAGGTGCGGGTTCTTGCCCTTCTCGTCCATAACCACGTCGACCGCGGTCGTGGCGTCGCCACCGGGACGGTCCACGAACGACACCCGCTTCGGGTCGAACAGGAAGCCGACCCGGATGTTGCCACCCGGCTCACCACCGTCGGTCATGTCCTGCGGGTTGATCTGCCGCCATTCGTAGCGCGGCCCGCCCGCAGCGACGATCGCGTCGACGAAGCGCTTCAGCGTCTGGTCGGCCGCGACCACGCCGTCGTTCGTGCCGGTCGGGCCGTTGTCGTCCTGGATCTCCTCCAGCGTCACGATGTCCGGTGAGCCGAGGTGGTCGGTGATGCCGCGCGCCAGCCCGTCGAACTTCGCCTGGTCGTCGGCGGCTGACAGGTTCTCCACGTTGTAGGTGGCCACTGCGAGCTCGCCACCGTTCCGCTTGCGGGTGACCTCAGGCGCGAGGCCGTTGTCCTTGAGCTCGCCGAGGACCGAGGCCTGGATGGTGTAACCGCCGAACTGGCTGTACTCGACCGGGCCCGAGGTGATGCCGGTGAGGACGTCACCCGTGTTGGCCTGCGGGAACGGCCGCTGCGAGAACGGGATCAGCGACTGGACCTTGACGATGCCGGTGTTGGTCTGGTCATAGCCGAGATATACCGAGCCACCGCGTGCGCTGGGGTGCTCGTTCGGTTTGGTGGTCACGAACACCTCGTCGAAGTCCGTGGTGCCGCTGACGGCGCGCACGTCGGCGACGCTGACCAGCTCGCCTTCGTGGGCCTCCCAGAAGTCCAATGCGTACCTCGAGGGCTCCAGCGGCAGGGATTCGATGCTGCCGCCCGGCTGCGGGACGTACTCGCCGGGCACCGTGTTCTCGGTGATCACCACCGGTTCGGGCAGCTCGTGGCCGCCTGACTCGGTGGTCCACGTGGCGCCGGTGAGTTCGGTGGTCGTCTGGTAGCCCGACTCGGGGCGGTACTCGGCCACGGTGCCGGTGACGGTGACGGCATCGCCGACCGCGACCGTCGGCGTCACGGAACCGGTGAACACCAAAAGGCCCTCGCTTGTGCGGGGGTCGTTGTCAGGTTGAGGGTCCTGTATCCAGAACCCGCGTGAGGAGCCGAATCCCCTCGTGGCGGTGACGACGCCGGGCACCCGCACGGACTTGCCGACCAGCGGCGATGTCCGGGTCGTGCCTTGCACATCGCGGATGCGCGCGTCGGTCGCTTCGCTCGGGCCGCCGGCCTCCCCGCCGGCGGCGTTCTGGGGAGTGGGCGGACCCGCGACGAAGTCGGCCGCGTTGTCGTCGGTGTCGACCGATGTGGTGCGGAAGACCGACGTGGTGGCGCTCGGCGCCGGCGCCGGGTTGGTTTCCCGCACCACCGCGCTGCCGTAGCCGACGAGGTCGATGATCCGCGAGTCGGCTGCGCAGTCAGCGGCGGTCACGCAGGTCAACGGGGTTGTCCCGTTGACGAGCGCCACCGTGCCGGTCGTGGCGGACATATTGATCGACCCGGTCACATCGGGGGTGGGCAGCTCGACCGTGCCTCCGCCTCCCGCCGCCTCGGCGACAAGGAGACGCCCGCCGGGGTTCACCGAACCGGACAGTGGTGTGGCCTGCCAGCGGCTGCTCGCGCTGGGCGAGCCCGGCAGGTACTGCACGCTCATGTCGGCGACGCTGGCGGGGGTGGTGCCTGCCGTCGCCAGTTCGATGAAGTCCCTGGTCAGGGTCGTGCCGGAGTTGCCACCACCGCCATAGACCTCGGCGATGACTGGCCCGGGACTTGGTGCCGCGGAAGCAGGCGCGACCAACACGGCCAGCCCGGCAACGCCCGCGACAGTAATTGCCGCAACAGCGCGGCAAGCATTGCGTCGGAGTGAAGTCACCGCGGCATCTAACCCACATGGGTGAAATGCGAAGCATCTTCCGCGTGTCACGAAGATCAAGCTTGAGGTTTCGGCCGGCCGTCGCTACGCGGCCCCGCATCGTTGGCTTCCTCCTCCGTCACGCTTGTCGCCGACGCCATGGACTCGAGCGGCGTGAACCCGGCGTAGATCATCTGCTCCACGCCGACCGGCAGCACATCGTGCGGCTGACCGGGGCGATTCCTGCGTCGGAGCCGATCACCACGCGGGTGCTCCACCACCGGTGCACGTCGAGGTGCGCTCGCGTGGCCGTTCGAACATCGGCCCCGAAGTCCGCCGGCGGAACGCCGGCTCCCTGTGCCCGGAAGAGACGATCTGTTGATCTACGGTCACTTCGGGTTCAACTCCCGTGGATAGCGTCGCGCCGCATCGTCCGCGGCTTGGCCTCCGCGTTCGGTCGGCCGCGCTGCCCCGAGCGCGGTATCCGCATCTCCCCACACGGTCGGGATTACCCGCGTGCCCGACCAACGACAGGAGCTCCCCGTGCGACGTCCATTCCTCGTCGGCGCCACCCTCGCCCTCGCATTGTCCGCCGTCTCCGTCGGCACCGCCGCTGCTCAGCAACCGGACAAGGCCGGTTTCGGGTTCGCCGTCATCGGCGACATCCCTTACGGCGCTGAGCAGATCGCCCAGTTCCCGAGCGTGGTCGACCAGATCAACGCCGATCCCGCGGTCCAGATCGTCAATCACCTCGGTGACATCAAGGACGGCTCCTCGGTCTGTAGCGACGACTACTTCGCCGCTGTCCGGGCTCAGTTCGATCGGTTCGCTGATCCGTTCGTCTACACCCCGGGCGACAACGAATGGACCGACTGCCACCGGCCCAACAACGGGGGCTTCGACCCGCTCGAGCGGCTGGACGCCGTGCGCAAGACCTTCTTCCCCAAGCCCGGCAAGACACTCGGTGAGCAGAGCGTCGCCGTGCACTCGCAAGCCGATCGAGGCGTTCCGGAGAACGTGTCCTACGACCGCGCCGGAGTCTCGTTCGCCGTGCTGCACGTCGTCGGCAGCAACAACGATCTCGCCCCCTGGACCGGGCAGACCGCGCCGACCCCGGAGCAGACGGCCGAGGTGCAGGAGCGCACCGCGGCGACCCTCGACCTGATCAACGAGACCTTCGACCACGGTCGTGGGCAGCGCGCCGTCGCCCTGCTGATGCAGGCCGACATGTTCGACCCGACCGTTCCCAACCCCAGCTCGGCCGCATACTCCGGCTTTCAGGAGATCATCCGGACCATCGCCGAGCGCTCAGCCGACTTCGATGGCCCGGTGTACCTCTTCAACGGTGACAGTCACGTCTACAACTCCGACACCCCCCTCGCGCCCGGGTCGCCGTGGCTGAGCTTCTACGGCGTCACGACCCCGGCACCCAACCTGACCCGGGTCACCGTCGACGGTTCGAACGGCGTGAACAACTACCTCCGCGTCACCGTCCGGCCGGGCGACCCGCAGGTGCTGACCTGGACGAAGGTCCCCTTCGACACGACGCCGACCCAGCACGGCTAGCCGCACGTCCTAGGTGCCCAGGGGTCGCAGGTTCAATCCTGTCGCCCCGACGGCACGATGGGCGGTTCCCTACGTCGAGGGAGCCGCCCATCAGCATTTCTACCTGCGGAAAGGCTGGGCTCGAGGGTTGGCTTCTCGCCTGACGCTGAAGCCGTGCGACGCACATTTCGGATTGCTGCGGCCGCTGGCCGTCGCCGGTGTCGATCCGCGGCAGCCGGCGTTCGAGTGGCGCCGGGCCAACATCCCGCGGCCGGCATCGCTGCCTTCTCCGGCTGGACCGCGATGACCGGCGTGGAGCTCTTCGTGCCGCCCGTCGCCGTGGCCCGACCGATCCATGCAAAAGCAGATCATCAGATGATCGAGCTCCGACTCCCCGCCTTCCGCGCAGTCTCGTGACAGGCGCGCATAGGCGCCGTGCTGCGATCGGTTGGGACCAGGTTCGCTCGCCTCAGGCGGCTCCCTTTCCGCGCGCACACCCGGCGGTGCTCGCCCGGGCCCTCGCTGGGTCAGGCGATCGGCTGGTCGGTGGGTTCGATCGGGCAGGGAAGGACGTCTCGTCCGGTGAGGTATTTGTCGACACACGCCGCGGCGGCGCGACCTTCCGCAATCGCCCACACGATGAGCGACTGACCGCGGCCCATGTCGCCTGCTACGAAGGCGCCCTCGACGCTGGACATGAAGTTCTCGTCGCGGGAGACGTTGCCGCACTCGTCGAACTCGACGCCCAGGTCGGTCAGGAGCCTGCCGCGCTCGGGGCCGAGGAAACCGAGGGCCAGTAGCGCGAGCTGCACGGGGATCTCGGTCGCGGATGCCGTGGTCGGGTAGAACCGCTTGTTCTCGTCACGGAACCCTTCGACGATCTTGATCGCCTGCAGCCTGCCCTTCTTGTCGCCGACGAACTCGAGGGTGTCCATGCTGAACAGGCGTGCGCCGCCCTCCTCATGTGCTGGGGACGTCCGATAGATCGCGGGGTAGGTCGGCCATGGCATGTTCACGGTGCGCTGCTCGGGTGGGCGTGGCCGGATGTCGATGTGCACGACTGACCGCGCCCGCTGGCGGTGGACGGTGCCGAGGCAGTCGGTTCCGGTGTCGCCCCCTCCGACGATGGCGACATCGCGACCTTCAGCGGTGATCGGGGAGACCTCAAGGTCGCCTTCCTGCACCCGGTTGGCCCACGTCAGGTACTCCATTGCCGGGTGGACTCCCTCGAGTTCGCGACCCGGTACGGGGAGTTCGCGCTGAGCGGTGGCGCCGCAGGCCAGGACCAGGGCGTCGGACCGGGACCTGAGCTGCTTCACTGCGGGTTCGATGCCGACCTCCGTGCCGGCCCGGAAGATCGTGCCTTCGGCTTTCATCTGCTCGAGGCGGCGGTCGAGCCGGCGTTTCTGCATCTTGAACTCGGGGATGCCGTAGCGCAGCAGCCCGCCCAACCGGTCGGCGCGTTCGTAAACGATCACGTCGTGGCCGACCCGGGTGAGCTGCTGGGCGGCGGCGAGCCCGGCCGGACCGGAGCCGACGACGGCGACGGTCCGTTTCGTCCGCGCCTTCGGTGGGAGCGGCGTCACCCAACCCTGGTCCCAGGCGTAGTCGATGATCTGCAGCTCGACCTGCTTGATCGTGACCGGGTCGCTGTTGATCGCCAGCACGCACGCCGGTTCGCACGGTGCCGGACACAGCACCCCGGTGAACTCCGGGAAGTTGTTCGTGGCGTGCAACCGTTCGCTCGCCCGGCGCCACTCAGCACGCCGGACGAGGTCGTTCCACTCCGGGATGAGGTTGCCCAGCGGACAGCCCTGGTGGCAGAACGGGATGCCGCAGTCCATGCACCGACCAGCTTGTCGACGCAGGCGGTCAGCCGGCATCGGCTCGTGGACCTCGCGCCAGTCGAGCAAGCGCAGGCCGATCGGGCGGCGCCGCGGCGCCTCGCGGGGGGTGCTGACAAACCCCCAGGGGTCACCCATGACCGGCCTCCTGATTTGGCCACACCGGTCCGCTTCGGGTCGGGATACGGTGCACCCATCGCTGGTCCGATGGCAAGGGTGCGCCCGTTCGGCCCGTGATGCTGGTGCCTGTGGAGGATGGACACGATGCGCTGCACGGCGCACCACGGAGGTTCGTCACCCGGATAAATGGGCAGGGCCGAGATCGTCTCGCCCGTTCTCTCGATCCGTGGGATCCTGCGCGAGCAGATGCTTCCGTGTCTCCACTTGCCGAACGGTAAGGAGTAGCGCGGCATGCTCTACTCGATCATCAAGCCGAACACATATCAGGATTCGTTGAGGCTCATGCAGCTGAGCACCACGCTCAACGGCACTGACGGCGCGAACCGAGTATCGATCATGATGGGCACGCCGGCCAACAAGAAGATCCTGCGGAATTCCGGGCTCGACACTCTTGATCTGGAAGGCGCCAAGCCAACGGACCTTGTTATCGTGGCCGATGTCGCAGACGCTTCGGTCGGCGACGCACTGCTCGCCAAGGTAGACGAATTCCTGTGCCGCCGGGCGTCGGCGGCCGGGCGGTCGCGGTTGCGTTCGGCTCGCTCCCTCGAGCGGGCGGTGGGCATGCTCGGCCAGGTGGACCTCGCCATCGTCTCCATCCCCGGACCGGATGTGGCGCCCGAGGTGCATCGGCTCCTGGACCGGAATATCCACACCTTCATCTTCAGTGACAACGTGAGTATCTCCGACGAGGTGGCACTCAAGAGAAAGGCGCGCGAACGCGGACTGCTCGTGATGGGTCCTGATTGTGGAACAGGGCGCATCTGCGGGCTTCCGCTAGGTTTCGCCAATGCTGTCCGTGACGGATCGATCGGCCTGGCGGGGGCCTCCGGCACTGGGCTGCAACAGGTCATGGTGCATATCGACCAGCTGGGGGGAGGGGTGTCGCACGCGATCGGCCTCGGTGGACGTGATCTCAGCGCCGAGGTCGGAGGAATCACGTGCCTACAGGCATTGCGGGCATTGGATGCCGATGCGGCCACCGACGTCGTCGTACTCATCGGCAAGCCTCCTGCTGCCGGCGTGCGGGACGAGGTGATCGGTGTCGCCGACGAGTTGTCAAAGCCGCTCGTCGCGATTCTGCTGGGGGAACGTGGTGAGGGAGTCGAGGGCAACGTTCATTACGCGCGGACGCTGGACGAGGCGGCGAGAGTGGCCGTGGAACTGGCGGGCACGCGAGCCTCCCGCCCGGTCGCGCTCCGCCCCGAGCAGCGATGGATCAAAGGTCTCTACACAGGAGGGACCTTGGCGGCGGAGGCCGCCATGTTGCTCGAGGACTCGCTCGGCCCGACCGGGAACACCGCGGGTGGCCACGAGGTGATCGACCTCGGCGACGATGTGCACACCCGGGGGCGGCCGCATCCGATGATCGACCCGTCGTTGCGCGCCGGTCGCATCGCCGCCATCTTCGACGACCCGGAGAACGCGGTCCTCCTCCTGGACGTGGTGCTCGGTCACGGTGCCGACCCGAATCCGGCCGGAGCGCTCACCCCCGTCATCGTCGACGGTCTGGCCAAACTCCACGCGGACGGCCGGGACCTCGCCGTCGTGGCATCGGTGTGCGGTACCGACGATGATCCGCAGTCCTTGAGCGCGCAGACGCTGATACTCGAACGGGCGGGCGTCGCCGTACTGCCCAGCAATGCCGCCGCGGTCCGCCACGCCGTGGCGATCCTGCAGCGACGTGAGGCATCGACAATCTCCCCACCGGCCGTACCCGAGCCGATCCGCCGATTGCTCTCGACGTCGCCGCGGATCGTCAACATCGGTCTGCGTGAATTCGCCGAGCCCCTGCTCAACCTGGGCGCGCAGGTCGTCCATTACGACTGGAGGCCCGTCGCCGGTGGCGATCGCAAGCTCCAGGCGCTCATCGACGCCCTGAATTGAAGGGAGTAACCCAACATGGCTACGTACAGTTCGATCGACGAGGCGAATGCAGCCGTCGCGCAGAAGATCGTCGACGCTCAACCGCGACTCGTGGACGTGGTGCCCGCGAAGACCGTCATTCCCGCACTGGAGGGGAGGCTCATTCTGCACGCCGGCCCGCCGATCGCGTTCGAGGACATGCCGGACCCGGTGCAGGGCGCAGCCATCGGAGCAGCATTGTTCGAAGGCTGGGCGCAGGACGAGGCGTCGGCACGTCGGGTATGCGCCGAAGAAGTTCAGTTCGCCCCCAATAACGACTTCCGTGCGGTGGGGGCGATGGGAGGCATCCTGACCGGAAGCATCCCGGTGTTTGTGGTCGAAAACGCCACTGAGGGTAACCGCGCCTACACGAGCATGCACGAGGGCGAGGGCAAGGTCCTGCGCTTCGGCGTGTACGACCAGTCCGTCGGCGACCACCTGGTGTGGATGCGCGACGTCCTCGGTGCCGGCCTCTCGGAAGCACTGAAGTTGCTCCCCGACGGCGGACTGGCGGTGAACCCCATTCTGGCCCAGGCGGTCACCATGGGCGATGACTTCCACGTGCGCATCATGGCCGCCTCGAGCCTGATGTTCAGAGAGCTTGCGCCCAAGCTCGTGCGAGTCGGGATGCCTCAGAATCACATCGAATCAGTTCTGGAGTTCCTCGCCGGTAACGTCAACTTCTTCCTCACGCTCGGGATGGCGGCCGGAAAGGCAACCCTGGACGCCGCAGCCACCGTCAATGCGGGCAGCGTCGTCACCTGCATGACACGCAACGGCCGGGAGTTCGCCATCCGGGTGAGCGGCCTCGGCGACAGATGGTTCACCGGACCCGAAGAGGAACTGGACACGCTGTACTTCCCCGGATTCACCGACGCCGACGCCTGCCCGGACTGCGGAGACAGCGCCATCGTGGAGGCCTACGGCTTCGGTGGCCTGGTAGCGGTCGCGGCTCCGGCCGTCCAGCAACTGGTGGGAACGGGCGAGGGCGGCTTCGCCGAGGCTCTCGCAACCAGCGAGGAGCAGGCGGAGATCGTGGTCACCGACAACCCGAACATGCCGATCCCGAACTGGGACTTCAAAGGAGTGCCCGTAGGAATCGATGTCCGCAAGGTGGTGTCGACGGGAATCGCGCCCTTGATCACCACGGCTGTCATGCACAAGGAGGCCGGAATCGGGATGGTCGGGATCGGGAAGGTCCGGGCCTCGATGCCGTGCTTCACCTCGGCCCTGGAGGCTCTCGCAGAGGCGCGAGGCGTCACGCCGACAGCCTGATGCCGATCCAGCCCGCGCCCCCGGCGGATTGCAGAACAACGGGCCGTCCTCGACCGCCGCGTCGGCGCACCGGCCCTGGCCATCACAGGGCTCTTCAGTCGGCTGCGATAAGCGTGTGCACGATCTCGTCGTGCTGGGCGACCGGGACGATCATTCGGGTCCATGCCGCAGACCTGCCTACTGAGCAGTCGGATCAGATCATGTACGGGGAGGGGCGATGGAGTTCCGCGTTTCTCGGGCGTCGCCGAGCCGTCGAAGGTAATCCATCGCGTCGAGACGAGGACCCTACGGGTGCGCCCCCGCATCTGAACGTGATTTGACATTTCATGATCAGCGTGGAGAATTGAGTGGCCCTTGATGGACATGATGGTTGGAAGTGCGAGATGGCAAGGGTCACGGAAGTACGGCTGGTCGACGACCTGGACGGTGGCGTGGCTGACGGGTCGGTCGCCTTCGCTCTCGATGGCAAGAGCTTCGAGATCGATCTGAGCGCGAAACGCGCCGCGGAGCTGAGGAGCATTCTGGCCCCGTACGTCGGGGCAGCCCGTCGTGCAGGTGGCGGCACCACGGTTCGCCGCCAGCGCGGCACCGCCGCCGTGTCGTCGCGCCGCGGGGATACCTCAGCAATTCGTGAGTGGGCTGCCGCTCACGGCCATCAGGTGTCGGCTCGTGGTCGTATCTCGGCTGCGGTGATCCAGGCGTATGAGAGCCGGGAGAAGACGGCGGCAGCGCCTGTGACCGTTGACGCGGTCGAGGCTGATGTCAAGCCGAGGCGTCGGTCGCGCAAGAAGGTTGCGGACCCGTTCGAGGCTTAGGCAGCCGGCTGATCTCAGCTCGGGTATGGCGAGGGGCTCTGCCTTCGACGCCGATTTCGTGCTGTGTCAGTAGCGGCCGGGCTGCGACATGCTCGCGGGCGAATATAGAGGGATTGATGTAGCGGCGGCTGTCTCCTCCATGGCCAGGATCTCCGAGCAAGACGCCGCTTCGTGCTGTCCGTCGTGCTTCCTGCTCTGTGTCCTCACCTTGTTGATGCGGTGGTGTGCTGCTCCGTGGCGGAAGTCCGGAGGGCTGCCGGCGGCGTGGGGCGCGGGCGCGTGTTCGTGACGAATCGGCCGGAACGCGATGATCGATGCCGGCCACTACGGGGCATGAGCACGCGAGAGGGAGTGGGGTGGGTGGACACCGCGCTCCCTGAGGACCATGAGTTGTGGGCTGCGGCGCAGGACGGCGACCGCGACGCCTTCACCACGCTGTACCACCGGCACGCCGACACCGTCTGGCGCCAAGCCCACCACCTCACCGGGTCGAGCGCGATGGCCGAGGACGTCCTCGCCGCCACGTTCCTCACGGCGTGGCGACGTCGGGCGGAGGTCCGGTTCACCGCGGACTCGGCCCTGCCGTGGCTGCTTGCGGTGGCTGGGAACGAGGCCCGCACCGAACGGCGGCGGTCGATGCGCCACCAACGCCTCTTCCGCCGTCTCGGGTCGGCGCCGGTGGTCCGTGACCACTCCGACTCCGTCGCGGCCTCCGTCGACGACCACCGCAGCCTGCACCGCGTGCTCGCCGCCCTCGAGCGCCTCCCGGCGGCCCAGCGCGAGGTCGTCGAGCTGTGCATCATCGCCGACCTCGCCCAGTCCGACGCCGCCCGCGCGCTCGGCATCCCCGAGGCGACCGTGCGGACCCGCATCCACCGCGCCCGAACCCGGCTCCGCGCACTGCTGCCCGAGGAGACCCGATGAACGAGCTCGAAATGCCGCCCGCCCCGGCGTTGCCCGCCGACGTCCAGGAGCGGGTCCTGCAGCGCGTTCTGCACGGGATGGACGCCGCCCCCGCGCGGGCCCCTCGCAGGCGCACCTCGTTCCTCGCCGCTGCCGCCGCCGTCGTGGTGGCGATCGCGGCAACGACGGTCACGGCTGTCAGCGGGTTCGGAGCGGACGACCCCGCCGGTCTCGACCGGCTCCCGCCCGCCACAGTGACCGACGGCGGGCCCGGCACTGCGACCGGCGAGGACCCCGGCGGGGACCCGTTCGCCGGCGTCGAGCTGCCCCTGCCGAGCGGTGAACCGGCCACGGACCTGGCGCTGGCCCGGTGTGCGGCCGCTGTTGTGCACAGCGGTCGGGCCGGTGAGTACCCGCCGACGCGCGAGTGGCGATCGACCCTGCACATGGGAGTCGGTGCGGTCGAGAGCGACCTCGAGATCAACGACTCGTTCGCCTGCCTCGTGTCACCGGGATCGGTGGCGGTGTCGGGGTTGACCGGCACGCCCGCCGGCGAGGTCCAGGTCGTGCGGATGTCCGCGGGAGAGTTGGTTGTGCTCAATCCCGACGGGCGCGAGTTCGCGATCGGGCTCCCCGGCAAGATGCAGATCAGCGAGGACCGGGTCACCTTCGTCGACATCTATTCCGGCGAGACTCCGGATCGGATGCGGCTCGCCGTCACCGGCGGCTACGACGGCCCCGTCCCGGAACCGGTGCAAGCGCTCGTCGTCACCGACCGGGACCTGCCCGAGCGGCCCGACAGTCCGGAAGGGCGGTACCTGGACGAGTGCTTCGACCGGCTCCCGACGCACCAACACGTCAACGACCGCCTGTGGATCCCGGTGGGGTGGCACGACGTCGGAGGAGCCGCGCCGCCCGCGCTGGTGGCACGGATCGGGAACCTCGCCGCCGGCTTCTGCATGACCGACCCCGTGTACAGCAGGGCCTTCGCCGAGGGGCCGCTGCATCCGGACCGTCTCAGCGGCTTGGCCAGTCCTGTCGTCTTCCACCGCGGCGAGGGCAGCGCGATCCTGATGGCCGTTGCGCCGGACGTGACCCGCGTCGAGATCGCCGCGGTGGCGCAGGAGCCGATGCCCCGGAGCGCGGCTCCGCCGCAGCACGATCCGGTCGCCGAGGCCGGCTGCACGATTCTCGACGGGTTCGCCATGTGCACGATCGACAGCCGGCAACAGGAGAAGAGTCCGCAGGCGAGGGTCCAGGTGGTGGTCACCGCGTACACCGCGGACAGTCCAGCGGGTGTCGAGGTCTACCGGAACTGAGCGGGTGCCTCTCTGCAGGGGAAGAACCGCCCTTCAGATCTCAGGATGACATTCCGTAGCAGGTGGCGATCGCGGCGGCGCGGCTGCGCAGGGCGGTGCGCAACCACTGCGGGGCCAGGGCTTCCGCGCTCGTGGCGAGCTGCCACAGTGCCCATTCGGCGTGTCGCGGATCGCTGAAGATCACCTCTAGTCGCAACCAGCCGTCTGCGTCGGGTGGTTCCTCGGCGCGGATCGCCAGCGCGGTGCGCAGCAGGTCCTCCCGTCGTGCCGCGTTCACCCGTACCAGCACGGTGACCTGGTCGCCGCCGGTCCGAAACTGCGTGCTGCGTTCCTGCCACGCCCGGTCAAGATCGACCCGGTCTGGTCGCTGTGCAGGTTCGGCGAGTTCCTCGGCGGCCAAGATCCGAGACAGCCGGTAGGTGCGGTCTGCGCCAGACCTCGTGGCCAGCAAGTAGCCCTGGTCGCGTACGGTGACCAGGCCGATCGGGTCCACCGTGCGCCACTTCGGGGTCTGATCAACTGCCGCGTAGTGGATGCGCAGCTTGTGTCCGGCGAACACCGCGCGCCGGACCGCGGTCACCATGTTGTCCGGCACCTCCTCAGCCACCAGCCGGCGCGCGAGGAGGTCGTTCTCCGGGTCGATCAGCAATCGTTGGGCCGCGCCGGCCGCGGTGGCCCGATAGCTTTCGGGTAGCGCGTCAACCACCTTGCGCATGGCCGAAGCGAGCGCCGAGCCGAGGCCGAATGCCTGCGCGCCGCGCCGCGATCCGGCGACCAGCAGCGCAAGTGCTTCGTCGTGGTTCAGTCCGGTGAGCTCGGTCTGGAAACCGGGCAGCAATTCGAAACCGCCGTGCCGGCCGCGTTCGGCGTAGACCGGGACGCCGGCAGCGGACAGCGCCTCGACGTCCCGCAGCACGGTGCGGGTGGATACCTCCAGCTCGCGCGCCAGCGCGGCCGCGGACAGCCGACCGTGCTGGCGCAGCAGCAGCACCAGCGATACCAACCGGTCGGCGCGCACGCGAGAACTTTACAGAAATACACGACATAGGGTGTCGTGATTCGTTGGGAGGCTTATCAGCATGACAAGCAAGACAGTTGCCACTGAGCCGAACGACCTGGGCAGATACTTCATCGAGCGAGGCAATGCGGGCGACGTCGACGGGTTGGTTGCATTGTACGAACCGAACGCCGTGCTGGCCTTTCCGCCGGGCAACCTCGCGACCGGACACGCGGAGATCCGCAAGGTGTACGAGCAGTTCGTGGCGGCCGCGCCGGTGCTCTCGCCGGGTAGGCAGCATCCAGCGCTGGTGAGCGGCGACCTGGCGCTCACGGTGTCCACGCTGACCACCGGTGAGGTGACCGTCGAGATCGCCCGTCGCCAGTCGGACGGGTCGTGGCTATGGGCCGTGGACCAGCCGGTACTCGTGCCGTGAGCGGGGCGGCGGTGGGCCGGCGCGGCCGCGCCCACCGCCGCACAGCGGCGTGTGAGGGTGGAAGTGGCAGCGGTCGGGTAGGGGACGGCCCTCGCCCGCGGTTACTACAAGCACCAACTCTGGGCGGACGGCCGGAACTAGCTTTTGGCGTGTGCAGGTTGACGAGGTCTCCGGTGAGGAGCTGAACGACCTTGCCCGCGAGTGCTTCGTACCCGCGATCACCTGGGCGTGTCCCGACTTCCGTGGGCGTGTGGCCGTCCAGGAGCTAGGCGAGGCCGTCACGCTCAGTCAGTCGCACTGGGGAGGACCGATGTCGGCGGCCCGGACCGACCGGATGGCAGCGAGGGGGTCGACCGACAACCTGTTGTTCTTCTGTGTACAGAGGGCCGGTCAGACCGGCCACTGCCAGCACGACCGCTTCGCCAAGCTGGTGCCCGGTAGCGGAGTGCTGACCGAAACGCGTAGTCCCCTCGAACGAGTCTCGTCGATCGAGACCCAGAACACGACCTTGGGTTTCTCTCGCGGATTGCTCCCGCTCTCTACCGGCGAGATCACCGAGGCGTGTGCGCGCAGCGTGGACCCCGCAGCCCCGGCCATGCAGGTGCTGTCCGGCTACCTCGGTCGGCTGTTCGAGGTTGCCGAGGACCTCACGGCGTCGCAGCAGCTGGACGCCGGGCGGGCCGCGATCGATTTGCTGGCGATGGTGCTGCGGGCCATCACACCCTCCGTGCCGGGCGGGGACGGCCCCGTAGGGGTGTTGCTGGAGATGATGCGGGTTTACGTCCGCGAATACCTGTCCGACCCTGGGCTGCGGGTGGAGGAGTTGGCGCGGCGGCATTATGTGTCTGTGCGCCGGGCGTACACCTTGTTCGAACGGATCGGGACCACGCCCGGTGCGTACCTGCGTGAGCAGCGGCTGCTCGCGGCCCGGGTGCTGCTGTCCGACGCGAGGCACGCCCTGCTCGGGATGTCGGACATTGCGGCTGCGGTCGGGTTCCTCGACCTCAGCACGTTCGAGCGGGCGTTCCGGCGGCAGTACGGGACGACACCGGCCGGTTGGCGGCGTGCGCACCTCCACGGCTCCCGCGACTGATTCAGCGATTCGAGAGCTGAATTTCAGCATCACTGTGCGTTGGACTCGTCACCGCCGTGAGGCCAACATTCGAACCATGGCGGACACCGAGACCACCGACCTCCTCCGGCTGCTGCGGCGGTTCGGTGTCCAATCGCTCGCGCTGGCCGTGGTCGCCGTGCTGGTTGGCTACACCACTGTGGGGATGGCTCTCGCGCTCGTCGGGTGCGGGTTCCTGTTCGCACCCGTCAAGCCGCACCAGGTCACGCCAGCAGATGCGCGAGCAACGCCCGAGCCGCCGGGTTCGTCGGCGTCGGACCCCGGCCTGCCAGGTGGATCGCGCGGCTGAAGCTGGGTTGTTCGAGCCGCGCGAACGGCAGCCCGGACTTCTCTGCCACCGGCTGCGGGACGATCGTCACGCCCAGCCCCGCCGACACCAGCTCGACCAGCAAGGGCATGTGCGTCGCCTCGCACACGCGGTTCTGCCGCAGCCCCGCGTCGGCGAAGCGGCGGGCGACCATCGCCTGGATGCCGCTGCCGCTGAAGTCCAGGAACGGCTCGTCGTCGAGCTCCGCGAGCCGGACGCGGCGGCGGCGCTCCAGCCGGTGGCCCGGGTGGCACAGCAGCACCAACTGCTGGCTCCATTGCCCGAAGCCGAAGAGTTCGTCGGCCAGGGGCCTGTCGCCGGCCAGGAATGCCAGGTCGAGCTCACCGCTCGCGACAGCGGCCGCGAGGTCGGGCACGGTGCCGTCGCGCACGTGGATCCGAATACCCGGGTAGCGCCCCCGAAAGTCTCCGAGCTTCAGCGGCAGGTCCACAACGGTCAGCGTCTGGATCGTCCCGATCGACACCCGTCCGCTCGTCAGCCCCGTGACCGCCGCCATCTCGCCCCGCGCGGCTACCACGTCCGCGACGATCCGGTGCGCCAGCGGCATCAGCGTCCTCCCCGCCTCGGTCAGCGCCACCCGGCGAGTGGTCCGCTCGAACAGCGGTGTCCCCAGTTCAGCCTCGAGCTTGCGGATCGACGCGCTCAACGCCGACTGCACCACGTGCACCTCCTGCGCGGCCCCCGTGAAGCTCCCGCATCGCGCCACTGCGAGGAAGTGCTCGACCTGCCTCAGCTCCATTGAGCGACCATAGTGCGCAATAACCAGCTCGGCATCGACGGAACAGCTGGCTCGCCGTGATCATCGGCTTGATGATCTGGTGAGATGACAGCGGGAGGATCACAGACCGAGCGTGTTCGTGCGGCCGTTTCGATGCACGAGGGTCACAGGCCGGCGCGGGATCTCCCGGGCTGCGAAGAACCCGGTCCGGTTGCGCCGCGCGATCGGCGCCCTGACGTCCGCCCAGAGCCGGACCGTCCGTGACATCAGGTCGTTGCCCGTGCCATCGTGCGCAAGCCGGCCGGCCGGCGCGGGTTCGAGGTCATCCCTCGCCGGTCAGCCGTTGAGCACTGGCTCATCACCGACCACCGACCGATGCCATGATCCGGTGAGCAGCGATCAACACCATGACCGGACGAATCGCCCGCCGCAGCCCAGCCACCCGACAAGAACGACTCACCGGCTCGGTCTACGGCGTGATGACCCAGCGGCCCCGGAAACCGCCGGCTCGAAATTTCGCGTAGGCGGCCGTGGCATTCCGAAGAGGAATCGTTCCGGCCCGGCGCGATTCCAAAACACCCTGCGCCGTCAGTGCGAGCATCTGTTCGAGTGCCGCACCGTCGGGAACGACCACTGCGGAGGTGATGTCGATGCCGCGTTCGGATGGTGGTTCCTTGCCGGGAAAGATCCCCACGTAGACGCCGTGGTCACGAACTGCATTGAGGGCAGGCTCGTTCAAGAGCGCGGTGTCAAGCACCGCGTCGACGTTGGTCACCTCTTCGAGGTTGGTGACGACCTGGTCCGCTCCGGCCCGAGTCAGGAACTCGGTGTCCGTTGCCCGGGCCAGGCCCGTGACCGACCATCCGTGCCGCGCAGCGAGCGCGACGGCGTAGCCTCCGACCCCGCCGGCCGCGCCGGTGACCAGCAGCCGCCGCCCCGCGGACGGGCCGAGTAGCCCGAGCAGTTGTACGGCGGTCAGGGAATTGAGCGGCACGGTGGCAGCGTCCAGGAGATCGATGCCCTCCGGGACCGCCGCCGTGTCCGCGGCCGGCACGATCACGTACTCGGCGGCGGCCCCCGCCGTTGCGTGTGTTGCGTGTGGGAACTGCAGTGCGGCGACCGGGGTGCCCACGGCGAGGCTGTGGACACCAGGGCCGACCTGATCGACGACGCCCGCCACATCGAGGCCTAGTCCGAGCCCGGTTTCCCCGCTGTCAATGACGTGCAGATCCGCCGGATTGACCGCTGCGCCCGCCATCTTGATCCGGACCTGTCCCTCGCCGGGCTCCGGGTCGGGTATAACCACGGCCTCGGGCTTGCCTGGGCTGGTGAGAATGATCGCGCGCATGATTCCGTTCTTTCTGCAGGTGGGTCACGATATGGCTTGCTCGAGTCGGTGCGGCGGTTAATGACAACCGGTTCGGCGTTCGACGACCCCTACGGGCCGGTCGTGCGCCTCGATGCTGCATAGGCACCATGGATTTCCACGACGAAGATCCCAGGCCACCCTTCTCGTCGCCGGCTGATCGCACACCACTCGTCGGCCAGGCCGACGAGTCCGGCCAACTGAGGACCGGTCGCGGCCTTGCCTGCCACGAAGACGGACTCGACCTCAGTGAATGAGTAGTGCACGTGCCGTTCTGGTCGCTCGCCAGAGGGCCGGGCCGCCCCGATACGCCTAGGTCGCGTCACCTGTGTTCACGACTGTTATCGCCGCAATCTCGGCCGTGTGCTGCAACGTCGCCTCGCCACTGGGGATGGTGAGGAAGGGTACGCATCCTCCGATGCAGTCGAACTTGATTCAAGTGTGACTCTAGGCGGGCCCTATGAAGCCTGCAAGCTCTTGAGACTCAAAAAGTGTCCTACGATGGTGAGATGAAGCACGACGAGTTGCAGAAGGTCTACTGTTCGGTCGCCCGGACCTGGTCGGTGATCGGGGAGCGGTGGACGATGATGATCCTTCGGGAGTGCTTCCGTGGCGAGCGGCGCTACGACCACTTCCGGGCCAAGCTGGGCCTCGGCAGCAATGTGCTCAACGATCGGCTGCGCGTACTCGTCGCCGAGGGGATCCTGGAGCGGAGGCTTTACCAGGACAACCCGCCCCGCCACGAATATCGCCTCACGCCGAAAGGTGCTGATCTCTATCCCGTGCTGCTGGCTCTCATGGCCTGGGGCGACAAGTACGAGAACGACGTTCCGCCGGTACGGCTGATTCACCGCGAGTGCGGGCATCTCGCTGAGGCGCGCCTGACGTGTGCTCATTGCATGAAGCCGCTCGGCTGGCGCGACATGGTCGCCGAATTCGAGCCCGACGCGTGGTAGTCGACAGCCGACCTGCTGAGGGGATCTCGCCATGCTGCCGGCGTGACGTGCGTCGGGCTGTTGCCTGGTCGGCTCGATGATGTGACGAAAGACGAGCGTGGTGGCGGTGTTGTCTCATGTTGCCGGGTCGGCAGCATGATTGTGAGACGCTCGGGCGAGTGCTCGACGCTGTCACCTATGCGCGATCCGTGGTAATCGCGTTCTGCGTTCTCGGCGTCATAATCAGTGATCTTGAAATGTGTGACTGCCGTCACTCCGTCATACTTGACCTGTGGGTCAAAAACTCTTAGCGTGGCATGTGAACGGACATCCTTTCCTAGATCACACATTCGACACGAGGAGCACTGATGAGTTTGCTCACGACCTCCGCGGCATCCATCCACCAGTTGGGCGCTGCCGCAGCTTTTGTCGGCGGTCCACAGCCTCCCGGCCCCAGTACGACAGGTCGCGCTCGGGTCGGGGGACTGTGGGGCGGGTACGACGTCGCGGCGAATGCGATGCTTGCCGGGGGCTGGCTGATCGAGCAGCACACTCTGAGGACGCAACGCCACCTCGATCACGCGACCGACGATGCCGTCAGGCTGAAGGATCTCGCGGTCGTCGGATCCGCGGTCACCAACATTGCCGCAATCGCCGTGGGGCAACTCGTCAAGCGGGAGTTCCCACAGGGGCTGCCGATGGAGGCGGACGGCATCCTCGCGCCCGACGCCTCCCGACGCGGGAGACGTTACTACGAATGCTTCACGCTGCTTAAGATGCTGAATCGTGCCTTTGCGGCCGGTGCAATCGGGTTCACGCCCCGCGTGAACTTCAATGTATTGCGCTCTTACCGGCCTGGAACAATCTTCCGGCTGTTCACCTGATGAAAGGGTGGTGAGAATGATGACGATCATGCAGACCACGGCCGCTTCGATCGGCCGCCTCGGCTTGGCCGCCGCCGCGTTCAGCAGGCCTGCGCTCGCCCGTGCCGACGAGCGACCCGGAGCTGCCGACGGGCCTACGGCGACTGCTGCCTGCGCTCGGCTCAGCACGAGCGACTCCTGGCACGAACTGCTCGTCAACGCGGCCGTCGCGGCCGGATGGCTGTGGGAGCGACGGACTCTGCACGGCCGGTCTCTCGACAACGACGCGACGATCATGGTGACCGCCAAGGACGTGCTTGTCGCCGGCACGGTTCTCACCGGTGCCGCGACCTTGGTCGGCAAAGTGGTCACGCGACGCGAACCCCTCGTCGGCCGGCATGTCTGTGGGGAGGAGGAGCCATCCTCTGATGCGGCCATCGACGGCGATGACAACCGCCGGTACCTGCAAACGATGACCAAGCTCAACCGCACCTTCGCCCTGCTCGGAGTGGCCGCTACCCCATTCATCAACTTCGCGCTGTTCGACTCCTACCATCCACACCCGGTACGCAGCTTCTTCTCGCTCTGGTAGGGCCCCAGGTCCGACATCCACATCGCTCGAACCCACATGAAGCGGGGGGAAACCGCAACACTTGGAGGTAGATACATATGTTCACAGAGATCGATTCGCGCACGGCGGCCGAGGCTTCCGCCTCCGCGTTCTGGCGCGATCGCACCAGGATCACGCTGACGCCGGTCGCCGCTCCGTCCGTACTCGGACTGTTCGGCTTCGCCGCCGCCACATTCATGGTTTCTGCCAACCTCGCTGGTTGGTACGGCAGCACTGCCACCCCTTTCACACTTTTTCCCTTCGCCTTGACGGCCGGCGGACTCGCACAATTCATTGCCGGCACGTGGGCTTACCGTGCCCGTGATGCCATCGCCGCCGCCATGCACGGGATCTGGGGGTCCTTCTGGATCGCCTACGGCCTCCACGAGCTACTCGCCGCACTCGGCGCCTTACCTCCCACCACTGCCGGTGGAAGCGCGCCTGGTGCCTTCGGGTTCTGGTTCGTCGTCCTGGCTGCCATCACCTGGGTGGGCACGGCCGCCGCGGCCGCCGAGAGTCTCGCCCTCACCGGCGTACTGGGCATGCTCGCAGGCGGTTCCACACTTCTGGCGATCGCATTCCTCGCCGCCGCGCCCACAATTCAGGTCATCGGCGCCTACATACTCATCATCAGCGCCCTCATTGCCTGGTACCTGGCCAGCGCCTTGCTGCTCAAGAGCGCACACAAGCGGAATGTCCTCCCAATCGGCGAGCGCCGCACGTCAGACGCGTTCGACCTGGCGACCTGATCCACCGCGAAGCCGGTTGACCCTGGAGTAATATCCGCGCAGTTGCGACAAAATTCTGACGAAAGAGCGCCTGACTGCCCGTTGTCGGGCCCGAGCGGAAACGAGGAGAAGATAGGTGCGCACTGCGCGGGTACGACTCGTTCGCTCCACGACCGGCCCCCGGGCCAGCAGGTCCTCGCCGTATTCGGCCACCGTCAGCGGGGCCGACGAGGCATTCGACCTGCAGGACCGGGGGCCCGGGTCTGCCGTTCATCAGCGGGCGGTGGCCGCTTCAGCGCGGTCCACTCGCCCCACTGACGCGTGGCTGGACGCCGTGCTCGTCACGGTCGGATCAGCAGCTCGCGAATCTCCTCGGCGAGCTGCTCGAGTTGAGCACGATCGAGAAAGCACGGCAGCCGGCTCGTCAATCCGTTCGAGCAGTCTCAAGGCGTCGGTCACCGTTCGTCACTTGCGGTCGCCGGTCGGCGCGCATGCCGACCAGCGCCAGCACGGCAGTGGCGGCCATCAGGATCGCGGTGGCCGCGAAACTTGTTGCGTATCCAGCAGCAGCCGCCTGGCCGGCGTCGACACCGGCCTGCAACAGGCTGGCCGTGTGGCTGTCGCCGATAGACACGAGCGCGGCCAGGCCAAGTGCCGTGCCGACCTGCTGCGCGGTGTTGTTGATGCCGCTGGCAAGGCCGGCATCCTGCCCCGTGGCGCCGTCGACGCTGGCGATCATGGACGAGATGACGGCGAAGCCGGCGCCCATTCCGAACAGGATTATGCCGATCAAAACCGTCCGCACGTACGATCCACCGACGCCGACCTGTGCAAATAGTGCGAACGCTGCCGTGAGCAGCAACAGGCCGGTCACCATGACCGTGCGGGCGCCGAGCTTGGGTATCAGGCGGGCGTTGAATCCACCGGTCAGCATGAACAGCGGGCCGATCGGGAGGAACGAGAGGCCTGACCACAACGCCGGATAGTGCAGCACCTGTTGCAGGTACAGCGCCATGGAAAAGAACAACATACCCATCGCCGCGCTGAAGGAAAGCAACACGAGATTGCCGATCGTCCGGCGCCGAGACCGCAGGAAGCTCAGCGGTACCAACGGGTTCAGCACCTTCGACTCGACGACGCAGAAAATGGCGAGCAGGAGAACGCCTGCCACGATCGGCACGACCACAGAGGCCGACACCCACTCGTGGTCAGCCTTCGCCAGCAGCCCGTAGACGAACAAGGTGATCGCTGCCGTCACCAGTACGGCGCCGGCGATATCGGGACGTCCTCGCCGAGGGGCACGACTCTCCGGCACCAGGCGGGGCGCGAGCATGAAGGCAATAGCGGCGATCGGCAGGTTGATGAAGAAGACCCATCGCCACGACAGATAGCTCACGAGGATTCCGCCGAGGACGGCGCCCAGCATGGCCCCGAGCCCGCGCAGCACTCCCCAGATCGACAGTGCACTGGCCCGTTCCGACGGCCCGGTGAACAGCACCGCCACCAGGGACAGCGCTGCCGGCGCGACCAGGGCTCCGCCGACGCCCTGCAAGACCCGACTCAGCACAAGCACGAGCGGCGAGCCGGCGAGCCCTCCGATCGCCGACGCGATCGCGAACAAGGCCAGGCCGGCGAGGAAGACGCGCCTGCGGCCCAGCGCGTCGGCGATCCGCCCGCCGAGGAGCAGCAGGCCGCCGAAGGGGAGCGTGTAGCCGTTGACCACCCAGGACAGCCCGAGGTGGGTGAAATGCAGGTCCTCCTGGATCGGAGCGAGCGCCAGGTTGACCACGGTGGTATCGACCAACAGCATCAACTGTGCGACCGCTAGGACCGCCAAACCCCACCATCGTCGACGGTCGGTTGCCGTCGGCTCGCCCGGACGCGGTACTGACAACGATGACATCTACACAGCACTCCTGTTGTTGGCCCATCGGACTTCCGCGTCAGACTTTTCACCGACTTTGCGTCCTGGGGAAACGAGGCGAATTCCTCGCCCGCGGCCCGGATGTGTTCACTGCCGAAAGGCGTCAGACGTTCGGGCGGACGGTTCGAAGACTGCGCTGAGAGCGATGAACGAGGCTCTGTCGATTGGTCCGCGCCATGCGCATTCATGGATTCAGCAGGCCTCGTGATCGGGTAGCCGGCGGACCCTCTTACGGATTCCGCAAGCGGAAGGGAAGCGGAGACCGTCCGATGGGTCGGCACCCGGACGGTTCGACGATTCCGGACGATCAACCCGGCTGTCGCCGGCGTCGATCGTCCGTCGGAGATGACACTAGCCGCTTCTGTACCTGTGGGTCAAGTATTGCGTCAGAGTCGGCTGTCCATCATTCTTGACCTGTGAGTAAAGAATAACTAGCTTGGATCCGTGGAGTTCAAGGAGCAGCCTGCGCACGCCCCGAGGACCGGATTCGGCTCGGCAGCTTCACCGCCGCACCCGGTCGACGCTACCTCGACCCCGGCCGGCACACGGACGCCACCGGGTAGATCCACGGCGGAAGTCCCGGACGCGCCGCCCGGCGGTGCGAGGCGTGCCACCGCCACGTCGGCGTCGCGCGCGCCCGACGTGCTGGCCACCATCGGGTCTCCGGCCGACCTCAGGCGGCTCGAACACTCCGTGCTGCCGGCCCTGGCCGCCGAGATTCGCGAGTTCCTGGTGCGGGCGGTGTCGCGCACCGGCGGCCATCTCGGCCCCAACCTCGGCGTCGTCGAGTTGACGATCGCGCTGCACCGGGTCTTCGACTCGCCGCGCGACACCCTGATCTGGGACGTCGGGCACCAGGCCTACGTCCACAAGTTGCTGACCGGCCGTCAGACCGGGTGGGACCGGCTGAGGATGACCGGCGGGCTGTCCGGATATCCCAGCCGGGCGGAGAGTTCACACGACCATGTCGAGTCCAGCCACGCCTCGTCGTCGCTGTCGTGGGCGGACGGGATCGCGCACGCCTACGCGCTGAGCGGCCAGGACCGCCGCGTCGTCGCGGTGATCGGCGACGGCGCGTTGACCGGCGGGATGGCCTGGGAGGCGCTCAACAACATCGCAGCGGCCAAGGACCGCAACGTCGTGGTGGTCGTCAACGACAACGGCCGGTCGTACCTGCCCACGATCGGCGGCCTGGCCGACCGGCTCGCCACCCTGCGCCTGCAGCCGGGCTACGAGAGCTACCTGGAGGCGAGCAAGCAACGGCTGCGCCGCGCACCGGTCGTCGGCCACGCCGTCTACGCCGGCCTGCACGCGCTCAAGGTCGGGCTCAAGGACGCGATCAGCCCGCAGGTGCTGTTCGGCGATCTCGGCCTCAAGTACCTCGGTCCGGTGGACGGACACGACATCGCCGCCCTGGAGTCGGCGCTGGCGCGGGCCCGGGGCTTCGGCGGGCCCGTCGTGGTGCACGTGGTGACGCGTAAGGGCTACGGGTACGCCCCGGCCGAGAACGATGAGACCGAACAGATGCACAGCCCGTCGGCGTTCGACGCAGGGACGGGCCGGTCGAGCAAGCCGAAGCCCCTCAGCTGGACCGACGTGTTCGCCGAGGAGATGGTGCGCATCGGGCACCAGCGGCCCGACGTCGTGGCGATCACCGCGGCGATGCTGCACCCGACCGGACTCGGCGCGTTCCAGCGGGAGTTCCCCGAGCGCTGCATCGACGTCGGCATCGCCGAGCAGCACGCGCTGACCTCGGCGGCGGGCCTGGCCCGTGGTGGCATGCACCCGGTGGTCACGCTCTACTCGACGTTCTTGAACCGGGCGTTCGACCAGCTGATGATGGACGTGGCGTTGCATCACGAGCCGGTGACCCTGGTGCTGGACCGCTCCGGGGTGACCGGCAGCGACGGGCCCACGCACAACGGGATGTGGGACCTGTCGATCCTCGGCGTCGTGCCGGGGATGCGGGTGGCCGCACCCCGCGACGCAGTGACGTTACGGGAGGAGCTGGCCGAGGCCGTGGCCATCGACGACGGGCCCACCGCGCTGCGCTTCGCGAAGGGCCCGGTCGTCGAGTTGCTGCCGGCGCTCTACCGCACGGGCGGCGTCGACGTGCTGTGGGAGTCGCCCGAGCCGACGGTTCTGGTGGTGTGTGCGGGAGCCTTCGGCGAGTTGGGTGTCGAGGCTGCACAAATCCTTGCGCGGCAAGGGGTTTCCGCGACGGTCGTCGATCCGCGGTGGGTGCTGCCGGTGCCGGCCGCACTGGTCGAGATGGCAGGTGTGCACCCACTCGTGGTGACGATCGCCGACTCGGGGCACCACGGCGGGTTCGGCTCTGCGCTCGCCGACGCGTTGCGGGCCGGCGAGGTCGACGTCGTCCAGCGCGACGTCGCCCTGCCCCAGGAGTTCCTGGCGCACGGCAGCCGCGCGGAGATCCTCGCGACCCTCGGGATCACCGCGCACGACGTCGCCGACCGGGTCGCAGGCTGGGCGGGCGCCCGGCCGCGACTCGCCACGCCGCCCGGCCGTGACCGGCTGGGCAGCTCCACCTGATCCCGTACCGCTCCGCAGCGGCGCTCATCGGCGCGCGCCGCCGGCTCCGTTCGCGTCGTCGACGTCGAGGACCCGCGAGACGAGCTTCTGCTGCTCCTCCTGATGGCGGGCCGCGGAACCGGTCGCCGGCGAGGCCGACGGTGGACGCGAGATCAGGCGGAGCGAGGAGCTGAACCCGATCGCGGTCGTCTCGGTGAGCAGGTAGCTCCAGGCTCCCTGGTTGCGCGGTTCCTCCTGGGCCCAGACCACCTCCGCACCGGGGTAGCGCGCGAGCGTCACGGCGAGCTCGTCGGCGGGCAGCGGGAAGAACCGCTCCACCCGCACCAGGGCGATCCGCGGGTCGGGCGATCGGGTCAGCGCGGCGCGGAGCTCGTAGTAGAGCTTCCCGGCGACCAGGACGACCCGCTCGACCCGGCCGGGTTCGCGCACCGACGCGTCGTCGATGACGGGTTCGAACCGGCCGGACACGAACTCGTGCACGTCGCTCGTGGCCGCCTTGGTCCGCAGCATGGACTTCGGGGTGAAGACGACCAGCGGCTTGCGCGGCCGAGTCCGGGCCTGGCGCCGGAGCAGATGGAAGTACGAGGCGGGCGTCGAGGGGCATGCGACGGTCATGTTCTGCTGGGCGCACAGCTGCAGGAACCGCTCGATCCGCCCGGACGAGTGGTCCGGGCCCCTGCCCTCGTAGCCGTGCGGGAGCAGGAGCACCAGCGACGACGGCTGGCCCCACTTCTGTTCCGCGGAGCTCACGAACTCGTCGACGACGATCTGGGCGCCGTTGACGAAGTCACCGAACTGGGCCTCCCACAGCACGAGGGCGTCGGAGTTCTCGACCGAGTACCCGTACTCGAAGCCCATCGCGGCGTACTCGCTCAGGAGCGAGTCGTAGATCCAGAACCGGCCCTGGTCCTCGGAGAGGTCGCCGAGCGGGCTCCACTCGCGTCCGTCCTGGTAGTCGTGCAGGACCGCGTGCCGCTGGGCGAAGGTGCCCCGGCGGGAGTCCTGGCCCGCGAACCGCACCGGGACGCCCTCCATGAGCAGGGTGCCGACGGCCAGCAGCTCGCCGAAGGCCCAATCGATCTTGCCGTCGCGGCTCATCTCCTCGCGCTTGATCAGCAGCTGCTGAAGCTTCGGGTGCACGGTGAAGCCCTCGGGCGGGCTCGCGAAGACGGAACCCACCCGGGCGATCCGGTCGAGCGGGGCACCGGTGTCGACCGGTTCCTGCACGAGGGACAGGCGATCGCCGTCGGCCATGCTCTCAGCGGCCGCGGCCGGCGGCTTGCGCATCTCGGCGAAGGCCGCTTCCAGCCGCTCCTGGAAGTCGCGTTGGGTGGCCTCGTATTCGGCCTCGGTGATGGCGCCGCGGTCCAGCGCCGCCTCCGAGTACAGCCGGCGCACGCTCTCCTTGGTGCCGATGACCGAATACATCCGGGGCTGGGTCATCGAGGGGTCGTCGCCCTCGTTGTGGCCCCGGCGCCGATAGCAGATCAGGTCGATGACGACGTCGCGGTGGAACTCCTGCCGGTAGGCGAAGGCGAGCTCGGCCACCCGGACGACGGCCTCGGGGTCGTCCCCGTTGACGTGGAAGATCGGGGCCTGGACGGCCTTGGCGACGTCGGTGGAGTAGATCGAGGACCGGGCGTCGGTGGGCAGCGTGGTGAACCCGACCTGGTTGTTGATGGTGACCCGGATCGACCCGCCGGTGCGGTAGCCGCGCAGCTGTGACATCTGCAGCGTCTCGGCCACGATGCCCTGGCCTGCCATGGCCGCGTCGCCGTGCACGATGATCGGCAGGACCGGGAACGAGCCGATGGGGTGACGGTCCTGTTTGGCCCGTACGATCCCCTCCAGCACGCCGTCGACCGCGTCGAGGTGCGACGGGTTCGCGGCGACGGTCACCGCGATCGACTCGCCCGCTGCGCCACGGTAGGTGCCCTCGGTGCCGAGGTGGTACTTGACGTCACCGGACCCCTCGCCTGCCAGTGGGTCCTCGCTGCCCTCGAACTCGTGGAAGATCTGGCCGTAGGTCTTGCCCGCGATGTTGGCCAGCACGTTGAGCCTGCCGCGGTGCGCCATGGCGATCGCGACCTCCTCCAGCCCGGCGCGCGCGGCCGCGGACACGACGGCGTCGAGCAGCGCGATGGTCGACTCGCCGCCCTCGAGGCTGAAGCGGGTCTGGCCGACGTACTTCGTCTGCAGGAACGTCTCGAACGCCTCGGCCTCGTTGAGTTTTCCGAGGATGCGCAGCACCTGGCCGTGCGAGGGTTCCTCGATCGGTGACTCGACCCGCCGCTGGATCCACTCCCTCTGGGCCGGGTCCTGGATGTGCATGTACTCGATGCCGACGGTGCGGCAGTACGAGTCCCGCAGCACCCCGAGTATGCCGCGCAGGGGGATCCGCCTGCGTTCGCCGGCGAGCAGACCGGCGGTGAACTCGCGGTCGAGGTCCCACAGCGTCAGGCCATGGCCTGCGATGTCGAGGTCTCGACGTGATTTCTGCCGGTACTCGAGTGGGTCGACGTCGGCCACGCGATGCCCGCGGACCCGGTAGGCGTGGATCAGCTCCTGGATCCGCGTCGCCTTGTCGGCGCCGCCGTCAGGCCCCGTTTCGAGGTCGCGTGCCCAGCGGATCGGGGCGTAGGGGATGCGGAGCGCGGTGAAGATGTCCTCGTAGAAATGGTGTCGCCCGAGGAGCAGGTCTTCGATGATGCCCAAGAACTCGCCCGACCCGGCGCCCTGGATCACCCGGTGGTCGTAGGTGCTGGTCAACGTGATCGTCTTGCCGACGGCAAGATCGGCGAGGAGTTCGGCGTCGGCGCCCTGAAACGCGGCCGGGTACTCGAGTGCTCCGGCCCCGATGATGCAGCCCTGCCCCGGCATCAGTCGTGGCACCGAGTGCTGGGTTCCGATGCCGCCGGGGTTGGTGAGCGACAGCGTCGTTCCGGCGAAGTCCACGACCGTGAGCGCTCCGCTGCGGGCGCGGTGGACGATGTCGTCGTAGGCCCCGACGAAGTCGGCGAAGCCCATGGAGTCGGCCGCCTTGATGTTCGGGACCAGCAACGTCCGCGCGCCGTCGGGCCGTGCGACGTCGACGGCGATCCCGAGGTTGAGGTGTGGGGGAGTGGCGACCGACGGCTTGCCGTCGAGCTCCTCGTAGTGCACGTTCTGGGCCGGGTACCGCTTGACCGCCTGCACGATGGCCCAGCCGATGAGATGGGTGAAACCGACCTTGCTGCGTCGGATGCGGACGCGGTGCTCGTTGATCTCGAGCCGGTTGTCGATCAGGAGCTTCGCGGGCATTGTGCGGACGCTCGTCGCCGTCGGGATCTGCCGGCTCGCCTCCATGGACGACACGAGGCTGCGCGCGACACCGCGGATCTGTTCGACACGGGTGTCGCCGTCGGAGCCACTGGGCTCGTCGGCGGTGCGGGTCGCAGCGGTGCCGGTCGCCATCTCATGTGGCGCCGAGAGTGCCGGCTTCGACTGATCGGCGTGAGCCTCGAGGAGGGGCCACCATGCCCGATCGACCGAGTGGCGATCCTCGACGAACTTGTCGTAGAGCTCGTCGAGCATCCACTCGTTGACGCCGAACTCCGATGGCCACGCGCTGCTGGTCTCCGAACCCGTCATGTTGATCGACAAAGCCGGTCGCCCACTTCCATCGCGTCCACGTCGATCTTGTGGCCGGACCCCTGGGACGCGCTGAGACGTGCCGGCACGACGACGGTAAGCTATTTTAGACCTGAAGGTCAATAATGAGAGATTGGTCATTGGTCACAAGCTCGGGACGGAGCACCCATGCCGAGGGCCTCGTGCGGTCACGGTCTTCCACGTGGACCGCTGATCCGCGGCCGCATCGCCCGCCTCGCCACGTGACCGTCGACAACGTCACGGGTCGGTACGTCTAGCTCGTGGTCCGCAGTCGCGCCCGGTAGGTGGTCTTCTTGGCCTTGTCGCCGCAGGTGGTCATCGAGCACCACCGGCGTTGACCCGGCCGGGACTCATCGACGAACAGGCCACGGCAGGAGGTGTGGGCACAGATCTTGATGCGCCTACGCAGCGAGCCGGTGAACAGTTCGACCGCGTCCCGGGCGATCACGGCCAGCGCGCTGTCCAGGGAGGTGCCCGACCAGGAGAACGCCGCGGCATCATCGGACAGTTGCGGGGCGAGCGGAACGACGGCCGCTGCGCTGTTGATCCTCGCTATGTCGGCTTTCTCTGGCGCGCGCGTGTCCGCAATGGCCTCGCCCACCCGCTGGATCGCCTCACGTAGGGCAATTGCCTGGTTCAATTCCTCGGCGGTGACGGCCGGCGGCCGTGACAACAGCCCCGCCTCCACGCACCAGCGTGCCAGGTCGGTGGGCTCGGACAGACGCTCGTAGGGCGTCGGCAGCCCGCGGTCGCCGAGGGTGGCCGGGAGCGTGAAGCACAGCCGGGTGTCCCGGAACCGGAAGTCCCGTTTCGTCCGCCGATCCATCATGACGCACCACTTTAACCGGTGGACGGCCCGCTTCGTCGCCGGTATGGTGGCACCAGTTATAGCGGTGGCCAAGGGCGGGTTGATGGGGTAGTCCGAGGACCAGGTCGGCCACGCCAACGGTTAGATCCTCAACATCGAAGGCGGACTGACGCTGCAATGACCATCGTGATGATCGTGTCGAACCACGTGCGCGACGGGCACGCGGACGAGTACCTCCAGATCGTGCAGCCAGTGCTGGACGCGATGCGCCACGAGCCGACTTTCCTCAACACCGCACTGCACCAGGATCCGGCCGATCCGACCCGGTTCATGCTCTACGAGACATGGGCCGATCGGGACGAGTTCTTCCAGGTCCAGATGAAGCGCGCGTATCGGATCGCCTACGAGAACCGCTTACCTGAAATCCTGCGCACACCGCGGGAAATCCGATTCTGGACACCACTACGCGCCGATTTCACCTTCCTCAACCGGTAGCCATCAAAGCGGCCGTCGGACAAGGGCGTGCACGACCCGGGCGAGCCAGGATGTTCCGCAGCTGGAGGCCATGCCGTGCGAGCGGCAGCTAGAGGCTCGCGACGGCGCCGGCCAGCACCCTCTGCAGCCGCTCCGAGTCGGCGCCGGAGCGGGCGAGAACGCTGGCCCCCATCACCGCCGAGAGCAGGAGACTGGCTTCAACCGCGGGGTCGCGGTCGGCAGCGAGCTCGCCGCTCTGCTGGCCGCGCACGATCGCGTCCTTGAAGGCCTGTTCGATGCGATCGAAGAGCTGTTGGGGAACCGTCGTCGCGTCGCCGTCGGTGCCTGCCAGTTCGACGACGGAGTTGACGGCGAAACATCCGCGACGATGGACCCCGATGCCGGCCAGCATGGCAAGGGCGGAGCGGATCCGGTCGCGCACAGGGCCGTCGGCCTCGAGTTCGTCGTCGAGGGCCTGCAGCTTACGATCGCTGTACCTGTGCAGAGCCAGGGACAGCAGGTTCGCCTTGCTCTTGAAGGTGTTGTAGAGACTCCCCTTACCGATGCTCAGTTCGTCGGCGAGCTCCTGGGGCGTGGTGGCGGCGTAACCCTTCCGCCAGAAGATCTCCACGGCGGCGTCCACCGCCGCCTGGTCGTCGAACAGTCGTGGTCGTCCCGCCATGCAGTGATGGTAGGTATATTTGACCTACCGGTCAAATCAGGCTCTGAGGGGGCGTACCGTGCGAACCACCATCGTGGATCTCCTGCCGACAGAGGCTGATCCGCCTCTGTCGGTGCTGTTCTGCGGCGTCAATCCCGGGCTCAGCACGGTCGAGACCGGACTGCACTTCCACCGCCCGGGTAACCGGTCCTGGAGGGCGCTGCATCTCGGGGGTTTCACCCCGACAGTGCTGGCGCCCGAGGAGCAATGGCAACTGCCGCGCGCAGGACTGGGGATCACCGCGCTCGTGGCTCGCGCGACTGCCCGAGCCGACGAGCTCAGCCCTGCCGAGCTCGTGGGCAATGTGCCGCGGCTGACGGACCTGCTGGCCCGAACCCGTCCGGCGTGGCTCGGATTCCTCGGGATCACGGCGTTCCGGGTGGCCTTCCGGATGCCTCGCGCGATGATCGGCCGTCAGACACTCACGCTGGCGGGCACCGGCGTCTGGGTGCTCCCGAACCCGAGTGGCCTGAACAGGCGCTGGACCGTCGAGGCCCTCGGTGACGAGTTCGGCCGACTCCGGCGGGAGGCGACGGGCGATGTGGCCGATGGTGCGCCTCGGCTGCAGGGGGCCGGCGGGTTCCCACTGTGTGAGGAGGGCCTGCCGTGGTCTCGACGATGATGACGGCAGGGCGGGAGATCCGTCAGGCGTTGAATCGGGCAGCCGACGCCGTACTGGTCCTCAGTGCTGATGGATCGGTCGTTCGAACCGGCGCCGAGCTGCTCGAGCGCGCCGAGTGCCTGGCCGGCGCCCTGGTCGATCTCGGGCTGGAACACGGCGTCGTCGGGTTGTCCTACCGCAACAGCGCCGCCGCCCTCGAAGCCTTCATCGCGACCGAGCTGATCGGTGCCACGCGGCTTCCGGTCGAACCGTCTGCTGCTCCCGCCGAAGCCCGGGCCATCTATGAAGCAGGTGGTGCTCGGGTCGTCGTCACCGACGACGACCACAACGACGTCCCCGCCACGGACCCGAGAATCCCGCGGTCGAGCCCCCTCTCGGACGCGACCCTCGTTCATACCGTCGACCGGCCGCTCGAGGGCCCGCGACGGCGTGCGGACACCTGGGTCGAGGCGTCCACACCGCTCGTCGTGTATCCGCGGGCGGTGCGCGGGGGTGAGCTCTTCGGCATTCCGACCAGCTACGCGAACTGGCGGTCGATCATCCGGATCAACCGGGCGCTCTACGAGAGCGGTGGCTACGGACCGACGCTCGGACAGGACGAGTGCTACCTGACCGTAGTCCAGCTGATGCACGCGACCGGCATGGTGGGAAGCTTCCCGTTCCTGCACCTGGGCCTGCCGCAGGTGATGCTTCCACGGTTCAACGCCGCCGCGGCGATCGAGGCGATCCGACGTCACCAGGTCACCACGGCCTTCGTGGTGCCGGGCATGCTCACCAGGATCGCCGACCACCTGGAGCGCGCCGGCGCCGCGGACTCGGCCGAACGCTCCCTCCCGTCACTGCGGCGGGTGTTGTACGGGGGCGCGCCGGTCGAGCCCGACGCCTTGCGGCGGCTGATCGGCGTGTTCGGACCCGCGCTCTGCCAGCTCTACGGTCGATATGAGGCCGGATGGCCCCTGACGGTGCTGAGCGGTCTCGACCATGACGGAGTCCTCCGCGGCGACACGGAGATCGTCGGCAGCTGCGGGCGACCGATCGACCAGGTGGAGATCGAACTCCATCCGGTGCCCGGAACCGCGTCCAGCTGCGAGATCCGCACTCGCAACGCGATGGTCTCCCCGTCATTCGCAGATCCCGACGGGTGGTGCAGCCTGGGCGACACCGCGGTGCGGACGCCTCGGGGTTACCTGCACCTGACCGGCCGGCTCGACGGAATGATCAACACCGGTTCGTTCCACGTGTACCCCGACGAGGTGCGCGACGCCCTCCTCGCCCTGTCCGGGGTGAGCGACGCTCTCGTGGTCGGTGTGCCCGACCCGGTCTGGGGTGAGGCGGTCACCGCCTACGTCGTGACGGACGAACCGGTGACAGCCGACGCACTGAGGGGGCAACTCAAGCGCCGGCTCGCAACCTACAAGGTCCCTACCGCTGTCCACGTCGTCGACGATCTGGTGGAGGCCACCAACCGGCGTAGTCGGTGATCGAGTACGGGCTCTGGGTCAGCGACTGCCCTGGAGAACTGCTGCCCGCACTCATCAGCCGGCCACGTCGTGAACGCTCACGGTGATGGCGGGCCAGGAGTTGTTGATGTAGCCCGGCGGGTTCCACACGCTCTCCGGGTGCTCCGGTTGCACGGCAGCGGTCGTGTCCCAGGCCCGGGCGGTGATCGTTACCTCGCCGACGGGCAAGCCGACAGTGGCGTGCCAGAACCGCCACGCCCACGGGCCGAGATCCTCCTCGAGTTCGGCCTGCAGCCAGGTTCGGCCCCCGTCGACCGAGACGTCCACCCGTGCGATGCCCCGGTCGTCACCGGCGTAGGCGTAACCCTTGATCGTGGTCGGCCCGCTGGGCAGAACGGCATGGTCGTCGGGCCGCAGGATGGCGGAGTTCAGGGCCACCGCGGTCAGCGCGAAGCCATCCCCGATCCCGGTGCGAGCGGGATCAGCGTCGGCCGGCAACAGCCGGTACGCACTGGCCTGGAAGAAGTTGTCCGAGGGGTGGTCCTGCGCCGTGATGCGCTCGATCCACTTCACGCTGCGCGCGCCGATGTGCCCGGGTACGACGACCCGCACCGGGCCGCCGTGCTCCACCGGGAGCGGCTTCCCGTTCATCTCCCAGATCAACATCGTCTCGCCCGCGGTGGCCTTCGCGGCGCTGATCGAACTGCCGTAGGGCTGCGGCGGGGTCGCCTCGCCGGCGATGTCGGGGGCCTCGAACTCGATGTCGGTGACGCCCGGGCGCATTCCGGCGGCGGCGAGCACGTCGGCCAGGCCGGCCCCGCCCCACCGGGCCGTCGAGGTCGCTCCCGCACCCCACGGGTGCTGGCCGGGGATGTCCCGGACCGCCTGCAGACCCGCTCGCCGGTTGCCCGCGCACTGCAGCGTGGCCACGACCTCGCGGTGAGCGAATCGCTGCTTCAGGTCGGCCAACGACAGCTCGAGAGGGTGCTCCACCATGCCGTCGATTCGCAGACGCCACTCCTGCGGTGCGATGACGGGAATCGTCCCGTGGTTACGCCCGTAGAAGACCCCAACCGGGGTCAGAGCGTGTTCTGCCAGCGCCGACGGCGTCGGTTCCGCGTTGTAGGGATCCTGTTCGTGCACCACCATCACGTGCTCGGTTCCTGCGCTCACTTCTTCACCTGTCCGCTCGATTCACGAACCTGTCTCCGAACTCCACGTTCTCCGGAGGGTGCTCGTCGATCTCGGGGCGGAGAGCTTGCTCAGGGAATCTTTCGAGCCGCTGTGCCGTCATGGCCTCACCCCGGCGGCGGCCGACATGATTGTCTTGATGCCGTTCAGCGGTGCCGCTGAGGCGGGAGCCAGCCCGTGTCGCTCCAGCAGGGCTTCCGGGTTGGTGGAGACGAGTTCGACGCCATGGTCGGTCTGGCGGATCAGGACGCGCAGCGGGAGATCGAGGGCCAGGTCGGGTGTGTCGATCATCAGCGGTGTCCCGGCCAGCGGGCTTCCGAAGGTGAGGACGAGTGTGGCCGGCATCCGTAGACCTACCGTCTTGGCGTTTGCAGCGTGATCGACTCGGGCGAACACATCCAGCCCTCGGTCGGCCAGCTCGCGCTCGAGTCTTGCTACCGTCTGCTGGAAATTGTCGGTGCTCAGGGTGATCAGCACATCGTTCATCGCTCTCCTCTGTGCAGCGGTCGTACTTCACGATTGGGGAAGGTCAGTCTCACGCCGGTAACTTCGCCTCGCCCCCGGGAACGCCTCGGGGTTCGCACAGGCCAAACACCGGGAACCCGGGGAACCGCCCCGGGCATAGGTGCCGGCGAGCGGGGTTGCTTGTGGTTTCCGTCCAGGCGCTGTGCGGTGGGCAGACGCGACCGGAACGCCGGCATCGACGTGAGCAGCGTGCGCACGCGATCGCAGTTCGCTTCGACGAGCGCTTGCGGAGCCGGGGGCCGTCGCATTCGGCAGGACGGCTGCTACGGGCTGCCGTAATCCCTCGAGACCGAGCGTGTTGAGCGTCGCGGTCGCGGAGGCACGCTGGTGCGGAGCTGTCTGCGTGAGGTGATGCCGAGCTTGGAGAAGATGCGCCCCAGGTGCCACTCGACGGTGCGCGGGCTGATGAACAGGTGTGCACCGATTTCGGCGTTCGAGAGGCCTTCGCGGACCAGGCGTACGACCTGGGCCTCCTGGAAGGTGAGATCGATGTTGGTATCGACGCTGCGTTTGCGTGCGGACTCGCCGGTGGCCCGCAGTTCAGCGGCGGCGCGGTGGACGAAGGCCTTGGCGCCGATCGCGGCGAAGATGTCGTGGGCGGTGCGAAGCTGTTCGCGCGCGTCCAGCCGTCGGCCTTGCCGGCGTAGCCATTCGCCGTAGAGGAGATGGGCGCGGGCGAGTTCGCCGCGGATGCGGGTGCGGCCGAGCCGGTCGATCGCCTCACGGTAGGCGCGCTCGGCGTCGCGACCGCAGCTCAGCAGGGCGCGAGAGCGGGCTTGGATGCCCAGCGCCCAGTCGGTGCCGCTAGCGCGGGTGATCTCGGTGAGCTGGCGGAAGGCGTCGGCAGCGCGTTCGGGTGTGCCGCAGCGGGTGGCCGCTTCAACGAGCTCGGCCAGCGCCGCCCACGGGATCACGCCGAACACCGGCGGCTGATCGGCGGCCTGCTGAGCCGCGGCCAGTGCGTCCCCGTAGCGGCAGCGGCTGTTGTCGAGAAGCGCTGCTGCCAATTGGGCTTTGACCAGCCCGTCTCCCTCGCCGCGGCGCAGCACCTCCGCGGTGGTGGCCTCGATCAGTTCACGTGCTTCGACTTCGCGGCCCTGCCACGCGGCGAGCAACATGGCGATGGGCGATGGGGGGTCTCCGGTCACGTCGATGACCGAGTTCAGCTCCTCACGCAACGAGGCAGCTTCGGTCAGCTGACCGAAGAAGACGTGCACGCCGATGCGTAGGCTGAGGGCGAGGGGGAGCATGGTCACGGCGCCGGTCTCCCGTGCGGTGCGCACGAAGCGGGTGGCGAGCAGTTCCCAGGTGTCGTAGTCCCAGAGGTGCGCTGCGGTGATACCCGCGTGCCAGAGCCAGCGCAACCCCTCCTGTAGGGAGAGGTGGTGGTCGCGGAACGCGCGCAGGGCCCGCTTGAGTACCGGCGCCCCAGCGGCGTAACCGTCGTTGAACCGCACGGCCAGGCCCTCGAGGAGTAGGTCGGGCGCGCGTGGGTGACGGGACGTCGGGGAGGCTGCGCGGGCGGCCTGGGCGGCCTCCCGCATGCTGTTGCCGTCAGCGAGTGCGCCGGCGAACATGGTCGCCAACAACGCTTCCAGGTAGGTCTGGCCGGCCAACTCCACGTCGAGCTGCTCGAGCCGCTTGGCGGCTTGCAGCAGCAGTGGGGGAGCCTGCCTGCCGCGGTTGACGGTGAAGGCGATCCTGGCGTGTTGCAGGTCCAGCTTGGCTCGTTGGAGCTTGGTGAGCGGGCACGCTTCTGCAAGGCACAGCAGTTTGAGTGCGGCGTCGTGGGCGCCGGCGAGGTGTGTGGCCTGTGCCGCGGCCAGCGCGCGTTCCGCCCGGCGGTTGGGGTCGACGGTCAGCTCGACGGCGCGTCCCAGGAAGGCGGCGCCCGCGACCAGGTCCCCGCGCGCTTGAGCGCGGCCGGCCGCGTGTTCGAGGTCTGCGGCGACGTCCTCGTCTTGCCCGGCTGTTGCGTGTGCTGCATGCCAGGCGCGACGATCGAAGTCGGCCTCGGGGTCGGTGGCGTCCGCCAGCGCCCGGTGCGCGCTGCGCCGTTCCTGCGGCGACGCCGCCCGGTAGACCGCTGAACGCACCAACGGATGCCGGAACAAGACTCTCCCGCCGATCTCCAGCAGCCCGGCCTCGACCGCCGGGCCGGCGGCATCGGCTCCGATTCCGAGCTGTTCAGCGGCCCGAAACATCAGCGCTCCATCACCAAGCGGCTCCGCCGCCGCAACCAACAGAAGCCGCCGGGTTTCCGACGGCAGTCGAGCCATCTGCCGTTGAAAGCTGAACTCGATCTGCTGCGGCAACCGGCGTGGGCCCGGCACGCCGCCGCTCAGCTCCGCGGGGGTGAGCCCGCGTGGCAACTCCAACAACGCCAGCGGGTTGCCCCTGGTCTCAGCGATGAGGCGGTCGCGCACGCGGTCGTCCAAGGGCCAATGCAGCGTCGAGCAGAGCAGCTCCCGCGCGTCCTCGTCGGGCAGACCTGTGATCACCAGCTGCGCCAGGCCCGTCAACTCCGGCGCCTCTCCACTGCGCGCCGCGAAGATCACACCCACGGATTCCGCCGTCAGCCGCCGGGCAACGAATACCAGGGCCTGCACCGAGGCGCGATCGAGCCATTGAGCGTCTTCCACCACGCAGATCAGCGGCCGTTCCTCGGCGACCCCGGCCAGCAGGCCCAATACGGCCAAACTGACCAGGAAACGATCCGGCGGGTCCCCGGCACTGATCCCGAACGCCGTGGTCAATGCATCGCGCTGTGGCTGAGGAAGACGTTCGAGCCGGTCGAGCATCGGCGTGCACAGCTGATGAAGCCCGGCGAAGGCCAACTCCATCTCTGACTGAATCCCCGTGGCATAGGCCATCCGGCACCCCGATGCCTGCCCAACCAGGTACTGCAGCAGCGCCGTTTTGCCCACACCCGGCTCGCCGCGCACAACCAGTGCCCGGCTCTCACCTGCCCGCACTGCCTCGAGCAGTCGGTCGAGCACCTCGCACTCGTGCTGCCGACCCAGTAACACCAGTAACACCGTCCGTCAGTAGTAGTTTTGTCGAATCATCAGTGCCAGCTATTGATCTGTCTGATGGGGCGACGTCCGCGGCGAGGTTGCCGGTGTCGTACGACCAGGGGGGCGCGCTCCCTTACGTCGTGGATTCTCTCGGACTTTACAGGACTGTAGTGTAACGAAAATAGGAGTCGAGGCGGCATACGACCGTTTCATGCTTTCAGGAGTGGTTTGGGCGGCCCGGATGACCTCGAAACGGTGGTGAAATGTGCCAAGGACCACGAGGTCAGAGGCCACGATCCGGCCTTGAACGTTCAGCTGACGTGACGGGGGCCACTGGAGGCGTCGATCAGCGTGGGTTCCGCAGTCGGACTGCGGGTCTGTATCCATTCAGAAGTCTTCGCTGATGCCCGGGGTCCCGTTCCCGGGTCGGCCTGCGTGAAGTCCGGGGTCGACCACAGGGGCGAGGCGAACGGTTCCGGATCGAGGCTGGCTTCCTCATAGCAATGCAAGGGAGGCTGAATATCGCATGAAACGGGCCGTCGCTGACGGTCGGTACGACAAACATAGCCCGTTAGGAGAGGATCATGAGTGAGTCCGTCGCAGGTGTCGCCATCCCCGACTCTCAGATAGCTAATGAGACCACCGCCTTCATCCAAGACGCCGAGTCGCCATTGCTGTACCACCACTCCCGGCGAACGTATCTGTTCGGGGTGCTGCACGGTCAGCGTCTTGGGATCAAGGCCGATCCAGAGCTTCTTTACGTCGCAGCGATGTTCCATGACCTCGGCCTGGTGGAGGGGCACCGAAACCTGACCCAGCGGTTCGAGGTGGACGGTGCTGACGCGGCGCGTGACTTCCTGCTGGCGCACGACGTACCCGCCGATGCTGCACGTCTCGTCTGGTTGTCCGTCGCCCTGCACAGCACGCACGGAATCCCGAGGTTCATGGAGCCCGAGGTCGCGCTCCTGGCGGCCGGAGTGAGAGTCGACGTCGACGGCGCCGGGATGGACCTGCTCGACCCGGCTGCTATCGAGGAGATCATCGCGGTGCATCCTCGGTGCGACTTCAAGCGCCAGGGCCTGAAAACCATCGCCGAAGGGGTCAAGGACCGGCCCGACACCCTCCTCGGAACGATCGCATCCGATATGCTCGCGCGCTACTCACCCGACTTCAAGCGCGTCGACTTCGTCGATGTCGTCAGGAACAACGCCTGGCCCGAATAGCTCTGAGACCACCGACGATCCTTGCCTGCGGCCTGTGGAGCGAAGCTGCGCTCGACCACGCACTACCCCCAGCGGAAGTCGGGCTGCACCGAATGCGGAGGTTGACGGCGTCGGTGTCGTATGCGAGCGCTGCGAGCAGAGCGGCCTCCGCATCCAGCCTGTGTGAACCCCGAGGTTTCCTCGGGGGCGAGCGGACGGTGCCGGCTTGAGGCTGACTTCCCACGAAGCTGGCCGTCGCGTCGTAACCAGACCATCTACGCGTGGCGGCGCCGGGCGCTGATGGACACCCGGCCAGCTGCGTGGCACGACCAGCGCCGACGATGCCGAGCTCGTCGCCGCCCGTCGATGGATCGCCGAGCTCGAGATCGAGCCGGCGATCCACCGCCGCCGCGCTGTGGAGCTGTTCACGGAGAGCGAAGGTCGCTGTCAGGCAGTCGCTGCGTCGAGGAACCTCTCGAGCTCGGCCCGCGGGTCGGGCCCGCACGGTTGGAACACGATCTCGGTGACGCCCTTTGACGCGAACTCGTCGAGGCGATCCCGGACCTGATCGCGAGTACCGCTGATCGTCACGTCCCGAAGGATCGCGTGACCGCCGGCGTTCCATGCCGCTTGATCGGCTTCACCGATCTCGACGCAGTGACCTGCGTGAACCGCGAGGTGCCGTCGAGCGTCCGGAGTCCGGTTCACCACGTCCAACCACACCGCGCCGCCCGGCAGGCCATGCACGGCAGACGGCCCCCCGAACTCGTAGGCCCCGTGATAGGCCAGCGCCCATCCCGGTCCAGCGGCGAGTCGCGCGTGTTCGGAGTCGGTGGGCTCTCCCTCGTCGAGCACCGTCCCCCACACGAGGTTGGGCACCCATGAGTACTCGCTGATGAACGGGGGCAGCTGGAGGGTCACGTACAGCCCATCGCCGAGTTCCTTGGCCACCTTGTGGCCCTTGGGGCCCAGCGCGCCGACCAGGATGGGGACGTCGACCGGGCGTGCGGGCGCGTGCCCATCGGGATGCAGCATCTGCATCTGCGCCCCCTCCCACTCCACGACCTCGCCCTGCAACAGCCCGCGGTACGCGCGGATGTACGACTCCATGTAGGCCCATGTGATTGCGCGGTATCCCATCGCGCGGCGGCCGGTGAACCCCGTGCCGAACGCGATCGAGACACGACCCGGAGCCAGCGCAGCGAGGGTGGCGGTCGCCGCGGCGTTGACCATCGGGTGTCGCAAGCTGGGAACCAGCACACCCGGACCGAGACCGATCCGCTCGGTTCGCTCAGCGGCCAGCGCCAGGGTCATCCACACGTCCGGGCTCTGCTGGGGCGTGTCATAGACCCACGCTCGCGCGTATCCCAGTTCCTCGGCCAGAGCAATGTTGTCGGGGGAATCCAATGCAGTCGGAAAAGCGCAAGACACCTCCATGAGGAGCCTCCATTCCACAGCTCGGAAGGGTGCTACAGACCGTCGGGTCCGTAGACCTGAAGATGGCGGGCGGGACGACGGTCAGGGCAACTCTGCGTGGGGAACTTCCACACGGACAGCGAGGAGCTGCGCCTCGCGAACCGGCCGGCGTTCGTGCTCGGGAAAGGACGGGGCGGCGCACACGAAGAGGGTGCAGCCGTCGTCACCGCCGAGCATGCAGGCGAAGGCCCCGAGCCCGGTCGAGATCTCGTCGAGGATCTCGCCGCCCTCCTGTACGCGGATCACGCGGGCGTTGAGGGCGTCAGCCACCCAGATCGCGCCCTCCGCGTCCGCACAGATGCCATCAGGACCGACCTGGAGCTGCTCTACGGCCTCTCCAACGTCCTCGGTCTGCGGCGGCTCACCGAATTGGGCCCACACGCGCCGATTGCTCAGTTCGCCGTCCTCCGCGATGTCGAACGCGGTCAGCCGCCCGGCGAACGTCTCCGCGACGACCAGCACGTTCCCGCCGAGGATCACCATGCCGTTCGGAAATCCCAGGTCGTCGGCCACCGTGGCCACGGTCCCGTCCGCGTCGACTCGCGTGAGCGTGGTGTAACGCAATGGGTCTCCACCCATGAGGTCGAAGCCGAAGTTGCCCACGAAGGCACGTCCGCGATCGTCGACGACCATGTCGTTGAGCACCCCCGAGACCACGCCAGACAGATCGGCGTGCTCGGCGAGAGACCCTGACTCGTCGCGTATCAAGACGCGATGATCACGCATTGACACGATGAGCGCGCGTCCGTCAGGAAGGAAGCCGATCCCGGAAGGCTGGCCCGGTACCTCGGCCACAACCTCGACGTGGCCGCGACCGTCGGTCGCCACAACCTGGTTGGTGTAGAAGTCGGAGACCCATAGCCGGCCGTCATGCCACCGCGGACACTCCAGGAAGGAGTATCCATCCAGCACGACCACCATCTCGCGAGTCGACGGCGCGCCTCGTCCCATTGTGACCTCGAATCCGTTTGTCGTCGTTGGCAAATCGGAAGTGCTGCGTTCGAAGGTTCTCAGATCAACTACGCCGGCTGCCAGTCCCCGAGCACCGGGCATGGCAGGTCGAGACCGGGTGTCCGTCCTGGAGCAGCCTGATCTGCCGGACGGTCTGTGGCTGCATTGGATCAGTATGGCCGAGACGTGCGTAGCTGGCCTGTCTCCGTCGACCTCATCTGAGAAGGTTGATCGTTCAAGGCAGCCACCGGCCGACGTGAGGAACGCGGCCACCGGCCGGCTGCGGTCCACGGCCCGGGTTGCCCCGACGACATGGCTCGGTTCGACGCCGAGGCCGGTCCGCGCCGACGGAGCGTCGACACCGCCGTCCGGAGCGTCGACACCGCGGCGCTGCTGGGCGAGGCCGCGTGCGTGTTGGGCGCCGCTACGGCGGCGGTACCCGGAGGAGATGGAGCGCCGCCAGCGGCAGTGGTCCTTGACACACCCAAGAAGTGGCTTCAGGATTGAAGACACTGTTGCCTCGTTTGTCACCGCGGAGTGCTGGACGGCACTCGGATCGCACTTATACAACGACTGCACGTCTGCGGGTAGATCGGACGTTTCACGGCGACAGCGATGATCGTTCTAGCGGGGGAGGACCTGATGCTGAGCGAAGCCGACAACGAGACGATTTGCAGGGTCGGCAAGGGCACATTCATGGGCGACCTGATGCGCGAGTACTGGCTGCCCTTCGCGTTGGCGAGCGAGCTCGAACCGGACTGTGATCCGCTGCGGATCATGCTGCTCGGTGAACGTTTCCTGGCGATCCGGACGACGTCGGGAAAAGCGGTCCTGATGGACGAGACGTGTCCGCATCGTGGAGCGTCGATGTGGTACGGGCGCAACGAGCGCGAAGGGATCCGCTGCGTTTACCACGGGTGGAAGTTCGATGGGTCCGGCGCCTGCGTCGACATGCCGAACGAGCCGGTGGGCAGCAACTTCAAGGACAAGGTGCGGCTGCCGACCTATCCGGTCGCCGAGGCCGGTGGTCTTGTATGGGCCTACATCGGGCCGCGGGTGACGCCTCCACCGATGCCGGCCTTCGAGTGGTTCGACAACCCCGAGGGCGTCAGTAGCGCGTGGGCATTCCAGCGTGAGTGCAACTGGCTCCAGGCGCTCGAGGGTGATATCGACACGAGCCATTTCGGATTCTTGCACGTGGGCCACGCCGACCCCGGTGACGCGCCGGAAGGATCTTTTCTGCGCTACGCGATCGAGGACCGCGCGCCGCGCTACAAAGTCCTTGACACCGAGTTCGGCGCTACATATGGAGCGTACCGGGAGGCCGGGTCTCCGGACAGTCTGTACTGGCGTTTTGCGCACTTTCTATTTCCGTTCTACACGATGGTTCCGACCGGTGTGCTGGGCACGAAGTCTCAGTTGCGGGCGTGGGTGCCGATGGATGACACGCACACGATGGCGTTCCACTCTGCGCCGAGTGCGCGCCGCTATACCGCGCCGGCCTCACAGAAGGTGGGGATCACCGAACGCGAGGCGACGGCGACGAAATTCCTGCCCAACACGACCGACTGGTTCGGCCGGTTCCGTATCACTGCGCGCGTCGAGAACGACCATCTCATCGACCGCGCGTTGCAACGGAGCGGGGAGAGCTACACCGGCCTGGCCGGCGTGAACGTCGAGGACCAGGCCATCACCGAGAGCATGGGCCCGATCTTCGACCGGACCCGCGAACACCTCGGCAGCTCCGATGTCATGGTCATCAGGGTCCGTCGTCGTCTGCTCGCCGCCGCTCGCGCGCTGGCCGCGGACGGCGTCGTGCCGCCGGCGGTCGACGCCCCGCAGGCCTACCAGCAACGCTCCGGGGGCATCGTGCTGCCGGCCGATGCCGACTGGATGGAGGCCACTGCCGAGCTCCGCACGACCGGTGTCGAGCACCCGGAGCTCGATCCCAGCATGGCAGGCGGGGCGTGAGCACCACGACTGCCTCGCTCGAGGAGCTGCTCGCGATCCCGTACGTGCTCGACGTGCGGGCCGTGCGCCGCGACGACGGGGAGTGGATGTGCCGGGTCAGCTACGACGAGCTGCCCGGGTGCGTCGCCGAGGGACGCACCCCGTTCGAAGCACTGACCCGCCTCGAACGGCTGCGCGTCGCGACCGTGACCGACCTGCACCAGCAGGGCAAGCCCGTGCCGGCACCGCGGGCGCCGCTGCGCGTGTAGCCCGGCCATCGAGCGAGGCAGACATCCGGACGGAGGCGAACGGTCCACATGCCGCCGTGGCTGTCGTCGGAGGGATGGTTGCTCCGCGATCGGCTACGACGAGCGATCCGCCTCTCCGACTGTCTGGCCACTATGTAGATCGCGCGACGGTGGGGACTCACCGCCCACGCGGTGCTCGACTCGGCCGGGCTCGTCGAGGCGAGGTCGGCCTGGAGCGCCGAGGTAAGGGCCGACCCACAGGCGGAGGAGATCGAGGCCACCGAGGTCAAGGCGGTGCTCGGGGGCTTCCGTGCCAGACGTGCGACGAACCGGGCCGCGGCATCCGAGCGCTCGGCTCGCTCGCCGTGTGGTGGTGATGCAGCGCGCCCGTCAGTGCCCGCGCCGCGACGGCCTGCTGCACGGTGGCCGGCTCGTCCCATGCGCGGAATGCGGATCTCCCGGCAATGCACGGTCGGTGACGTCGGTAGTCAGATCCCGATCCCACCACAAATCGACCGAGAAACAGAGAGAGGGGCTACGACAATGCTGTCGCCCGAAGACAACGAGATCCTGACCCGGGTCGGGCCAGGCACCATAATGGGCCATCTGCTCCGTCGCTACTGGACCCCCGCATTGCTGGTCAGCGAGCTTCCGCTACCCGGCGGTGACCCGGTCCGCGTGCGGCTGCTCGGGGAGAACCTCGTCGCGTTCCGAGACCTCAACGGCACAGTCGGTCTCATCCAGGAAAACTGTCCGCATCGCGGCGCGTCGCTCTACTTCGGCCGCAACGAGGGCGCGAGTGCTGCCCCGACGACTCCCGGGGCGGGCATCTGCGGTCTGCGCTGCCCTTACCATGGATGGCAATTCGACGTCGACGGCAACTGCATCGATATGCCATCCGAGCCTGCCACGAGCAGCTTCAAGGACCGGGTGAAGGCGAAGGCCTACCCGGTCCACGAGTCGGGAGGTCTGATCTGGACCTACATGGGTGCGCCGGACACGATGACGCCGTTCCGCGACTTCGGGACGGAATCGCTCCCGCCCGAATACGTTTCGGCAGGAAAGACGTTCAGTCCGTGCAACTGGGTGCAGGCGATGGAGGGCAACCTCGACACCTCGCACATCTCCTGGCTGCATCAGTTCAACGCGATCGACGACATTCCCGACGACGGCAGCGACAAGCCGGGATACCTGTCGGTCGACATGTCGTGGAAAATCTGGCGTCATGACCGGGCGCCGCGGCTGGAGGTGCACGACACGTGGTACGGCTACCGCTACGCAGGGATCCGCACCACACCGAACGGTCACACGCACGTGCGCATCACCGGCTACTGCGTGCCCTACATGACCACGGTGGCCAGCATCCCGTTCCGAGCCCGACTCTCCATGTTCGTTCCCATCGACGACGAGAACTGCTGGCGTATCAACGCCGTTGCTCAGCCGCCGCGCAACCCGAACGGATACGGCGGTGGGCATGAGCTCTTCGACGTCACGAACTACCCGTACGTCAAGCGCACCTTCGGCGGTATCCGCGGGCGTCGCTGGACAGCCGAGAACGAGTACGAGATGGACCGCGCGGCCCAGCGCACCGAGACCTTCACCGGAATCCCCGACTTCAACAGCCAGGACCTGATGGCGACGGAGTCGATGGGGCCGATCTACGACCGCAGCCAGGAGCACCTCGGGACCAGCGATCGCGCCGTGATCCGGATGCGACGGATCCTGCTGGGCGCGGCGAGGGCGCTCGCCGCCGAGGGCACGAAGCCGCCCGCACTCGCAGGCGATGGCCACGACTTCACGACCTTCCGCTCTGCAGAGAAGATCCTCGAGCCCGGTGAGGACTGGCGGATCCTCGGGACAGACGACGACCCGACCGTCCAGGAAGCCGTGTTCGCCACCGGTCAGAACTGACGACCGCCGGACCGACACCCCCGCCACTGAACGACATCCTGGACCGGCAGCCCGGACTGCTGCCATCACCACCTCGACGCGGACGACGGAGTCCGCGAAACCGCGAGGAGCACGTCATGTGCAGAAATCGTTCCCGCAGGCACTGTCTGGTGTGGTCCCTGCTCGCTTGTGCCGCCCTGCTCGTGGCGGCCTGTGGAAGCTCTACCGGGCAGGTGCAGGCCGGCTCGGCCGATGCCGGGCTCGACTCGTCTCATCCCTTCGGCGGCGACCTCAGCACGGAGGGGACCCCACGACCCGGCGGCGTTGTCCGCTACGGCATGGACCGCGAACCCGTGGCTCTGGACCCAGTGGTGCCGGGTTCACAGGAAGCGATCTACGCCATCTACGACCCGCTGATGCGGGTGAACGAAAAGCGTGAGGTCGTGCCCTACCTCGCAGAGTCGATGACGACGAGCGATGAGGGCAGGACGTGGGTCCTGAAACTGCGTCCCGCGGTGCAGTTCCACGACGGCACGCCGCTCGACGCCCAGGCGGTCATCTTCAATCTCGAACGGCAGCAGCAGACGGTGCGCTCGCCCGGCAACGTCTACGCCCGGCAGATCGAGACCATGACCGCCCTCGACGACCTGACCGTCCAGTTCATCCTGCACGAGCCGTCCGGTTCTTTCGTCAACGCCTTCGCGCTCCGCTCGAACGACGGGACGCTGGGCCTGATGGCATCGCCGACGGCGATCAAGAAGTGGGGACCGGACTACGCGCGGCACCCGGTGGGCGCGGGGCCGTTCGAGTTCGTCGAATGGGTTCCCGACTCGCGGATCGTCGTCAAGAAGTTCGAGAACTACTGGCAGAAGGACAAGGGGCTGCCGTACCTCGACGGGGTCGAGTTCCGACCGTTGCCGGACACGGACTCGGCGTACGCGTCGATCGTCAACGGCGATATCGACATGCTCTTCTGCTCGTATCAGACGTCGATTCTGAAGGCGTCGAACGACCCGGAGTTGACCACGTTCTACAACCCGGGGAACGGCGGAGAGTTCTTCTACTTCAACTTCATGAAGGCACCGTTCAACGACCGCCGCATGCGCGAGGCGGTGCTCGCTGCGCTCGACCCGAAGGCGATGAGCGCGACGCAGTACCAGGGGTTCATGGATCCCGCGCAGACACCGTTCTCCCCGGACAGCCCCTACTACAGCGCTGAGGCGGCGGACCAGTACCCGAAGTACGATCCGGAGCGGGCCCGGCAGTTGATCGCCGAATACAAGGCCGACGGGGGCGACGCCAACTTCATGCTGTCGTCGGCCAACAACCCGACTCGCGCCCGCTTCGCCGAGTTCGTACAGGCGCAGTGGGCGGCCGTCGGACTCGACGTCAAGCTCGATCTGCAGGATCTCGCTACCTTTAGCTCGACGGTCGTACAGGGCGGAGACTTTCAGATGACAACATGGGTCTCGGGATGGCCGAACCCGTTCCCCAACCTGCTGCAGCTGTTGCGGACCGGCGGCAGCGGAAACTACGGCAAGTATTCCAACCCCGAGGTCGACGCCCTTCTCCTGGACGCGGTCAACACCACCGACGACCAGAAGCGAATCGAGAACTACAAGGAGGTGCAGCTCATCGCCGGCAACGACCTGGCCATCGGTTGGTACAGTCGTGCGTACACCGGGCTTATAACACGTAACAGCGTCAAGGGTATCGTGCTGGATGTTCCGACCGGTCCGCAGATGTGGGCGACCGCCTGGTTGTCCCAGTAGTAGCAGGGTGCCGTGGGCCCCGGTGACGTCCGGAGCCCACGGTCACGGTGCCACGCCGTAGCGGACCGGCACCGATCGAGCGGAGTGGCTGGATGTCGCGAGTGTCCTCCTCCAGGCCAGCTGGACGGGCCACGGCGTTGGTGCTCTCGGTGCTGCGCGAAGCGATCTCCACCGGTGAGCTCGGGCCCGGTGAGCAGATCCGTCAGCAGATCTGGGCGGACCGCACCGGGGTGAGTCGGCCACCGTTGCGGGAAGCGCTTGAAATTCTCGCCAACGAGGGCCTGCTCGTGCACGGTCTGAACCAGGGATACTTCGTCGCCAAGTTCAACCGCGACGAGATGGAACAGCTCTACACCATGCGCCTGTTGTTGGAACGAGAGGCGCTCAAAGAGATCAACTGGCCGTCCGAGGAGCAGCTCGCAGAGTTCGAGAATATTGCCGACGGCGTCGAGCAGCATGCCCGGTCGGGGCGGCCGGATATCGCCATGCAGGAGTTGGCCGAGTTCTATCTCGGGATATACGAGCTCTCGCCCAAGAAACTGATCGTCGAAGAGGTGAAGCGACTGTGGGTGCTGACCGCCGCGTACAGGTCGCTGAGCGTCGACGTTACCCGTGACCCGGCCCGGTCCGGGAAGCGGCTGCGTGTGATCGTCGACATCATGCGAGCCAGAGACCTGAAGCGGCTGCGTGAGCTGCTGCTGCGACCGACGCTGCGCGGACGGTCGGGCGCGGTCGTCGGGCAGGACGTGTCGCCCGGTTCCTCGGACGAGCTCGCTGCGAGCTGACCGGAGTCCTCTTTCAGCTGGCGTGAAGGATCCGAAAGTGATCGGGTTGCGCCGGATCTCGATCGACGACCTGGATTGGCGGCCACGTCCATTGCCACACGCTGATGCCTGGCGTGCGGGAGAACTGGATCTGCCCGCGGGTCCCTTCGACTGCCACGCGCGGCCAGGATTCGGCAGTGCGCGCCCGGTCCGCACCGTGAGAACGCAGCACGTCGGCGAGGACAGCGACCGTGTCGTAGCCCTCGAAGGCGACGAAGGAGGGCGCCTCGGCCAGCCGCTCGCGGAGGGCCGTCTCGACTCGTGCACCGAGTGGGCTGAGGCGCTCGGGCAGGTAGCGCAAGAACGGGATCGCGGCGCCGTCGTCGCCCAGCAACGTCGCCCATTCGGCGAACTCCGGTTGCCCGGCCGGAGCACCGATCATGATCTCGTGGAGGCGCTGGTCGCTGCGGACGGACTTGACGATCGACACCGCCGGCTCCGGGTGGCCGACCAGGAGAAGGAGGGCTGTGGCGCGATTGTCGACGAGTTCGTCGCACACGGCCGTGGGGGAGAGCGTGCGCATGTCGAGTTCGATGACGGTGCCGCCGCGTGGAGCGACGAAATCCCGCAGAATGCGGGCTCCAGATGCCCAGTAGACACTCGGCTGGGCTGCTACGGCGATTCGGCTGTGGCCCGCGCTGAGGAGGAAGTCCGCGTAGATCTGCCAGCCGTGGGACTGCGCCGGGGCGAGGCGCGCGACCCATTCCGTCGGCTGTTCGGTGAGCGCGTCGAGAACTGCTGACGAGCAGAGGAACGGCAGGCCGAGGGCGTCGGCCCTGGCGGCAGCGGCGCGAGCGACGACGCTGTGATACTCCCCGGCCAAGGCAGCCACGCCCAGGCGAGCCAATTCATCGACGGCGGCCGCGGCCGTCCGTGGATCAGCCGCGGTGTCTCGGACCACCAGCTCGAGTGGTCTTCCGACGATCCCGCCGGCGTCATTGACGTCGCGAACGGCCAGCTCGAGTCCAGCGAGCAGGTGTTGGCCTGCCTCGACCCAGCCAGGCCGAGTCAGCGGAACGAGAGCGCCGATCTGGACGGATGATCCGTCGGTCCGTCCCGCCCCCGGTGGCGATGGTGGCGTATTCATGCGTTGGCGTCTCCCGTGTGACGATTCGGCCCGGATCGCAGGGTGGCAAGGCCCGGCGGTACGCGCTCAGCTCATCTCGCCGTGGCCGTGCACCCGGGTGATCATGCCGGACAACCGACTCGACTCCTACGTCCCCGCGATCTCCGCGGCGCGGGTGAGCAGCTCGACCGCGGAGCGGTGCAGGCGCGCCCCGACGGCAGGATCAGCCTGCCCTGCGCAGGCGCGGGCGTACGTGCCCTCCAGCACGATCCCGAGCTTGAAGCCGGCCAGCCCAGCAGGCTGTGCGGCGAGGTAGCGGTGTCGCCTGTCGCGATCGCCGTAGAGGGCGGGCTGCTGCCGATGATGCGCACGACCACGTTCTTCGCCGCCGACGGACCGGATGGGATGACCTCGCGCAGATAGTGGCGCCGCTTCGTGACCGGGTCGCGCCCGCGCCATCGTTGCCTTGCCGGGACAGCAGGTTTGACGATGATCTACTTCCCGCGTGACCCAGCATCTACGGCTGATCAACTCAGTCATCGCGTTCGCCCTGGCAGCCTTGGCGAGCATCACCCTGCACGAGCTTGCGCATGCCATCGCCGGGCTCATGCTGGGTGGCCACCCTGTGATGTTCGGGTTCAGCGTCGACCAAGGCCCGATCAGCGACGCAGTACAGATCGTCACAGCGCTGGCCGGCCCTGTCTTCAGCTTGGTGTCCGGCCTGGTCGTGTTGGCCGTCCCGGCCAACAGCCTGCCGACGTTCTGGCGACTGGCGTGGCTCTGGTTCGGGCTGCTGAGCGTCCAGGAGTTCGCCGGCTATCTCATCACTGGTCCGTTCGTCTCCGCGGGCGACATCGGGCTCGTCCTCGCCGCAGCCGACGCGCCCCTGGTTGTGGCGATCGGTGGCTTCGTCGTTGGTTGGGTGATCACCTACTTCCTCGGGTGGTTGGCGACGCGGCGGCTCGCAACCTTCACAACCGACGGACCAGAACTGGCGCCGCAGCTACGTGAGCTCGGGCTCTTCGCTTGGCTGATCGGCAGCCTGCTGGCGGTCGTTCTCAGTCTCGGCCTGCTCGGGGCCGGTGATGTCGATGTCCCGATCCTGGTGTTCGAGGCCGCCGGCGTGATCAGCTCCGGCATCTTCCTGATCTTCGTTCGGCTGTTCCTCGCGGCTGCGAGCGACGCCCCGCACCTGGGTCCGGTCCTGCGGGTGCCCATCGCCGGTGCTGTGGTGCTGTTCCTCGTCGCCGTGGTTCGGCAAGTCGTCCTCAGCCGCGGAGTCGCCTTGTGAGCGCGCATCGGCCCTCCCGAGCCCGCGGCGCGAGTTACACGACCTTGTAGCGCCGTAATAGGCAAGCCGAGATCTCGCCGCGCGCCCCGAGCTTCAGGTGCGCGAGGAACTCCACAACCGCGACCCCGCCACCGGCCGCGTCGGTGAAGGTGCTCGACCTGCTCGCGGCCGGTGGTCGGTGGAGTCGACGAATGGCCTACCAGTGACCCTCCGCCAGCAACATCGACCGCGCTGCGGCGCTACCCAGCTGGCTGCACACCCACGATGACCAGCTCTGTTCCGCAGTGCTCGGCGGCCAACCACACATCAGCTGAGCCAACACACCCGGCTGGGCACTGCGGCTAGCGTCCCGCGGCTTTGAGTTGGGCGTCGAGTCGGGGGTAGACGCGGCGGGTGTTGAGTTCGAAGAT
>NZ_BAAAUS010000025.1:0-52856 GCF_039534065.1 Pseudonocardia yunnanensis | reverse complement strand
TCCTACCAGGCCATGATCGACCTCGCGACCCTCCGGATGTGGCTTTGAGGACAGCTCCTAGGGATGAGCACCAGCGCAGGGTCGGTCGAGAGGTTGGACTGGCCGCGGGCGATCATGTTTCCCCACGTGGGGTCGGGTGGCGGGATTCCGAGTCCCAGAAAGCTCAATGTCGCCTCGACGACGATCACGACCCCGAATGCCAGCAGGCTGGCGGTGAGCACGGGCGCCGCCGCGTTCGGCGCGATGTGACGGAAGAGGATCGCGAGGTCTCGCTGCCCGGCCACGCGGGCGGCCGAGATGTAGACGTGCTCGCGCTGCTTGAGTGTCGTGGCCCGGGCGATACGGGCGTACATCGGGACGGTGACGATCGTCAGCGTCCCGACAAGATTCGGCAGGCTCGGGCCCAGGTAGGTGGCCACGACAATTGCGAGTACCAGTGCCGGGAAGGCCATGAAGACGTCCAGCACCCGCATGATCGTCGCGTCGATCAGGCCGCCCTTGAAGCCGGCGAGGATGCCGATGAAGCCGCCGATCACGATCCCCGCCACATTGGTGCAGAACCCGACGATCAGCGAGGTCTGCCCGCCATGGAGCAGCCGGGACAGGATGTCGTTACCGAGTGGGTCGGTGCCGAGGACGTGTCCCGGCGAGAACAGCGGCTGCAGCGCCTCGGACAGTGATCCGTCATTCGGTCCTGGGAGGGACGGGATCATCGGCAGTAGGAAGCACGCCAGCGCGATCAGTCCGAACAGCACACCAGGCACCCAGAGGTCCAGATCGGCCGGAAAGCGCGCGCTGCGGGTGCGGCTCGGTGCGGCCGCCGCCGGCAGTCCGGCGACCGTGGGTTCAGGAGTTCGGACGGCCATGGCGGATCCTCGGGTCGAGTACTGCGTACAACAGGTCCGTGACGAGGTTGGCCAGCACGACGGCCGCGGCGATGATCAGCACCATCGTCTGGACCATGGGGATGTCCTGGAAGGTGATGGCCTGCATCAGCCCCTGGCCCATCCCCGGTATGGCGAAGATCTGCTCCAGGACCACCGTGCCACCGATGAACAGTCCGACCTGCCCGCCGACCACGGTGAGCAGGGTGAATACGGAGTTCCGCAGGGCATGCTTGAGCAGAACGCCCCACGGTGGCACCCCCTTGGCGCGTGCGGTGCGGATGTAGTCCTCGCCCTCCAACTGGTCGACGAGGTCGGCCCGCAGCTGACGGCTGTCACCGCAGAACATCACGAACACGAGCGTCGCGACCGGGAGCGCCAGCGATCGAAAGTGTTCAACCGGGTCGTCCGCGAATCCGACGTACCCCAGTGCCGGTACGACGCCGAGGAATACCGCGAACACGTAGATCAGCACGAGAGCGAACACGAAATGCGGCGCCGACAGGCCGATCATGCTGACGCCGATGCTGATTCGGTCCACCACTCCGCGCGGGCGGCGGGCCGCGAGCACCGCGACCGTGATCGTCAGCAGGACACTCAGCACGATCACATAGACGAGGATCTCCGCCGACACCAGTAGCCGCGGCATGATCTCCACGGCGATCGACTGCCCACTGGTCAACGACGGGTCGAAGTTCCCCGTCAGCACCCCGCCGAGCCAGCGGAGGTAGCGCTCGAAGAAGGGCTGGTCGAGATGAAGACGGGCCCGGAGCGCCGCGACGTCCTGCTCCGTCGCGTTCTCCCCCAGCAGCGCCTGAGCCGCGTCCCCCGGCAGCAGGTTGAGCAGGCAGAACGACAGGAACGTCGTTCCCCACAGCACCGGAACGGCCTGGAGCAGGCGCTTTCCCACCACACGGACCGTCGGCGACCCGAGCAGGCCACTGCCGATACCGATCCGCCCCCTCCGCCGGGTCGGCGACATGGCGTCGGCACTCACGATCGTCTCCCGTCCGTCGGGTTGGGTTCTCGGCCGGGACCGGCTACGCGCCGCGCGACGACACGCGTTCCCATGACGCCCATTTCGCGTTCTGGTCGAGCCCGATCACCGACTTGCGAGCGATGTAATAGCCATTGGTCTGATAGAGGAAGGTCGCGTAGGCCTCGTCGTTGATCACCTGGAACGCCTGCGAGTACAGGCCCTGTCGGACCGCCGGGTCATCCGACGAATGTGCCTGGTCCAGCAGCGCATCCAGCTTCGGGTCGGCCACTCCGCTGTTGGGACCCTTGCTGTGGAAGAAGTAGTCCGTGCCGAGCCGCAATGCGGGGTCGATGGCCCCGGAGAATCCGAGATAGACCTGCCAGTTCCCCGTCCGGTAGTTCTCCAGGAGGGTGGCCAACGGCTCGGGCGAGATCTCGGTCTCGATGCCGGCCTTCCGCCACATTGCCTGAATCGCCTCGGCCGTCACCAGAGTCTGGCTCTGAGCGGCGCCGAAACCGCCGAGCTTGACGTGCAGCCCACCGATCTCCCTCACCAGCTCGCTGGCCTTGGCGAGGTCGAACGTGCGGGTGCCGGGCACCTCCTCCTGAAAGAACAACCCGCCCTCGGCCGTCGGGGACTGCGTCGGCTTGTAGAGCCCCTTGCCGATGACGTCGGTGAGCGACTGGATGTCGGTCGCGTAGATCAACGCCTGCCGGGCCCGCGGGTCCGCCAGTGGTGGGTCGAGCGAGTTGAACTGCAGCTGTGCCGCCGCGATCGCAGGAATCGGGATGACGTTCAGCTGCGCCTGCGCCTTCGTGAGGATGTCGACGCTCGATATGCCGACGACGGCGTCGGCGGTCGAGGACTGCACTGCGGCGTACGCGCTTTCGTCGGAGCCTGCGGCCTGGAAGACGAGCCTGTCGAGGTAGGGCAGGTCCTTTTCCCAGTACGTCGGGTTGCGCTCCAGTTCGAGCCGCTGGCTCGCCTGGTTGCTGACCACCTTGAACGGCCCGGCACCGACCGGACGCTGGCCGAAGTCGGCGGCGCCGGCCTGCTCGAACGCCGTCGGGGACCCCATCCAGTTCATCGCGGTGTTGACGAACGCCGGGATCAGCGGCGGGTAGGGCTGGGAGAGCGACAGCACGACCCGCTCCGGGCCGTCCGCCGCCACCGAACCGACCACGGTGAACAGCGACGCGCACGGGCAGGCCGTGGCCGGGTCGAGGGCACGGCGCATGTTCCAGACGGCTGCGTCCGCGTTCAGCGGGGTGCCGTCGGAGAACATCAGCCCTGGCCGCAGCTCGACGGTCACCGTGAGGCCGTCGGTGGACTTGGTGAAACCGGATGCGAGACTCGGCTGGATCTCCCCGCCGGGACCCTGATGGAACAGCTCACCGAAGATGCTGTTGCGGAGTTCCGCGTTCGCCGTACCCGGCATCACCGGATCCAGGTTCGGCCACGTGTTGAACCCACCAGCCGTGATCACCGTCATCGAGCCACCGCGCGTCGGCGTCGCGGCGGCGGCGTCCCCACCTGCCCGAGTCCCCGCCGATCCACAGGCGGCCAGCACCATCAGCGCCGCGAGAATCGGCAAGATCGGTGAACGCATCAGTGCGACCAGTCGCCTCACGTCGTCTCCCTCGTTCGCCGCCGCTCACGGAGCAGTGGGCGACATTCCCTGGTCGGCCAGCAGCGCGTCGGCCTGCTCCTCGAGCAGCCGCTGGAAGTCGGCGTGCTCGGAGATCACGTCGAGCCCACGGGTGTTGAACAGCTCTGCACGTGCAGGCAGAGTCGGCTCGATGCCGTTCTCGAGGTCACGGGCCATCCGCAGCAGGGCGCGGCGCATCGCGACGATGGCGATGTCGCTGACCCCCAGGTGTTCCGCGCTGCGGTCCATGATCGCGCCCATCGACTCGGTGACCGCGCGGTCCTCGGCACCGGTGCCGCCCTTGACCCCGACGAACTTGTTCTTCTCGGCCTCGCGGTCGATCAGGTAGTCGTTGTCGAGGTTCGTCATGCCCCGCGGGTGGTCGATCAGATGCCCGGTGGAGAGCCGGTACGCCTCGGTCGACACGCTGGGCTCGTACCACTCGCCCTTCCTGAGGGCGCGGCTCGGGTTGTAGTAGACCCCGAACGACATGGTGTTCTCGTCGTCGATCGGCACGTTGATCTTGGCTGTACCGAACTGACCCGCCGACGGCAGCTGGGTCGCTGCCGGCGCGAGCCACTGCGTGATCCGCCAGTAGTAGTTGCCGTCGGCCAGGGTGCGACGGCCGCCGTAGAGAAAGCCGTAGTCGGTCTGCTTGACCGAGAGCCGCGGCGCCGTGTCCTGGATGACGAAGTGGCGATAGCCCTCGACCATCTGCGGTGGCTGCGGCGCGGTCTCCGGGTCGAGGAATCGGTGCAGGTAGGACACGTGCGCGGTGTCCACGTCGCCCTCCAGCGCCTGCAGGTAGTTCGACTCCTGCAGGAACGAGCTGGAGAGCCGCCGGTCGGCCGGCAGATCCATCCACTCATACCCGGGAAGCGGCGGCTGCTTGTCGCGTGGCCCCATGTAGACCCAGACGAACCCGCCGCGCTCCACCACCGGATAGCCGATCGTGCGCAACCTGTCCTTGTACGTGCTCTCCGCCGGCTCGGTCGGCATGTCCACGCACTGCCCGGACACATCGAACTTCCAACCGTGATACGCGCAGCGCAAACCGCCTTCCTCGTTACGGCCCCAGAACAACTGCGTCCGCCGATGCGGACACAACGCCTCCAGCGCGCCGACCTGGCCGGCGGTGTCCCGGAAGAGGATCAGGTTCTCACCGAGGATGCGGACCCGCAGCGGTGCACCGTCCGGCTCGGGCAGTCGCGCCGCCGTCACCACCGGGTGCCAGAACCTGCGGTAGAGGTTGCCCACCGGAGTACCTCGGCCGACCTTGGTCAGCAGGGCGTTGTCTTCCGTGCTCAACATGGGATCGTTCACCTCTCCGTTGCATGCCCGGCGGCCGCCGGGCACCACGCGACATGCACGAGGGCCGGCGGCCGGAGGCACCTTCACGGTGCGCGGCGGCGTTGCCGAACGATCGAGCTGTGGGTGGGGTGCCGGCGGCCGACGGGCTCGTCAGCGAGCGGGCGTCGCCGTCGGTCCGAGCAGGAGGTCGTCCGCGTGCGCCTCGAGCAACCGCTCGTAGTCGGCGTGTTCGGTCAGGATGTCCCTGCCGCGAACCCGGAACAGCTCCGGCCGCCGGGCGGCGGCCGGTTCCGTGCCCTCGTCCAGTTCGCGCAGCATGGTCAGCAGGCCCCTGCGCAGCGCCACGACGGCGATGTCACTGACACCCAGGTGCTCCTGGCTGCGGTCGAGCTCCCCCATCGACTCGGTGACTGCGCGGTCCTCCGCGTTCGTCCCGCCCTGGATGCCGACGAACTTGTCCTTCTCCGCCTCGCGGTCGATCAGGTAGTCGTTGTCGAGGTTGGTCGGGGCCCGCGGGTGGTCGATGACGTGACCACCGGCGAGTCGGGTGGGTTCGCCGGCGACGTTGCGACGGCGCTGGATGTCCGGACCCGGTGGCAGCGGGCCGGTGCGGCTCCAGATCAGGCCGGCGGAGAGTGTGTAGTTGTCGTCGATCGGCACCCGGATCAGCGCCTGCCCCAGGTCACCGGTCGTGGGGAGGTAGGTCGCCGCCGGGGCCATCCACGGGGTGAGGCGCCAGTAGTAGGTGCCGTCGGCCAGGGTGCGTCGGCCACCGTAGAGAAATCCGTACTCGGTGCGCTTCACGCTCAGCCGCGGCGAGATGTCCTGGCCGACGAAGTCCCGGTAGCCCTGGTTGAACACCGCCGGCCTCGGCGCGGTCTCCGGGTCGAGGTAGCGGTGCAGGTAGGACACGTGCGCGGTGTCCACGTCGCCTTCGAGCGCCTGCAGGTAGTTCGACTCCTGCAGTCCGGTGAAGACCATCCGTTGCGACTCCGGGAGGTCGAGCCACTCGTACTCGGGGAAGCCCGGCTGCTTGTCGCGCGGCCCCATGTAGACCCAGACGAACCCGCCGCGCTCCACCACCGGATAGCCGATCGTGCGCAACCTGTCCTTGTACGTGCTCTCCGCCGGCTCGGTCGGCATGTCCACGCACTGCCCGGACACATCGAACTTCCAACCGTGGTAGGCGCAGCGCAAACCGCCTTCCTCGTTACGGCCCCAGAACAACTGGGTCCGCCGATGCGGACACAACGCCTGTAGGACGCCCACGTCACCATTGCTGTCGCGGAAGGCGATCAGGTTCTCACCGAGAATCCGGACCCGGACGAGTGGGCCGTCCGGTCCGATGATCCGGGAGCTGAGAGAAATGGGTTGCCAGAACCGCCGGAACAAGGTGCCCATCGGCGTACCGGGACCCACTCGGGTCAACAGTTCATTGTCGCTCTGCGCCAACATGAAAGCGCAACCTCCTCGAGCGTCATTGCGCGAATCCTGCGAGGTGTCCGCCTAGCGAACGCATGTACTGAAGCCGAACGTACTCGGAAGGGTGACAGGGCGTCAACCCTCCGCAATCGGGCCACCCGTCGGCCCGAGCGCCGCCCGCCAGACTCAGCCTCCTTGCGGCTTTCGCCAGGCCATGGCCTCGTCGCACCTGAGCCGTCGATCGCCCCCGGGCTCCGGAGGGCGACGCGGGTGCGTCCGTTGACGGAAGCCATGAGGGTTGGCTAGCGTTCTCCACAAGAACGGCCGTTCGGCCAGCGAACACACCCGCCCCAGGTGAAGAGAGGCGAGGATCGCTCGTGGAAAAGATCGATGCATTCTGTCACATCATGCCGCCGGAGTACTACACGCGATTCTTCGAGCTCGATGGATCGATCGCTGCGGCCAACCTCCGCAACCGAGTGTCGGCCATCCCGTCATTACACGACATGGACGTTCGATTCCGCCTGATGGACGAGTTCGGCGACTATCGCCAGATCATCAACATCGCCGCCCCACCGGTCGAGGACCTGGGCTCCCCGGCAATCTCGAAGGAGATGTCCCGTATCGGCAACGAGGCGATGGCCGATCTGGTGCACAAGCACCCCGACCGCTTCGCGGGCTTCACCGCATGCGTCCCGATGGATGATCCCGAGGCCGCCGTGGAGGAGCTCGACTACGCCTGCAGCGAGCTCGGCGCACTGGGTGCCCAGATCTACACGAGCATGCACGGGCATCCGATGGACGAGGATCGTTTCGACGTCTTCTACGCGCGTGCGGCGCAGCTGGACAAGGTGATCCAGGTCCATCCGTGCCGCAACTCGACGTGGGCCGACTACCCGTCGGAGACGGTCTCCAAGTTCGAGCTCTGGTGGGCGCTGGGCTGGGAGATGGACCTGTCGATGTTCATGGGCCGCATGGTGTTCTCCGGCGTGCTGGAGCGGTACCCGTCCATCAAGTTCCTGATCCACCACGGCGGCAGCATGATTCCGCACTTCTCCGGACGGGTCGGCCCCGGACTCGACCAGCTGGGCGCCCGCACGCCGCCGGGACAGAGGGCCGATGTCGAGCACTTCCCGCTCTCCAAGCGGCCGCTCGACTACTTCAAGATGTTCTACGTCGACACAGCGATGTTCGGCGCTGCTCACGCACTGCGGTGCTCGATCGACTTCTTCGGGGTCGACCACGTGCTCTTCGGGTCCGACTGCCCGTACGACCCCGAGAAGGGCCCGGGCTACATCCGCTCGACGATCAAGAACCTCGGGGAGATCGGGCTCGACGACTCGGACCGTCGGACGATCTTCAACGGGAACGTGCGGAAGGTCTTCAACGACACACTCGACGCGGGAGTGTAGGTGCGCAGATGATCATCGACGTCCACGGGCACGTCAGCGCGCCTGCCGAGCTCTACTCCTACAAGTCCAACCTCCTGTCCAGCCGCGGTGCACACGGTCGCGGCGGCGCCGGGATCAGCGACGACCAGCTGCGTGCGGCTCTGAGGGCACCGAACCGCAGCTTCGGCGGCGTCTCACACCTCGACCACCTCGACGAGGCCGGCATCGACCTGCAGCTCATCTCGCCTCGGCCGTTCCAGATGATGCACAGCGAGTCGCCCGCCTTTCTCGTCGAGTGGTTCACCGCGGAGACCAACGACACCATCGCGCGGATCTGCAGCCTCGAGCCCGACAGGTTCCGCGGCGTGTGCGGGCTGCCGCAGAGCATGGAGCTCGAACCCGCCGCCTGGACCCAGGAGCTGCGCCGCTGCGTCCAGGACCTGGGCTTTGTCGGCGCACTGCTCAACACCGACCCGTACGAAGGTCTGCGGCAGCCACCGGGGCTGGGCGACCGGTTCTGGTACCCGGTGTGGGAAGCGCTCTGCGAGCTCGACGTGCCGGCGATGATCCACTCGGCCGGCTGCCGTCCTCCGGCCCGCGAGAGCTACTCATTGCACTTCATCCAGGAGGAGACGCTCGCGGTGGCGGCCCTCCTGCAGTCCTCGGTCCTCACCGACTTCCCGGAGCTGAAGATCGTCGTCTCGCACGGCGGGGGCGCGATCCCCTACCAGCGCGGACGCTTCAGTGCCGGCGCGATCCGGAGTGGCGGGCGCTTCGAGGACCAGCTGCGCAAGCTCCACTTCGACACCTGCCTCTACACCCGCGACGCGATCGAGCTGCTGCTGGGTGCGGTCGGGGTGGACCGCTGCGTCTTCGGCAGCGAGAAGCCGGGCACCGGATCGGTCCGTGACCCCGAGACCGGACGCTGGATCGACGACATCCACCTGCTCGTCCGGGACATCGAAAGCCTCGACGCAGGAGAGCAGAAGGCCATCTTCGAGGCCAACGCGCGCGCTCTCTACAGGCTCTGAGCGCGCGGATGGCCGACATCGTCGTGGGCATCGGCACCTCGCACGGACCGCTGCTCAACACACCGCCTGCCGAGTGGGGCCAGCGTGCCTCGGCCGACCGCCGCGACCCGCGGCTCGTCTACCGGGGCGAGGAGTTCACCTTCGAGGAGCTCGTGAGCGCCCGTGGCGTGGACTTCAGCGCGGAGTGCGCCCCCGAGGTCTGGCGTCGCAGGCACGCCGCGTGCCGCGCGGCCATCACAGAGGTAGGCGCGGTGCTCGGCACAACAGAGCTCGACGCGCTCGTGGTGGTGAGCAGCGACCACAAGGAGGTCTTCACCGACGAGCTGCTGGCGCCGTTCAGCTTCTACTGGGGCGACTCCGTGCCGCATGTTCCGTTCACGGCGGAGGCGCTGGACGGGATGGCACCGGGGCTCGCGATCGCCGAAGTCGCCAACGTCCCCGACGAGCCGACGGTCCGGCCGTGTCACAGCGAGCTGGCCGTGCATCTGATCCGCATGGCCTCAGCGGCAGGCTTCGATCCCGCCGCGTCACGGACGCTGCCACCCGGGCGGTACGGCGACGGCGGCATCCCGCACGGCTGGGGTTTCATCTACCAGCAGGTACTCGGCGGCACCACGTCGATCCCTGTCGTGCCCGTGTTCGTCAACACCTTCTGGGAGCCCAACCCGCCGAGCGCGATGCGCTGCTACGACTTCGGTCGTGCACTGGGGGCGGCCATCCGCTCCTTCCCCGGCAACGCCCGCGTCGGGGTGGTGGCCTCCGGCGGGCTCAGCCATATGGTCGTCGACGAGGAGCTGGACCGCGGGTTCCTGGACTCGCTGATGACGCGTGACCCCCTGTACCCAACCCGGCTGAGCCCAGAGGTGCTCCGGTCCGGATCCTCCGAGCTGCGCAACTGGATCGTCGTGGCGGGCGCGCTCGCGGACACCGATCTGCGGCCGCGGTTGATCGACTACCAGCCGTGTTATCGGTCCGAGGCAGGAACCGGATGCGCAATGGGCTTCGTGGCGTGGGAACGGCCCGCCGCGACGGGCGAAACACGATGAGGCCGCTCGCCTGAACCTCTGATGGGCAGACGGGCGTCCTTGACCAGCAGTTCCGGCCAGCACTAGGGTTCGCATTACGGATGAACGTTCGCCCTTCGAACCACCTGGGCCGTTCGTATGTGGCCCGACAACGTATGGGGAGAATCTGATGCGGTCGACAGACGGGGTGAACGGCACGTCCACGGGAGGCGCCGGCGCTCCGCCCGAGCCGGTCAACCCGTGGTTCGTCGTCGACGTCGAGCGACTGGACCGCGCGACCGTGGCGCGGGTGGTGCGCCAGGTCGCGGCGTCGGAAGGGCTCGACCAACTCGCCTACCGGGAGACCGAGATCGACGCGCTGTGGAGCCTGGCCGACATGGCGGCGCGCGCGGGACTACCGGGCGCCGAGGTCGCGCTCTCGCTGCTCTGGACCGCGCACGATGCCGTCGGCGTGGGTGACGTGGACGTCGCAGTCGAGGCCCTCAGCAAGCTGCAGGATCTGGGCGGGCTCGAGGACCTCAACGACGCAGGCCGGGCCGCACTCTAGCCCGCGGCAAGACGGAGACGACCCGATGAACGATGGTGGCACTGCGCCCGTGGAGTTCGTCCAGTCCCTGGAACGTGGTCTGGCGGTCATTCGGGCCTTCGACGCCACGCACGCGCAGCTGACGCTGAGCGAGGTTGCGCAGTCGACCGGCCTGTCCCGGGCGGTCGCACGGAGGTTCCTGCACACCCTTGTCGCGCTCGGCTACGTCCGCACCGACGGCCGCGTATTCGCCCTGCGGCCGCGCGTGCTCGACCTCGGTTACGCGTACCTGTCGAGCCTGACCTTGCCCGAGATCGCCCTGCCACACCTCGACCGGCTCGCGCACCAGGTCAACGAGGCGTGCTCGATCACCGTCCTCGACGAGGACGACATCGTCTACGTCGCAAGGGTGCCGAGCCCGCGCATGATGAGTGTCGCGATCCGGGTAGGGACCCGATTCCCCGCCTACGCAACGTCGACGGGCCGGGTGCTGCTCGCCGGACGGCCGGACGACTGGCTGGAGGGCTACCTGCGTCGCGTTCCGCTCATCCCCATCACCGGCAACACCACAACCCACGTGCGGGACCTGCACGCGACGGTGAAGCGCTGCACGCTCGACGGATACTGCCTCGTCGATCAGGAGCTCGAGGAAGGCGTCCGGTCGCTGGCCATTCCCCTGCACGCCGATGACGGCACGGTCGTCGCGGCGATGAACATCTCCGCGCCTGCGAACAGCCAGGACCCGATGAAGATGGTCGACAGGCTCCTCGCGCCACTGCAGGAAGCGGGCCGGCTGGTCGAGGAGGACTTCAAGTTCCTCCCCCAACAGAAGGACTTGCTTCTGCGCTGAACGCCGCGCCCCTCAGTGCAGTGGTGCGCCGGTGGCGGCTCGTACCTCGTCGGGGGTGACGCCGGGGGCGGTCTCGATGAGTGTGAGGCCCTCGTCGGTCACGTCGATCACGGCGAGGTCGGTGATGATCCGGTTGACGCATGCGGCGCCGGTGAGCGGCAGCGTGCATTCCTGCACGATCTTCGGTGAGCCGTCCCGAGCGGTGTGTTCCATCATCACGATCACCTGCCGGGCGCCGTGCACGAGGTCCATCGCCCCGCCCATGCCCTTGATCATCTTGCCGGGCACGGCCCAGTTGGCGAGGTCACCGCGAGCACTGACCTGCATCGCCCCGAGCACGGCCACGTCGACCTGCCCGCCCCGGATCATGCCGAAGCTCGTGGCCGAGTCGAAATAGGAGGCCCCGGGCAGGACGGTGACGGTCTCCTTACCCGCGTTGATCAGATCGGCGTCGATCTCGTCCTCGGTGGGGTACGGGCCCACACCCAGGATGCCGTTCTCCGAGTGCAGCACGACGGTGCGCCCCACCGGGATGAACCCGGGCACGAGCGTCGGCATGCCGATCCCGAGGTTGACATACGAGCCGTCGGGCAACTCGGCGGCCACACGCGCGGCGAGCTGATCACGGGTGAGAGTCATGACCGCACCGTCCGGAACTCGATGGGCTTGTCGGCGTCGGGCACGTGCACCACTCGCTGCACCTGAATGCCCGGGGTGTGCACGGCGTCCGGGTCGATCTCTCCCGGCTCGACGAGGTGCTCGACCTGGGCGATCGTGATCCGCCCGGCCGCGGCGCACACCGGGTTGAAGTTGCGCGAGCTACGGCGGTAGACGAGGTTGCCGTGGCGATCGCCCTTCCAGGCGTGCACCAGGGCGTAGTCGGGGAAGATCGCCTCTTCGAGCACGTAGGACCGCCCGCGGAACTCCCGCACCTCCTTGCGCGGCGAGTGCACGGCCACGCCACCGTCGGCGGCGTAACGCCACGGTAGCCCGCCCTCGGCGACCTGCGTACCGACTCCGGCAGGGGTGAAGAACGCCGGGATACCCGCACCGCCTGCACGCAGCCGCTCCGCGAGCGTGCCCTGCGGGGTGAGCTCCAACTCGATCTCCCCGGCCAGATACTGGCGGGCGAACTCCTTGTTGTTGCCCACATACGAGCCGATCGTGCGCCGGATCCGACCCGCGGCCAGCAGCGTGCCCAACCCGTAACCGTCCAGACCGAGGTTGTTGCTGATCGTCTCCAGGTCCGTGGCGCCCTGCTCGAGCAGCGCCGCGATCAACGCGGCCGGCACCCCGGACATCCCGAACCCACCCACCGCGAGCGACGCACCGTCAGGAACGTCGGCCACCGCCTCGGCCGGAGACATGATCACCTTGTCCACAAGGCCACGTTAACGGTTCGTACAGAGCCCACGTAGTTGTTCGCACTGTGAGCCCCATTGCTCCCGCTGTGGTGTGCGGTGGGGTTGCAGCACATACCACCCGCTCTGAGACACCGACGGACTGCCGCCGCACACCCTGCTCTCGCCTGCCGGCACCCACGACAGCACGCTGTTCGAGCCCCTACTCGAGACCAACCCGGCGGTCTGCAAGTGCTGCAGCCGCAGCGAAGCTCCTCACCGACAAGGGCTAGGTTCCCGGTCTCCCGCGTCTACCTGCGGGCGCGGGATCAAGGTGCGCATCGCGCGCCGCTGCGTCGACAGCAGCACCACGGTCCGAACGTGGCTACACCTCAGATTTCTCCGAAGGGCGCACCATCAAGCAGAACGCGCGGATCTGGCGATATCAACATATCCGTCGCTCATAAGGCGTGGACGCGTAGTTCCGTGAGGCGTGGTGGGCTGGGCTGCTCGGATGGCAGGCCGGCCTGCTCGCCCCGCAGTGCCGCGAGGCCGCAGGCTTCGTCACAGCCGGCGGCCCGATACCTCGGCGGGCGCGGATGCTCAGAGCGTGCAGATCCATGAATTTTCCGGCGAGAGGCTGGAACAGATTGCCCGCGAACGCTTCATACCGGCAAATTTCCGGGCGCGTCCTGACTTCCGAGTGCGGATGGCGCTGCAGGAGATGGGCGAGGCCGTCACGCTCTCGCGGGTCTACGCCGCGGGGCCGCATCGGAACGTCCGGACCGAGCGGTTGGCCGCGAGGACGTCGGGCGACAACATGATGATCTTCATCGTTCATGTGGCCGGTGAGACCAGTGTCCATCAGCGCGACCGATTCGCCGAGTTGGCGCTCGGTGCAGGAGTACTGAGCGAGGCACGTAGTCCGTGGGAGATAACGTGCCCGACGCAGAGCCGGTGCCTGCTCCTGGGCTTTTCACGCGAGCTGCTCCCGCTCCGCACCGCAGAGATCACCGAAAGCTGTGCCCGCAGCATCGACCCGTCAGCGCCGGGCATGCAGATGCTGTCCGACTATCTGACTCGACTGCTCAACGTAGCCGACAGCCTCACCGCGGAGCAGAGGCTCGACGCCGGCCGCGCCGCGATCGATCTGCTCGCGATGGCTCTGCGGAATGTCGCACCCTCCGTGCCGGGCGGGGACGGCTCCGTGCGCGTGTTGCTGGACATGATGCGGGCGCACGTACGCGACCACCTTGCCGATCCGCAGCTGGGGGTCGTGGAGCTGGCGCGACGGCATCACGTGTCGGTCCGGCGTGCGTACTCGGTGTTCGAACGAATCGGGACGACGCCCGGTGCGTACCTGCGCGGGCAGCGGATGCTCGCGGCCCGGGCGATGCTGTCCGATCCGAGGTACGCCCGGCTCGGGATATCGAGCGTTGCGGCTGCGGTCGGGTTCCTCAACCGCAGATCGTTCGAACGAGCGTTCCGGCGGGAGTACGAGAGCACGCCGAGCGACTGGCGCCGGGAGCGCCTCCCATCCGAATCCGCCCCACAGCGGTGACGCAGGAAATGCCGCCAGGCTGAGAAGGAAACGCTTGCCCAGCTGAGGGCCAGCTGTGGTCGACTGGCCCGAACCAGCGACTTCTCAGATGCGATGACATGCCCGCACCGCGGATCCCGAGCTCCCGATGATCCGGCACATACTGCCCGCGGCGCGGTATATCCGAATTGCCGAATATCCCTTTCGACACCGGTCATCAAGACGGCGGCGGCCAAGGCTGAGCAGCTCTCCTCGGCACTGGGCCCGGATCCCGGGCGGCTTGCGAAGGCCCCGTCCGAGGCCTGATCAGCGTCAACCACATCGGAGGATCACATGGCCCGGCCCTATCCCTTCAACGAGTCCGATCGGCTCGAGCTCGACCCGACCTACCAGGAAGTGCTCCGCGACGAGCCGGTCTCCCGCGTGATGCTGCCCTACGGCGGGGAGGCCTGGCTCGCCGTCCGACACGCCGACGTCCGCACCGTGCTCAGCGACCCGCGCTTCAGCCGTGCCGCCGTGGTCGGACGGGACATGCCGCGGGTCAGGCCGGAGGTCGAGGAGAACGTCAACTCGACCATGAACATGGACCCTCCCGACCACACACGGCCACGCAAGCTCCTAGCCGGCGCGTTCACCACTCGGCGGGTGGAGGCGCTGCGCCCCCGCACGGCCGAGCTGACCGCGCAGCTACTCGCCGGCATGCGCGCGGCCGGCACCGGAGCCGACCTCGTCGAGCACGTGTCGGTGCCGCTTCCGCTCATGATCATCTGCGAGCTGCTCGGCGTGCCCGTTGCAGACCGGCCGATCTTCCGGTCGGCGTCCGACGCGATCATGTCGATGTCCGCGATCACCCCGCAGGAGCGGCTCGCCGCCAACGCCGACCTCGAGTCCTACATGGCAGGCATGGTGGCGCAACGGCGGATCACCCCGACGGACGACCTGCTCGGCGCGTTCGTCCGCGCCCAGGGCGAGGGCGATCGGCTGTCCGACGGCGAGCTGGTCGACCTCGGCATCGCCGTCCTCATCGCCGGTCACGAGACGACGATGAGTCAGATCGGCAACATGACTTACACCCTGCTGACCCGCCCCGGCCGCTGGGCGGCGCTACGGGGCGACCACGAGGTGGTCGTGCGGGGCGTGGAAGAGCTGCTGCGATACACCCCGATCCTTGCCTCCGGCGGGTTCCCGCGCATCGCGACGGAGGACGTGGAGCTCTCGGGTGTGACGGTGAGCGCGGGGGAGACCGTCGTGGTGTCACTCAACGCCGCCAACCGCGACCCCGAGCTTTTCGACGACGCCGACACGCTGCTGCTGGACCGGGCGGCGAACCGCCACATCGGTTTCGGATACGGAGCCCACCACTGCCCTGGTGCGGCGCTGGCCCGCATGGAGCTGCAGGAGGTTCTCGGAGGCCTGCTCCGCGAGTTCCCGGACCTGCGCCTCGCCGTGGCGCCCGAGGACGTGCAGTGGCGCACGGGCACCCGCGTCCGGGGCCCACGGGCGCTGCCGCTGGCCTGGGGCCCCGAGAACGGAGGTAGGCAAGACACGGCTCCCACCGACTCCACAGTGGCGTCGTTCCACCTCTACGACCTTCGGCCCGGCTGCCTTGGCTCGGCATGCCCCGGCCGTCCCATCGGACGAGATGCGTACACCCGTCGAGCCGAATGACTCTTCGCGTACGGCGGACTCCGCTTGACGTCCCGTAAACGTGCGGATAACAGGGGCGATTTCGCGCTACCGATACGGGTACCCCGGGGTGCGCGAGGAGGCATCGTGACACGTATCGATCCATCGGCCGGAAGGCCGGAAACAACCACTGTGTACGAGCAGGTTCAACGGACTGACGAGTTCCAGGATCTCCGGCGTCGGCTCCGCCAGTTCGTCTTTCCCATGAGCGCGGCGTTCCTGCTCTGGTACCTGCTGTACGTCCTGCTGGCCAGCTACGCGCCGGCGTTCATGGCCACCGAACTGGCAGGCAACATCACCGTCGGGCTGGTGATCGGGCTTCTGCAGTTCGTCTCGACATTCGCGATCACCGCCGCCTACGTCCACTACGCGAACCGGCGCCTCGACCCCAGCGCCGAGCGGCTGCGCGAGAGGATCGAAGGAGGGGACACGTGATGGATTACCTCGCGCAGGGCAGTTCGCCGGCGAGCGTCGGCAACCCCCTGCTGAACATCAGCATCTTCGCCGTGTTCGTCGTCATCACGCTGGTCGTCGTGTTCCAGGTCAGCCGCGCCACCACAACGGCATCCGACTACTACGCAGCCGGCCGCTCGTTCACGGGCGCGCAGAACGGCATCGCCATCTCGGGCGATTACCTGTCCGCAGCGTCCTTCCTGGGCATCGCGGGCGCGATAGCCGTCACCGGCTACGACGGCTTCCTGTACTCGGTCGGCTTTCTGGTCGCCTGGCTGGTCGCCCTGCTCCTGGTCGCCGAACTGTTGCGGAACACCGGCAAGTACACGATGGGCGACGTGCTGAGCTTCCGGATGCGTCAACGCCCGGTCCGCGCGGCCGCCGCCACGTCCACACTGGTCGTGTCCTTCTTCTACCTGTTCGCCCAGATGGCCGGTGCCGGCGCGCTGATCGCGCTGCTCCTGAAGATTCCCAACACGAACATCGTCGGTCAGGGCACGGTGATTGCGATCGTCGGAATCCTGATGATCGTCTACGTGCTGGTGGGCGGGATGAGGGGCACCACGTGGGTGCAGATCATCAAGGCCGCCCTGCTGCTGGGCAGCACCGCCCTGATCACGCTCTGGGTGCTCGCCTTGTTCGGTTTCAGCCTATCGGCTGTGCTCGGCCAGGCGGTGAGCGCGAACCCCGTACTGGAGACCGCCGGCCAGACCAAGCCACTGGGCGAGAAGCTGCTCGGTCCCGGTCTGCAGTACGGGGCGACGGCGACGGCGAAGATCGACTTCATCTCGCTGGCGCTCGCGCTGGTGCTGGGCACCGCCGGCCTGCCGCACATCCTCATGCGGTTCTACACGGTGCCCTCGGCCAAGGAAGCGCGGCGCTCGGTCGTATGGGCGATCTTGCTGATCGGGATCTTCTACCTGTTCACGCTGGTGCTGGGCTACGGCGCCGCCGCGCTGGTGCCCGGCGGCGCAACGACGATCGCCAACGCGCCCGGCCGGACGAACTCCGCCGCGCCGCTCCTGGCCTACGTGCTCGGCGGCGAGGTGCTGCTGGGCTTCATCTCCGCGGTCGCCTTCGCCACGATCCTGGCGGTCGTGGCCGGTTTGACGATCACCGCGTCGGCGTCGTTCGCCCATGACGTCTACGCCAACGTGATCAAGCGCGGGAAGGCACCGCCGGACTCCGAAGTGCGGGTAGCCCGGGTCACGGCGGTCGTGATCGGCGTGATCGCCATTGCCGCCGGCATCCTTGCCCGCAACCAGAACATCGCGTTCCTGGTCGCGCTGGCGTTCGCCGTCGCAGCGTCGGCCAACCTGCCGACGATCCTGTTCACCCTGTTCTGGAAGCGGTTCAACACCACCGGCGCCCTCTGGAGCATCTACGGCGGCCTGGCCAGCTGCGTGCTGCTGATCATCTTCTCGCCTGCGGTGTCCGGGAGCCCGACAGCCATGCTCAAGGACGTGGATTTCCACGTCTTCCCCCTTGCCAACCCGGGCCTGGTGTCGATCCCGCTGTCGTTCCTGCTGGGCGTCATCGGCACCTATGTCGGCGGGCGCCAACCGGTCGACGAGGCCAAGTTCGCCGAGATGGAGGTCCGGTCGCTCACCGGCGCCGGGGCGGAGAAGGCGACCTCACACTAGGCGACGTCCTGACTCCGGTAGAGCCACGCACTCGCACGGGCCTTGGCCGTCGCAACCGCGTCCGCGTGGTAGCCCGACGATTCACCGGCACCCACGGCATGGCACTGCGCTGCCGTGTGCGCTCGGCTCAGAACAGGCGCGTGAGAGCGACATCGAGGTCGGGCAGTCCGGAGAGGTCGATCAGGAAGTATTTCTCCAATGCGGCCCGAACAGCGGCAGGCGAATCCAGGCGGCGGCGCTCGGACGGCCCGTCGACGTGGTGGACAGCGAGCTCGGCACCCCGGGAAACGCCGCCTGACATGGTGTATTGGCAGCCGGTACCAGCAAGGCCGATCACCAGCTCGTTGACGAACATCGATTCGGGATGGTGCGAGCTGTACCACGAAGCCATCTGGTAGTCCGGGTAGAGCTGCTCGCTCAGGTCGAACCGGAACATCCGCCGCCATTGCTCGCCCGTGCGGCCTTCCATCACGTAGTCGGGGCCGTCGGGCAACAGGCGGAACGGACCATGTGGCGTGGCCTGCTCCACGTGCGGCTCGAGCGCGAGCACGCCGGTGATCGTCAGAGCGCCGAACCCGACATCGACGAGGTGCGGGCCTTCCGGCAGGTCGACGCGCACGAGCATGTGGCCGAGACGGGGCATGACCGCGTCCTCGGGCAGCTTCCACAGGACGCGGCCCGACAGGCCCGTGGTGTGGTAGCCGAGCGCGTCGAGGGCGTGGCGGAGCAGCATGTTGTTCTCGTAGCACCCGCCTCCACGCCCGCCGTGGACCAACTTGGCACAGAGGGCGGCCACGTCGAGGTGCACGTCGCGCCCGGTGAACTTGTCGAGGTTCTCGTAGGCGATCGACCGGGCGTGCGCGACGACGATCCGCTCAAGGGTGGCGCGATCGGGCGCCGCCGACTCCTCGACGCCGGACAGACCGATTCGGCGGAAGTAGGCGGCAAGGTCGACCGCAGCCGTCAGTGGAGCGGCGCCATCGTGGGTGAGAGTCATCGAGCGGTGTCCCGTCAGCTTCGAAGTGGCGAGGATCGGCCATGCATCGGATGCGGAAATCCATTCAATAATCATGATACCCAACCGTGTCCCGATCGACCGATGACAGCGAAGGAAACTATCGGGCCTAGTTGCGCATTACCCAAACACGCACAACTTCGGATATATCCCAAACCGGGATCAAGCTCACGATCGATGAGAAATGCGAGGTCGTGAGGACATCTTCGGCCCGAGTCTCGCCGAAGCACTGCCCGAGGATCAGATCGAGAAAAGTTCGCAGAGCCGGCCCAAAGCTTCTCCTCGGACTTCGAGAAAGCACATTGATCGGCGTCATGAGCCTCGACGGTCAGCCCCGACAAGCCACCTCTGCGGGTCACGGAGCCGAGATGCCATGATCCGCCCGTGCGCATCGCCGTCGCCGACCTCTCCGGGCCCGAGATCGCCGATCTCCTTGCCGAGCACATGAACGACATGCGTGCGACGTCGCCGCCGGAGAGCGTCCACGCCCTGGACCTCGAAGGCTTGCGTCATGCCTCCGTCACCCTGTGGTGTGTTCAGGATGGGACTGAGCTGGTGGCTGTCGGGGCGCTGAAAGAGCTCGATCCGACTCACGGCGAGATCAAGTCGATGCGTACGTCTGGGCCCCACCGGGGGCGCGGTATCGCCTCGAAACTACTGCAGCACATCGCCGACGAGGCGCGGCGACGAGGCATGTCCCGGCTGAGCCTGGAGACGGGATCTCAACCGTTCTTTGCGCCGGCCCGTGCACTCTACGCCCGCCACGGCTTCGTGCCTTGCGGCCCGTTCGGCGACTACACAGACGACCCCAACAGCGTCTACATGACCCGCGAGGTGTCGCCGATTCCCTGACACAGTGCCGGCCTCAGCGCTGTGACCACCACCGGACAGCGTGGATCGTCTGCAGTGCCATCCCGTCTGCCTGGCGCAGCCCGACCGCGCGGACGCTCGTGGGCAGCCCTCGATGCAACCGCAACGCGGGCGCGGCCCAACTCCCGCTGCCGGGGCGCGGAATGCCGCTCGCCGCCGCCGAGTTGGTTGCAGGGTGAAGAAGATAGGGTTCCTCTCCTTCGGGCACTGGTCGGCGGCGCCGCACTCGATGGTGCGGTCAGCTGCGGACGCCCTGCTGCAGTCGATCGAGCTCGCGGTTGCCGCGGAGGAGGCGGGCGCCGACGGCGCGTACTACCGGGTACACCACTTCGCCCAGCAGCTCGCCTCCCCGTTCCCGCTGCTGGCCGCGGCCGGGGCGCGGACCAGCCGCATCGAGCTGGGCACGGCCGTGATCGACATGCGGTACGAGAACCCGCTCTACATGGCAGAAGACGCCGGTGCCGCCGACCTCATCTCCGGTGGCCGGCTGCAACTGGGTATCAGCCGCGGATCACCGGAGCAGGTGATCGACGGCTTCCGCTACTTCGGGCACGTGCCGCCGGAGGGCACGAGCGATGCCGACATGGCGCGCGAGCACACCAAAGTGTTCCTCGAGGTGCTCAAGGGTGAGGGCTTCGCCCAGCCCAACCCGCGCCCGATGTTTCCCAACCCGCCGGGCCTGCTGCGGGTCGAGCCGCACTCACCTGGTCTGCGGGACCGGATCTGGTGGGGCGCAGGAACCCGGGCGACCGCGGAGTGGACGGCCGAGCAAGGGCTGAACCTGATGAGCTCGACGCTGCTCTCCGAGGACACCGGCGTGCCCTTCCACCAGCTCCAGGCCGAACAGATCCAGCGGTTCCGCAACGCCTGGGAGGCCGCTGGGCACAACCGCGAGCCGCGTGTCTCGGTCAGCCGAAGCATCTTCCCGATCGTCAACGACCTCGATCGGCAGCTCTTCTGGCAGCAGCGCGACAGCACCGACCAGGTGGGCTGGCTGGACGGCGGCAACGCCCGGTTCGGCCGGACGTACGCGGGTGAGCCGGACAAGCTGGTCGCCGAGCTCGCCGAGGACGAGGCGATCGCCGCTGCGGACACGCTGCTGCTGACCGTGCCCAACCAGCTGGGCGTCGAATACAACGCCCACGTCATCGAGAGCGTGCTCACCCACCTCGCCCCCGAGCTGGGCTGGCGCTGATCCAGCGGAAGAGGTCGGCGCTACACGTCCTGATAGCCGGGTACATCTGGTTGCTGCACGTCCCGGGCGGAATGTGGGCCGGCCTCTTCTGGTTGCTGACACGGCGGACTGGGTGCCGGTCTTCTGATGCAAGCTGCGAGGAGAAACGTGACAGATTGGGACGAATTCAACACGCGCATCATCAACGAGTTCCGAGCCAACGAGGGCCGGGTGGCTGAGTCCGACGGCCACCCGACGATCTTGATCCATCACATCGGCGCGAAGTCGGGCACCGAGCGGGTGACGCCTCTGGCCTCCTTCCCTGAGGACGGCGGGACCATGCTGATCATCGCTTCGAAGGCCGGGTCGCCGACCAACCCGGACTGGTACCACAACGTGAAGGCCAACCCGACGTTCACCGTCGAGACGGGTACCGAGACCTTCCTGGTGCACGCCGAGGAGGTGGTCGGGCCGGAGCGCGACGAGATCTTTGCGCGTGTGGCCGCCGATCGCCCCAATTTCGACGAGTACCAGCAGAAGACGACACGCACGATTCCCATCCTGCGGCTGACGCGGGTGGCCTGAGGCAGGGTCGGTCCCGATCGTCGTCGACCCGGTGGATCTCTGGGGCATCCTCGCTCGTCACCGAGCCGGCGGCCGTGAAGCACGTCGCACGCGTACAGGACGGCGGGCTGCTCTTCCACGACCTATCCGGCCGGTACCGCAGTCAGGTGTGGAGCAGCGGCCGCAACCGATCGACCGCCAACGGAGCAGAAGCTCCTACGAACGGTAGCTCTTCGCCAACGAACGGAGAAGGGCCACACAAATCGGCGGCCACCCTTGCCGAGTTAATCCTCGAGGCTGTACGGTCCTTCTCGTCTCGCATTTACGCAAAGAGCGTACCCCGAGCACGTTTCAATTGTGAGTCGGCCCCGCACAGGCCAGCGGGCGCACCGGATCTGGAATAGCGCCACCTACGCGATATCACACTGAGCCAACGGAGTTGCAGTGGGAGCATATCTCGGACGCCGCCACCAAATCAGTTGTGGACGACGCGGACAGTGACGGTAGCCGTCGTAGATCGATCGCCCCCCGAACAGCCGAGCCGAGCCCCTCTCGATCCTCTCCCCCGAGGTCGATGACGAGGTCCCGCACGTGGCGCAACGGATCGGGCAGGCTTGAGCGATCAGTGAACTGTTCAGCCGACTTGCAAAGCAGTACCAGATAGGCCGTCAACGCGTTCTGCGAGATCACTCGTATCGGAGTTTCCGAGCCGACGGAGAAGGGTGCTCAATGACGACTACTTCGAATGACCGATCAGACCAGTTGGACGAGGCCGGCCTGGCCGTGCAGAACAGGCTCGCCCTGGGCCGGCAACTGGGGACGGGGAACATCGGACACGCCGAGGAGGATTCCGACGGCCGAATGCGCGCCACCATCCGGATCCCGGAGGACGAGCTGGTCTGGGACCCGGCGATCATCATCCTGCCCCATGGCGGCGAGCTCGAGCTCACCCTCATCAATGACGACAAGAACACCCACTGCGCGGTGCTGCCCACCATCGGGGACCACCTGATCATCTGGTTGGTCAACCATTCCAAGGGGACGGCCACCCTCAACCTGCCGGGCCCGGGCACCTACTGGTACGGCTCCACGACCGGTAACGACGAGGGCCGCGGCCTGACCGGGGCGATCGTCATCGGCGGGGAAGTTCCGCCCGAGGCCAAGCTCGACCGCCCCGCCCAGCCGCGCCCGTAGCAGAAAGGAGCAGTGATGACCGACTACGTCGACGCAGGTCAAGCCGTACGCCTCACCTCACTGAGCGCCGTCAAGGGAACTGCGCCGCAGGTAACCGAGAACGTCAAGTACGAGCGCATTCTCGACGCGAGCTCGGAGCCACAGAACTGGCTCACCTACTACGGCACCTATGACGGCCAGCGCTACAGCACCTTGGACCAGATCAACAAGGAGAACGTCAAGCGCCTGACGCCCGCGTGGGTGTTCCAGGCCGGCGCGACCGGCATGCACTCCGGCGCGTCGACCTACTCGTTCGAGGCGTCCCCGCTCGTCGTGGACGGGATCATGTACGTCTCCGGCCCGGAGGGCAAGGTCTGGGCCATCGACGCGACGACCGGCGAAGAGCTCTGGCGGTTCAAGTACCCCTCCCCGTACGACGTCTCGCTGTGCTGCGGGAACGTGAACCGCGGCGTGGCCGTGGGGCACGGGAAGGTGTACCTCTGCACCCTCAACGCCCACCTCATCGCGCTCGACGCGACGAACGGCGAGATCGTCTTCGACGTCGTCAACGGCGATGTGCGCGCCGGGGAGAGCGGTACCGTCGCGCCGCTGCTGGTGAAGGACATGGTCATCATCGGGAGCTCCGGCGGGGAGTTCGGGGTCCGCGGGCACCTGGACGCGTTCGACGCCCAGACCGGGGAGCGCCGCTGGCGCTGCTACATGATCCCCAAGCCCGGCGAGCCCGGGTCCGAGACCTGGCCGGCCGACGGCGAGGCGTGGCAGCGCGGCGGTGGGAACTGCTGGGTCACCCCCACCTACGACCCGGAGCAGGAACTCCTCTTCCAGGGGACGGGCAATCCGGCACCCGACTTCGACGGCGGTGTCCGCGAGGGCGACAACCTCTACACCGACAGCGTCGTCGCGGTGGACGTGAACACCGGTCAGATCCGCTGGCACTACCAGTTCACCCCGCACGACCTGTGGGACTACGACTCCACGATGGAGAACCTCCTGTTCGACGCCCCCGACGGGCGCAAGCTGCTCGCGCACGCGGACAAGAACGGGTACTTCTTCGTCCTCGACCGGACCACCGGCGAGTTGGTCCGGGTGTTCCCCTTCGTGGACCGGATCACCTGGGGGGAGATCAGCCCCAACGGGAAGGTCACCCCCAAGGTGTATCCGGACAAGGAGGGCGAGCCGGTGCACTTCTGGCCGGGGCCCGCCGGGGGCAAGGAATGGACGCACATGTCCTACAGCCCCCAGACCGGGCTGATCTACGTGCCGGTCCAGGAAGTCGGGGCGACGGCCACCCGGCGGCGCCGCGAGTTCAAGGAGAGCATCCCGTACTGGGGCGCGGGCGTGGCCGTGGACCTCGAGGACTTCTACGGGTACGTGGCCGCCATCGACCCGCTGACCGGCGAGGAGAAGTGGCGCTGGCGCAACGAGTACCCGATGTGCGCCTCGACGCTGGCCACTGCGGGCGGGCTGGTGTTCCAGGGCACACCGACGGGTGATTTCGTCGCTCTGGACGCCGAGACCGGCGAGAAGCTGTGGTCGTTCCAGTGCGGAAGCGGGCACCACAGCAGCCCCACCCCGTACAGCGTCGACGGCCGCCAGTACATCGCGGTGCCCACCGGATGGGGTGGCTGGGTCGAGGGCTTCTTCCCCGGGTTCCTCGGCGCCAACGCAGGCGACGCGCTGTTCGTCTTCGCCCTGCCCGAGGACTAGGACGCAGGGCCCCAGCAGCACCGCACACGCGGCGAAGCAACGGAGAAAGGAGGTGACGGCGTGGAGTCCACCATCACCCAGCTCGAGTGGGAGGCCCCCGAGTTCGAGGAAATCGGGTGTGCCCCGGAGGTGACCATGTACATCGCCCGCTCGGAGGCCTGAGCCGACGCACGGGCACGACGACGAGGAGGGGCACCGGACGGGTCCGGCGCCCCTCCTTCCGTTCGGACGCACGACACGCGCCACGGCGCGGGACGGAGGACGCGGGGATGTGGCTGCGAGTGCTGGGATCGGCGGCCGGGGGCGGGTACCCCCAGTGGAACTGCAGCTGCCCGACGTGCGGCGCGGTCCGTGACGGGTCCCGGCCCGCCCGGGCGCGCACCCAGTCGTCGATCGCGGCGAGCCCTGACGGGCGGCGCTGGTTCCTGTTCAACGCCTCCCCCGACATCCGGACCCAGTTCGAGGCGTTCCCCGGCATGCACCCCGGCGACGGGCGGGTCACTCCGCTGGAGGCGGTGCTGCTCACCGACGCCGAGATCGACCACACCCTGGGCCTGCTGCTGCTGCGCGAAGGGCGCGGCATCCAGCTGCACGCGACGGCCGCGACGCACGCGACGCTGCGCGAGGGCACCGGGTTCCTGAACACGCTGGAGCGCTTCTGCCCCGTCGACTGGCGACCGGTCCTCCCGGGGCGGGAGGTGTCGCTCGGAGGGATCTCCTACCGGGCGTTCGACGTCCCCACGGCAAAGCACGACCGGTTCGGCATCGGGACCGACGACGGACGGGTGGTGGGCTACCGCCTGACCGACGAGAGCACCGGACGTACGGCGGTGTACCTGCCGGGTGTGCAGGAGCTGACGCCGGCTGTGCGCGACGAGCTCGACGGGATCGACTGCCTGTTCGTCGACGGCACCACCTGGCACGACGACGAGCTGATCCGGCTCGGACTGGCTGAGAAGACCGCCCGCGACATGGGGCACCTCGCGATCGGCGGGCCCGGGGGGAGCCTCGAGCTGCTGTCCCCGCTGCCGATCGAACGCAAGATCTACATCCACATCAACAACACGAACCCGATCCTGTTGGAGGACGCCCCGGAGCGCCGCCTGGTCACCGAGGGCGGCATGGACGTGGCGCACGACGGGCTCGAGGTGGAGGTCTAGGCGCTATGACGACGATGGCAACACCGACCAGCAACGGGGCGGCGGCGAGCGGACGGAACGGGACGACGGACCCGTCGACCGCGGCGTTCCTGGAGCGCCTGCGCGCGCATTCGAAGAGCTACCACAGCGCCCACCCCTTCCATGTGCGGATGAACGAGGGAACGCTCTCCCCCGCCCAGATCCGCGGCTGGGTGGCGAACCGCTTCTACTACCAGGAGAACATCCCCCGCAAGGATGGGGCGATCCTGTCCAACTGCCCCGACGTGGACGTTCGCCGGCGCTGGATCCGCCGGATCGTCGACCACGACGGGGTCGTCGCCGGGGAGGGCGGCATCGAGGCGTGGCTGCGCCTGGGCGAGGCATGCGGGCTGACGCGCCAGGAGATCCTCGACCACCGCCACCTCGTGCCCGGCGTGCGGTTCGCCGTCGACGCCTACGTGACGTTCGCCCGCACGAAGCCGTGGGTGGACGCGGTCGCGTCGTCGCTGACCGAGCTGTTCGCGCCGGACCTGATGGCCGAGCGCCTGGCCGCGTTCGAGCGCTGCTACACCTGGATCGACCCGGACGGGCTGGCCTACTTCCGGGCCCGGCTCGAGCAGGCGCCGCGCGACTCCGAGCACGCTCTGGAGGTCGTCACCGCACACTGCCTGACCCCCGACGAGCAGGACCGCGCCGTGGAAGCGCTGTCGTTCAAGTGCGACGTGCTCTGGTCCATGATGGACGCGATCGACCAGGCCTATGCCGAGTGACTCCGCGCTATCCCCGTCCGCCCCACCCGCGCTACCGGACACGGCCCGACCCCGGCTCGGGCCGCACCTGCGGCTGCGCTTCGACAGCTCACGCGGCAAGCACGTCCTGCTCGGACCGGAGTCGGTGATCGTCCTCAACAGAACCGGCGCGGACGTCGTCGGCCTGTGCGACGGGTCCGGGACCGTCGCCGAGATCGTTGACGAGCTGAGTGCCCGCTACCAGCGCCCGGTGGACGACGAGGTGCGGGACTTCCTGGCCCGCATGGCCGCTCGCCGCCACGTCACCGTCGAGGAGGCGATGTGATGGATAGGCCCTTCGGGCTCCTGGCCGAGCTCACCTACCGCTGTCCGCTGGCCTGTGCCTACTGCTCCAACCCACTCGAGCTCGCAGCCTACGACGACGAGCTGTCCACATCGGACTGGCAGCGCGTGTTCACCGAGGCGGCAGAGATGGGCGTGCTGCAGTGCCACCTATCCGGCGGCGAGCCGCTGCTACGCCGCGACCTGGTGGACCTGGTGCGCACGGCCGCCGAGCTGGGCATGTACACGAACCTGGTGACCAGCGCGATCGGGTTCTCCCGGCCGCGGGCCGAGGCGCTCAAGGCGGCAGGGCTCGACCACGTGCAGGTCAGCGTGCAGGCCGACGAGCCGGCGACGTCGGACCGGATCGCGGGCATCCCGTCGTTCGAGCGCAAGCTCAAGGCCGCCGCCGTGGTGAAGGACCTCGGCTGGCCGCTGACCGTCAACGTCGTGCTGCACCGGCAGAACATCGACCGGATCGCCGAGATCGTGACGCTGGTCGAGGAGCTGGATGCCGACCGCGTCGAGCTGGCCAACACCCAGTACTACGGATGGGCGTTGCGGAACCGGGCCGCGCTGCTTCCCAGCCGTGACCAGCTCGCCCGCGCCGAGGAGGTCGTGCGCGACGCCCGGGCCCGCCTGGGCGGCCGGATGGAGATCGTGCACGTCCTGCCGGACTACTACAGCGAGTACCCGAAGCCGTGCATGGGCGGCTGGGCGTCGCGCCAGCTCACCGTGGCGCCGAACGGCGACGCGCTGCCCTGCCCGGCCGCACAGACGCTCCCGCTGCCCCGGGCCAGCGTCCGCGAGGACTCCCTGGCGACGATCTGGGACGAGTCACCGATGTTCACCGCGTTCCGCGGCACCGGCTGGATGCAGGACCCGTGCCGCACCTGCGAGCGCCGCGATCTCGACTTCGGCGGGTGCCGGTGCCAGGCCTTCCAGCTGACCGGCGACGCCGCCCGGACCGACCCGGTCTGCCACCTCTCCCCCGACCACGGGCTCGTGACCGAGGCGGTGGAGAAGGCCAACGCGGGATCCCGCCCGGTGGACGAGCTGCTGTTCGCCCGTCCGCACCGCGGCTGAGCAAGAGGAGGTTGCGCCGATGACGTCGATGCTGATCTTCGCGACCGGCGCGGAATCGTTGATGTACAGCGCCGATGAGCCGGCAATTCATCGGTGGGAGCGCCCGGTATGAGCGTCAGTGGACAGACACGGGCCAAGGCGGCGACTACGCGATGGGTCTGCACCCCCTGTGGATTCATCTACGATCCCGAGGAAGGTGACCCGGACAGCGGCATCGACCCCGGGACGCCCTTCGAGGACATCCCTGACGACTGGATGTGCCCCATCTGTGGTGCCACGAAAGCGGATTTCCGCGAGCTGGAGCCGGGAGAGTTCCCGGAGGACGGAGGACCCTGAGTCGTGATCGCCGGATACGACCACTTCGTGACGCTCGCCGAGTCGCTGCAGTGGGACGAGACGGACATCGACTACTCGGCCGACCGCGAGGCGTGGCCACAGCTCACGGACACCGAGAAGTCCAAGGTGCTCGGACTGATCGCAGGCTTCGTCATCGCCGAGACAGCGGTGTCCGGGGAGCTCGGTTCCTACCAGGCGGCAGCGTCCGACAGCTCGATGGAGGCGGCCTTCCGCGCCCAGATCCGTGACGAGGCGCGCCACGCCCGCTTCTTCGACCTCGTCGCGGCCGAGGTCGCCGGCGTCCCGGGGGCCACACCCGCGGCACGGCGGGACACTCTGCGAAGCCTTGTCAGTATCGACCTCGTCGATCTGTTCGAGGAGCGCCTGCCGGCCACCGCCCAACGGCTCGCCACGGACCACGAGTGCCTGTCCGCCGCGGTCGGGCTGTATCACATGGTGATCGAGGGCGTGGTCCTCCTGGCAGGACAGCACGCGATGCTCGAGACGCTCGAGGGCCTGTCCGTCAAGCTGCCGGGTGTGCACAGGGGGAGCGAGCTGGTCCTCCGTGACGAGCGCTGGCACATCGGGTTCGGATCGCGCATCGTCCAGCGCGCCGATATCGGCCGGGACGAGGCGGACATGCTGCTCGAGCAGGGGCAGACGGCCGCGAAGGTGTGGGGGGACCTCATCACACCCGACGCGATCGAGACCGCCGTGCGGCAGCATCGGCGCCGGCTCAAGGCCGCCGGAATCAAGTTCTGGTGACCCCATGACTCGCGCTCGGGATGATGGGGTCAGAGCCCCAGCGCGTCACGGACGGCTGGCGTGTTCCTCCGGGAGACCGGCACCACGTCGTTGGCCCGGCCGTCCATGACCAGAAACAGCTCGCCTTTGAACCCGCGCTCGATTTCCCGGACACGACTGAGGTTGACCACGTAGCGGCGGTGCACCCGCAGGAAGCCGGCGTCGGCCAGCTCGTTGGTGAGCTTGTCCAGGCCCGAGGAGGCGGCGCGCAGTCGCCCCTGCTCAGTGAACAGCCACACGTCGTTGCCGTCCGACTCGGCGAAGCAGACTTCGGGCAGGCGCAGCAGCACCATCCGGTCCTCCTGCAGCGCGACGACCCGGCGCATCGGCATCGTGGATGGACCAGTGGGCGCAAGTGTGGGGAGCGGCTGCGCATCGGCGGAGACGCCGAGCAACATCAGGTGCCCTGCCAATTGCCCGGAGAAGAACACGGGCCGAACGGTGACCGGGACCGGCTCGTCGGCGAGATGAGTGAAGATCTGTGTCGAGCCGACCCAGTCGGGGTTCTGGGCGGCACGTCCACTCGCATACTCGGCAACCCGGATCAGGTCCGGCAGGGAGGTGCGCCATCTGATGGTGGGCTCGACCGCGGGCACCTCGGCGGGCACGCCCATGAGTACGCTGGCTCGCTCATCAGCGATCACCACATTCCCCACGGTGTCCACCGCGGCAACGGCGGCGGTGGCGCGACCTTTGACCTGGGCGAATGCGGCGATCAATTCGGCGGCGCTGTCCCGGGCGCGCCCTTTCAGCGTGCTCCTCGTCTGCGTGACCGCACGGGAGAGCCACCTGCCGGTGGCATCGGGCAGCGGGGTGCGCCAGCAGGAGATGTTGAGCACCGCGATCGGCTCGCGGGTCACCACGTCACGCACGGCTATACCCGCGCACGTCCAACTGTGGAACGCCTGGCACCAGTGCTCCGCGCCCCTGATCAGGACCGGGCCGTGCGTCTCCAGCGCGGTACCCATGCCGTTCGTGCCGGCTCCGGCCTCCGACCAGCATGACCAGGTGGCGAGATTGGCGTCGGCGGCTCTGGCCACCGTGTCGTTGTCACCCCAGGTCGCCAGGATTCGGCCGGTGGCGTCGGCGACGGTCACGATGCCGTTCAGGCCTTCCACCTCCCGCGCCATGGCCCCCGCAAGCCCGCCCAACTCGGTCAGAACCACGTCTTGTTCGAGCGTGTGGTCGCTGTGTGCCGCCGCCAGCGGAGCTTCGGTCAGGTGTGGATCGACCCGATACTGCTCGCGGCAGCGATGCCAGGAGATCACCACCTCGGGCCGGACACCACGGACATGATCCTCGCCCTGCACGAACCGCTCCCAAGCCGCGAACACCGTGCCCCGGCCAGGACTCGCCGACGTGATGTCGAGTCGGTGCACATCGCTCATGCTGAAGAACCGCCTTTGGTCCATCTCCACACCGAACAGCACCCAATTCGGGCCGCCGACCGCTCGTCTCCGCCAGGCCGACCGCAGCCAGGCACCGCGCGGCGCCTTCCCCCTTGATCACCCGGCGCCGTCACCATGTGTACCTTGCCCCGCCACGGTCTGCAACGGGACCGATGACCATCCCCGCGCTCCCGATGCCGGCCGAGACCAGCGCGGCGAGGAGGGAACTCGCGCAACGCCACCCGGACGAAGACGGTGCTCACCGACTTCGGCCGGTGCAGATCGAGGTCCTGCGCGACCGCGCGGCAGCGTCGACCCGGTGATCGTGCGCAAGCCGCCAACGCCGCCTGGACGGCATCGATGAGATCGTGCTGCCCCTGACTGACTGGTGAGGTGGGCCGCGCAGTTCGAGGAGGGCGCGCGCTCATCTCAGATGACGGATCTCCCGGTCGCTCGTGCGGATCATCCGCGGCCGGACCCGTCAGCTCGGGCACCTCGGCGAGCGCCGTGCGGTACTGCTCATCGAGATAGCCGGAGAGGTCGAGCTCGGCGACTAGACCCGGGTCGAGCAGCCGCAGGGCCATTTAGGGGGCAGGTACGAAGCGGGGGCCGCTGGTCTCGAAAGCGGAGAGGTTCTCGCGCACGTATTGCTCGACCGACAGGGGCGGCTGCCCACCCAGCTTCTCGATGTTGTCGTTGGTGCCGGCGAACACGCCGTTCTGGTAGTCGACGGCGACGTTGCTGAGGTGCTGGACGAGGTGCTCGTCGTACCCGCGCTCGAGCATCGCCCTGGCGAACTCCCCGACGCTGATCGGCTCGTAATGCACCGGGATGTCGAGCACGCCGGACATGGCCTTGGCGATGTCGTGGTGGTTCTGCTCGACCGGACCGTGCAGGGTGTAGACCGCGCGGTCGTGCGGCTCGGGGTCGAGTAGCAGCGCGGCGATCACGCGGGACTGGTCGGCTGCGGCGATCGGGGCGTGCCGGCCCTCGCCGAACGGGAGCCGGAGGTAACCCTCACCATCCCGCTTCTCCCACTGCACCGTCAGCCATTCCGCGAAGAAGGTCGGCCGGATGTGTGTGGTGATCAGATTGGTCCGGTCGAGCAGGCGCTCGCACAGCCAGTGTTGCCGGGCGGCGTTGCTGCCCGCCTCGCGGCGGGCGGAGATCTGGGACATGTTGACAACGGACCGAGCGCCGGCCTCGGTCGCCGCCTGGGCGAAGATGACGGTCGACTCCACCAGGCCCGGAAGGATCGGGTGGCAGAAGTAGGCGCCGGTGACGCCTTGCAGGGCGATGGTCACGCCGTTGAGGTCGTGCAGGTCCGCCACGACGATCTCGGCGCCGGCCTCGGCCAGCGCGCGAGAGCGTTCGTCCTCCCGATGCACCATCGCCCGGGCGCGGTGACCGCGCTCGAACAGCAGTTTGATCGCACCGCCGCCGGTCCTGCCGGTCGCGCCGGTGACCAGGAACAGCTCGTCATCGTGAGTCATCTGAACACCTTTCGTAGGACTGCCAGTTGCTGTCGAAGGGAGAACAGCGCGTCTCGGGTGGGCAGAACTCGCGCTGTCTGCGGATCAGGTTCGCGCCGCGGCGTTGACGAACAGCTGCTTCGGCACTGTGGACGCAGCAAGCCACTGGCCGTAGTCCTCGAGATCCCACCCTCGTCCGCCACTACCAAGAATGCGCGGAACTCCTGGATCTCCATCATCTGCGGATGAGATCGGCGGCTTTTTCGGCGATCATGATCGTGCCCGCGTTGGTGTTTCCCCGCACGATTTGTGGCATCACGGAGGCATCCACGACGCGTAGTCCGCCCACACCGCGGACCCGCAGGTGGGGGTCCACGACGGCGTCGTCGCCTGTTCCCATCGCGCAGGTGCCGACCGGGTGGTACATGGTCTGCGTCCAGCGGCGGGCGTAGGCGGCCATGGCGCCCCCGTCGAGGTCGGTCGGGATCGGAAGCAGCGGTTCGACCAGGTACTGCGCCACGGGATCGGTCTCCGTCATGGCGATCGTGTTCTGCAGTCCGTGGACGAGATCGTCGAGGTCGCGCTGGTCGTCGTACAACGCGAGGTCGATCTCCGGATGGCCCAGAGGGTCGGCCGATCGCAGTTTCAGGGTGCCGCGGCTGCGTGGCGCGAGCAGCGAGACGGCGGTCGTGAAGCAAGGGCGGCCGGGCGGAGCGAGGGTGTCTGCGAACGGCATGGCGCCGGCGTGCACCTGCATGTCGGGCACGGTCAGGCTGCCGCGGGTGGAGAAAAAGGCGCACATCTCGGAGGGGCTGGTGGCCAGGGGGCCGCGCCGGCGCTGGGCCCAGAGTGTCTGTGCCTCCGGGGTGGCGGCGAGGTCGGTGAGGTCAGGTCCCGTGATCACCTGGATCACCGGCACGGTGGGGTGGTCGTGCAGGTTGGATCCGACCCCAGGCAGGTCCACGACGACGTCGATGCCGAACTCGCGGAGGTGGTCGGCGGGACCGATACCTGAGAGCAACAGCAGCTGCGGGGAGTTGATGCTGCCGCCGCACAGCAGGACCTCCGCTTCGGCACGGACGGCGACCTCGCGGTCACCATCGCGATGGACGACACCGACGGCCCGGCCGTTCTCGGCGACCACTCTGGTCACCTGCGCGCCGGTGCGGACCTCGAGGTTGGGCCTTCCCAAGGCCGGTCGCAGGTAGGCATCCGCCGCCGACCAGCGCTGCCCGTCGTGGCAGGTCAGTTGGAATGGGCCGGTCCCCATCTGGGAGTCGCCGTTGAAGTCGTCGGTGCGGCGCAGCCCCCACTCGGCCGCGGATTCCACCCAGGCCAGGCAGACCTCATGATCGAACACCTTGTCCTCGACCCGCAACGGCCCATCTGTGCCGTGCAGCGGCCCGGCCAGGCGGTTGTTGCCCTCCGCGCGGACGAAGTAGGGCAGCACGTCGTCGAACCCCCAACCGGCCGCGCCGTGATGGTCACGCCAGCCGTCGTAGTCGGCGCGGTTGCCCCGGATGTAGGCCATTGCGTTGAGCGAGGAGGACCCGCCGAGCATCCGGCCGCGCGGCATCTGGACCGAGGTGCCGGTGTGGGTCTGTCTGACGGTGCTATAGCCCCAGTCACACTCGGTGCCCAGCAGCGTCGGGAAGGCTGCGGGGATCCGCACCGCCGGTGCGGTGTCCTCACCCCCGGCCTCGAGAAGCAGCACCCGCCGGCCCGGGTCCTGGCTCAGTCTCCCGGCCAGCACGCAACCAGCGCTGCCGGCGCCCACGATCACGTAGTCGAACACGTCCATATAGGACACGAGCACTCCTCGCAGAATAAATCGAACCGGCCTACCGCCCAGCACGCGGGCGACCGCCCGCTGGGCCCGCACCGCGGCGGTTGTGACCCCGAAGAGACGCACGACCTGGTTGAGACTCATGAAGATGCCGAGCAAAGGCGACCTGCTCCGGATCGGTGGCGGCGGCCAGCTCACCCGCAGCCAGCGCCTGGCTCACGTCTTCGGACAGCTGCCGCTGCCAGGCCGCGAAGGCTTGGACGACCATGTCGTGGATCGGTCCCGGCCGGGTGTCGCACATTCCTCCTTATCCCCGTGACACCGGAAGTCCCCGTGACGAGCCGGTGACCGGGCGGGAATCCTGTGCTCCGCTAGTACTGCAGCGAGGGCTAGGCAGCGGCCTCTCCACGTCCCTCCGGTGTCAGGTCGAGAGCGCCCCAGATCGGCCAGATCGGGTCCATTGCCGTTGAGTCCCCGCGCACGAAGATCCGTTCGCTCGCCCACCGATGGCGGATGCCGTCCTCGTCGCGGGAGAACACATTCAGGATCGACAGCTGGACACCGTCCGCTGTTTCGGCGTGATAGTCACGATTGAGGTTGTTGTTCTTCGACGACAGGAGCTGCAGGTCCCGTCAATGGCGCTGGGGTTCAGGATCTGGCGCGGTGCCAGACGAGGCGGGAGTCCTGGCGCTCGCCGTTGATCCAGATCGGGTGGGCCGGGCTCAGGACCAGTTCATCGCCGTCCAGCTTGAGCACGCGGACCTGTACGCCGTGGACCCAGTTGGGCAGCAGACTGACGGATACGTGGTGGTTGACCTTGCTGCCGTCGGCGGTGACGTCGTAGGTGCCGGTGTAGGCCAGGTAGCCCTCGGCCGAGATGGACTGCTCGGCTGCGGTCGCGCCCTGCATGTCGGCCTTGGCCAGCAGCGGCCGGTCCGCCCGCATGATCTGCGCGGACATGTACCCGTCCGGGGTGTACATGATGATGCCCTGCGCGTCCTTACCGAGTGGGTAGGTGATGTCGTCGCTGCCGACCTTCCAACTGGCCCACGACTCCAGGGTCCAGGCGCCGACCAGGCGGCCCTGCAGTTCGGCGGCCAGTTCACCGGCGGCCGGTGTCTCGGCGGTAGTCATGATGATGTGTCACTCCTCGTGTCGTTGTTCACCGTTGTTGTTTCGCGGCGATCAGCAGCACTGCGGTCACCGACGGCAGCGGGTCCGGGGCGGCGACCAGAACGGCGTGGCGAAGCCGAGGTAGGTGAGGCGGTAGAAGACTGCCGTGACAGCGGGCGCACGCTCACCCCCATCGCTCAGTCGATCGGATGTCCCGGCGCGACGAGGGCACCGGCGGCGGACAGCGCGGCGATCTCGGTGTCGCTGTAGCCGATCTCGCGGAGAATCTCGGTGTTGTGCTCGCCCTGGAAGGCCGGGATCCGCGCGGGTTCCACCGCAGCGGGCTTCTTCGTGCCGGAGAAGTGCCACGGGCGGCCGGGGACGGTGATGGTGCCGCCGGCGCGGTCGGTGGTCTCCCGCTTGGCGGTCCACTGCCGGGCCCAGTCGGTCTCCAGGATCTCCGCGGTGGTGCGGATCTGGCCGGTGGGGATCTTCGCCTCGTCGAACTGTGCGCTGAGCGATTCCAGGTCGTCGAAGGTCAGGATCCAGTCCTGCACGATCTGCCTGAGCGCGACGAGGTTCTGCTCGCGGTCCTCCGGAGTGCGGAAGCGCGGGTCGTCGGCCAGGTAGGGGCGGCGCATGGCGACCTGGTAGAACCGGAACCCCGCGCTGCCGACGAGGCTCATCGGGCTGACGAACGTCGTTCCGTCCGGACCGGTGAAGAACTGTGCGTCGTCCGCGCCGAGGATGACCCGTTCCGCGCCAACGTCTACACCGGACGCGTCGGCGCTCACGCGTTCGTTCATGGCGAGCATGACCGCGGCCATGGCCACGTCGATGTACTGCCCCTCGCCAGTCCGGTCCTTGTGGTGCAGAGCGCCGAGGATCGCGATCGCGGCGTGCAGGCCGGTGTAGACGTCGGCGTGGGAGAGCGAGTCGGTGCGCAGCGGCGACTCGGGGAAGTGCCGGGCGGTGATGTCGGTGATGCCGACCTCGGCCTCCACGGTCGGCGCGTACGCGGCGCGAGCACGCCACGAGCCGTGCTGCCCGTAGCCGCTGATGGACGCGTACACCACGCCCGGGTTGCGCTTGGCCACGTCGGCGTAGCCAACGCCGAAGGAGTCCAGCGTGCCGGGCCGGAAGTTCTCCACGATCACGTCCGCGGTGTCGCACAACCGCAGCACGGCCTCGCGGGAGCCAGGCTTGTTCAGGTCGATGGACAGGTTGCGCTTGCCGGCGTTCTGCTGCGCGAAGTACCCGGAGATCTGCCCGTTACCCGGGATCGCCTGCCGCGAGAGGTCGCCGCTCGGCGGCTCGACCTTGATCACCTCGGCGCCGAGGTCCTGCAGCGTCTGCGCGCAGTGTGGTCCGGACAGCACCCGGGAGAAGTCGACGACCCGGATTCCGGTGAGAGGTCCGCTCATGCTCGGTTCACTTCCCCTCGAACCGGGCCAGGCCCGGTCCGTTCTGCTTGAAGGAGTTCACGCCGGTGACGAAGTCCTCCGACCGGAAGATCGGCCGCTGCAGCTCCGCCATGGCCTCGTCCGCGGCGGTGATGCCCTCGCTGATCGCTATCGACACCAGCTTCTTGGTGGCGCCGATAGCGACCGTGGGGCCGCCGGCCAGCTCGCGGGCCAGGGCGAGCGCGGCGACGTCGAGCTGTTCATCACCGACAACGCGGTTGATGACGTTCCAGCGCTCCAGCGTGCGGGCGTCGTAGCGTCGGGCCAGCATCGCCATCTCCTTGGCGCGGGCCGCGCCGGCCCGCTGCGCGACTCGCTGAATGCCGCCCATCAGCGGGTGCAGGCCGACCCCACCCTCCACCGAGCCGATCTTCGCGGACTCGGTGGCGATGATGATGTCGCTGGCCAGGGCGAGTTCCAGGCCGCCTCCGACGCAGATCCCGTGCACGGCCGCGACGATCGGCACCGGGGTCCCGTCGAACGCGCGCAGCAAATCCAAGGTGGGCCAGTCGAGTACGCCGTCGGTGCCCCGGGTGTCGGCGAGCATCCTGTCGAGGTCGGCCCCGGCGGAGAAGTTACGCAACCCGCTGCGCAGGACCGCGGCGCGCGCGCCGGAGGTCGTCACCCAGCGCAGGGCGTCGGTGAGCTGGACGGTCAGGGCCGGGTCCAGCAGGTTGTGCGGCCGCGACTGCAACGTCAGCACGGCGATCGGACCGTCGAGTTCACGCCGGACCAGCACGCCGTCCTCGATCAGATCGGCGTCGCTGAGCCCCGTTTTCTCCTGTGTCGTCATGTGTTGCGCCCTCCGTCGAGATCTGGCTTTCGATATCGCAGCTAGTTCAATGCTAGCTGACTGCCAATCTGCAAGTCGACGTTGTGGCCTACACGACTCTGGCGAACTTGGCTCAGTCGACCGGTTCCGCCAGGGCGAACGGCGTGCGGGACCGCCACGGGCGGTACCAGCTGATCTCGGCGCGCTCGACCGTGCGGCCGCAGTGCGCGCAGTAGTGGCCCTCGGCGAGTTCCTCGCCGCACGTCGAGTGCAGGATCTTCATCGCGGGCCGGCAGCGCTCGCCGGACAGGGTGTGGGCCTGGCCCCAGCGGGCGAGGTCCTCGAAGACCGGAGTGAGATCCGCACCGGCAGAGGTGAGCCGGTACTCGTGGCGGGTGCGCCTGTCATCGCGGTAGGGCACCTTCACCAGGACGCCGGCCTCGACCAGTTTCGCCAGCCGGTTGGACAGGATGTTGTCGGAGATGCCCAGCTCGGCGCGGAACTGGTCGAACCGGGTGACGCCAATGTTGGCGTGCCGCAGGATCAGCAGGCTCCAGCGGTCGCCGACGATGTCGACGGCGCGGCCGATCGGACACGGGTTGTCCGGGAGGAGGGTGCACTGCTCGGTCATCGGGTCCTCCGTTCGGTGCGGTCCGTCCGGCCGCACCTGACTTGCAATGTAGAAGTCAAATATATAGCCCGTGCCCGCCGGCTACCACCTGCACAAGGTGTCCGCCGGGTCGGCATCACCGCAACGCGCCCTCGACCCCGGAGCCGGCGGTCACCGGCAGGCGCTGGTCGCCGCGGAGGTGAAGTCGCTCGCGTGGAGTTCGACGGCGGGATCTGGGTGGATCTCGTGATGGTCGAATTGGGGGTCAGTCATTGCGGACTCCCAGTGCCGACTGATCTTGGTCGCCGGCGGGGAACGTGACGACAGCGGCAAGATCGGCGTTCTACTCGGATCACTCGCCCCCGCGCTCGACCCGGCCACGCCCCGCGGACGAGACGAAGCGGAGCAGGTCACGGAAGCCCGGCCGGAGGTCGACGAGTCACTCCTGCTCGAGGGGCAAGTGCGCCGCTACCGTCCAACCAGCGTTGATCGAGCTATTTGAAATGTCGTCCATTCCCATCGAAAATCGACATACATAGCCACTCGACGGTGTATCGTGAGGCGAGCGACATGACAGGAACGGGGATCTCATCGAATTCAGCGATCTTGGACAGAAGTAGGATATCGCGCGTTCCGCGACGGGCCGTGCCGGACGCATGTGAATTCCGCTCATGGGACATGCTGCCGCGTCCATTCAACTTCTGGAAATCTGTCGAGCAGCTTCCCCAATGGCACAGAACACTACGTGGCCGGATATCGGACCAGCGTGCCGGTGTCGCCACGATCGGCATGCAATGGCGCGCGACCAGGTTGTTGATAGAGAACTCGCCAATGAGAGCCGATAGAGACCGCACGGGGTTGCATGGCGTGTTGCCGGTGAACGTGCATACGATAGAACTACGCGTTTCGCAGGCGGCTGTTGCCGGCCGCTTGATCGTCCGGTTTCGAATTGCGATGGTGGTGTGATCCGGTGTTGATGGATCGGTGCGACGAGCGGGAGGTGCTCGACCGGCTGCTTGCTGTCATTCGCGCGGGTGTGAGTCAGGCGCTGGTGGTGCGTGGTGAGCTGGGAGTCGGCAAGTCGGCGTTGTTGGAATACCTCGTCGGGCGAGCGTCGGACTGCCGGGTGGAGCGCGTGGTTGGAGTTCAGTCCGAGTTGGACCTGGCTTTCGCGGGGCTCCATCAGTTGTGCCTGCCGATGTTGGACCGCGCGGCGCGGTTGCCCGGGCCGCAGCGTGACGCGCTGCATACGGCGTTCGGGTTGCGCGGCGGACCGACGCCGGACCGCTTCCTTGTCGGCCTTGCGGTCTTGGGTCTGCTGGCGGAGGTGGCCCGTGAGCGGCCGTTGGTATGTGTGATCGACGACGCGCAGTGGCTGGACACTTCGTCGGTTCAATTGCTGACGTTCGTGGCCCGGCGGCTGCGGGCCGAGCCGGTCGCTGTGATCATCGCCGTGCGCGAGCCCCATGAGCTGGACTTTTCGAGATTGCCGGAACTCGTCGTGGGCGGGCTCCCGGAGACGGAGGCGCGGCTGCTGCTTGGATCTGTGCTGCGGGCTCGGGTGGACGAGCGGGTGCTGGACCGGATCATTTCCGAGAGTCGGGGCAATCCGCTTGCCCTCGTGGAGTGGGCGCGTGGGTCGACGGTGGCCGAGCTCGATAGCGGGTTGCTGAGCGTGGGCGCGCTGCCTGAGCGGATAGAGGCGAGCTACCTGCAGCGCATCGCGGCGCTTCCGGGGGCCACGCGGCGGCTGTTGCTTCTGGCCGCGGCGGAGCCGGTAGGTGATCCGGTGCTGCTCTGGCGGGCGGCTGGACTGCTCGGCATCGGCGCTCGAGCTGCCGGGCCGGCCACCCAGATCGGATTGATCGACATCGGCGCAGTGGTCCGGTTCCCGCATCCGCTCGTTCGCTCGGTGCTCTACCGGGCGGCATCGCTGAAGGAGCGTCGGGATTCACACCAGGCGCTGGCCGAGGTTTCCGATCCGGACACGGATCCCGATCGGCGTGCGTGGCACCGCGCCCAAGCGGCGCCCGGTCCCGACGACGGGGTGGCTGATGAGCTCGAGCGGTCAGCTTGCCGAGCGCGCGCTCGCGGCTGCTCGGCTGCGGCCGCGGCGTTCCTCGAGCAGGCGGCTGAGCTGACAGTCGGGCCGGCGCGCAAGGCGGAACGCATAGTGGCCGCGGCGCAGGCGAAACATCGGGCCGGCATGACCGACGCCGCCATCAGGCTGCTCTGCCTGGCACAGGCCGGCCACCTGGATGAGCTCCAACGTGCCAGGGCGGACTTGCTGCGTGCTCAGATCGCATTCACCACGCGCCACTGCATTGACGCACCCCAGCTGTTGCTGAAGGCGGCGAAGCGGCTGGAGCCGCTCGACGCCAAGCTGGCCCGTGAGACGTATCTGGAAGCCGTCTCGGCGGCAATGTTCACCGGGCCGCTGGCCGGCAGTGGCGGCCTGGCGGAGATCGCCGAGGCTGCGCGAGCCGCGCCGCACGCCGCGCCGCCCCAGGGTGCAGCAGATCTTCTTCTGGACGCCGTGGCGACCCGGCTCATGGATGGCTATGCCGCGGGGATGCCGATGGTGAGGCAGGCACTCTGCGCGTTCCGCAGCCCGGACCTTTCCCCGGACGAGGGGCTGCGCTGGCTGTGGCTGGCGGGCACGACGGCTGCGCACGCGTGGCAGGAGGAGGCTTGGGAAGCACTCGCGGATCGGCACGTCCAGCTCGCCAGGGAGCTCGGTGCTGTCGTGGTACTTCCGCTCGCGTTGACGTCACGGATCGTCGTTCACACATTCCTCGGCGAGCTAGCCGCGGCCGCGTCGCTGCTCAAGGAGGCCGACGAGGTCATCGAGGCCACCGGAAGCCCCCGCATGCCCCTGGCAGCGATGTTGATCGCTACGTGGCAGGGACGGGTGACCGCCGCCTTCCGCCTGATCGACGCGACGACCGCAGAGGCGGCGACGCGCGGCCAGGGCTTCGAGCTGACCACCGCCCAATGGGCCAAGGCGTTGCTGTGCAACAGCCTGACCCAATACGAGTACGCGCTCTCCGCCGTCGATGAGATCTCCCAGGCGCCTCCAACGGAGTTAGGCCTGCCGGCGTGCGGTGTGATGGTGGAGTTCATCGAGGCGGCTGCCCTCAGCGGTCAGCCCGAACGTGCCGCTTGCGCCCTCGATCGACTCGCGGAGGCGGCCCGCGCATCCGGGACCGACTGGGCACTGGGGATCGAAGCCCGCTCGCGAGCGCTGGTGAGCGAACCCGAGGCGGCCGAACCGCTCTACCACGAGGCGATCACCCGGCTCGGCCGTAGCCGCGTTCGCGGCGAGCTTGCGCGCGCCCATCTTCTCTACGGCGAATGGCTGCGTCGCGACGACCGTGCGGTCGACGCATGTGAGCAATTACGCATCTCCCACGAGATGTTCTCCACGATCGGAGCCAGAGCGTTTGCGCGCCGCGCCGCGCGCGAGCTGGAGCTAACCGGAGAGTCAGCTGCCAGACCTCCCAGGGTCTCCCCCGAGACCGACAACCTGCTCACCCCGCAAGAGGAGCAGATCGCAGGGCTCGCCTCCGCCGGGCTGACCAACGCCGAGATCGCCGCCCGGCTCTTCGTCAGCCACAGGACGATCGAATGGCACCTGAGGAAAATCTTCGCGAAGCTCAACATCACCTCACGCAGACAACTCCGCTTGGCTCCACACCGCTTTCAAGGAAGCGCAGATCAGCGGCAGAGGGAATGCTGAATCAGCTCGCCATCCGACGCGGCTCCATCAACCGCCCCACCTTTTGATCAGCTTGGGAACGGCGCGGCGTGTCGGACATCCACAGTAGACACCCCGAGATCACCGCAGAACCAGATTGAACAGATTTTACTGGAGCAGGCAGTGTGAGTACATTGCCTGAATCGCGAACTCTACGGTACCGGATGTACCCGCAGAGGCCCGGGAACCGGAAGGGGTCAGGAGTTCACACTCGTGGGATCCGGGTCTCATCAGAGCAGCATCATCGTGTCGCCGTCCTCAAGCTGCAGCCACTGAACAACCGAACCGTGCACTACCGCAGACAGCGTTAGCCGAGCGCACGAAGCTGGTTCACGGAAATCGACCGGTGGATCCTGGGGCCTCGTCAGCGCCACCACAGCGACGGCCAGCGGTGCGTAGCCCAACGCCGTGCCCTAGGTCGCCTAGTCATCCCGATCGGCGTTGAACATGCGGGGCTGATCATTGCCGCGCCCGCGGCTCCCACCGGCGAACGTCCTGCGGGCGACGCGGCGAGTGTCACCAGCTGCGAGACGGTGGGCGAGCTGGCCGCGCTGCTCCATCGCCGCGGCTGCTCCGCTCGTGGCACACCACGTCCGCCCCGCGCTGCAGCTGGAAGCCGTGGTGGCCGGCCCGACCATTCGGGCACCGACGGCCGCGATCCACACCGGCGGACGCCTAGCTGCCGCCGCGCCCCTCAGACGGCTCCCGTGACCTGCTCCTCGATGCCCAGCAGCGCGCGGCCGTAGATCTCCCTGCTCAGCGAGGACGACACCGCTGCGTGCCGGGACGCGGTGGCGAGATCGCGCCAGAACCGCTGCAGCGGGTTGCTGCGCCGGAAACCCGAGGCCCCGCCGACGTCGAGGAGGCGCTCGATCGCCTCCCGGCACCGGAGCATGACCACACCGGCGTCCATCCTGATTCGTGCCCGGGCCCCGACGTCCAGCCGATGACCCTCCGCGGAGGCCGCTTCGATGTCACCGGCCGCCCGGTAGGCGTGCAGCCGTGCGGTGTCGATGAGGGACACGACGTCCGCGATGCCCATTTGCACACTGGGTGAGCGGATGGCGTCCGTGTACACGGACCCGGTGATCGCCTTGCCCTTCGCCAGCGTCTCCAGGACGTGGTCGAGCGCGCCCTGCGCCATGCCGATGACCGGGCCCGCCATCGAGATCGCGAGCATCGAGGCGACGGACGCGTGGTAGACCCGCTCGCCCTCCTGCCACCTGTGGTTCGAGCCGCTCAGCTTCCAGGCTGGAAGGGTGCGGTACTCCGGCACGAAGACCTGACGAACGGTAAAGCCGTCACTGCCACTGCCCTGCATACCGGCCATGTCCCAGGTGGTGTTGATGGCGACGTCCGACGCAGGGAGTAAGGCGAGCCGGACATCGGGATGCTCTGCTGTGTCGGCCTCGACCGACACCTGGCACAACACCCATTGCGCCTGGTGGATCCCCGAGGCGTAAAACCAATCGCCGTCGATGATGATGCCGCCCGGTCGCCGGCGGGCCGTATTCGACGAAGCACCGTTCGTGGAGCCGCTGACGGCTGTCAATCCGTCCTTCCCCCAGACGTCCTGCCTGGCCTGGTCGTCGAAGAGCGCCGTCATGAACGCCGCGCCGCAACAAATCTTGGCAACCCAGGCGCTCGATCCGCAGCCGCGCGCGAGCTCGGAGAACACGTCGATGACGGTGCGAACGCCGGCCTCGCGACCGCCATACTTCCGCGGTGCTGTCAACGTGTAAAACCCGGCAGCGCGCAGGGCGGCGTGCACATCCGGGGCCGGGGTCCCGAGCCGCTCGGTCTCCGATGCGTGGGCTCTCAATAGGGGAACCAGCTCTCGGGCAGTGGCCATCAGCTCCGCGCGTTCAGCGGGCTCGTTAAGTGCACCGGATGAGAATGCCGCATCATTCACGGCAGCTCCTCCTTCTGTCGATGTTCATCGTCAACCACGCCCGGATTCGGACTCCCGGCGTGGGCCGCTTCGAGCATGGGCATGCCACTCGCGACCGAGCGACCGGTGCCCGTTCTGAATGGGTCGATCAGGCGGGGGTGGGCGCTGCGGGGCGGTCGGTGCGGCGGACGCCGTCGGCCAGCTCCTTCGCCAGCGCGCGGACCTGTTCGGCCCCGCCGTGTTCGGCGGCCGTGACGAACGCCGACCCGACGATCACCCCGTCGGCGAACGAGGCAACCTGCGCGGCCTGCTCACCCGAGCGGACACCCAGACCAACCCCGATCGGCAGGCCGGTGTGCGCACGGCACCGCGCAACAAGCTCCGGGGCCACACTGGCGACGCTGTCCCGCGCCCCGGTGACGCCCATCGTGGAGGTGGCGTAGAGAAAGCCACTGCCCGCGGCGGCGGTGAGGGCGATGCGCTCCTCGCTGGACGAGGGCGCCACGAGGAAGACCCGGTCCAGCCCGTGGGCCTCCGAGGCGGCCAACCAGTCCCCGGCTTCCTCCGGGATCAGGTCAGGAGTGATCATCCCCAGGCCGCCGGCCGAGGCGAGGTCACGAGCGAACGCCTCCACCCCGTAGCGCAGCACCGGGTTGAAGTAGGTCATGACCACCGCGCGGCCACCCGCGGCCGTCACCCGCTCCACCACCGAGAACACGTCACGCAGCTTCATGCCGGCCCGCAACGCGGTCTCAGCCGCCGCCTGAATCGTCGGGCCGTCCATCACCGGGTCGGAATACGGGATACCGATCTCGAGCAGGTCACAACCACCCTCGACCAACGCACCCAGCAACTCCACCGAACCCTCGACCGTCGGGTAACCGGCCGGCAGGTAGCCGACCAGCGTGCCGCGGCCCTGCTCCCGGCTCTCCTCGAAGATCTTCTCGACCGCGCTCATCGCTGCACGCCCTCCGCCTCGGCGGTCACGCGGGTGTCCCCGCTGGGGCGATCCTCGGGCGCCTCCGGGGTGGTGAGGGAGGCCTCCGCGATGGCCGTGCCACTCGCATCCTCCGCGCTCTGCTCACCCGAGATCATGCCGAACCACTTCGCCGCGGTGTCCACATCCTTGTCCCCCCGCCCGGACAGGTTGACCAGGATGACCGCGTCCGAGCCGAGCTCACGACCCAGCCGCAGCGCCCCGGCCACGGCGTGGGCGGACTCGATGGCCGGGATGATCCCCTCGGTGCGCGAGAGCAACGCGAACGCCTCCATCGCCTCCGCGTCGGTGATCGGCCGGTACTCGGCGCGGCCCAGGTCCTTCAACAACGCGTGCTCCGGACCGACACCCGGGTAGTCCAGCCCCGCGGAGATCGAGTGCGACTCCTTCGTCTGGCCGTCCTCGTCCTGCAGCAGATACGACATCGCACCGTGCAGCGCACCCGGGGAGCCCTCGGTCAGGGTGGCGCCGTGACGTCCGGTCTCCACACCGTCCCCGCCGGGCTCGAACCCGACGAGCCGCACCGACGGGTCGTCGAGGAAGGCGTGGAAGATGCCGATCGCGTTGGACCCGCCACCCACACACGCCGCGACCGCATCGGGGAGACGGCCGGTGCGCTCGAGCACCTGCTCACGCGCCTCCAACCCGATGATCCGGTGGAAGTCACGCACCATCGTCGGGAACGGATGCGGACCCGCCACCGTGCCCAGCAGGTAGTGCGTGCGCTCGACGTTGGTGACCCAGTCACGCAAGGCCTCGTTGATGGCGTCCTTCAACGTGCGCGACCCGGTCGTGACCGGCACCACCCGCGCCCCCAACAGCCGCATCCGCGCCACGTTCAACGCCTGCCGCTCGGTGTCGACCTCACCCATATAGACCACGCACTCCAGGCCGAGCAACGCACACGCCGTGGCCGTGGCCACCCCGTGCTGGCCCGCACCGGTCTCCGCGATCACCCGCGACTTACCCATCCGCTTCGTCAGCAGCGCCTGACCCAACACATTGTTGATCTTGTGCGAGCCGGTGTGGTTGAGATCCTCACGCTTGAGCAGAATGCGCGCCCCGCCCGCATGCTCGCTCAGCTTCGGCACATCCGTCAGCGGGGACGGGCGCCCCGAATAATCCCGATGCAGACGATCCAACTCATCGAGGAAGTCCCGATCACCCCGCGCCTTGTCATACGCAGCAGCCAGCTCATCGAGAGCCGCGATCAACGCCTCCGGGACGAAACGGCCACCATAACGGCCGAAATGACCGCGCTCATCCGGCTCGTGACCCGACGGGGTCGCGATACCGTCACTGGCCTTGCTCGAAGTGCCCGAACCACTGGTCGTCAACACGCCTCCCTTACCACCTGCTGTCTTCGGCAACCGCTCGTAAACGAACTCGCCCCTAAGAAGCCCATCCAAGCTGCCGCATGGTGATCCCATCGTTCCAAATCTTGGTCATGTGTCGGATCTTGCCGCCCTCGAAGTCCATGACATAGACATATTCGGCCTTGGTGGTCTTTCCGGTCGGAGGCACCGGGCCACCCTCGCCGGTGTGTGTCCCATGGAAGACGCCAAACGCCGCCACGTTTTTGCGTGCTTCGTCGACTGCGAACGATCGCACCTCGGGGATACCATCGGGCAATACTTCGAAAAGTCCCGCCATGAACTCGACGTACGCTTCCAGCGTGTCCATACCGTCCAAGGAGTCAGGGCGGAGAAGGTTGCGCCGGGGTGACAGTACTGTTCGCACGCCTGCCAGCCCTTCCCAGTGTCGCAGGCATCAAAGAATCGTTCTGCAGTGACTCGTATTGATGTCATGGGTCTGTCCCTTCCCTTGATACCGCGGTCCAGCTGAATTGAACAGCGAGTGTGTGACTGTCTTTTATTGGATCAAGCACCTTGCCTGCGGCGACGAGGGGACGCTCACATTCGGAGATCGCTGCGGTGCTCGCACGGTGAAAGTGGTGACGACACAGCCGCGCAGTGCCTGGCTTCGCGCGACGACTGGGCCTGCGCCCTCGGACACCAATTTCGGCCTCGCGGGCCGGGCGCACGTTCGTGTCCGTCCCTCCTCGTTGTCGGGCACCCGGGGCTTTCGGTCACCTCGGGGATTCCGGTTAGGACCGGGTTTTTGGTCACGACGGAGTTTCGGTACCGACGGTGCTGGAACCGCTGGGGTGCGGAGCGCCAGGATGGGGATCGGGGCGCCGATCACGCCCGCTGAACCCGATGTCGCAGTAGAGCTGCGGGCGGGTTCCCCGCAGCACGAGCCCCCATACGGCCCCGGCCAGGGCGACTGCGCCGAACGTCAGTGGCAGATGAGCAGCAGCACATCGATGCTGCCGCCGTCAAGCATGTGCGGGTGCGCAATCTCAGGACTGGCCGAGGATTCACGACAACAAGGGATTTCTCCAGAAGGGGTACAGACTTGGGCCATCGGGCATGTCCATGGCGACGCCGTGGCGATCACCTACCGGTACTGCTGCGCAGTCTTGACCATGACATCCAGCGCTGTGCGTGCGTGCTCCGCGGGCAGGGTCGGCAGATGCTGCACGATCTGTCCGCTCCCTGTCTCACGTACTCCTCGATCACCGGCAGGTTGTCGGGGGAGACCGCGTATGCCTACTCCATTGGCCGGCATTGCCTCGCCTCTCGACACATTACGACTCGGTGATTCACCACCTGGGAGTCGCCTTCTGAGCGAGGATGGCGACACGGATGACGATGTTCCACTGAAGCCGCGCTCGCTCCAGTGCAAACCCCTGGTGGTTGCCCCGCCAGGGGGCTCTGCAGATACCCCCGTGCCCAGGATTTCGCATTTCGGGCACAGCGGGTTCACGGTATCGCGGCCGCAGAGGCGGAAAGGGTGCCTATCCAGCGAGACCAGACGTCCACCTGTGGCAAATACCTCGAAGCGTCATAAACGAGTCACAGAGGAGGGCGATAAATCATCTTTACACGGATCGCGGAACCTTATGCGTGGGGTACGCGCATCCCTCGGGACAGGGAAATGCGACCAGGGGTTCACACGGGAGCGATCGAGGTTTCATCGGAGCAACATTGCCCGCATTGCGATCCCCGGCCGGCGGGGCGTCGAGGGACGCAAGATAAATCGGACAAAATGACATGGCGCCGCCGAACGGTATCCCGGGCAGAACGGTGATGACAATGTCGGCCGACAGGCCCGACGCCCTCAAGAGTCAAATGATCATCCACAACACGAGGAGACGTGGAACCGTTGGACTATGCGATCGACCCTGAGCTTGTCGCCCTGGTAGATTTGCTCCCTCGATTCAACCCCGATGACCTCAGCGAGGCACGGGCGACGATGCAGCAACTGACCGCGCGGCTTCCCCCGCCGGACACAACTGGTGTGTCGATCAGCGAGCGGGCCGTTCCCGGACCGGAGGGTGCGCCGGAGGTGATCGTCCGGATCTATCTCCCGGCTTCGCGCAGCGGTCCGGTCGGCGTCCTCGACTTGCACGCCGGCGGGTTCGTCCTCGGCGACCTGGACCTGAACCATGGAGCCAACGTCACCATGGCGCGGGACACGGGCGCGGTGGTTGTGTCGGTGAACTACCGGCTGGCACCCGAGCATCCCTACCCAGCGGCACTGGAGGACACGTACGCGGCCTTGAGCTGGTTCGCCGAGCACGCTGATGAGCTGGATGTCGACCCGGCACGGATCGCGGTCCACGGCATCAGCTCCGGCGGTGGAATCTGCGCCGCGCTGGCTCTGCTCGTCCGCGACCGGGGCGGCCCCGCGATCGCTTTCCAGTACCTCGGTGTGCCCGAGATCGACGATCGCCTGCAGACCGCCAGCATGCAGGCATTCACCGACACGCCGATATTCAACCGGCCCGCCGCGGTGTTCAGCTGGGATGCATACCTCGGTGACGGCGTCGCCGGAGGCGCCGACGTGCCGGTCTACGCCGCACCCGCGCGCGCCACCGACCTGTCCGGACTGCCGCCGGCCTACGTCTCCGCGATGGAGTTCGACCCCCTGCGCGATGAGGGCCTCTCCTACGCTCTGGCGCTGCAAGCAGCCGGGAACCAGGTGGAGCTGCACCTGTTTCCCGGCACCTTCCACACTTCGGCGATGTTCTTGGCACACACAGCGATCAGCCGGCGCGAGCAGACCGAAAAGATCGCGGTGTTGCGCCGAGGCCTCGCCGTGTGACCGGCTCGGACGAGCCGTCGGTGCGCTGTTCCGTCCGAGACGAGGGCCGAGTGCTCACTACCTTTGACGAGATCTACCGCACCTCAGACACGGCGCTGCCATAGCCCCCAGTCTTACTGGCCGAGATCGATTCGCCGGGCAGTCCGGCGCCGAGCCGCTCGCCCGACGAGCCGTGGCTTCCTTCGCTCTGCTGCTCGGGGCCATCGGCGTGCCGCGACCGGCTCCCGCGGAATCACCTCGTGAATTCCACCACGGTTCGCACGAACTCGTCCTGCTGCTCCAAGTAGCCGAAGTGGCCACTCTGGTTCAGCTCGAGCATCTGTGCGTTCGGCACCCCCGTACGGATCTCCTCCGACCACCGCCGTGGGCAGATGAAGTCGTAGAGGCCTGAGATCACAAGAGTCGGCACATCGATACGGTCGAGCGTGCCGCGTACATCCCAGTCGCTGTCTTTCCGTTCGGGATCCCACGTGACGTCTAAGGTGATCGGCCCCCTCCGCTCGACGGTCTGCCAGTAGTTCGCGAAGTAGGCCGGCAGGATCGCCCGCAGGAAGTCCAGACGCGCCTCCCGATCGGCGACCTGCGTGGTACGGACCGCCGACGAGGAATGCCACGCGCGGCCGGCCTTCTCGGCGTCAGGCTGATCCGGCCAGCGCGCGACGAACGCATCCATCTGGCGCGTCGCCTCCTCGAACAGTTCGGCTGAGTAGACGGGAGCGGTGCTGTAGGCGACCAGCCCAGCAAGCAGACCGGGGTTCTGGCTCGCCAGTTCGAGACCGACGAAGCCGCCGTGCGAGTGGCCGATGAAATAGGGCTGGTCGGCAGCGAGATGGTCGATCACACCCTTGGCGAAGCGGACGTAGGTCGGCACGCTGTAGTCTCCACCGGGGAGCAGGTCGCTGCGTCCGGTACCGACGGGGTCCACATATACCATTGTCAGATACTGCTCGAGTAGCGGCATCCGTATGTAGTCGGAATTGATACCGGGGCCACCTGAGTGAACGACACATACCGGACCACTGCCGCCAACCTCGTACGCCTGGCGGATTCCTTCGAATTCGAAGTCATGCCAGCCGGACACGAGGCCGGCAGAACGACTACTGGACATCACATCTCGCTTCCATCGAGCAACCGCAAGTGCGCGGTCGAGCACCTGAAGGATGGACTGGATGGCGACGCATCACGTCATGCGTGCCGACCGGTCCGACCACCTGCCACACGATGATCAACGGCCGATACGCCGATCTTACTCAGGGGAGCGCGAAATAAAGATGTTGGGCGATGCAACACTCGGTGGCCTACGTCACTCCGCTGATGGCGCCTACGGGTCAGGCATGAGAAATCGGCAGCAATGAGGACACTGCGACGACGCAGCGAAAACAGAACTCAATAATCGGTGCCGAGGCGACCAGCCGAATTGTGTCGCCGGATGGCGGAACGGATTATGTTGTTCCGATGAAGCCGCGATCGCTCCCGTGCGAACCCCTAGTTGCTTCCGCACCCAGGGCCGTCCACAGGTCCCCGTGCCTGAGTTTTCGCAGTTCGGACTACAGCCGGGTTCCGCGCGTCGCGCCCATCGGGAAGCTGGCCGTCGCGCCGGAGCGAACCTGACGACAAGATCAGCACCCGTTGGATCGCTCATCCCGACAGAGCCCTCCGCGCCGATCGTGTCGAGCTCAGCGATCATCACATCGTCAGCGCGACAACTGTTATCGGGCTCGGTCGTCGTCCGGTGGCCGTTGAGGTTTGGCACGGACCATACGCAGCGTCATCCAGCTCGCCGCGGCAAGCAGGCTTCGCGCTGTGCAGGGTCGTGGAGGCCCACCCGCTCGGCGAGCCGCTGTCCTGGCTGCACACGCCGCCGTATCGCCGGGCCGAGTAGACGCGGCTGGGCCTGTATGGACGATCGTGTACCGGATCGCCATCGCACACACGACCTCGCCGGCGGTCCTGCCTAGCGAGCGGCCCGATGCCTCTTGAGGGCTTCGATCGCCTGGTCCGCGTGCAGATCGAACTGCGTCTCGCTCGCGATCGTATGGATGAGGCGGCGGTCCTGACCGATGACGAAGGTGATCCGTCGGGTGTGGAGGCCGCCGGGCAGGAACCACCGGTAGGCCCCGAGTTGCTTCGCCACCTTGTTGCCCGCATCGGAGAGGAGGGGGTAGCCCAATGCGTTCGAGGTGGCGAAAACGCTCTGCTTGGTGACGTTGTCGCTGCTGATGCCCACCGGGTGGGCACCGACCGCGGCGAACTCGCCGGCCAGATCACGGAAGCGGCACGCCTCCTGCGTACAGCCGCCACTGGAAGCGATCGGATAGAAGAACAGGACGACCGGACCATGCACCAGGAGGCTGCTGAGCCTGCGGGGGGTACGCGTTTCATCCTCCAACTCGAAGTCGTCGACCTGGTCGCCGATCTGCATACCGGACCTCCTGGCAGTGATTATGGGCGAGCGCTCGCATCCGATGTTCGCCAGCGGAGCACGAACGGTTCACGAGCTTCAAGCAGCACCGCCTCCGCGTCCACGCCGCGGATGTTGTGGACGCCGCGACCAGTAGTCATGTTGACGCGTGCGGCGCGATCTCCTGCGGACCCTGCTCCCGTCTCCGCTCCTCGCCGGACTCGGCGGTCCCGCCCCGGTCGAGGAGCGCGAGGACTGCCGATTCGTGTACTTCGCCCGGTTCTTCAGAGGCGACGGCGGGTTCTCGGCGCTGCACGGGCGGTCCACGTGCCCTACAACTCGGTCTCCGTGGTGACGCTGCCGCAGGCAACGGGACGTGGAGCGTGAAGCTCGTGACCTCGACGTGGGATCGGGAGCTGCGGGGCTGCGCGATGTAGACCGCTCTCGGACGGGAGAGATACCGCGCGCCGGCAGCGCGGACAGCCCCGGGCAGCGTTCGCCGCGGTGGGCCGAGGCGACCGGCAACGTGGTCGAGCCGTGGTACCGCCACGCCGGCGACCGGCAGCGGCTCGCCGAGGTCGAGAACCACCGCACAGGCATCCCGCATCAGCTCGACGACAACGCGGCAGCAACCGCCGAGGCACTGCAGGCAGGGGCCCGCCACGAGCCGGAGATTCTGCGCGGCCTGCTCGACGTCGGCCCCGTGCAGGCACTGCCCTGCGAGGTCCTGGCTCGCCAGGCACAGCAGACCTGGTGAGTGGTGCGATGGTGCTGGCGGGCGTGTTCCGCCGCTGCTCTGGCTGCGGCATTCCGGTGCAATCGATGCGACCAGGGTGTGGGTCGGTGGCTACGGGAGTGAGGTGGGTGAGATGGACGCGGATGTCCCCCTCGACCCTGACGAGACAAGCAGCGTCGACCCCGACGTCGATGCCGGCGCACCACTGTGGCGGCGGGAGCTCGCGGGGCATCCGCTGGACGTGTTGGGTGCGATCGCCGTCGGCGGCGTGATCGGAACCGAAGCGCGCTACGGAATCGGGCTGGCGTGGCCACACGCACCCAGCGGATGGCCGTGGGCGACCCTGCTGATCAACCTCTCCGGCTGCCTGCTGATCGGCGTGCTCATGGTCGTCATCACCGAGTTCGTCGAGCCGCATCGCCTCGCTCGCCCGTTCCTCGGCGTCGGGATCCTGGGCGGCTACACCACCTTCTCCACCTACACCGTCGACGCCATCTCACTGGCCGACGGCGCCCGACCCGGCCTGGCCGCGGCCTACCTCGTCCTCACCCCGATCCTCGCCGTGCTCGCCTGCGCACTCGGCGCAGGCACCACCCGCCTGGCCGCCCGCCTCACCGGCGTTCGACGCCCCACAAGCGGGCGGTGACAGCGATGGAGGTGCTGTGGGTGGCACTCGGCGCGGCGGTCGGCGCGCCGATGCGCTACATCATCGACCGCACGGTGCAGGCCCGGCACCGGACACGGTTCCCATGGGGCACCTTCGCCGTCAACATGATCGGCTCATTCGTACTGGGCGGACTGGTCGGAGCCAGCAGCGCGCTCCCACCGGCGGTCGAGACAGCAGCCGCGGTCGGCTTCTGCGGTGCGCTGACCACCTACAGCACCTTCAGCTACGAGGCGTTCGCCCTGCTGGAGGGCCGCGCCCGGGCGGTCGCCGTCGCCTACGTGGCAGGCAGCGTCGTCGCCGGGCTGGGCATGGCCGTGCTGGCCTGGTGGAGCGCCCGCGCACTGCTCGCCTGAGGGACGATCGGAGGAGGGACCCACGCTGATGACTACAGACCCGAAGGACGCGACAACAACGCTCATCGTCGGCTACAGCAACGACGCGGCCGGCGACCACGCGCTGGCAGTTGCCGCCGACCTGGGCCGCCGTCTGCCGGCCCGGATCCACGTCGTGCACGTGGTCGACATTCACGATTACCCGGTCGACAGCGACACCGCCGGCTGGGAGGAACAATGCCGGCAGGAGCTGGCCGAACAACGCGGGCGGGTCGCGCACATGCTCACCGACCTCGAGCTGGACTGGACATACGAAGCGCGGCGCGGTGATCCGGCCGCCGAGCTGGCCCAAGCGGCCGAGGAACAAGACGCGCTGCTGATCGTCGTCGGCACTCGCGGTGAGGGACTGCGACTGGTGATCCCGCGGCTGGTCGAGCCGTCGGTGTCGCACGGAGTGATCCACTGTCAACCCCGGCCGGTGGTGGTCGTCCCCGCACCCGAAACCCATCCCGGCACTGCGCCCGTGGACAGTTAGACGCTGAGCCGATGGAGGTCACGTCCCCGCTGGTGGTGTAAGTCCGGGGTCCCCGTTCGGCGTGCCTGAGCACGTAGG
>NZ_BAAAUS010000024.1:495137-540105 GCF_039534065.1 Pseudonocardia yunnanensis | reverse complement strand
GGCGAGCACTCTGATCGTGTCGACCGCCCTCCTGTCGAGATCGGTCCAGTCGCTGGGCACGTCGGCTCGGGTCAACGCCTCGATGTCGATATCGGTCACAGAAGTCCTTACAAGTGAGTGGCAGGAGGGCCGCGCGCGCGTGGCCTCACTTGGACGGGAACGCTCACCGCGCCCCTCGGGGCGCGGGACGGACGGCGGACGTTCAGGCGCCCTAGGCGCCGAGATCGATCGGGCTCGGCTCGGGCGGGCTCCCCGGGACATCGCCGGACGAGATGCGGCTCCTCGTGCTGCTCAGCTGTCGGGCGATCACGCCGGTGATGCGATGGGCGTCGGCAGCCCAGCGCTGCGGGCGCTCGCTCTCGGGCAGCGCCTGGTAGGTGATCAGCAGACCCTCGAGGGTCGCGAAGAGTTCTGCGATCGCATCTGCGCGACGCGTATTCATCTGGTCACTCGATTCCGTTCAGGTCCGGCGGATGCGCAGCGGTCCCGTTCCAGCGGGGTGCCTCGAATCCACCGTCACCCCGGCACCAGCGCGTCGCACCCGTGAAAGTCCCCGGCCCTGAGACGAGCGATCGGACCCCGAGTTCCGTGGAGGCGTCGGTCCGCGTGGTTACCCGCGGCACCGGCGACCGGAATGATCAGCGGCGCCTGAACCACAGCGCACCGACGGCGAAACCGACGACCAACATGCTGGTGAGCGCCGCCCACAGCGGCATGACCACGAGCGGGATGATCACCCGGATCGTCGTCGGCTCGCGGTTCTCGATGATGAAGATGAACGCGAGTACCACCAGCACCGCACCGACGATCACCCGCGTCGTGGGTCGCCGTCGGCTCGACCGCACCGTCTTGCCCGTTCCGGTGTCGCTCATCGTCGACCTCCTCGGCGTCCGTCGCCGTTCCGTGCGTCTGCCCCGGCGTGCTCCGCCGGGGTGTGGTGACACCATCTCCCCATGGCGGGGACGCCGGATCACCCGTGGCGTGTGATCCGATGTCGTGAGCCGGCTTCTGCTGAGTCGGTGTGGGCGGCAGCGCCGGGTTCTGCAAGTGACTGCGACGATCGGGAAAATGAATCCTCGGGCGAGAAGTTCCGTCGATCTCCTGGGTTCGGGTGACCCTGCGGGGCCACGAATGCACTCTCACCTCCTGCGGGTGAGACGCGAGGAGTGGTGTCGCATGAACTCTCCGTCATTCGGACGTCGCTGAATGTCGCCGGTTGCACCCGGCCGCGGCGCGGCCCCTGCCCGTCGTGATTCGGACACTCGCGCCTGATCGAGGGCATGCGCACCGAACTGAATGTGTGGAAGTCGTGCTTGTCTTGACGTCGCCGAGACGACTGGTCATGTTCAGTGGCATGCCACGCGTCGGAGTCCGGGAGGTGCTCGTGGAGGCGGCCGTCACGGAGTTCCACCGCCACGGCTACGCGGCCTGCTCCGTGGACACCATCACCAAAGCTGCCGGCGTTCCGAAGGGTTCGTTCTACAACCATTTCGCGAGCAAGGAGCACCTCGGTGCGGAGGTGGTCGCCCGCTACGCCGCCGGCTCGGCGTGGTGGCAAGAGGTGGATCCCGGCCTCTCCCCGCTCCAGCAACTGCGCGCCCGGTTCCGAGCGGTCGTCGACGTGCTGGCCGAGAGCCGGTTCACCCGTGGCTGCCTGCTGGGCAACATGGGTACGGAGGTGGCGGACCGCAGCGACGTGATCCGGGAGCAGGTCGGCACCAGTCTCTGCCAGTGGTCGGAGGACATCGTGGCGATCCTGCGGGCGGCCCGGGCGGCGGGTGAGATCAGTGCTGGTCCTGACGTGGAGCGCCTCGGCCCCTTCCTCCTCGACGCTTTCCAGGGCGCGATCATGCACAGCAAGGTCGTGAAAGACGTTGAACCGCTCGAAGATTTCCTCAGTGTCGTTTTCGACACCGTCCTTCGCTGACCAGCGGGTGCGCCCGCTGCCGGATCGTCCCGGACATGGCGGCTGAGCTCGCCGCCCGCGATGAGCCCGGGCTGCCTACCCCTCGGGCAGCCCGGGCTCGCTACATTCCCGACCCGGACCGGTGAAGGCGGTTATCAGCGGGATCCGGTTGCGGCCGCGCAATCTCAGGGGCTCGTGCAAATCCTAGGAATAGTCACCGCTTTGGTCAGTGTTGTCCCATTAACCCGATAATTGCCGGGTTGTTCCGCGGCTTCTTCGTCATGTTTTCAACCGTAGGTGGGCGACGGTAGAGCGACCAATGAATGTTTTGCATGACGCGCCGCGGGGCCTGCATGGGTGGCCTCGTCGCCCTGTCACGCGCGTTCGCCGGCGATCGACAGGCCCCGTGTGGCGGCCTGGGCTGGGTTTTCTGCGGACAGTGCCTGATCGTGAGCCGAGGGTGAACCCGCTCACACCCGAAACGTTTCCGCAGGTCCGGAGCTCTTCTGCTTCGGGCTGGGCATGGCTATAGTTTCTCTGCGGTTTTCTTTGTCTTTGCTGGAGTTGTCATGGCTGACGATCTCGCCGAGCTGTGGATGATCGCAACCATTCACGCGCCGGGAGAAGATCATGGATAGTCCTACCCACCTGCGTGAGCGTTCTGTGCTAACCGCACAGATTGCTGAGCTGCAGGTCCGGAAGGATGTCGCAAGCCCCGAGTTCCGCCACGGCGCTGTCGACGCCTTGCACTGGCTGTGCGTCGGAGGGCCGGGTCCGTTGAGTGGCGTGCTCGCGGGCCTGCCGGTGCGGTCTCAGGCGATCGTCCGTGAGCTGGCCGCCGCCGAGGCGATCATCTACGGGGAGCCGTCGGCGTGCCGGGACTACGCCTGCGGGCTGGAGCACGCGCTGATGTGGGCCGAGTGCGCCACCCCGGCGCCTCCCGTGCCCGAACGGCGTAGGCCCGCCGGGGCGGGCACAGGTTTCTGACCCCGGCCGGAACCGTGCGCCCTCAGGTGGGCGGAGGATCCGCCTGGTACACGTCAGGCACGCCGTCAGCGTCGGCGTCACGCTCCTCCTCCGCGCACATCCGCCGGTAGTGGGAATTGCGGATTCGCAGCACCACAGTGGCGAGGAGGGCTGCGAGCAGCGAGCCGAGCAGCACCCCGACCTTGACGTGGTCGTCGCGCTCGGTGCCCGCGCCGAACCCGAGCTCGCCGATGAGCAGGGAGACGGTGAACCCGATCCCGGCGAGCAGCGCGAGCCCGAGCACGTCCCACCAGGACAGGTCCTCCGCGAGGTCGGCGCGGGTGAACCGCTGCACGGCCCAGGTCGCGCCGAGAACCCCACACGGTTTGCCCACCAGCAGGGCGGCGATGACGCCGATGGTGACGGTGTCGGTGAGGCCGGACCCGAACCCGCCCGACCCGGTCACGGACACACCTGCTGCGAAGAAGGCGAACACCGGCACGGCGAAACCCGCCGAGATCGGGCGGAACCGGTGCTCGAAGTGCTCCGCGAGCCCGGGGCCCGGACCTTCGGCGCGCCGGCGCACCGGAACGGCGAACCCGAGCAGTACCCCGGCGACGGTGGCGTGCACGCCGGAGGCGTGGACGAGCGCCCAGGTGGCCGCGGCAAGGGGCAGGAGCAGCCACCACGACCGCACGCGGCGCTGCACCAGCAGCGTGAAGAGCCCGAGCGGGAGCAGCGCCAGCGCAAGGGGGACGAAGTGCAGCGAGCGCGTGTAGAAGACGGCGATGATCGTGATGGCGAGGAGGTCGTCGACCACGGCCAGCGTGAGCAGGAACGTGCGCAGCGCCGCCGGCAGATGGGTGGCGATGACGGCGAGCACGGCGAGGGCGAACGCGATGTCGGTGGCGGTCGGTACGGCCCAGCCGGCCAGTGCTCCCTCGGCTGCGCGGGCGTTGACGGCGACATAGATCAGAGCGGGTGCCACCATGCCGCCGACGGCGGCCGCGACCGGCAGGGCGGCGAGCCGGGGATCGCGCAGGTCACCGGCGACGAACTCGCGTTTGAGCTCCAGCCCGGCCACGAAGAAGAAGATCGCCAGCAGGCCGTCGCCCGCCCACTGCGCCAACGTCAGGTCGAGATGCAGCGCGGCCGGACCGACCTGCAGCTCGCTGAGACCCTCGTAGATGCCCGACCAGGGGGAGTTCGCCCAGACCAGCGCGATCGCCGCGGCACCGACCAGCAGCGCGCCACCCACGGTCTCGGTGCGCAGGATGTCGGCTATCCGGCTGACCTCCGGCCAGCTGCCCCGGCCGAACAGGCGAGGTGCGGAGCGGCCGGGCGGCACGGTCACAGTTCCTCCGCAAAGGTCGGGGACGACATCGCCGACCAGACTTCCCGGCACACCGGGCGTCATCTTACCGGTCGCCCCATGTCCGACACCGTCCCGCGCGGCCCGCTGCGCCCTGTTCAGGCCGCCCCGTCGCCGTTAGAGTTCGACACGACGCAGGCCCGGTCCCTGCTCCGCGTCCACACGGCAAGGCCCCCGGACCAGCACGTTCGGGGCGCTCGCCCGGCACAGAGCTCGCCGGTGACACGCAGTCCCGGCTCGCCACCGCTGATGCTGGCGACAGCTTCTGGCCTTCTCGCGTAGGACGACGGCCTCCATGGCGGGGCGGGAAGTGCGGGTATTGCATGGATGGGTCCCCTGGCGCGCAGGACGCGCCGTCATCGGAGCTGGCGCGCTTCAGGCTCACCCGCCGGGGTGGGTCTCCGACGGAGGTCACCGTGCACGTCATCGGAGAGATCGACCTCCTCACCGAGCCTGCGCTGACCCGTTGCCTCGCCGAGCAGCTGCGGCCCCCGCGCGAGATCGGAAGCCTGGTCGTCGACCTGACGTCGGTGACCTTCGTCGGCGCCCGCGGCCTCTCGGCGCTGCTTGCGTTCGCGAACAGCGCCACGAGCCGCGACGTCGAGTTCCGGGTGGCGGGTTGCAGCCCGCAGGTTCTCCGGTGCCTGGACATCATCGACCCCCATGACACCTTGCCGAGGCAGGCCAGGCCGCGCCGCTCCGGCAGCCCCCGGCAGTGCCTCGACGGCGTCCGCGGCCGTCTGCGCGCGGAGAACCGGGGATGGTGACGGCCCGCCCGCGCGACCTCGGGAGCGCGAACAGGCCCGGCCACAGGGGGTAGTCGTCCCGGCGCGTCCTTGACGTGATCGGCGCCTCCCTGTCTGCTGAATCCCCGGGTCGTCGATTCAGGGGACATCAGGGGGAGTGGCATGACCGAGCCGGTGGCGGCGGCCGTGGAGTCGTTGCGGCTCGTGGACCATCACGTCCACGGCGCTGCGCGAGGTGACCTCGACGCCGAGGGGTTCGCCGCCGGCCTCTCGGAGTCGCCCTTCCCCGCGCCGCCGGGCACCTCCCAGCTGGACTCTCAGGTCGGTTTCGCGGTGCGCCGCTGGTGCGCCCCGGTGCTCGACCTGCCTCCGCACACCGACGTGCCGACGTACCTGCGGCGGCGCCGCGAGCTGGGCGCGGACGAGGTGGCACGCCGGTTCCTGGCCGCGAGCGGCATCGGCTGCTTCCTCGTGGAGACGGGCTACCGCGCCGACGAGATCCTCTCGCCCGCGGAGATGGCCAGGTCGGCGGCCACGCCCGCCCACCCCGCGTCGGCGGAGGAGGTGGTCCGGCTGGAGTCGGTGGCCGAGGACGTGGCGGCCACGGGGCCCGACGCGAGCGGCTTCGCCGAGGCGTTCGCCGCCGCTCTGGGCAAGCAGGTGCAGGGGGCTGTGGGGCTCAAGTCGGTGATCGCCTACCGGTACGGCCTCGACTTCGACCCGGAGCCACCGGATGCCGGCGAGGTGCGCCGCGCGGCCGGGCAGTGGCTGCGCGACGGGGGGCGGCTGTCCGATCCGGTGCTGCTGCGCCACCTGCTCTGGGCGGGCGTGGAACACGGGCTCCCACTGCAGTTCCACGTGGGGTTCGGCGACACCGACCTCACGATGCACCGCTGCGACCCCTCGAAGATGACGGGGTTCCTGCGACGGGTGCAGGACCGCGGTGTGCCGATCATGCTGCTGCACTGCTACCCCTACCACCGCACCGCGGGCTACCTGGCCGCCGTGTTCCCGCACGTGTACTTCGATGTCGGGCTGGCGGTGAACTACAGCGGTGCACGCAGCGCGGCGGTGATCGCCGAGTCGCTCGAGGTGGCCCCGTTCGCCAAGGTGCTCTTCTCCTCCGACGCGTGGGGACCTCCTGAGCTGCACCACCTCGGGGCGCTGCTGTGGCGCCGCGCCATGACCGCGCTGCTCGGCGAGTGGGTGGAATCCGGGGACTGGTCGCAGGCCGACGCGCTGCGCGTCGCCGAGCTCATCGGGGCGGGCAACGCGCGTCGCGTCTACCGGCTGGAGGAGCGATGAGCGATGACCTGGCCGCGCTGCTCGAGCGCATCGAGTCCGACGACGTGCGGTTGCTGCGGTTCCTGTACTGCGATCCGAGCGGTGTCATCCGCGGCAAACAGGCGCACGTCGGGCGCCTCGGCGGCGCACTGCGCTCGGGTCTCGGGCTGACCAGGGCGCAGAACGCGGTCAACGTGCTGGACGACCTGGTGCCGGTGGCCGACATGGAACCGGTCGGCGAGATCCGCATCGTCCCGGACCTCGCCACGTACGTCCGGCTGCCCTGGCTCGACGGGGTGGGCAGCGTGCTGTGCGACCAGGTCGGCCACGACGGGCGCGACTGGGGCTGCTGCCCGCGGGCGTTCCTGCAGCGCGCTGTGGCGGCGGCGGCCGACGCGGGGCTGCGGGTGCGTGCGTCCTTCGAGAACGAGTTCTACCTGGCCGAACGCACGCCCGACGGGCCACGGCCGTGGGGCGACGGCCCGGTGTACTCCTCGGCGGGGCTGGACCGGGCCGCCCCTGTGCTCAACGACATCGTCGACGCTCTGACCGAGCAGGGCCTCGTGGTCGAGCAGGCGATCAACGAGTACGGGCCGGGACAGCAGGAGATCTCCGTCCGCTACGCCGACGCGCTCACCGCCGCCGACAACCAGCTGCGGCTGCGCGACACCGTCCGGGGCGTCGCCGAGTGCTCGCACGGCCTGCTGGCCTCGTTCGCGCCCCGGCCGTGGCCGGACGGGATCGGCAGCGGTACGCACATCCACTTCTCCTTGTGGGACGCCGACGGCGCCACGAACCTGATGCCCGATGCGGCCGACCCGTTCGCGGTGTCGGAGAAGGGCGGCGCGTTCCTCGCGGGCGTGCTCGACCACCTGCCCGCGCTGGTCGCGCTTACCTGCCCGTCCTACCTGTCCTACGACCGGCTGCGGCCGAGTGCCTGGGCGGGGTCGACGGTGTCCTGGGGCTACGACAACCGGGAGGCCGCGCTGCGCGTCGCGTCGCCGTTCCGGGGCCGGGAGCGGGAGAGCGCCAACGCGGAGCTGAAGGCATGCGACGCCAGTAGCAACCCCTACCTGGCGCTCGGTGGGCTCATCCTCGCCGGGCTCGACGGCGTGGAGCGTGGGCTCGACCTGCCCGAGCCCGCCACGGTGGACCCGGCGACACTCGGCCCGGAAGAGGCCCGCCGGTGCGGCGTGCGCCCGCTGCCGGCGGACCAGCGGGAGGCGCTCGCGCGGCTGGAGGCCGACCCGGTCCTGATGAAGGGACTCGGTGACCTGCTCGGCCGGTGCATCCTCGCCACCCGGCGCGCGGAGTACGACCGGTGCGTCCGCATGGGCGACGCCGCGGTGCGGGAGGCCACTTTCAGCGTGTTCTAGCGGCCCCATGCCGCGCGACTGCGCACTCGTCTCTTACCCGATCAGGATCGAGGACGGGACGATCTGGGTTGCCGTGCCCGGTTGGGGCCACAACAGCCGCGCCTGGGGGCCTCTGCTGCGTCCGGACGGGCGACGTCTGCGCATGTTCGGTGACATCGGACCGGTTGTGACCGACCATCTCCTGATCAACCGAGGAGGCGCCATGGCGCAGAGGTCGATCTCCGGTACCCGGCTCCGTCGTGAACTGAGCGTGTGGGAGGCGATCGGCCTCTCGCTGGCGCTGATGGCGCCGTCCATGGCCGCCAACATCAACCCTCAGGGCACCGCGGGCACGGTGGGCCGTGCCGTGCCGCTCGCGTTCGCGCTGGCCACCGTCGGGGTGCTGCTCATCGCGTACACGTTCGTGCGGCTCAGCCAGCGGTTCAACCACGCCGGCAGCGTCTACGGCTTCGTCGGGGCGACGCTGGGCCCGCGCGCCGGCGTGGTGGCCGGGTGGTCGCTGCTCGGCACCTACATCTTCTATGGCGTCGTGACGTCCACGGCGGCCGGGATCTTCGGCGCCGCCGCTCTGGACACGTTGGGCATCTGGCCGAACCAGCCCTCGTGGGCCGGCTTCGCCGTCGGTGCCGTCGCCCTGCTCGGGGTGCTGGCGCTCGCCGTGGCACCCGTGCGCGGGGGCACGCGGGTGCTGCTGACGATCGAGGTTGCCACCGTGGCGCTGATCCTCGTGGTCTCCGTGATCATCCTCGCCCGGTTGGCCACGGGCACGGCGCCGGGCGGGCGGGGCGTCGACTTCTCGGTGTTCACGGTGGCGCCCGGCACCGAGGTCTCGGCGGTGTTCCTCGGCGTCGTCTTCGGGTTCCTGTCCTTCGCCGGTTTCGAGGCCGCCGCGACCCTGGGCGAGGAGGCCAAGGACCCACGCCGGAGCATCCCGCGCGCGATCCTCGGCACGGCCATCTTCGGTGGGGTCTACTTCGTGTTCGTCACGGCCGTGGAGGTGATGGGCTTCGGCACCGACGACGCGGGTGTCGCTGCCTTCATCTCGTCGTCGTCACTGCTCGGGGACCTCGGGTCCCAGTACGTGGCCGCCTGGGTGGGCGACCTCATCACGGTGGGCGCAGCGATCAGCGCGTTCGGGTGCGCGCTGGCCTGCGCGGTGGGTGCCGCCCGCATGCTCTTCGCCCTCTCCCGCGACGGCATCGGCCCCGCTGCGTTCGCGGAGATCTCCCCGGCGCGCGCCACTCCCACCCGGGCGACGGCCGCGGTCGTCGCCGTGATGTACGTGATCATCGCCATCACGTGGTTCGTGCTCGGTGGGGAACCGTTCGCTCTGTTCGTGGCCTCCGGGACGATCGGCACGCTGATCCTGCTGGTCGTGTACGCGCTGGCGACGATCGGTGCGGCCCGCCTGCTGTTCTTCTCCGGACGGCGCGAGGTAGCCGTGTGGGAGGTGGTCGTACCGGCGCTCGCCCTGGTGCTGATCGGGTACACGCTCTTCCGCAACGGGGCGCCGTACCCGGAGGGCGCCGCGGGCGTGTACCCGCTCGTGTCGGCCGCCTGGATCCTGGTCGGCGTCGTCGCGGTGCTGGTGCTGCCGGGCGCCGCCCGCCGGGCAGGGCAGCGGCTCACCGCGAACGAGGGCCTGGGCTGAGATCACGCCCCCAGGAATCAGCTCCAGCGGTCAGCCGCGGGGGAGCACCCGCGCGTCCGGGCCGGGAAAGTAAACCGACTCGTGGCCGTCCTGCCAGCGGACCCGGTAGTGCTCCCGCTCGCCCTGGCCGATCACCTCGATCACCTCGCCCCGGCGGCGTGGCGTGTCCAGAGTGGCGGTTTCGATGACGATCTGGTCACCGGTGCAGCAGCGCATGGCTCGTCCTCCTCCGCTCCTCGCGTGTCAAGTCTGTAGCCGTGCCCGGTTGCCGACAAGGCCCGCCAGGGCCACCGTGCGGTGGAAATCAGGAGTAGACGTCCGGGAGGAACTCCGGCCGGGGCGCCCGCGGGGTGAGCAGCACCGAGCACGGGGCGTGGTGAAGAGCGCTGTGGGCGACGAGCCCGAGCGGGCCGGGTGGGAACGTGCGTGGGCCGCCGATGACGAGGAGGTCGGCGTCCAGTCCCTCACCGACCATCTCGTACGGGCGGACCCGCAGCAGGAGAGGCACCACGGTGAGGTCCGGGGCCGTCGCGTGCGCGGCCGCGACGGAGGTGCCGAGCAGCCGGTGCGCGTGGTCGAGCGCGGCGTCGAGCCCGACGCTGCGCTCCGCGAACGACGTGGGCACGCCGTGGGCGACGACCAGGTCGGCGTGCCTGTGCAGGGCGGCCGTCGCGGCCGCGGCCAGCACCGGCCCGTCGTCGGGGAGGGCCTGTACCGCCGCGACCACCTGCGGCCGCCCGGAGCGCGGCGGCGACACCGTCGATGACACGACGAGGACGGAACTGTCCTGGCGGGCGGCGGCCGAGGCGATCTCGGCGATGGTGCCGACCCGCTGCGCCGCGGCCGTGAAGTCGTCGGCGGAGGCGGCAGGCAACTCGTGGCGACGCAGCCACCGTCCGGACCGCCGGCACCAGTCCACCACCCAGTCGGGTGCACCTTCGCTTTCGCAGACCACGACGACGCCGCCGCGTTCCACCGGATCGGGGCGTCGGATCGAGAGTGTCGTGCCATGGACGGTCACCACCCCGACCCAACTCCGGAGGATGCCGCCGGTCCAGTACATGATGGTGGGAAATCCCCTGGACGGGGCGGTCACCGGCCGCAGCAACGGACGCCGTTCGGGCGGGCCGATCGGGTGAACCCGAGTGGTGCGGCCACGTTGTGCCCAGCGGCGTGACCGCAGGGTGTGACGCCCGGCCTTCGGGCGCGTCCCGGGTGGGTGGGTTAGGGGCGGCCAGGTCGTCGTGGCATTCACCTCGCACGGGTGAGGTGTGCGGGGGTACGCGGACCGGCGCGCAATCGGCCCGCCGGTCGTGGTCGGCACACCGATCGCGGACCGCGCGAGAACCCTGTCCGACGCGCGGATCGCCAGTAGGGTGATCAGGATGGGTGGCCCCATCGAGCTTCAGCCGTGGCAATGGGACGAGCCGACCTGGCGCGGACACGTCGAACGTGTGCGCGCCGGAGACCGGCTGGTACCGGACAGCTGGCCGGGGGGTGCCACGGTCGCGGTGGCGATCTCCTTCGACCCCGACCACGAGACGATCCCGCTACGTGACGCCGAGACCCGTCCGGGGAAGCTGTCACAGGGCGAGTACGGCGCGCGGGTCGCGGTTCCGAAGGTGCTCGCGCTGCTCGCCGAGTTCGGCGTCCCGGCCAGCTTCTTCATGCCCGCGGTGTCCGCGCTGCTGCACCCCGACGAGGTCACGGCCTACGTCGCCGGCGGCCACGAGGTGGCGGTGCACGGCTGGATCCACGAGCGCAACATGCTGCTGGAAGGCGCCGCCGAGCTCGACCTCACCGGCCGCGCGGTCGAGGTGCTGGAGAAGCTCAGCGGCGTGCGCCCGGTCGGCATCCGCACCCCGAGCTGGGATTTCTCCGACCACACCCTCGCGATCATCGAGCAGCTCGGGCTGCGCTACGACTCGTCGCTGATGGCCGACGACGAGCCCTACGAGCTCGTGGCCGCCGGCCGGCCCACCGGGATCGTGGAGATCCCGGTGGAGTGGATCCGCGACGACGCGCCCTACCTGATGATGGAGCGCTACTCCTCGCTCCGGCCCTACACGCCACCGCGCGCCCTGCTGGAGATCTGGCGCGACGAGTTCGACGCCGCGTACGCCGAGGGCGGGCTCTTCCAGCTCACCCTGCATCCGCACGTCATCGGCCACCGCTCCCGGCTGGTGGTCCTGCGCGAGCTGCTCGCGCACATCGCGGGACACTCCGGGGTCTGGTTCGCCACGCATGCCCAGCTGGCCGAGGTGGCTCGCACGCTGCTCAGGCCGGGCCCAGAGCGGTCATGAGCGAGCTTGCGAGCGAATCATCGGTACAGCGCTTTCGCGCAGCGCTGACCGAGCGCAGCGAGGGATTGCGATGAGCGAGCTTGCGAGCGAATCATCGGTACAGCGCTTTCGCGCAGCGCTGACCGAGCGCAGCGAGGGATTGCGATGAGCGGGGTGGCGGCGTCGGCGGACGCCCCGTCCGGCACCCGGCTCACCCGCGGTCAGCGCAAGGCGATCGTCGCCGGTTCGATCGGCAACACCGTCGAGTGGGTCGACTGGGCGGTCTACGGCACGCTCGCGCCGATCTTCGCGTCCCAGTTCTTCCCGAGCGGCAACCCCACCGCCGCCCTCCTCTCGACGCTCGCGGTGTTCGCCGTCGGGTTCGTCATGCGGCCGATCGGCGGTGCCCTGCTCGGCGCCTACGCCGACCGGCACGGCCGCAAGAAGGGCCTCACGCTGACGATCGGGCTGATGGCGGGCGCGGGTTTCGTGATCGCGATCTGCCCCACCTACGAGGCGATCGGGATCGCCGCGCCGGTGGTACTGCTGCTCGCCCGGCTCGTGCAGGGCTTCTCGGCGGGTGGGGAGTTCGGATCGTCCTCGTCGTTCCTCGTGGAGTCGGCCGCGCCGCGCCGACGGGCCTTCGCGGGCTCGTGGCAGCAGGTGTCGGTGGGCGCGGGCGCGTTGATCGCCTCGCTCATGGGGTTCGTGCTCACCTCGGCGCTCAGTGACGCCGCGATGCAGGCCTGGGGCTGGCGGATCGCCTTCGGGATCGGGGGCGTGCTCGGGCTGGTGGGGCTCTGGCTGCGGGTCACCGTGGAGGAGACCGAGAGCTTCCGGCGTGCCAGCGACGAGGGCCGCACGCGGCGGCGCAACCCGATCGTCGGGATGCTCACCGATCACCCGGCGGCCGCGCTGCGCGTCATTGGCATCACGATCGCCGGCACGCTCACGTACTACGTGTGGATCAGCTACATGCCCGGATACGCCCACGCGGCCGTCGGCATCCCGCTGTCGGAGGCACTGCTCGCCAACACGATCGCGATCGCGTACTTCCTCTGCCTGCTGCCGTTCGTCGCGCTGCTGTCGGACCACTACGGGCGCAAGCCCACACTGCTCGCCTTCGCGATCGGCTTCGTCGTGCTCGCCTACCCGGCGTTCCGGCTGCTCGAAGTCGGTGGGTTCTGGCCGCTGCTGGTGGTCGAACTGGTCGGCGTCACGTTCCTGGCCGGCTACTCGGCCAACTGCGCCGTGGTGATGGCCGAGCAGTTCCCCGCCGAGGTGCGCAGCACGGGCATCGGGCTGCCGTACGCGCTCGCCGTGGCCGTCTTCGGCGGCACCGCCCCGTACATCACCACGTGGATGAGCGCGAGCGGGCTGCGCGGCTGGGTCTGGCTGTACGTGGCGGTCGCCGCACTGATCGGCGTGGTCGTCTACGCCACGATGCCCGAGACGAAGGGCCGGGAGCTCACGTGAGACACGGCCGTCGACGACGGTTCGGCGGGGCGGAGAGGAGCTGTCAGCAGTGGGCTATGTGATCGTGGGGGCCGGTGCCATCGGTGGCACCCTCGGCCATCACCTCGCGCGTGCCGGGCACGAGATCACCGTCGTCGACGCCGATGCCGAGCACGTGCGCAGCATCCGTGAGCGGGGGATCGTGGTGCGACGGGGTGACGAGCACACCGCCGCTCCCGTGGCGGCGGCGTTCACGCCGGACGAGGGCGGGCCGCAGGAGGTCTCCCGTGTCCTGCTGGCGGTCAAGGCCCAGGCCACGGGGCGGGCGCTGGACTGGATCGCGCCACGGCTGGCGGCCGACGGGTTCGTCGTCTCCGTGCAGAACGGGTTGAACGAGCCGGAGATCGCCGCACGCGTCGGCGCGGCCCGCACCGTCGGCGCCTTCGTCAACCTGTTCGCCGATGTCGTGGCGCCGGGCGAGATCCGCGACGGCGGGCTCGGCGCCCTCGTGGTCGGCGAGGTGGACGGGCGGGAGTCGGCGCGGGTGCGGGAGGTCGTCGCCGACCTGCAGGCGTGGGGCCCGGCGCGTGCCACCGCGAACGTCAACGGGTACCTGTGGTCCAAGCTGGGCTTCGGCGCGATGCTCGTGGCCACCGCGCTCGCCGACGCGTCCATGGCGGACCTCATCCACCGGCATCGCGCGGTGATGCACGCGCTCGCGGCGGAGGTGTATGGGGTGGCGGCCGCTGACGGGATCACGCTGGAGCCGTTCGACGCGTTCGATCCCGCGCCCTACGCGAGCGGCGACGGGGCGGCGGCGGATGCGGCCACCGACGCGCTGGTGGCGTGGCTGCGCACCCAGACGAAGGACCGCAGCGGCATCTGGCGTGACATCGCGGTACGCCGCAGGCCCACCGAGGTACCCACGCACTACGGACCGGTGCTCCATCGGGCCGCGCAGCTCGGGATAGCTGTCCCGGGCCTCGAGCGGCTGGTGGCGCAGATCGGGGAACTGGAGGGTGGAGCGCCGATGACCGAACAGCGGATCGACGACCTTGCGGGAGCCCTGCGATGACCGTGCCCACGCCCGCCGTCCTCGACGGGGTCGATGTCGCGGCGCTGCACGGCCGGCTGGCCGGCCACCGCGACGATCTCGTCGCCGACCTCGTGGCCTACGCCGAGCAGGAGACCCCGAGCGACGACGTCGCATTGCTCGCGGCCGGATTGGCGCACCTCGAGTCCTGGGTGGGTGAGCGGCTCGGTGCACCGCGCTCCCGAGCGCTGCACCGGTCGGACGAGTACGGAGACGTCCTCGAACTCGAGTACGACGGCACGGGCGACCGGCTCCTCACCTTCCTCGCGCACTACGACACGGTCTGGAGCGCGGGCACCCTCGCCGACTGGCCCGTGCAGATCGACGGCGACCGGCTCAGCGGGCCGGGCGTGTTCGACATGAAGGCCGGGCTGGTCCAGGCCGTCTGGGCGGTCCGGGCGCTGCGCGAGGCCGGCCTGCCGCATCCGCCGCTGCGCCTGCTACTCAATGGCGACGAGGAGATCGGCAGCCCGTTCTCGCGGCCGCTGATCGAGAAGGCCGCCGTGGACGCCGCGGCCGTGCTGGTGTTCGAGGCGAGCGCGGACGGCGCGCTGAAGACATCGCGCAAGGGTGTGGGCCTGTTCGACGTGCACGTGCGGGGCGTCGAAGCGCATGCCGGACTCGACCCGACGGCGGGGGCGAGCGCGATCGACGAGATCGCCCGCATCGTGCGCACGCTGCACGCGGCCACGGACCTCGCGGAGGGCACCACCGTGAACGTCGGGGTGCTCCACGGCGGCACCCGCCGCAACGTCACGGCCGCAGCCGCGACGGCCGGCGTCGACGTACGGGTCGCCAGGCTGGCGGCGCAGGACAGGATCGACGAGCTGCTGGGGTCGCTGCGGCCGCACGACCCGCGGGTCGAGGTGACGGTGGAGGGCGGGTGGAACCGGCCGGTGATGGAACGCAGCGCCGCGGTCGCCGCCATGTACGCCCTGGCCCGCCGGGCAGGCGAGCATCTGGGCGTCGACTTGCGGGAGACCTCGGTGGGCGGAGCGAGCGACGGCAACTTCGTCGCGGCCATGGGCCGCCCGGTGCTCGACGGCCTCGGCGCCGTCGGCGATGGCGCCCACGCGCGCCACGAGCACGTCAGCATCGCCGGGTTGGTCGAGCGGGCGGCGGTGGCGGCCGCGGTGATCAGCGCCTTCGCCCACCGATGACGGCATGCCCAGCATTTTGTACATAGACGTACACTCGTGTACGTGGCGGAGTTGAGTGTCAGCGAGGCCCGGGCGAGGCTGCCCGAGGTGCTCGATCGCGTGGAGGCCGGTGAGGAGATCACGATCACCCGTCATGGCAGGGCAGTGGCCGTGCTCCTGCGTCCTGAAGCGGTAAGGGCGCGCCGAGCGGAACGAACGATTGAACGCGGGCGCGAGATCGGGGCACTGTTGGCGAGCGCGCGGGAGCGGCCGCTGGATCCGGCCGCGGTCTCCGCGGACCGGGCGGAAGAACTGATCGACGCCGTGCGCGCTGATCGCGACCGGTCCTGATGGATGCCTTCGACGCGGACGTCCTGATCTATGCCGGAGTCGGGGGGCACCCGCTGGGGCGGCGGGTGCGCGCGTTGTTCGAGGTGAAGGCGGGAACCACGGCAGGCATCGGCTCGGTTCTGCTCCTCCCCGAAGTCCTCGCGAAGCCGATGCGCGACGGCGCGACCGACGAAGTCGGCGCGCTCGTCGGTCTGCTCAGTCGGTTGGAGCTGCGTCCGGTCGATCCGGCGACAGCCGAGGTGGCCACGTCGCTCGCAGCGTCCCATCGTCTGCGTGCGGCCGATGCTGTGCATCTGGCCACCGCGGTGATGGCCGGTGCCGACCGGTTCATCACCAACAACCGCCGGGACTTCCCGGAGGCCATCTCCGAGATCGACGTCACCTATCCGGACGCCCTCGGCGACCCCTGATCGGGCGTCGGCCGGTTCCCGGGGTCGCCGAGGGGGTACGCGGCGCCATGAGCGACCCCGTCGAGCACGACCTCGAGCTCACGACCAGCGCGTTGCAGTCCGGTCCGCTGGCGCTCGGCATCGCAGGCGGGCTCGTGGAGATCCGGCGCTGGCAGGACCGGATCGACGGCACCGGTGCCGCCGCGCTGGAGGAGATCGGGGCGGCGCTGGCCGAGCTGCGCGGCGAGCTGGAGAGCGACGCACCGGACCCCGCTGTCCTCGCCGACCTGATGCGCCGCCTCGGCGAGCGCACTCTCGCCGTCGCCCAGGACCAGCCCGAGGGCAACGTGCGATCCCGGCTCGAGGAGCTCGGCCACCTGCTGCAGCAGGGTGGCGCCGAGGCCGACTGAGCCGGGGCGCACGTGACGTGTCAGGTGTGGTCGGCCAGCACCCGGCACAACGCGTCGAGCGCCGGACCGTACGCGTGGTCGGACGGCGCGGCGTAACCGACGACGAGACCGTCCGTCGGGGCCACCGTGGCGTCCGGGTGGCGGAACGCCGCCAAGCCGTCGAGGGCGATGCCCGCCGCGGTGGCGCTCTCGACGAGCGTCTGCTCCGTGCCCGGAGGCAGCCGCAAGGCGACGTGCAGGCCCGCGGCGATGCCGGTGGGCTGCAGGTCCCGCTCCGCGACGGCCGTGACCAGCTGGTCACGGCGTCGGCGGTAGCGCTGCCGCATCCGGCGGATGTGGCGGTCGTAGGCCCCCGACGAGATGAAATGCGCGAGCGTGAGCTGGGCCAGGACGTTCGCCCATCCCTCACGCTCACCCTTGACGGCGAGGACGGGATCCACGAGCTGATCAGGGAGCGCCATCCAGCCCAGGCGCAGGGCGGGGGAGAGACTCGTGCTCACCGACCCGACGTAGACGACGTGGTCGGGATCGAGGCCCTGCAGCGCCCCGATCGGCTGGCGGTCGTAGCGGAACTCGCCGTCGTAGTCGTCCTCCACGAGCATGCCGCCGCGGGACCGGGCCCAGTCGAGCACGGCAGGCCGCCGGGCCGGTGCCAGCGGGCCACCGGTGGGGAACTGGTGCGCCGGCGTGAGCAGCACGGCCCGCACCTGGTCGTAGCGGGCGAGCTCGTCGATCCGCGCGCCGTTCTCGTCGAGGGTCAGTGGGACGGTGCGCACCGAGGCTGCGGCCAGCACGGCGCGGTGGTGCGCGAGCCCGTAGGACTCCACGGCCAGCGGGCCGCTCAACACCCCGTCGAACAATAGGCGCAGGGCGTGGGAGAACCCCGAGCACACCACGAGCCGTTCCGGCGTGGTGCGTACGCCTCGTGCGCGGGCGAGGTACTCGGCAAGGGCCTCTCGAAGCTCGATGCGACCGCGTGGGTCACCAGGACCGAAAGCGTCGTTCGGTGCGTCCATCAACGCCCGTCGAGCCGACGCGAGCCAGGCCCGGCGCGGGAACGAGGACGCGTCCGGCTGCCCCTGTTCGAGGTTGTGCACCGGGAGCGCTCGTACTGTCCGTGCGGGCGGGTGGACCGGAGGTGGTCCGACCGCCTGGGCGCGGTGTGCAACCTGGGTACCCGCCCCCTGGCGGGCGGTGAGCCAGCCCTCGGCCACGAGTTCGGCGTAGGCGTCGGCGACAGTGTTACGGGCCAGGCCGAGTTCGGCCGCGACGGCGCGATACGGCGGAAGCCGCGTACCTGGAGCCAGCCGGCCCGAGCGAACGGCCTCCCGGAGAGCCCGGATGAGTGCCGCGCGCCGGCTCCCCGGCCTGGCCAGCTCCACATGCACCGCCGCGCCGAGCTCTTCGGCAAGATTGACCCACGAATTCCCCACAGAATTGCACCTACAAAAGGTCGATTCATCCCCCACGTTTATGACATGACGAACGCCAAGCCATTTCGGTTCAATGCCGAGACCTAGTAAGGGCTGCGCGGAGACCCGAGCTTGCTCCGAGTGGCGGGCCCAGGTGGTCCCGGCAGAGCATCGCGGCGAAGGCGGCCGGCCGGATCCACCTGGTGCACGAGACCTCCGGTGACGCCCAGCAGGGGTGGTTCGTGCCCACCTACGCGCTCCAGCCGCCAGCCGCTCGCCGGGGTGCGCCGCGCGATCCTCGTTCACCTCTACCACCCGCATTGGGTGTTCGAGGAGTGCGACATGACCGGGCTTGAAGAACCCGAGCCCTACCGGCCCGACTGCTTCACGACCGGGAACGGGGGCCTGCGCCCTGCCGGCCTACTCCGCGTGGACCGCGGTCGGCGGGGCGCTGCAGAGTCCTGAGTCGGCTCCCAGCGGCCCGATGTCAGCTCGGCAGCCCGAGCCGCCGCAGCCGGTCCACGCGGGCCGTGAGACGGGCGTCATCGGTCTGGCGTAGTCGGTGTAGCTCGTACTCGACCGCAGCGGCGATCCGCCGGCTGAACGCGCCGGGCTCGACCGCGGCGTCGGGATGTTCGAGGACGACGGCGTCGACGGCGCCCGCGCGATGGAGGTCACCGGCCCGGACGCCCTGCAGCTCCGCCACCTCGGGGGCGCGCTCGGGGTCGCCGTGCAGGATCGCGGCAGCGCCTTCCGGGGGCAACGGCGAGAGCCACGCGTTGCCCGCGGCGAGCACCCGGTCGGCAGGCAGCAGGGCCAGCGCCGCGCCGCCGGTGCCCTGCCCCAGCAGCAGCGACAGCGTGGGCACCGGCAGGGCGATGAGATCGGCGAGGCAGCGGGCGATCTCGCCGGCGAGACCGCCTTCCTCCGCCTCCGGGTGCAGAGCGGCACCGGGGGTGTCGATCATGGTGACGAGGGGCAGCCGCAGCTCGGTGGCGAGGCGCATTCCGCGGCGGGCGATACGCAGGTCGGCGGGCCCCAGCGGAGTGCGGGCCTGAGCGCGGCGGTCCTGCCCGATCAGCACGCAGGACTGCGTGCCGAACCGGGTGAGCGCGAGCAGCAGCCCGTCACTCGCCTCGCCTTCGCCGGTGCCGGCCAGCGTGACGTGGTCGACCGCGGCGAGCCGCAGCACGTCGTGCACGCCGGGGCGGCCCGGCCTGCGGGTGGCGGTGATCGCCTGCCAGGCCGGGGGGTCGGACGCCACCGGCCCCTGCGAGGGGACGGGGGCCGGTGGCGATCCGGGCTGGGGAGGGTCCAGTAACGAGAGGACGTGCGAGGTGACTCTCGCGAGGTCGCCGGTCGGCAGCACCGCATCGACGAGCCCGTGGGCGTGCAGGTTCTCCGCGGTCTGCACGCCGGACGGGAACGGTTCCCCGTGCAGCGCGGCGTAGACCTTGGGACCGAGGAAGCCGATCAGCGCGCCGGGTTCGGCGAGCGTGATCTGGCCGAGCGAGCCCCACGACGCGAACACCCCGCCGGTCGTGGGGTGGCGCAGGTGGACCAGGTAGGACAGGCCTGCCGCCTTGTGAGCGGTCACGGCAGCGGTGATGGCGGCCATGCGCAGGAACGCGAGGGTGCCTTCCTGCATGCGCGTGCCGCCGGACGCGGTGACGGCGAGCAGCGGGAGCCGTTCTGCCGTGGCCCGCTCGACGGCCCGGACGATCCGATCCGAGGCGGCCACCCCGATGGAGCCACCGAGGAAGGCGAACTCGCTGCACACCACCGCGACCCGGCGCCCGTCGACGCGGCCCTCGCCGGTGATCACGGACTCGTCCGCGCCGCTGCGGGCCGCGGCGGCAGCCAGCGCGGCGCGGTAGCTCGGGTCGGCGGGCACGGCGACCGGCGCCGAGTCCCAGCTGCGGAACGACCCGGCGTCGAACACGGTGGCGATCACGGCGGCCGCCCCGGTCGAGGTCATGGCAGTCACTGTGCCGCCCCCTCGGCCGAGGTGCTCCGGTCCAGCCTGAGCTCGGCGCGCAGCGCGGGGCCGTGCTGGTCGAGGGTCGGCGGGGCGCTGTGGCTCCTGCGCGGCCGTTCCTGGTCGTCGCCGTCGAAGAACCGCAGCGGCGGACCGGGCAGGGTGAGCGTGCCGAGCGTGGCGTGCTCGACGTCGACCAGCAGACCCTGGCTGGCGGTCTGCTCCCACGCATAGACCTCGTCGATCGTGCGGAGCCGGCCTGCGGGCACGCCTGCCCGGGAAAGGCGAACGAGCAACGTGTCGGGCTCGTCGACGGCGAAGGCGTCCTCGACGACCGTGCGGACCAGGTCGGGATGGCGGACGCGCTCCTCGTTGGTCCGCAGCCCGTCGGCAGCAGGGTCGAGCCCGAACTCCGCGCACAGCCGGCGCCAGAGGCCCTCGCTGCCGCACGAGATCTGGACCGCGCCCCCCTTGCAGCGGAAGAGGCCGTAGGGAGAGATCGACGGGTGGTGGTTGCCGCGGGCATGGCCCACCTCACCGGCGACGGTCCAGGCCGTGCCCTGGAACCCGTGGACTCCGACCACGGCCGCGAGCAGCGAGGTGCGCACCACGGTGCCTACGCCGGTGCGGTCGCGCTCGCGCAACGCGGCGAGCACCCCGTATGCCCCGTACATGCCCGCGAGGATGTCGGCGATCGGGACCCCGACGCGCTGCGGGTCGTCGGGACCCGACCCGGTGACGGACATCAGCCCGGCCTCGCCCTGCGCGATCTGGTCGTAGCCGGCGCGCCCGCCCTCGGGCCCGTCGTGGCCGAAGCCGGAGATCGACAGGACGACCAGCCGTGGGTTGAGCCGGTGCAGCTCGGGGACTCCGAAGCCGAGGCGGTCCAGCACGCCGGTGCGGAAGTTCTCCACCAGCACGTCGGCGCGGCGGACGAGGGAGACGAGCGCGGCGTGCCCCTCGTCGGACTTGAGGTCGAGCGCGACCGACTCCTTGTTGCGGTTGGCCGACAGGAAGTAGGTCGACTCGACGCCGTGCTCGGGATCACCGACGAAGGGCGGCCCCCAGCCTCGGGTGTCGTCGCCGCCGTGCGGCGTCTCGATCTTGATGACGCGGGCGCCCAGGTCGCCCAGCATCATCGTCGCGTGCGGGCCCGCGAGGGCCCGGCTGAGGTCGACGACGAGTAGGCCGTCGAGCGGGGCGGACATGCGTTGCGCCTCCCGTCGATGCAGAACGCTCCGGCCGGCCACGCCGAGAGTGCGGCGCTCGAACCCGAGGTGGCTCAGTGGACTAGCCAATAAGAGGACTATAGTCCCGGCGAGCTGTCAGTGGAGGTGTGATTCCTGTGTCCGCTGCGCCGAAGCGCGGTCCCCGGCCCCTGCGGCCCTTCAACCGGCCCCGTCTCTACGAGCAGTTGGTGGAGCGCCTGCTCGACCACATGCAGGTCGAAGGCCTGGCGGCAGGCGACCGCCTGCCCCCGGAGCGGGAGCTCGCGTCGCAGCTCGGGGTGAGCCGAGCTTCGGTGAGCCAGGCTCTCATCGCGCTCGAGGTGCAGGGCATCATCGACGTCCGCCACGGCGACGGTGCGGTGATCCTCGACGTGCCGCCGCAGCAGCAGGTGCTCGCCGCCCTCGACGCCCGGCGCAACCAGCTCCGCGAGGTGATCGAGGCCCGGGAGGCGCTGGAGGTGCAGCTCGCCGCGCTGGCGGCGAAGCGGCGCACGGAGGACGACCTCGCCGCGATCGACGACGCCCTCGACGGGATGGCCCTCGAGATCTCGCGTGGTGGTCGCGGGGTCACCGGCGACGAGCGCTTCCACGCCGCCGTCACCGCCGCCGCACACTCCGGCCTGCTCGCGGACCTCATGACCAAGATCTCGGAGCTGGTCCGCGAGAGCCGCATCGAGTCGCTCTCCCAGCCCGGCCGTCCCGACCAGTCGCTGGCCGGGCACCGCAAGGTGGCCGAGGCGATCCGTTCGGGCGACGCGGGCGCAGCGGCAGCCGCGATGGGCGAGCACATCGCGGCGGTGTCGGACGTCGCCCTGCTGCGCAAGAGCTGACACACGACCGGACCCTCCGCCCGGCGAGCGCCACGACCTGGCAGGCTGGAGTCGTCGACGAGCGACCAGGAGGGGTGACGTGAGCAGCGACGACGACCGCACTGACGGCTACGACAACGACTCCGGGCTCCTCGAGCCCGAGGACAGCCTCGAGGACCGCGGGGTGGAGGACGTCCTCGACGAGGGCTACTCGCCTCCCGAGCGGCCGCTCGGACTCGACGAGTGGGGCACCACGCCGCGTGAGGAGCACGACGGCGAGACCCTCGACCACCTGCTCGCCCGTGAGGTGCCCGAGCGCGAGGACCCCCCGTGGGACGGGCTGGGCGACACCTCCGACACCGACGGGGAGCTGCTCGATGACGAGGTCGGCGACGCCCGCTCGGGGCGGCTCGTGGCCTTCGACGACGGTGGCCTGTCCAACTTCGACGAGGAGCTCTTCGCGGAGGACGCGGGGATCGACGGCGGCGCCGCGTCGGCGGAGGAGGCGGCCGTGCACATCGTCGGCGATCGGGATCGCGTCCTCGACGACGAGCGCTGACGACCACGAGCCGACCACGCACCAGGGCCACCGCGGCGCGTCCGCGGACCCGATGCGGGTTATCGTCCGAAGTGTGGCGAGGCCCCCCTCTGCCCGACTGGCGAACCTGGACCTGAACCTGCTGGTCGCGCTTCGTGAGCTGATCCGCGAGCGAAACGTCACCCGCGCCGCGGCCCGGATCGGCGTCTCCCAGCCCGCGGCGAGCGCTGCACTCTCCCGGCTGCGCCGCCACTTCGACGACGAGCTGCTCGCCCGCGGCCGGGGCGGGTACGTGCTCACCCCGCTGGCGATGCAGCTCGCCGACCAGGTCGAGGCGGTGTGCGCCGCCGCCGAGCGGCTCTTCGCCACCGGCACGTCCTTCGAACCGGGATCCACCCGGCGCGAGTTCACGCTCCTCATGGCCGACTACACCGTCGCGGTGCTGGGCAGGCGGCTGGCGGCCGAGCTGGCCACCCGTGCTCCCGGTGTCGATCTGCACGTGCGGCTGGTGCGCGAGCACTTCTCGACGGACGCCGCGACGATCGTCCGGCTCGTCGACGGCATGATCGCGCCGCCGGTGCGCGGGTTCGACCTGCCTGGTGTGCGGTCGGTGGAGCTGTTCACCGACCGCTGGGTGTGCGTGGTCGACGCGGCCAACCCGCACGTAGGCCACACCCTGAGCCTCGACCAGCTCGCCGCGATGTGCTGGGTGGCACCCTTCCAACCCGACCGCGGCTTCCCCGGCGCCGCGCCCATGAGCCGGCAGCTGACCCGCTTCGGAATCCAGCCGCGGATCCGCGTGCGGGTGGAGAGCTACCAGGCGGTGCCGTACTTCGTGGCCGGCACCGACCACGTGGCGTTGCTGCAGGAGCGGCTCGCCGGGCAGGTGGCCGAGCGCCTCGGCCTGCGGGTGCTGCCCTGCCCGGGGGAGCCCGAGCCGATCGTGGAGAAGTTCTGGTGGCACGCCGACCTCGACGGCGACCCGGCCCACCGCTGGTTCCGCGAGGCGCTCGTCACGCTGGCGGCAAAGCCCTGACCTAGGCCTATAGGTCCGATTGATGGTCCGGCAGGCTGAATCTCTATTTCCGGCGCCCGTCGCCTGCTGCCTAGCGTGTGATCCATGCCGCACGCGCTCACCGACCTGAAGGTCCGGACCGTCACCAAGCCTGCCGGGTCCGTCGGGCACGACGTCGACGCGGACGTCTGCATCATCGGCGCGGGCATCGCGGGGCTCTCCGCGGCCGTCGAGTCGGCCCGGCTGGGGCGGCGTGTGGTGCTCGTCGACGCGCTGCCCGTGCTCGGCGGCCAGATGGTCAACTCGCTGATCGGGCTGTTCTGCGGCGTGTTCGGCAACGCACCGGAGCACCGCAGGCTCACCCACGGGATCTTCGACGACATCTTCCGGGACCTGGAGGCCACCGGCGACCTCTACTACCGCCGCCACCACACCACCGTCGTGGGATACGACGAGGTGGCGCTCGGCCGCTGGGTGGAGAACACGGTGGCGGGGCTGGGCATCACCGTCATCACCGGCGCGGTGCTGGCCGGCGTCACCCGCGACGACGAGCGCGTCCGGGCCGTCCGGCTCGGCACCCGGTACGGCACGGTCGAAGTCACGGCCACCGGGTTCGTCGACGCCAGCGGTGACGCCTCGCTGGCCTGGGAAGCCGGGCTGCCGTGCCGGCTGCCCGAGCGGGAGATCTACGGCTCACAGCAGCTCGTCGTCGAGAACCTGGACGAGGGCCAGCGGCCCGACCCGCAGGACCTGGCCGCCCGTGTCTCGGAGAAGGCCGAGCAGTACGGGCTGCTGCGCCGCGACGGGCTCGCCTTCTTCTTCCCCGGCCGCGGCATCGCGGTGCTCAACATGACCCACATCGAGGCGCCGCTGGACCCGATGGGCGCGTCGCGGGCGCAGCTGCAGGGCAAGGTGCAGGCCGACCGGGCGGTGGAGCTCCTGCGCGCCGAGTACCCGGAGGTGTTCGGCAAGGCCCGGGTGCGCGCCTACGGCTTCCCGGGCAGGCGGCAGACGCGCTGGGTGCAGGCCGTGCACCAGCTGACGCTCGAGGAGGTGCGGGCGGGCACGCGCTTCCCCGACGCGGTCGCGCGCACGGCGTGGCCGATCGAGCTGCACGACAGCCCACAGGGCTACGTCTGGGAGACCTTCGGCCCCGACCACGTCCACTACGTGCCACTGCGCTCGATGACGCCGCCCGGCGTGCACAACCTGGTCGTCGCAGGCCGTTGCGTCGACGGGGACGCCGCCGCGCTCTCGAGCATCCGCGTGATGGGCCCCTGCGCGGCGATGGGCGCCGGAGCGGCCCACGCACTGGCGCTCGCCGGCGTGCACGGCAGCGTCCACGAGGTCGACCACGCCGAGCTCGCCGGCCGGCTGTCCCACAACCTCGACGGCTGAACCGACTCACGGACGGTCCGAAGCTCGAGAGCTTCCCGTCCTGACGCTCCCACCACTTCCCAGGAGGCCGGCGATGACGCTGTCCGAAGTCCGACGCACCACCATCACCGAGGCCGACGAACGGAGATCCGCCCGCGGCGGAGCGTTCTCGATGTTCGTCGACAGCTTCGACGTCTATCTGCCAGCGCTGGTGCTGCCAGCGGCGATGGCCTACTTCATGCCGGCAGGCCTACCGGCGGAGATCCGCGCGACGATCACCACGCTGCTCTTCACGGTCGGGCTCCTGGGCCGTCCGATCGGCAGCGTGCTGCTGGGCAACCTGTCCGACCGGATCGGGCGCAAGCGCGTCACGATGATCAGCGGCTGGGCCTTCACGATCCTCACCCTGCTCATGGGGCTGATGCCCGGCTACGCGCAGTGGGGCTACGGCGCGATCGTCGTGTTCGCCGTGCTGCGGCTGGTGGGCGGCATCTTCCTGGCGGGCGGCTACGCGGCGCCGATCCCGCTGGCGCTGGAGCAGGCCCAGGTGTCGCGCCGGGGCCGCGTCGGCGGCCTCATCGCCATCGGGGCACCGGCGGCCCTGCTCGTCATGAACGCCCTGCTGCTCGGGGTGCTCGACGGGGTGCCGGAGGAGGGCTTCCTGACCTGGGGCTGGCGGATCCCGTTCTTCCTCGGGTTCGTGCTCGGCCTGGTGTACCTGTGGCACTACCGCAAGGTCGTCGAGGACGAGTCGGTGTACGAGGAGCGCCGGGCCACGGCCCGGCGCCAGCCCGTGGCCGAGCTGTTCATCGAACACCGCGCCCTGATCACCAGTGTCTTCCTGTTCACCTGCGGCTACTGGTTCGCGACGCAGATGTCGGTGTCCTTCCTCCCCACGCTGCTCGTGCAGGTGCTGGGTCGCAGCGCGCAACTGAGCTCCACGCTGGAGATCGTCTCCTCCGTCGTGACGATCGGGATGATCATGCTGCTCGCCGCGGTGGGGCAGCGGATCGGGCGCCGCGCACTGCTGATGCGCTGGGCGCTCGTGATGACCGTCGTCGTCGCCGGGGCGTTCCTGCTGCTCGCCGTCACCGGGCGCGCCGGTGCGCCGGACTGGGTGGTGGGGCTGCTGTACGTGATCGCCAAGGTGATCCCCTCGGCGCCGCTCGGGGTGATCCTGGTCTACCTCAACGAGCGGTTCCCGGCGTCGGTGCGAGCAAGCGGCTACGGCATCGGCTACATGTTCGGCCTGGTGCTGCCGGGGCTCTACAGCTTCTGGCTGCTGGGGCTCAGCGCGATCATGCCGTACGAGTACGGGCCGATCGTGCTGATCGTCGGGGGCGGGTTGCTGATGTTCGCCGCGGTGCGCAAGGGCCCGGAGACGAACCCCGTGGCAGGCCCGGCCGCCGTGGCGTCCGCGCCGAAGGAGACCACCGGATGATCCTCACCGACGACGAGAAGGCCATGCGCGACGGCGCGGAGGGCCCGGCCGTCGCGGCGGCGATGGACCTGCTGATCCGCTACGGCGAGGCGCTGGACGCCGAGCGGTTCTGCGACACGCGCAACGTGGCCGGCACCACCACCCAGCCCTCTCCCGCCAAGGCACGGCTGGTGGCCGAAGGCGGCTGGAACAAGGCGTTCGCGGTGATCAACCTCGACTGCGACGAGCCGCTCGAGATCCCGGACATGAAGGTGCCGACCTGCCAGCTGCAGCACGGCTTCGGGCCGGACTCGGTGGGCACGGTGCCCTACCCGAAGGAGTTCGTGGAGCTGCAGACCGACGCCGAGGCGTTCTACGGGCGGCGTGGGGTCAACATCCTCGCCACCTGCACGCCGTACCAGGTGGGGAACCTGCCGGTGCGTGGCGAGCACATCGCCTGGATGGAGTCCTCCGCGGTCGTCTACGCCAACTCCGTGATCGGCGCGCGCACCAACTGCGAAGGCGGCGCCTCCACCGGGGCCGCGAGCCTCACGGGCAAGATCCCGTGCTGGGGCAACCACCTCACCGAGAACCGGCACGGCACGCATCTCGTGCACGTCGACGGGCCGGTGCGCGACTTCATGGACTGGGGGATGCTCGGCTACTTCGCGGGCGGCCTCGTGCAGGACCAGCGCCCCGTGGTCGTCGGCGAGTACGCCCACCCGGACCTCGTCGACCTCAAGCACTTCGGCGCCGCGGCCGCGTCGTCGGGCGGGGTGGAGCTCTACCACCTGCCGGGCATCACCCCGGAGGCCCCGACCGTCGAGGCCGCATTCGGCGCTGGACCCGTGCCCGAGGCCGTGCATTACGGGCCGGCGGAGCGCCGCGCGATGTACGAGACGCTCAACGACCAGGGCTCGTCCACGGACGTCGACTTCGTCCTGCTCGGCTGCCCGCACGCCTCGATCGACCAGATCAGGGCAGCGGCCCGGGCGCTCGACGGGAAGCGGCTGCACTCCGGGACGCAGCTGTGGATCATGGCGCCCCGCGCGCTCAAGGACGTGGCCGACCGCAGCGGCTACACCGCCGTGATCGAGGCGGCCGGAGGGAAGATCCTCGCCGACTCCTGTCCTGCCATGTCCCGCACCGCGCCTGCCGGCACCAAGGTGTTCGCCACCGACTCGGCGAAGCAGGCGCACTACCTGCCCGCGATCCTCGGCATCGAGGCCTGGTTCGGGACGCTCGACGACTGCGTGGACGCGGCCGTCACCGGGCGCTGGAGGGGAGAGCTGCGATGACCCAGGAGACGCGCGCGCCGTTCGTGCTGCGTGGGCGCACGGTCGTGCCGGGCGTGGTGGAGGGGGAGGCGCTGGTCTCGCACGAGACGATCTCCGGCTGGGGCGGGATCGACCCCGCCACCGGCACCATCGTCGAGCGCCGCCACGAACTCCACGGCGTCTGCTTCACCGGCAAGATCCTGGTGTTCCCGGGAGCCAAGGGCTCCTCGGGCTGGTCCGGGTTCTTCCAGACCACCCGCCTGCTCGGCACGGCGCCGATCGGGATGATCTTCACGGTGACCACCACCAAGGCCGCGCTGGGCGCGGTGGTCACGCGCGTCCCGGCGGTGACGGACCTGGATCAGGACCCGGTCACGGTGATCCGCACCGGCGACCATGTCCGGATCGACGCCGGACGCGGCATCGTCGAGGTGACGCCCGCGTCCTGACGCCGAGCGGCGTGTCAGCCGCCCGCTGTGGCAGGAGCGGCGCGCAGCCCGGCGAGAGCGAGTTCGAAGACCCGCTTGCGTTGGGCGTCATCGACGTATTCGACGGCGCTGATGCCGGAGATCATGCGCAGGATGTCGTCGATCGACGGCACCGGGGACGCGACGCCGGCTCGCTGCGCGCGTTCGAGCAGGGGGCCACCGGCGTCGCGCATCGCCTTGCGGCATGCCTGAAAGCTGTCGGTGGTGCGATTGAGTGCGTCGGCCAAGGCGAGCTTGGTGCCGATGTAGTCGACGAAGCGGCGCAGCCACGTGACGAGTGCGTCCCACGGCTCGAGGTCGTCGAGCCGGCCGGCCGTGCGGCACAGCGCGTCGACCTCGTCGCGGTGGACCTCCTCCACGAGGTCCTCGCGGGTGGGGAAGTTGCGGTAGAGAGTGGCGATGCTCACCCCGGACCGCCGGGCGATGTCCTCCAGGGAGGCGTGCGCGCCGTTCTCGGCGAACGAGTCCCGGGCCGCCGTGAGCAGGGCGTCGAAGTTGCGGCGGGCGTCCGCACGCCTCGGGCGCCGCGACGGGAGGGCGGGCTCCATCTCACCTTCCAGGATTGACAAGCGTAGGACCCCTACGGTTAAAGTCGAGGGGCACTCTCAGTTCGGAGTCTACGTGTCATGACACAGGGAAACGGGGAGAATGTCCGCCGAAACGATCGCTCTGGTCACGGGTGCCAACAAGGGCGTAGGCCTGGCCACGGCCCGTCAGCTGGCCGAGCGTGGCCTCACCGTGCTCCTCGGGAGCCGGGATGCCGAGCGCGGCGCCGGGGCGGCCGGGGAGCTCGCCGAAGCCGGGATAGTGGTGCGGCCCGTGGAGATCGATGTCAGCGACGACGCGTCGGTCGACAGGGCGGCCGAGTTCGTCGGCCGGGAGTACGGCCGCCTGGACGTCCTGGTGAACAACGCCGGGGCTCTCGTCCGCAAGCAGGCGACCGCGGTGTCGGCCGATGACATGCGTCTGGAGTTCGAGACGAACGTGTTCGGATTGGTCCGGGTCGTCCACGCGATGCTGCCGCTGCTGCGCAGGTCCCCGGCGGCGCGGGTCGTCAACGTCTCCAGCGATTCCGCCATGTTCGCCAAGGCCACCGAGAAGGGCTCGATGTTCGCCCGCTCGCACGAGTCGTTCGCCTACTCCGCAACGAAAACTGCGGTGAACATGCTGACCGTCAAGTACGCCAACGCGTTCCTCGACGATCCGGAGCTGGCCCATGTGAAGATCAACGCGGTGACACCGGGCTACGTCGCCACCGATCTGAACGGCTTTCGTGGCGTGCGCAGCACGGACGAGGGCGCCCGATCCTCGGTGTACTGGGCCACTGTCGGCGACGACGGCGAGACCGGCGGATTCTTCGACGACAACGGCCCGGTGCCGTGGTGAGGCGGCGGGCCTTCGGCCGACGGCTTCCACGGAATCGCGGTGATCATCGGCCGGTGGTGCTTCGCAACGGCGCGACGGTGGGCATCGCGGGCGCGTTCTCCATGTCCTCGGCAGTCATCCTGAAGGCCTCGGGATACGCGTCGCGCCGGGTGCGGCGGGCGGGTTCGCTGGTGCGCCACATGTAGAGGCACTGTCGGCACTGCAGGACGTCCCAGGCGCCGGCGACTGGTGAGGAGAACACCGTCTCGACGGTCTCGTGTGCGCAGCGCGGGCAGATCGTGGTGTCCGCCATGGCGGCACTTCCTTCCGTGAAGGCGGGTCGGTGAGAGCGGAGCCGGGTCCGGCCGGCCGGGTCAGCGTCGCGCGGCCAGCTGTTGCAGCTTGGTGACCCACGTACCCATCTCCGGCAGGTCGCTGACCTGGGTGCTGTAGTGGCCGCGGTCGTCAGGAGCGATCGGCGCGGTGGCGTCGATGACGAGCTTGTCGATGATGCCGGGCGTCCGGGCAGCCGGGTCCAGCGCCACCACCGACAGGTTGGGGATGCGGATCAGGTCGTCGGCCGGGTTCATCCGGACGGACAGCGCCCACATCACCTGGGGCAGGTCGAAGGGGTTGACGTCCTCGTCCACCACGATCACGGTGGCGGCGTACCCGAGGCCGTGCGGTGTGGTCAGCACGCGCATGCCGACGGCCTTGGCGAAGCCGCCGTACCGCTTCTTCGTGGAGACGATGACCACGAGGCCGTGGGTGTACATCGCGTTCACGGCCTGGACTTCGGGGAAGTCGGCCGTGAGCTGCTTGTACAGAGGTACGCACGTGTTGGCGGCCATCAGGTAGTCGATCTCGGTCCACGGCATACCGAGGTAGAGGTGCTCGAAGATGGGATTCGTGCGATAGGAGATCTTGTCGATGCGGATGACGGGCATCCTCCGGCCGCCGGAGTAGTGGCCCGTGAACTCGCCGAACGGGCCCTCGATCTCGCGCTTGCGGCCCTCGATGACGCCCTCGATGACGACCTCGGATCCCCACGGCACCGGCAACCCGGTGAGCGGAGCAGCCGTGACCGGGGCGGGCGCGCCGCGTAAGGCACCGGCCAGGCCGTACTCGTTCTCCTCGTACCTCAAGGGGGTGGAGGCGACGATGGAGATCACCGGGTCGTTGCCGAGGGTGATGGCGACGGGCAGGTCCTCGCCCCTCTCCTCAGCCTTACGCAGGTGCTGGGCGATGTCGTGCATCGGCACGGGCTGCAGAGACAGCCTCGCCTTGCCCATGACCTGGATGCGGTAGATGCCGACGTTCTGCTTGGCGCTGTCGTCCGGGTCGTCGGGGTCCTTCGAGACGGTCGCCGCCTTGTCGATGTAGAAGCCGCCGTCGCCGTCGTTGAGGCGGACCAGCGGGAGCACCTCGAAGATGTCGACGTCGTCGCCGTCCATGGTGTTCTCGGCCCACGGCGGGTTCTCGCGCCACTCGGGCTCCACCGGGAAGTCCGTCCAGCGCCGGATGAACTCCTCGATCTGCTCCCTGGTGCCCGTCTCCTTGGGCAGGCCCAGCGCCAGCGCGTGGTTGGCCCACGAGCCGTGAACGTTCATCGCGATCTTCGCGTCGGTGAAGCCGGTGACGTTGTCGAAGAGGAGGGCGGGGGCCGCCTCGCCCAGGCGCGGGGCGGCGTTCGCGGCGGCGGCGATGTCCGGCTCCGGCATCACCTGCTCGGTGATCCGCAGGAGCTGGCCTTCCTTGTCGAGGGTGTCGAGGAAGCTTCGCAGGTCGTCGTATGCCATGGGGGGTCCTTTCACAGGTCATCCGGCTCGCACCGGCACACGCAGCGGCTATGCGGTGGGACGGAGTTTGCGAGCGGGCCGCATGCCCTCCCACCGCTTGGCGGCGGGCGCGGGCAGATCGAACTGGTCGAGGATCCGGGCGGTGATGTGGTCGACGATGTCGTCCACCGACCGAGGGTGGTTGTAGAAGGCCGGCATGGGTGGCAGCAGCTGTACGCCCCGGCGGCTGAGCGCGAGCATGTTCTCCAGGTGGATCTCGCTCAGTGGGGTCTCGCGCGGTACGAGAACGAGCTTGCGCCGTTCCTTGAGGACCACGTCAGCGGCGCGGACCACCAGTCCGTCGGCGTATCCGGTGCGAATCCCGGCGAGCGTCTTCATCGAGCACGGCACGATCACCATGCCGTCCGTTGTGAAGGAGCCCGAGGAGATGGCTGCGCCCTGGTCCTCGGGTTGGTAGGTGGCGTCGGCGAGCGCGTTGACCTCGGCGAGGCTGCGACCGGTCTCCAGCTCGATCGTGGCCCGGGCCCAGCGGCTGACCACCAGGTGCGTTTCCACCTCCGGTATCTCGGCCAGGTTCTCCAACAGCCGGACGCCGAACACGGCGCCCGTCGCGCCTGTCATGCCCACGATCAGTCGCACGGTTCACGACCCCCTCGGTTTCGTCGGATGAGGCGAGCAGGCAGATGACGCGGACAGTTTCGGTCATCGTGCTGTCGCGGCGGACCGTGATCACGGCGATCTGTGCGCGCCGTGGCCGCTTCCGTCGCTCTTGACGCTAGATGCCGGCCGGCGTCAGAGGTCGTAGGCTGGAGACAGATCATGGACAGAAACGGACACGCCGACGTCACGAAAGTCCCTTATCGGACTTCCGCGGGCGCCCCGCCGGGTGTGGAGGTTCTCGACTTCACCGGCCTGGCCGAGCGCGCCCGTGGTCATGACGTGGACCCGTACGCCCCCAAGCGGCTGGCCTTCCACGAGCTCATCACGGTGCGCTCGGGCACCCTGCGCTGCTCCGTGGACTTCACCGAGCACGAGCTGAGCGAGGGTGCCTGGATGTGGGTGCGTCCCGGCCAGATCTACCAGCTCTGCTCGCACCTTCACTCGGCCGAGGGCGCGGTCGTGCTCTTCGAGCCCGGTTTCCTGAGCCGCGCCACCGTGGACATCGCCCGCGTCGACCAGCCGGCCGGGCAGCAACCACTGATCCCCACTGGCGCAGATCAGGACAAGGTTCGGCGCGTGCTGGATCTGCTGGAGAGCGAGTTCCGCGGGCTGGCGGATCTGTCTCTCGAGTCCCACATCGAGGTCGTCCGCCATCTGCTCGCCGTCCTCGTCCTGCGCCTGGCTCATGTCCAGGGCGTCCAGGCTGGGGACGACGCGAGCGGCAACGAGGCATTCCGCCGCTTCCAGAAGGCGGTGGAGCGAGACTTCTCGCGAACTCATCGCGTGGCGGACTACGCGAGGGGCCTGGGCTACAGCGTCCGCACCCTCACCCGAGCGACACGTACGGCCACGGGGCGCGGCGCCAAGAGCTTCATCGACGACCGGGTCCTTCTCGAGGCCAAGCGTCAGCTCGTGCATACCGATGCGGCCGCCGGCGCGATCGGCGAGCGACTCGGTTTTCCCGACGCCGTCGTGTTCACCAAGTTCTTCCGACAGCGCGCCGGAGAGACCCCGACCGCCTTCCGTAACCGCGCCAGGGGTGCGCCGGCATAACGGTGGATTTGCCTGTGCGGGCCGGCATCGGCCAGAAGGGCGCAACCGTCGCGGACGGCCATAGCGTCATCACAGTGGCGCACCGTCTATTCGCGACGTACCCACTAAACTTCCCGCGAAGGGTGGCTGTGTTCGGCCCCTGAGTGGAGCCTGAGGAGGCATCAGATGGTCGCCCGGGCCGAACGGAACAGCATCGACACCACCATCACCCCCGACCTCGGGGTGCTGGCTGGGCGCCTGTTGTTCGCCGTGCAGAACGAACTCTTCTCGACACTGGCGGCGAAAGGCTTCGGCGACCTGCATCCCCGGCACGGCGCGGTGATGGCCTATGTAGAAGCTGCCGGTGTCCGGGCGACGGAGCTGGCCCGGCTCTCCGGTCAGCACAAGCAAGTGGTCGGCACCGTGATCGACGAACTGGAGGCACTCGGCTACGTCGAGCGCAAGCCCGACCCTGCCGACCGCAGAGCCAAACTGGTCTGCCCCACGGAGCGTGGGCTGGAGCAGATGCGTACCGCCGAGAAGATCATGACGTCGATCCAGGAGCGGCACGCGCTCCGCCTCGGACACGACGCGTTCACCCGGTTCAAGGAAGCGCTGATCGACGTCACCGAGCATCAGCGCCGGCATCAGGCTCGTCAGCGCGACGGAGATTCTGCGGCACATTCGGATTAACTGCCCGTCGTGATCTTTTCGGCCAGATTGACTGTAAACGGTCGTTCATATGATGATCGCCGTTTTCGATCGGGCGGTCGGCTTCGAAAACTTGCCCTCGTCGCGGGCATTGGGCTACCGTGGATTCAGTAATAAACTGTGACTATCAAGATATGTGATCGCTCGCGCACCGCCGCCGATGGCGTCGCGGAGCGCATGGCAGAGCCGCCCAGTTTCGCGAGACCACGTCGCACAGCATCCGTACCGCACGGCGAGGAGAACCCCATGGCTCTGAACCTGATCGAGGAGCGATGAAGAACTGCCGGAACGTGGATTGCCGAAGCTCGCGCGATTCAGTCACTTCACCTGAGGCGCAGGAGCTCGCTCAATGTCAGTCCTGGTAATCGGTTCGACCGGAATCGTCGGACCGCATGTGGTCCGGGCGCTGCGTGCTCGTGGCGTGTGCACCCGCGTCTTCACCAGAGACCCGCAGCGCGCACTGCGGCTGTTCCCTGACGGGGTCGATATCCGCTGCTGTACGCCACATCTGCAGTCCTCGCTGCTCGACGCGGCCGACGGGCTCGACGCGGCCTTTCTCCTCACACCCCATGATCCCCGATCGGCCGACATCCAGTTGGAAATGATCCGGGTGCTACGCCGAACCGGCGTCCGGATCGTCAAGGTCTCCGGCACCACCGCGGCCGTGACGCCGGACGGGCCCGAGGCGACGCGCAGGCACTGGGAGGTCGAGCAGGTGCTGACGCACTCCGGTCAGCCTTTTGTGATCCTGCAGCCTTGCACGTTCATGCAGTTCCTGATCGACCGGATAGTGTTGCCGATCCTTCGCGACACCGGGAAGATCATCGATCCTCTCGGGCCTGCCGGCATCAATTACGTCGACGTCCGGGACATCGGCGAATGCGGTGCGGAAGCGCTCACGGATCCCCGGTGGGCGGGTCAGACCCTGGCGCTCACCGGTCCCCGTGCCGTGACCTTCGACGAGATCGCGGAGCAGGTCGGCGCCCGGATCGGGCGAACAGTGGAGACCGTGCAGCTCAACCCGTGGGAGGTGCGCCGGCAGTTCCAGAAGCGAGGCATGGCGTGGTGGGAGGCGGACCATTTCCGGGAGCTCTTCGGCCTGTTCCGGCAAGGGCTTGCCGAATCCGTCAGCCCCGACGTGGACCGCCTGATCGGACGGCAACCCATCGGACTCGACGATTACCTGCGGACGCACCCGGCGTTCGAATCGGCCGACACGATCGCCGCATGGAGGGACGCGGAGGCCTGGCCGACGGACGGTGGCGCAATCCATTCGGTGGGCCGCGAACACGGGCGCGGTCAGATGGCGTAGGGCCAGATCGTGAGGGCGTACGCGCCGAACCACGCCGACGCGAAGGCTGCCGCCACGACGACCGCCACGGCTGTGGCCCTCCGGCGCCCGGCGAGACCGATCGCGACCGGGAGCAGCAGCACGAACGCGGGGAGCAGCACCCGGAGCTTGGAGTTCATCAGGCCGTCCGTGCCCCACGTGGTGACGAGCACGAGCCCGCCGTACACGAGCAGCGGCCACGGCATCCGCATGACCACGGCCACCACGAACAGCACGACGCTGCCCACCAGGCTGAGCACGGTGAGCAGGTCGAACACGTTCTGGCTCGACGTCAGGACCTCGGCGAGCCAGCGGACGGTCGCGACGCCGCCATCGAGGTGCCAGCCCCATCCCTCCCGCTGGATCACGAACCAGCCGCCGAGGACGCCCGTGCGGACGGCGACGTAGCCGACGTAGCCGAGGGCGCCCGTGGCGGCCAGCGCCCCCGCGACCCACGGCCGCCACCCGCCGCGCCGCTGGATCACGGCGGCCAGCGCCGCCAACCCGACCGCAGCCACGACCGAGCTGCCGGTGGGCCGCACCAGCCCCGCGCCCGCTGCGCACAGCCCTGCGAGCATCCACTGCTCGCGCAGTACGCCGACCAGCGCCCACACCGCGAGCGCACAGAACAGCGCCTCGGTGTAGGTCATCGAGAGGGCGACGGCCATCGGCGAGGCGGCGAACAGGCAGGTGAGAAGCAGCCCGGCCCGCCGCGATCCGCCGGGCACCGACTCGCCGAGACGGGTGAGGCCGAACGCCGCTGCCACGCCCGCGACCGTGCTGACGAGCAGACCGGCGGCCACGAGGTTGCCGCCGGTCAGCAGGCGGGCCGCGGCGACGAGGCCCGGGTACCCCGGGAAGAAACCAAGTGGCGTCTCGGGGGTGCGGTGGCCGGTGGCGTCGACCATGTCGGCCGGGACGGCCGCGTAGCCGTGCTCGGCGATGGCGAGCAGCCAGTGGCCGTCCCAGCTCGTCAGCGCGCCGAGCAGCGATGCCCCGTCGTGTGCGGCCATCGCGGCGAGCACGCCGACCCCGGCGAGACGCACCAGCAGGTAGACGACCGCAGGGGCCAACGCGTCGAGAACCCGGCGGGCGCGCGCCACGTCGATCGAGATGGCGGCAGAGCCCGCCCCGCGCGCGACGGCCATCGTCGGGCTCCTTGATCCTCTACGGACTGCGGCGTCATTCTCGCGGATCTCGCGATCCGCGTTACCCGGCGCGCCGAGGATCGAGCCGATCAGGTCAGGCGCACTCCACATCGACAAGTACGTGCCGGCGTTCGTCCTGCACGGTGCGCAGTGCGCGCTGCAGGGCGGGCACCAGCTCCGCGCGCTCGGTGACGTGCAGGCCGAGGCCACCGGATGCCTCCGCGTAGGCGGCGAACCGGGGCGCCGGGTCCAGCCGGGCGAGCGGGGACAGCTCGGGGGCACCCGCCGCATGACCGTCCGGGTACATCCGCAGGGCCGACGACTGCACCGCGCCCCAGTGCGCGTTGGTGCACACCACCGTGAGGACCGGCAGGTGGTGCATGGCCATCGCCTGGTGGCACGCGGCCGGGTTGGCGAACATGTAGGCGCCGTCGCCGAGCGTGGCGATCACGGTGGCCGTCGGGCGCGCGAGCTGCACACCCATGGCCGCGGGAAGCCCCCAGCCGAGCCCACCGGCGGGCGGCGTGCCGAAGTACGTGCCGGGCACGGTCGAGCCGAGGATCTCGGGGGAGGCCCAGTACTCGTTGACGACGACCGCGTCGGACGGACGCACCTGTGCGAGCGCCGTGTTGAGGAACGCCTTGGTGATGGGCCCGCCGGCGGCGGACTCCGTGTCGAGCAGCCGGGCCCGCCGCTCCCGCCAGCCGCCCACGCGGGCGGCGAGGCGATCGGCCCGGCCGGGGTCGACCGCGCGCTCGGCCAGCGCTTCGGTGAGCGCAGGCAGCAGGGCCGTGACGTTCGCGGTGATCGTCAGATCCGTGCGGTGGGTGCGCATCGGGTATCGCGAGAAGCTGGGGTCGGGCCCGCACTGCACGACCACGGCGTCGGCGCGGGGAGTCGTGGATCCGGGCAGCCACGGCACGTCGAGGTCGAGGACGCAGACGACGTCGGCCTCGGCGAGCACCTCGCCGACGGCGTAACCGGCGTGCAGCGGATGGTCGGCGGGGATGTTGACGTGGCGCACCCCGCTCTCGACCACGGCGATGCCGAACCGCTCGCAGAGCTCGGCGAGAAGCGGTACCGCCCGCCGGTCGGCGCCGGCGTCGCCGGTGACGATCACGGGGAACGTGGCCGAGGCCAGGTGGTCGGCCAGCCGGGCGACGGCAGCGGGGTCCGGGTGCGCGGTGGTCGGCACGGCGGGCGCGGCGGCGTCCTGGGGGCCGAAGACCGGACCGGCCAGCACCTCCCGCGGGAGCGACAGGTAGACCGGACCGCGCGGTTCCGTGGTGGCGATGTCGAGCGCCCGGTCGACGACGTCCTGTACGTGGGCGCCGTCGCGCAGCTCGTAGTCCCACTTCACGAGCTCGCGCAGCATCCCGGCCTGGTCGAACATCTCCTGCGCCCAGTGGATCGGGGCGTCGCGGGAGCCGAGCATCGAGTGCTCGAACAGCGGTGTGCGGCCCGCGGTCAGCAGCACGGGCACCCGGCTGCGGGCGGCGTTGAACACCGCGCACACCGCGTTGGCGGTGCCGACGCTCGTGTGCAGCATGACCGCCTGCACCCGCCCGTCGCCGAGGTAGGAACCGTGGGCCATCGACACGGCGAGGTTCTCGTGGGCGCAGACGACCACGTCGGGCAGGTCGAGGCCGGAGTCCTTACGCCGGGCGTAGGCCTCCACGAGTGACGCGAAGTCGGTGCCGCTGTTGACGAAAAGCCGCTCGACCCCGCGCCGGCGCAGCTGCACCAGGAAGGCCTCGGCCACTGTCTCAGCGCCTTGTGTTGGTGTTTGCAACTCCATCGTCGCCTTCCCGGTGCAGTGCTCGGTGTGTGTTTCAGGCCGCCGCGTCGATCAGGATCTTGGACAGTGCCTCCGGAGCGGTCACCATCGCTTCGTGGCCGGTGGGGACGCTGAGCACGGGCCAGCCCGCGTTCTCGGCCCGTTCGCTGTGGGCGCGGAAGACCCGCATCCAGTCGGTGCACTCGACGAAGACCGCCGGGACCTCGTCCTGACGGCCGCTCAGCGCGAGCGGCTCCGTGTAGGTGCGCCACGGGTGCGGCGTGAGCCGTGCGGTCAGCCACTCGGTGTCGGCCTCGTCGGTGACGCCGAGCGCCTGCAGCGACCGCACCGGGATGAGCCAGCCGAAGCCGGGCCCGGCCACCGACTCGCGGTAGTGCTCGGCGACATGCGGCGGGAGCAGGTCGATGGCGGCCTCGCCGTCGTTGCCGACGAACGCGTCGAGGTACACACGCCGCCGTAGTGCCTCGGGCCTGCGGTCGGCGACACCCGTGACCACCTGGCCCGCGTAGCTGTGGCCGACGAGGACGACGTCGGTGGCGCCCTCGGCGTCGAGCAATGCGACGACGTCGGTGACGTGGGTGTCGAGGCCGACGGCCGGGCTGAGCAGGTGGGCCCGGTCACTGACCCCCGTGAGGGTGGGGGTCAGCACCTCGTGCCCCGCGGAGCGCAGGTACGGCTCCACTTTCCGCCAGGCCCAGCCGCCGTGCCACGCGCCGTGCAGGAGGACGAACGTTGCCACTGTCACTGCTCCTGTGGGTGGGTCGCGACGGGTTCGACGGTGATGTCCATCCACGGGAACATCGGCAGCGAGGACAGCAGGTCGTGCAGCTCCGTGGCGTCGGCGCACTCGTACAGGCCGATCGTCGCGTTGCGGCCCGGTACCCGCCACAGCCGCTTGAGGTTCCCGGCCGCGCGTAGTTCGTCCGCCCGCGCCCGTTCACCCTTCTTGAGGCGGCTGCGCTCCTCCTCGGGGGTCTCCGGGGGCAAGCGGTTCTCCGCGCGTACCAGGAACTCCATGTCGTGCCTCCTACGTTCGGGTGATCACAGGGGGGTCGGGACGGTGGTCACCAGAGCTTTTCGGTCGCGATGGCGGCGCCGTCGCGGAGCGAGCGGAGCTTCTCCCAGGCCAGCTCGGGCACCACGCCGCCCCAGCCGGCGAAGGTGCCGAAGCCACAGTCGGTGCTGGCGATCACCCGCTCGCGACCGACGATGTCGGTGTAGCGGAGGATGCGCTCGGCGACGAGGCCCGGGTGCTCCACGAAGTTGGTGGTGGTGTCGATCACGCCGGGCGCGAAGACCTTGTCGTCGGGGATCTTCGCCGCAGCCCAGCCTGCCCAGTCGTGGCCGTGGCGGGGGTTGGCCGCCTCGCACAGGATCGTTGCCGGCTTGGCGCGCAGCACCAGGTCGGCCACCTTCTCCACCGCGATGTCGAAGGTGTGCGGGCCCTCGTAGTTGCCCCAGCACAGGTGGATGCGGGCGCGATCGGCCGGCACGTCGCGCAGCGCGTGGTTGAGGACCTCGACGAGCACCTCGGCGCGGACGAGGAACTCCTCGTCGGAGAGCGCCTTGTACTTGTTGTGCCGGCCCATCCCGAGGTCGGGGGAGTCGACCTGCAGATCGAAGCCCGCCGCGACGATGCGGTCGTACTCCACCTTCAGCGCGTCGGCGATCGCGTTGAGGTAGGTGTCCTCGTCGGGGTAGTACTCGTTGGGCTGGAACAGCGCGACGATGCCCGGCGACGGAGCGTTCATGAACGCGGTCTCGACGCCCGCGGCGTTCATGGCGGACCGCAGCGTGGTGAGGTCGGTCTCGAGCGGCTCGAAGTTCTCGTACTCGATGGGGCCTCGGCAGATCGGGCGCAGGTAGGCCACGGTGGCCCCGGAGCGGTGCAGCTGCTCCTTGTAGTCGGGGTAGGCGTCGAGGTCGGCCGGGGTGGCGCGGGGGGCGTCGCCGATCTCGAAGCCACTCATCCGGTGGCGGATGTAGGTGGCGTAGCCGATCTTGCTCATCTCGCCGTCGCTGACGATGTCGATCCCGGTCTCGGCCTGGAGACGCACCTGGTCGTGAACGGCCGACTCGACGGTGGCCGCGAGAGCGGCCTCGTCCACCGGTTCCCCACGGTCGCTGGCGTTGATCAGTGCCAGCAGGTCCGCAGGTCGCGGCAGACTACCGACGTGCGTGGTGCGGATTCGATCGGACATGTTCCGGCCTCCTCGTCGAGTACTCGGGCAGTGCACGGTCGAGCGGTCGGCGCTCACCACTGGTGCAGGTTGGCGTCGAGCTGGTGGAGTGCGTCGACCACGCTGAGCAGATGGGCACGCATCCGCTGCTCGGCGACCTCGGGGTCGCCTGCGCAGACGGTCTCGATCACCTCGAGGTGCTCCTGCAGGCCGACCGATGGACGGCCCGGGAGCAGCGCGACGGTGTAGTGGTAACGGACACTCTGCGTGCGCAGCCGGTCGAGCATTCGGCCGGCCGTCTCGTGCCCGGACAGATCACGGATGGCGCGATGGATCTGCTGGTTGACCTGGCTGTAGGCCACGACGTCGGAGTTCTCGACGGTGGCGGCCAGCTCCACGCCCAGCTCGCGCAGCTTCCGGTGGTCGTCGGGGGTGGCCTTGACCGCGGCCTTGGCCGCGCACAGCCCTTCGACGACGGCGCGGGCCTCGGTGATCTCGACTGCCTCCTGGAGCGAGATCGGGCGCACCCTTGCGCCGCGGTTGCGCTCCCGCTCGACGATGCCCTCGTTCTCCAACTGCGCCAGTGCGGCGCGCACGGCTCCCCGCGACGCGTCGTACAGGGCGACGAGGTCGGCCTCGGGGAGTCGTTGTCCCGGGGCGAACCGGCCCTGCATGATGCCGTCGCGAACGGCGCTCACCACTACGGCGACCGCGTCGGTCGTCGCAGTTCCACCGCCTGCGGTCATGCACGTCCTCTCGCCCCGCGCCGTCCCGGTGGCCGGCGATTCCGGGGCTGAGCGTAACTGGCAACGGGATTGTTAACAATCTGGTTGCCACTTCCGAGTGGCGGAGTTATGGTCCACACCACTCGACCCCGACGCCTGGAGGAGCAGCACATGGTTCCATCCAGCCGAGACGACGGGCCGTCCGTCGTCGTGGTCAGCGCACATGCCGCTGACTTCGTCTGGCGGGCGGGCGGGGCGATCGCACGGTGCGCCGAGGACGGCGCCCCTGTCACGGTGCTGTGCCTCACCTACGGCGAGCGCGGCGAGTCCGCGGCGCTGTGGCGGTCCCCGGACGCCACGCTGGAGTCGGTGAAGACCATCCGGGCCGAGGAGTCCGCCGCGGCGGCCCAGACACTCGGGGCCGACATCATGTTCTTCGACGCAGGTGACTATCCCCTTCGTGCCACCGACGACCTGGTCGACGGGATCGTCGCGCAGCTGCGCAGGCTGCAGCCCACCGTTCTGCTCACCCACGCCGAGCGCGACCCGTACAACCTGGACCACGCGCTCACCCACGAGATCGTGCTGCGGTGCCGGATGATCGCGCAGGCGGCCGGCCTCCCCGACCGGAACACGCCGCCGCTGGGCGCGTCCCAGGTGATGGCGTTCGAGCCGCACCAGCCCGAGCAGTGCGGGTTCGTGCCCAACCGCTTCCTGGACATCTCACCGGTGATCGAGCGAAAGCGAGCGGCCATGAAGTGCATGGACGCCGCGCAAGGACATCTGATCGACTACTACGAGGACCTGGCCGTACGGCGCGGGGTGCAGGCGGTGCGCAACGGCGCACCGCGCACGGTCACCCACGCCGAGGCGTTCCAGATGGTCTTCCCCACTGTCGGGAGCACGCTGTGGTGAATCGGCCGGACGCGCACCTCGTCGTGCGCAGTGATCTCGCACCAGACGCCGACGCGGTGGCGCAACTGGGCCGCCAGGGCGTCGCCACGGTCCACGAGGCGCAGGGCAGGCGCGGGCTCCTCGGCCCGCAGATCCGCCCGGTGCAGGAGGGCGCGGTGATCGCAGGACGGGCCGTCACCGTGCTCTCCCATCCCGGCGACAACCTGATGCTCCACGCCGCCGTCGAACAGTGCCGGCCCGGTGACGTGGTGGTCGTGTCCACCACCTCGGAGTCCACCGACGGCATGTTCGGTGAGCTGCTCGCGGTCTCGATGCGCAGCCGCGGGGTGATCGGCCTGGTCACCGGCGCCGGTGTACGCGACGTCTCGGACCTGCGCCGGATGGGTTTCCCGGTCTGGACGAGAGCGGTCAGCGCGCAGGGCACGGTCAAGGCGAGCCCTGGTTCGGTGAACGTGCCGGTGATCGTGGGCGGCACCCTCGTGGAGCCGGGCGACGTCGTGGTCGCCGACGACGACGGCGTGGTCGTCGTTCCCCGCGCCCAGGCCCCGGCCGTGGCCGCCGCGGGAGAGGCGCGGCTGCGCAACGAGGCGGACAAGCGGGCCCGGCTCGCAGCAGGAGAGCTGGGCCTGGACATGTACGGGCTGCGCGCCGAGCTCGAGCGGCTCGGCGTCCGGTACGTGGATCGTGAAGAGCACACCGATGACGACAGGGACGGCGTCGTCCCGGAGGGAGCGCTCCATGGCTGAGATCGTGGCCGCCGCCGCGGCTGTGCACGCCCCACAGCTGCTGAGCCGTCCGCCCCATGAGGACCCCGCGAAGCTCGACGGCAGCACCGACGCGCTGCGCCGCTTCGGGCAGGTCCTCGACGAGACGCGGCCGGACGCGCTGGTGGTGATCGGCATCGACCACCTCGAGACGTTCTGGCTGGAGGCGGTGCCGACCTTCACCCTCATCCTCTCCCCGGAGGCCGAGGCGCACTACATGCAGAAGGAGCGCCGGATCCCGGTGCACACCGAGCTCGCCACGCACCTGCTGCACGGCGTGGTCGGGCGCGACATCGACCTCACCTACTCGCAGGAGGCCAAGCTCGGACACGCGTTCCTCACGCCGTTCGAGTACGTGCTGGGTGACCGGGACATCCCCGTGATCCCGCTGCTGGTCAACGCCTATCTGCCGCCGCTGCCCAGCCCGCGCCGCTGCTTCGCGCTGGGCAAGGCGATCGCGGAGGCGCTCGCCGACCGCCCTGAGCGCGTCGCGGTACTCGCGAGCGGCGGGATGTCGCACTTCCCCGGCACCGCCCGCTACACCGCGCCGCAGTTCTCGTTCGACGAGTGGGTGCTGCAGGAGGTGGCGGCCGGTCGCTACGAGGAACTGCTGGACCTCACGCCCGTGCAGCTCGACGAGGTGGGCGAGAGCGAGCTGCTCACGTGGTTCGTGATGCTGGGTGTGCTCGCGGGCTCCGATGGCACCGTCCCCGGTTCGCTGCTCTCCTACCAGCACCTGAGCCACCACGGCCACGGCGTCGTGCAGTTCGTGCCCCCCGTGCCCGCCGGCACCGAGCCCACTGTGGACGAGCCGCTCGCGACCCCCGTGCCCAAGTTCGGCGGCTACGAGTTCACCTCCACCGACTTCATCTACTACCGGTTCCCCGAACCGTCGAGCTTCCCGCTCAACCGGCTGCTGCACCGCGTCATCACCGACGAGGAGGTGCGCAGCGAGTTCGTGCGCGATCCTGCGAGTGTGGCGGCGCGGGCAGAGCTCACCGACGAACAGCGCGACGCGCTGCTCGCCGACGGGTTCGACAAGCTCACCGAGGTCGGAGCCCATCCGCTGCTCGCGCTCTCCGCCCGCCAAGTTGCGTTGCTGGAGCAGCAACGCCAGGCGGCTGCCGCCGCAGTCAGCACCACCTGATCCACCGATCCCACTGATTTGATCGATCCACCTGCGACACCAACCACCACTCTGGAGAGAGGCCGACGATGCTGTCAGCGCAGGACAACGAGCTCCTGACCCGTGTGGGGCCCGGAACTCCTATGGGCGAGCTGTTGCGCCGTTACTGGACGCCGGCTCTGCTGATCAGTGAAGTGCCCACACCGGACAGCGATCCTGTTCGCGTGCGGTTGCTCGGTGAGGACCTCGTCGCGTTCCGCGACACGAACGGCCGGGTCGGCCTGATCCAGGAGAACTGCCCGCACCGCGGTGCGTCGCTCTACTTCGGCCGCAACGAGGAGTGCGGGCTGCGTTGCCCGTACCACGGCTGGAAGTTCGACGCCGACGGCGCGTGCGTCGACATGCCCAGTGAGCCGCCGAACAGCGTGTTCAAGGACAAGGTGACGGCCAAGGCCTACCCGACGCACGAGTCGGGCGGGATCGTCTGGACCTACATGGGCCCGGCCGACAAGATGACGCCGTTCCGCGACTTCGGCACCGAGTCCCTCGAGCCCGACCAGGTCGCCGCCACCAAGCTGAACACCCCGTGCAACTGGGTGCAGGCGATGGAGGGCAACCTCGACACCTCCCACATCTCGTGGCTGCACCAGTGGAACGGCGTCGACGACATCCCCGACGACGGCAGCGACAAGCCCGGCTACCCGTCGAACGCGATGTCGTGGAAGTTCTGGAAGCACGACCGCGCGCCGCGCCTGGAGATCGAGGACACCTGGTACGGGTTCAAGTACGTCGGCATCCGCGACACCCCCAACGGGCACAAGCACGTCCGGATGAGCGCGTTCTGCTTCCCGTACAACACCGTGATCGCGTCGGTGCCCTTCAGCACCCAGCACGGTCTGTTCGTGCCGATCGACGACCACAACACGTGGCGCTACAGCTTCTCCACGCGGGTCAACCCGGGCCTGCAGGAGGTCGGCGGCACCAACCTCTTCGCGCTGAGCCCGTTCGAGTTCGGGCCGGCCGAGGTGGGCCGCAACGGGATCATCCCGCGGCGCTACACGGCCGAGAATGACTACGGGATCGACCGCGCGGAGCAGCGCGACGTCACCTACTCCGGCGTGCGTGAGTTCATCAGCCAGGACTTCATGGTCACCGAGTCGATGGGCCCGATCTACGACCGCACCCAGGAGCGGCTGGGCACCTCCGACAAGGCGATCATCCGGATGCGCCGGCTGCTGATGGCCGCGGCCAGGAGTGTGGCCGAGGGCGGCGAGCCGCCCGCGGTCTCTCCCGAGCTCGACTACCGCAGCATCCGTTCGGCGGAGAAGATCCTCGATCCGGACGAGGACTGGCGTGTGCTCGGCACCAGCGAGGACCCGATGGTGCAGAAGTACGACGCCGGCAACTCGCGCGTTCCGGTCGCCGGATCCTGACCCCTCGGCCGCCGCCCCG
>NZ_BAAAUS010000024.1:396540-495108 GCF_039534065.1 Pseudonocardia yunnanensis | reverse complement strand
ACCTGTCCCGGCCCGCTTTACCCACCCGTTGACCCGTGGCACTTCGCCATACCTGTTACAGCGCAATTCCTACAGCGCCGTTCCTGACACATTGGGGTGTTCTGAGATGCGATTGCGATGTCGCACGTCCCGCGCCGTCGCCGCGGTGGCGCTCGCGTGCTGCGCAGTGCTTCTGAGTGCGTGTGGGGCGGCCGACCGCGGTGCCGTTGCAGCCGGTGCGCTGCAGGCCCGCGATCCCTACGGCGCCGATCTGGCCACCGAGGGCACTCCCCGCACGGGCGGCACACTGAAGCTCGGCATGGACCGGGAGGTCGTCAGCTTCGACCCCACGGTGCAGAACTCGAACATGGCCGCGCTGGCCGTGTACGACTCGCTGCTCAAGGTCGACCCGCACGGCAAGGCCCAGCCCTATCTCGCGCAGTCGATGGACAGCGCCGACGGGGGAGTGACCTGGCGCCTTGGGCTGCGGCCCGACGTGAAGTTCACCGACGGCACCGCCCTCGACGCCGACGCCGTGCTGGTCAACGTGCAGCGCCACATCGACAAACTGTCCTCGCCCGCACACGCCTTCGCCGCGAACATCGCGTCGATGCGCGCGGTCGACCCACTCACCGTCGAGTTCACGCTGAAGGCCCCGCTCGGCGACTTCCCGGTGCTGTTCGCCCAGCCGATCACCTACGGCAGCCTCGGGATGATCGTCTCGCCCGCGGCGCTGCAGCAGTACGGCGACGACATCGGTCGCCACCCGGTGGGTGCCGGCCCGTTCCGGTTCGTGGAGTGGATCCCCGACTCCCGGATCACGCTCGCCAAGAACGACTCGTACTGGCAGCAGGGCATGCCCTACCTCGACGGGCTGGAGTTCCGCCCCCTGCCCGACACCGAGAGCCGCTACGCCTCGATCGAGAACGGCGACGTCGACGTCGTGTTCGGCGGGTACAACCAGGAACTCGTGCGGGCGAGCTCCAACGCCGGGCTCCGCGTGTACTACGGGCCAGGCAACGCAGGCGAGTACCTCTACTTCAACTTCAACAAGGCACCGTTCAACGACCGCAGGATGCGCGAGGCGCTGATCAGCTCGCTGGATCTCAACGCACTGGCGGCGAGCCAGTACAGCGGCCGGCTCGTGTCGTCGACCAGCCTGTTCGCCGAGGACAGCCCGTACCACACGGAGGCGGCGTCGCAGGCGTGGCCGAAGTACGACCCGGAGCGGGCCAAGCAGCTGATCGCCGAGTACAAGGCCTCCGGCGGCGATCCGACCTTCACCTTCAAGACGACCCAGGCACGGGTGCCCTTCGGGGAGTACATCCAGGCCCAGATGGCGGCCGTGGGCATCGACATCAAGGTGCAGTTCTACGACCTCGCGCAGTTCTCCTCCGCGGTGGTGCAGAGCAACGACTTCCAGCTCACCACCTGGGTCGGAGCCTTCGACGTGCCCTACCCGGGCGCGACCCGACTCCTGCACACCGGGGGCAACACCAACTACGGCGACTACTCCAACCCCCAGGTGGACGCGCTGCTCGACGAGGCAGCGCGGACGACTGACGAGGCGGTCCGGACCAACGCCTACCAGCAGGTCGAGCTGCTGGTGGGGCAGGACCTCTCGATGGCGTGGTTCAGCCGCAGTTACCTGTCCACGATCACCAAACCCGAGGTGAAGGGGATCGACCGCTACCCGTCGCGGGACATGTTCTTCGCCACCACCTGGCTCGACGGTGGTCCCGAGTAGGCCGCGCACCAGCACGACACGCACCCGATCCCACCGCACCTAGCGATCAGCACCGCGCCCCATGACAGGGCGCCCCCACGGAAGGGGACCAACGAGATGACCTACGTCATCGGCGAAGCCTGCGTCGACGTCATGGACCGCAGCTGCATCGACGTCTGCCCGGTCGACTGCATCTACACGGGCGAGCGCAAGCTCTACATCAACCCGGCGGAGTGCATCGAGTGCGGTGCCTGCGAACCGGAGTGCCCGGTGGACTCGATCGTGCTGGAGCAGCAGGCGTCCGACGCCGACGCCGGGCACATCGCGGACAACGCCTCGTTCTTCTACGACACGCTCCCCGGCCGTGACGCCCCGCTCGGTGATCCGGGCGGGGCGTCGGCGGTGGGACCGATCGGCGCGGACACCCCGCTGGTGGCCGCGCTTCCCCTCCGGACGAGCTGAGGCGCGCCGTGGCCGACATGACACTGACGTCACAGGCGGGCCCGACCGTGCCCGCCGGCGGCCCGACTCCGCCGGGGACCCCGGCCAAGCCGGCCGGAAGCCGCCGCCCCGCTCTGCGGCGCATCCGCAAGCGGATCGTGCACCTGCTGATCGTGCTGATCGCGGTGACCTTCCTGTCGTTCGTGGTGGTCGACCTGCTCCCCGGTGACGCCGCGGTCGTCGTGGCGGGTGACAACGCGACGCCCGAGCAGGTGCAGCAGGTGCGGGTGGACCTGCAGTTGGACCGGCCGCTGCTGGTGCGCTATGTCGACTGGCTCGGTGGTGTCGTCACCGGAGACCTCGGACGCTCCTTCCGCACGGGACAGCCGGTGGTGGAGGCGCTGGCCCAGCGGATACCGGTGACGTTCGAGATCACGATCGTCGCGCAGATCCTGGCGTTGCTGATCGCGATCCCGCTGGCGGTCTACTCCGCCTACCGGCCGGGCCGGCTGGTGGACAGGGCGTCGATGACGATCGGGTTCGGCGCCGCCGCGATGCCGACCTTCGTGTTCGGCATGGTGCTGATCGTGCTGTTCGCGGGTGGTGTCTCGAGCATCCTGCCGGCCACCGGCTACGTCGGGTTCTTCGAGGATCCGCTCGGCAACCTGAGATCGATCATCCTGCCGTGCCTGACGTTGATGATCGCCGAGGCGGCGGTCTACCGACAACTGCTGCGTTCCGACATGATCTCGACGCTGCAGGAGGACTTCATCCTCATGGCCCGGTCCAAGGGACTGGGACCACGCACGATCCTGATGCGCCACGCGTTGCGGCCATCGTCGTTCTCGCTGATCACACTGTCCGGTGTGAACATCGGCCGCCTCCTGGGCGGCACCGTGATCGTCGAGACGCTGTTCGCCATTCCCGGGCTCGGCCAGCTGATCGTGCAGGCCGTGTTCAACCGCGACTACATGATCCTGCAGGGTGCCCTGCTGTTCGTCGCGGTTGCCTACGTCGTGATCAACATGCTCATCGACCTCCTGTACCTGGCCCTCGACCCGCGGGTGCGTAGAGATGCCTGAGACGACGACTCCGGGAATGACCCCGGACACGACCCCCGGCGACGCCGTCGCCACCCAGGTGCCGATCGCCACTATGGCGGCCAAGGGCAAGGGCAAGCGGATCCAGCGGGCCGGTCGCGCGCCGATCGGCTGGTACATCGCATGGGCGTGGCTGGGCGCGGTGGTGCTCTCCGCCGTGTTCGCTCCGCTGCTGCCGCTGTGGGACCCGGCGGTGCCCGACTACAACAACGTGTTCGGCGGGATCACGCCCCAGCACTGGCTGGGCGGCGACACGCTGGGTCGCGACAACCTGTCCCGGATCATCTACGGGGCACGGGCATCGCTGCTCGTCGGCATCTGTGCCGTCCTGCTCGGTGCGCTGGTGGGCGGCATCCTCGGCATGATGGCCGGCTACTTCGGCGGCCGCACCGAGCGGGTGCTCGCGCTGGTCACCGACGTGGTGCTCGCGTTCCCCGGCCTGGTGTTCATCATCGCCCTGGTCGCCATCCTGGGCTCGAGCCTCACCAACCTGATCATCGGCCTGGCGATCCTGTCGGTGCCCACGTTCATCCGGCTCAGCCGGGCCGCCACCCTGACCGTGGCGCAGCGGGAGTTCGTGCAGGCCGCGCGGGCGTACGGGTGCAAGCCACTCCGGATCATCGCCCGGGAGATCGCACCCAACGTCGTGCTCCCGGTGGCTGCCTACGGCTTCATCATGATCGGCGTCTTCATCGTGGTGGAGGGCTCGTTGAGCTTCCTCGGCCTCGGCATCCCGCCGCCCACGCCGAGCTGGGGCGGGATGATCGCCGGCGGCCGCACCGAGCTGCTCAACTTCCCGCACATCTCGCTGTTCCCCGCCGCGGTCATGTTCCTGACGGTGCTCTCGATCAACTACATCGGTGAGCGCACCCGCAAGCAGTTCGAGGTCAAGGAGAGCAACCTGTGACCGGCACGCGGAGCGAGAACGGCCAGGCCGAGGACGTCCTGGATGCCGGCGCGCTGGGCGATGTCCCGGACGGGGGCGACCTGCTCACGGCCGAGGACGTCGTCGTGCGCTTCCACACCAAGAAGGGCGTGGTGCACGCCGTCGAGGGCGTGTCGCTGCGGCTGAAGGCGGGCGAGGTGCTCGCTGTGGTGGGGGAGAGCGGCTCGGGCAAGACCGTGTTCACCCGCCGTGCGATGGGCCTCATCGGCGGCGGGCGCGGCACCGAGGTGTCGGGCACCGTCACCTACGACGGCACCAAGATCAGCGAGCTGTCGGGCAAGGCGCTGTCGGCGTTCTGGGGCTCGGAGATCGCGCTGATCCTGCAGGACCCGATGACCTCGCTGAACCCCGTCAAGCGGATCGGCGCGCAGCTCACCGAGACGATCCTGCTGCACGACCGCGTCACGAAGAAGGAAGCGCTGGACCGGGCCGTCGAGCTGCTGCGTTCGGTGGGCCTCTCCGAACCCGAGCGGCGCGTGCGCCAGTACCCGCACGAGCTCTCCGGCGGGATGCGCCAGCGCGTGACGATCGCGATCGCGCTGTCCTGCAACCCGCGGCTCCTGCTCGCCGACGAGCCCACCACCGCGCTCGACGTCACCGTGCAGGCCCAGATCCTGGACCTGCTCGCCGACCTGCAGGCACGGCGGCGGATGGCGATGCTGCTGGTCACGCACGACCTGCGGGTGGTGCGCAGCCGGTCGGACCGCATCGCCGTGATGTACGCGGGTCGCATCGTCGAGACGGCGCCCACGCCGGAGCTCTTCGCCGAGCCGAAGATGCCCTACACCGAGGCACTCATGAACGCCGTGCCGCCGATCGCCGGGCCGAACCACGTCCGGCTCCAGGTGATCCCCGGCCGGCCGCCGGACCTCATCAACCCCCCCGCCGGCTGCAAGTTCAGCCCGCGCTGCCCCTACGCGCAGGACAAGTGCCTCACCGAGGAACCGCCCCTGCGCGACGCCGGCTCGCCCGACCACCAGTACCGCTGCTGGTTCCCGGTGGGCAGCCCGGCCTGGGCCGAGGCCAAGGCCCGAAACATCGAACGTGGGACGAGTGCCGCCGGCACGTCCGTGACCGAGGAGATGGTGCTGACATGAGCAAGCAACGGAGCTGCTCACCCGGCCCGCCGGGAGCGACGGGACGGGGGGTCCGCCGAAGAGGGTCGCGCGCCGTGGGCGCGCTCGCCCTGTTGCTGGGCGTGGGGCTGCTCGCCGCATGCGGGAGCAACGTCGCGCCGGCCGCGGCGCCGGGAGCCGGCGACGGGATCACGGCCACCAACCCCTTCGGGGGCGACCTCGCGTCGGAGGGCCAGCCCAAGCGCGGCGGCGTCCTGGTACTGGGCACCGACCGCGAGGCCGTCGGGTTCGACCCGACCGTGCAGAACACCAACCAGGCGGCCATCGCCGTCTACGACTCGCTGATGAAGCTCGGCACCGACGGCACCGTCGAGCCCTACATGGCGGAGTCGATGGAGAGCCCGGACCAGGGCCGCACCTGGCGGCTCGTCCTGCGCGACGGCGTCCGGTTCAGCGACGGCACGCCGCTCGACGCCAATGCCGTGATCACCAACGTGCAGCGGCACATCGACAAGGCCTCCTCGCCCGGCCACAAGTTCACCGAGCCGATCGAGTCGATGCGGGCAGTGGACGCGAAGACCGTCGAGTTCTCGCTCAACGGGCCGTTCGGGCAGTTCCCGGTGACCTTCGCGGGCAGCTTCACCGGCGGCAGCCTCGGCACGATCGTCTCGCCGGCCGCGCTCGCCCAGTACGGCGACCAGATCGCGGCCAACCCGGTGGGTGCGGGCCCGTTCAAGATGGTGAGCTGGACGCGCGACTCGCGGATGGTGCTCGAGCGCAACGCGGACTATTGGCAGAAGGACAAGGGCCTGCCCTATCTCGACGGGCTGGAGTTCCGTCCGCTGCCCGACACCGAGTCGCGCTACGCGTCGATCGAGAACGGCGACGTCGACGAGATCTTCGGCGGTTACCACACCGAGCTGATCCGCGCGCTCGACAACCCGAACCTGCGCGTCTACTACGGGCCGGGCAACGGGGCCGAGTACATCTACTTCAACGTCGAGAAGGCTCCGTTCGACGACCTCAAGATGCGCGAGGCCCTGATCCGCGGCATCGACCTCAACGCCCTCGCCGCCACGCAGTTCCGGTCGCGGATGACCAGGGCGGACGGCTACTTCGGCTCGGACAGCGCGTACCAGACGCCCGAGGCCGCGGCGGCGTGGCCGACGTACGACCCGGAGAAGGCCAAGCAGCTCGTCCAGGAGTACGTGGCCGGCGGCGGTAGCGCCACCGTCCAGTACAAGACGACGAACGCACCGAACCGGGTGGCGTTCGCGGAGTTCCTGCAGGCCCAGATGGCGGCGATCGGCATCACGCTGCAGCCGCAGTTCTTCGACCTCGCGCAGTACTCCTCGAGCGTCGTGCAGAGCCAGGACTTCCAGATCGCCGGCTGGGTGGGTGGCCCGGTCGACGCGGCGTACCCGGCCGCGACGAACCTCTTCCACACCGGCGGCAACGCCAACTACGGCGGCTATTCCAACCCGCAGATGGACACGCTGCTCGACCAGGCCACCGCCTCGTCGGACGCTGCCGAGCGCACGCGCCTGTACCAGCAGGTCCAGCTGCTCGCCAATCAGGACCTGCCCGTGGCGTTCTACAGCCGCGGCTACCTGTCCACGATCACGAAGCCGGAGGTCAAGGGCGTGGTGCGCTACCTGACTCGGGACCAGTTCTTCGCGACCACCTGGCTCGACCGGTGACCGCGCCGCAGGTGGAGGCGACCGCTTCGGCGGCGCATGAGGCGGACGATGCCGACGTCGTGCTCCGGCTCGACGACCTCGTCGTGGAGTTCCCCGCCGGCGGCGGCCGCACGGTGCACGCGGTCTCCGGGATCAGCCTCGACGTCCACCGGGGCGAGACCCTCGGCCTGGTGGGCGAGTCGGGCTGCGGCAAGTCGACCACCGGCCGGGCGATCATGCAGCTGCCCCGGCCCACGGGTGGATCGGTGTTCTTCGAGGGCCGCGACCTCTCCACGCTGTCTGCGGAGGAGCTGCGCCAGCTGCGTCCGAAGCTGCAGATGATCTTCCAGGACCCCATCTCGTCGCTGAACCCGCGCCGGCGCATCCCCGACATCGTCGGTGACCCGCTGGTGGTGTGGGGCCGTGGCAGCGAGCGGGCCAAGGTCGTGCCCGAGGTGCTCGAGGCCGTCGGGCTCGACCCGGCGCAGGTGGCCGACCGCAGGCCGCACCAGTTCTCCGGCGGCCAGTGCCAGCGCGTCTCGATCGCGCGGGCGCTCGTGCTCGAGCCCGAGGTGCTCATCTGCGACGAGCCCGTGTCGGCGCTCGACGTGTCCGTGCAGGCGCAGATCCTCAACCTGCTGGAGGACATGAAGCGCCGCTACGGGCTGACGCTGGTGTTCATCGCCCACGACCTGGGCGTGGTGCGCAACATCAGCGACCGGGTCGCGGTGATGTACCTGGGCAAGATCTGCGAGGTGGGCGAGACCGAGGCCCTCTTCGACAACCCGGTGCACCCCTACACGCGGCTGCTGGTCTCCTCGATCCCGTCGATGGAGACCGCCGGTGCGCCCGCCGAGGTGGGCACCGGCGAGATGCCCTCGCCGGTCAACCCGCCGAGCGGCTGCCGGTTCCGCACGCGGTGCCCGCTCGCCACGGACCGGTGCGCGGCCGAGGAGCCGAAGATGCGGGAGGTGGCGCCGCGGCGCTTCACCGCGTGCCACTACCCGATCCTCGACGGGCTGGTGGCGGACGACGCGGTGCCGGAGGCCGGCTGATGGCAATCGACCCGACGGCCGTCGGGCGCACGGGGGAGCCACGCACCCGCTCCTGGACCTCGACCGACGCCCTGCTCTACGCCGTGGGCGTCGGGGCGGGGCTCGGAGAGCCGACGAGCGAACTCGCGTTCACCACGGAGAACTCCGACGGGGTCGGGCAGCAGGTGCTCCCGACGTTCGCGGTGCTCCTGTCGCAGGCCCCGCCGCCGTCGTTCGGCACGTTCGACCCGGCCCTGCTGGTGCACGCCGAACAGGCCGTCACCCTCCACCGGCCCGTGCCGGTGGAGGGCACGGTCACGGCCACGGCGCGGGTGGCCGGCGTGTACGACAAGGGCTCGGGCGCGCTCGTCGTCACCGAGTCCGAAGCCGTGCTGGCCGACGGCTCGCTGCTCGCCACCAACCGCAGCGCGGTGTTCATCCGCGGCGAGGGCGGCTTCGGCGGCGACCGCGGGCCACGCGACGACTGGGCGGCGCCCGACCGCGCCCCGGACCGCAGCGTGCGGTACGAGACGCGACCGGAGCAGGCGCTGCTCTACCGGCTCTCCGGCGACCGCAACCCGCTGCACTCCGACCCGACGTTCGCGGCCAGGGCGGGTTTCGGGAAGCCGATCCTGCACGGGCTGTGCACCTACGGCGTCACCGGCCGTGCGCTGCTGCAGGAGGCCGCAGGCGGCGACCCCGCGCGGCTCACCGGGATGTACGGGCGGTTCAGCGCCACGGTCGTGCCTGGTCAGGCGCTCACCGTCGAGATCTGGCACGGCGCGGGAGGCGAGGCTCTCTACCGCACCCGCACCGACGACGGCACTGTGGTGATCGACCGTGGGAGGGCCACCATCGGCTCCGCGTGACCGGGGCGCATCTCACCCCCGGTCACGCGGTACGCACGTCTCGTGCGTGATCGGCGACTGAAGGAGGAAGGTTCGTGACGGGAGATCCGGCAGGGGATCCGGTGCTGGCGGGACGGGTCGTGGTGGTGACCGGCTCCGGCCGCGGTCTCGGCCGGGCCTACGCACGAGCGGTCGCGGCCGCCGGCGCCGCGGTGGTCGTGAACGACGTGGACGCCGACGCCGCCGCCGTTGTGGTCGCGGAGATCGCCGCGGCGGGCGGCCGGGCCGTCCCGGTCGTCGCGCCGGTCGGTCCGACGGCCACGGCCGATGCGCTCGTCGCCGCTGCCGTGGAGCACTTCGGACGGCTGGACGCGATGGTCACCAACGCCGGCCTGCTACGCGACCGGACGGTCGGCAAGATGTCCGATGAGGACTTCGACCTCGTGCTCGAGACCCACCTGCGCGGCACCTTCACCTGCGCACGGGCTGCGCTGGCCCGGTTCCGCGAGCAGGGCGGGGGCGGCAGGCTGGTCCTCATCGGCTCACCCGCGGGCCAGCGGGCGAGCTTCGGGCAGACCAACTACTCAGCCGCCAAGGCCGGCATCGTCGGGATGGCGAGAACGCTCGCAGCCGAGGCCGCCCGCCACGACGTCACCGTGAACGCGCTGGTCCCGGTGGCGCTCACGCGGATGGTCGCCACCATTCCCGCGTTCGCCGAGGCCGTGGCGGCCGTGGAGGCGGGCGACCCCGTGCCGTCCCGGCTCCGCGAGGCCGGCGTGGGCACGGCGGAGGACGTGGCCCCGCTGCTCGTCTACCTGCTGTCGGACGCCGCCGCGGGCGTCACCGGACAGGCGCTGGGAATCGGCGGCGACCGGATCACCGTGTGGACGCACCCCACCGTCGCGGCCCAGGTCTCGCGCGAGGGCGGATGGACGGCCGAGTCGATCGCCGAGGTCTTCCCGGAGCAGCTTGCGCCCCACCTGCAGCCCTACACCCCCGACGTGCCAGCGGAGGCCACCCGATGAACGAGCAGCAGCGGCTCGAGCCGACCGATCTCGTCGCCATCGACATGCACACCCACGTGCACTTCTCCACCCGCGCCGCGCAGTCGGAGGAGGGCAGCGCGCGCATGGCGGAGATGAAGAGCCACTTCAAGTCCGACGTGCTCGGCATGGACCTAAACGGGCTCGCGGCGTTCTACCGCGAGCGCCGGATGGCCGCGGTGACGTTCACGATCGACTCGCTCGGCGAGGTCGCCGAGCACGCCCCGACCAACGAGGAGATCGGCGAACTCGCGGCCGAGCACTCCGACGTGATCATCCCGTTCGCGAGCGTGCACCCGCTGCGCGGGAAGGGAGGGGCCAAGATCGCCCGGCGGCTGATCGAGCAGTACGGGTTCCGCGGCTTCAAGTTCCACCCGAGCGTCCAGGAGTTCTACCCGAACGACCCGGTGGCCTTCCCGATCTACGAGGTGCTGGCCGAGCACGGGCTTCCGGCGCTGTTCCACACCGGGCAGAACGGCGTGGGGTCGGGCACCCGCGGGGGTGGGGGCGTCCGCCTGAAGTACTCGAACCCGATGTTCCTCGACGACGTGGCCGTCGACTTCCCGGACATGCCGATCGTGATGGCCCACCCCTCGTTCCCGTGGCAGGACGAGGCGCTGGCCATCGCCGTGCACAAGGCGCAGGTGTACATCGACCTCTCCGGCTGGTCGCCGAAGTACTTCCCGCCCCAGCTCGTGCAGTACGCCAACACACTGCTGCGCAAGAAGATGCTCTTCGGCACCGACTTCCCGCTCTTCACCCCGGAGCGGTGGATCGCCGACCTCGAGAAGACCGAGATCCGCGACACCGTGAAACCGGGCATCATGCTGCACAACGCGGCCCGGCTGTTCGGGCTGGAGGTCGCGGCCGAGCAGCACGAGCCGGCCACGGAACCGCGATGACCGCGGCCGGTCGCTTCGTGAGCTCGACAGCACTCGCCGACAACATCGCCTCGCACTTCGAGCACATCGCCGACCTCGTGCCCGGCCGTGTGGCGGTGGCCGCAGGAGAGCGGCAGCTCACCTGGGGGCAGGTCGACGAGCTCGCCGACCGACTGGCTGGGCACCTGTATGCCCGGGGCATCCGGGCAGGCGACCGGTTCGGCATCAACGCCCGCAACTCGCCCGAGTACCTGGTGGCACTGCACGCGCTGCTGAAGCTGATGGCCGTGCCGATCAACATCAACTACCGCTACCGCGCCGAGGAGGTCCGCCACCTGCTGGCGAGCTCCGGCGCCCGTGGCGCGGTCTCCGACGCCGACCTTGCCGGGGTCGTCGCCGAGGCGGCGGAGCCCGTGGCGGGCTGCGACGTGCTCGTGGAGATCGCGGCGGACGGCATCGGCTTCGGAGCCGATGTCGCCGCCGCCCCGCGGCACCCGCGGCGCCCGCGGGGCGACACCGAGTGGCTGCTGTTCACCGGGGGCACCACCGGATACCCGAAGGCCGTGGTGGGCAGCCAGGCCGAGCGGCTGCGGTCCGTGCGCTCGGGCGGGTTCTCCGCACTCGGCCTCAACCCCGCAGACGGAGTCGAGGCGCTGCACCAGGCGCTCGACATCGAGCCGTTCGGAAAGGGCGGCACGGTGGCCCTGATCGCCCCGCCGCTGATGCACGGCACCGGCCTGTACGGCGCGCTGGGTGCGCTGGCCGTCGGGGCACCGGTCGTGCTGTTGCCCGGCCGCAGCGTCACAGGGGAGGACATCGTGGCCGCGATCGCGCGGCACCGCGTCACCGAGCTGCACATCGTCGGCGACGCGTTCGCGCTGCGGCTGCTCGACGCGCTCGACGCGGCGCGCGACGCCGGCCGCCCGGCCGACATCTCCTCCCTCCGCAAGATGCGCAGTGTCGGGGCGGTGTGGAGCCCCGGGGTGAAGCGCAGACTGCTCGCCTACGCCGACATGACCCTGCTCGACACCATCGCGGCGTCCGAGGGCGGGGTGTACGCACACTCCTCGGTCACCCGGAAGAACGTCGACGAGCAGGACGCGAGCTTCGTGCTCGCCGCCGGCGCGCGCCTGCTCGACGAGGACGACAACGACGTGCAGCCGGGCTCCGGCCAGGTGGGCATGCTCGCCGCCCCGGTCGTGCCCGAGGCGGGCTATGCCGGCGCACCGGAGCAGACCGCTGCCGCCTTCCGCGACCTCGACGGCGTCCGCTACTCGATCCCGGGGGACATGGCCGTGCTCGAGGCGGACGGGCGGCTGCGGCTGCTCGGGCGCGGCAGCTCCGTGATCAACACGGGCGGGGAGAAGGTGTACGCCGACGAGGTGGAGCTCGTGCTGCACGCCCACCCCGCCGTGCGCGACGTCGTGGTGCTCGGCGTTCCCGACCCCCGCTGGGGGAGCGCCGTGGCCGCGGTGGTCTCCCTGGAGCGCGGCACGCACGCGGACGCCGACGAGCTCGCGGCGTTCGTCGCCGAGCGCCTGGCCTCCTACAAGAAGCCGCGCCAGGTCGCCGTCGTGCCCGAGGTCCAGCGGCTCAACACCGGCAAGGCCGATCTGGGCTGGGCCCGCGCGCAGTTCGACCGGCAGCAGAGCGGGGAGCGGGACGCCACGGCGCCGACCGCCCGATGACCCCGCCGTCGACGCGGGTGCGGACGAGGAGCGGCTGGTGGGTGGTGGCGGGCGGCTCGGTGCTGCTCACGCTGCAGAACGGCCTGATCATGAGCGCCTTCGGCGCCTATCTGGTGGCCATCACCGCGGAGACGGGCTGGTCGGCAGGCGTCATCGCGCTGGGCTACGCGATCGTTCAGCTGGGCAACGGGTTCATCTCGCCGATCACCGGGTGGTGCTGCGACCGCTTCGGCACCAGGGCCGTGTCGCGGATCGGCACGATCACCACAGCGGTCGGGTTCGCACTGGCCAGCGTCGTCGGTGAGGCGACCCATTTCGTCGGGGCGGTCGTCGTGATCGCGCTGGGTTGCTCCGCCGCCGGAATGATGCCGCTGACCGTCGCGGTGGTGCAGTCGGTGACCGAGCGGCGCACTCTCGCGCTGGGGCTGTTGCCGACCGGGGTGGCGCTCGGCGGTCTGGCGGTCCCGCTCGTGACCTGGGCACTCGACAGCTTCGGCTGGCGCGCCACGTTCATGGGCGTGGCCGTGGTGATCTTCGTGGTCGGCCTGGCGGCCGGTGTCGTCCTGCCCACCGACAGGGCTCCGCGACCGGTCGTGGGCGCCGCGACGGCCTCCGAACCGGCGGTGGTCGACGGCCCGACGGCCGTGGCCGCGTCCGAGGACCGGGCCGCGAGCGGCGACCACGACCTGCGCAGCGCGCTGCACACCGGCGCGTTCTGGCTGCTCATCGTGGGGCACGGATCCGCACTCGTGGCGGTCAGCGCGGTGAACCTGCACCTCGTGCCGCTGATGACCCATCACCACGGGATACCGCTCGCGATCGCGGGCCTCACCGTCGCGGTGATGTCGGTGGCGCAACTGCTCGGCCAGATCGTCACCGGGTTCATCGGCGACCGGGTCGACAAACGCTGGTACGCGGCGATCTGCATGATGGTGCAGACCGGCGTGCTGATCGCACTCGCCATGGTGTCCGGCATCGGGCTCGTCGTGGCCGCGGCGATCGTCCACGGGGTCGCGTGGGGGTTGCGCGGGCCGACGATGACGGCCCTTCGCACCGACTACTTCGGGATCGGTTCGTTCGGCACGATCATGGGCTGGTCGATGGGCTTCGTCTCGCTCGGGTTGGTGGTGGGACCGCTGCTCGTCACCGCGCTCGCCGACGGGCCTGCCGGCTACCCGGGGGCGTTCGTCGCGCTCGCGGTGGTGACGGGCCTCGGGTCGATCGCGTTCCTCGTGCTGCGCAAGCCCCGCCCGCCCGTCCGTGTGGTGCAGCAGGCGGTCGGGTGCGGGCGGCCCGAGGCGGCCTGAGCGGATTCCGGGTGTTTTCCTGGGGCGCTCAGCCCGGCGATCCGGTGATGTCGCGCCCGGGCACCGGCTGCCCTGCGTGCTCGCGGCTGCCGGCCCGGGTGCGCTGCGGGTCGGGGGCGCTCTCCTCGGGGAAGCGGCGCAGGAACTCCCGCTCGAGGGCGAACATCCGCTGGGTGTGAGCCTCGAGTGCCGACTCGCTGCCGCGGAGCAGCGTCTCGTGCCGGGTCTCGTGTATGTGGGCCAACTCGCGGCGGAGGTCGTCGTCGGCGAGCTCCTGGGGATCGATTCCGTGCGGACGGTCCGTCATACCGCAGGAGTGCCCGCCGAGCGCGCCGACCATTCACCGGACCGGGTGATCGGCGATGCGCGTGATCGTTGAGAATGGCGGCTCCACGACCAAGGGGCGGGTCTGCTGTGGATCGACCGGAACCATCACGACTACCGGTGGCTCGGGCCGCCGAGCCGATGCGCGCGCCGGTGGCGGCCGCGTGGCCTGTCGGTGCGCCGGGCGCGGAGGCCACCGTGCCCGAGCCACCCGACGGCGTCGCCGACGCGCTGGTGGAGATCGTGCTCAGCGCACTGCCCATGGTGGCAGGCCGCATCCCGGCCACGCCCGTGGCGCTCCTCGGCAGGCTGGCGGCGCCCGCCGCCCCGGCCGACCCGCTCCGCCCTGCTCAGGCACGCCGGTCCGGGGTGGACCATCTGCTCGCGGAGCGGCTTCTCGGGGCGCTGGAGCTCACCGTCCCCGACGTGGCGCTCGACATTCCCGACGCGCTGCGCGGCCCCGCGCGTGCCCGGGTGTCGCAGGGCAGGGGTGCCGTCGCCGGCATGTCGGCGAGTGGTGACAGCGAGGCCTACTCGGCCGTCACGCTCCTCGACCAGATCGCACCCGGACTGCGCGAGCTCGTCGCCGGTCTCGTGGGCGCGCTCGCGGAGCACGAGCGCATCGCCCCGCTGTTGGAGGTCCCTCCTGGCGCCGAGCAGGACGTGGCCGCCGCCCACGGCGGTATTCATCTCGCGCTCGCCGTCGTCACGGCGCTGGCGGTGCTCCGGGCGGCTGCGCCCCCGATCCTCGGGGCGGAGCCACCTGTGGTGGTCGGGGTGGCACTGGACGCGGCAACGCGGGTGCTGCTTTCGCGTCCGATGCCCGTCGCGTACGCGGCGGCGCTGCGCGAGCGGCTGCGGGCCGAGTACGTCATCCCGCGGTTCTCGGCGGGCGACGTTCCCGTGCTCGAGCACCGGTTCGCCATGGTCGAGGGCGCCTTCCCAGCCGCTGCAGGGGAGCCGGCGAACGGGCTGGTCCAGGCGGTTCCCGGTGGGATCGTGCTGCGTACGGGCGTGAGCAGCGCCGCGGTGCCGGTGTGGCTGCGGGTGCTGTCGGAGGAACCCACGGTGGTGGACCTGGCCTCGTGGCAGGAGGTCGTCGACATCAGCTACACGGCGGAGGAGGGGGCCGCCTCGCTGCTGGGCCCGGCCGCCCCGGCGCCGTCACACCTGCTGGGGCAGACCCCGCCGTGGCCCGGACCCGTGCGGGCCCGCGTCTCGGCCCGTGGCCGCGACGAGCACGGCGACGGCGGCGAGCGCTACGAGATCGTCGTCTGGCCCGCGCCGCTCGCCGGGGAGGTGGTGCACAAGGCCACCGACCGGCTCGGCCACCGGCTGCGGGGCGAGCCGGAGCCGCCGGTCGTCGCCCGGCCCGAGGTCGCCTACCGCTGGGTGCGCGGCACCGGTCTCGGCCCGGCGGGCACGGTAATGGTCGTCACCGGGGCACAACAGGAGCAGGTACTGGCCGCGTTCGGCGCCGATCCGGCGCAGCCGGTGCCGCTGGCCGAGCTGTTCGGGCAAGCCGGCATCGACCCCTGGGTCGCCGTACTGCCGATCGACGGCGCGGTTCTCGCGCTGGAGTACAACGGCTGGCAGGGGGCGCAGGGGCCGGTGCTCCGGCGGGCATCGGCGCACGGCTCCGCGGCGAGCATGTACTGGAACGTCAACGCGCTCACGAGCCTGTCCTTCGCCCGCGACGGCGAGTTGCTGGCCTCGTTCGAGCCACCCCCGCCCGCGCCTCCCGGCGATCCCGCCGTTCTCGCGGCGCTGGCCGGGCTCGAGCTCGAGGACTACCACGACCGGGTGGAGAAGGGTCTCGTCGCGGTCGAGCGGTTCACCGGTCGCGGGGTGCGCGCCGAGGACGTGGCGCTCGTCGAGGCGGCGGGAATCGCCTACCGCATCCACGGGGTGTCCGGTTCGGACTCGGCCGGCTTCCTCTTCCGGGCGCCGGACCGCTCCGCCGGGAGTTGACCGTCGGCGCTCTCGCGACCGAGACGTTCGGCCCGGGTTGGCCGTTGCCGCGCCCACCAGGCAGGATGGCGGAGTGATCGTCCGACTGGCGGCCGAAGGCGCCGTCGTGCAGGACGCCGACGACCTCGGCCGCCTGCACCTGCAGACCGACCTCGACGCCGACGGTCTCCGGGCCGCGCTGACGACCACGGGCGTCGGCGAGCTGATCGACGCCGACAACGCCTGGCTGGATCTCGCCGTGCTGCGCTCCACGGCGCAGCTGGTTGCGACCGCTCCCGACTGGGCGGACCAGTGGGCGGGCATGACGGCCTATGCGGAGAAGAAGGGCTGGCTGTCGCCGGACGGGCGGTCGGTGCAGGTCCACATCGAGCGCTGACGCCGCGACGGTCAGCCCGTCGGGGCGATCCGGGCCTCCAGCGTCCCGCTCACCACCCGCGCCTCGAAGCGGGGCACGGGTGCGGTAGCCGGGCCGTGCACGACATGGCCGTCGTCGAGCCGGAACTCGCTCCCGTGCCACGGGCACACCACGCGGGTGTCGCCGTCCGTACCCACCACCTCGCCGCCCGAGAGCGGGCCCGCCAGGTGGGGGCAGCGATCGGCCAGCACACTCACCTGCTCGCCGCGTCGCAACACGAAGACCGGCACTTCCCCCGCCGTTCGCCGCACCGGCGTGCCCTCGGGCACCTCGGCCAGCGCACCCAGCGGTTGCCAGCCCTGCGGCGCCAGGTCACTCACGCGGTCGGCGTGGTTGGCCCCGAGGGCGAGGTGGTAGGAGAGGTGGCCGCCGAGGGCGGCGCCCACACTGCTGACGGCGGCTCCGGCCAGCGACAGCAGCCGTCCTCCGCGGCGCCCCCGGGCCCGCTTCCACAGCGCCGCGGCGTAGCAGCTCACCGCCAGCGCGTTCGTCGAGGCGTGTACGAGCCCGACGCGCTGCTGGTCGGGGTGGGCCGCTGACCAGTCGGCCCATCCCGCGGCGGCGGTGGGCGGCGTCAGGAGCAGGCCGGTGGCGATGAGACCGGTGGAGTAGCGGCGGTTCCCGCCGACCAGGTCGATCAACGACGCGGACAACAACGACCCGAGCGTGAGATGCACCAATGCCGGGTGCAGGGGGTGGCCCAGCCAGACGCCGTGCAGCGCGTCCTTCACCCGCCGATCGCGCAGCAGCCGCTGCACCACAGGCCGGACCGCCGCGGCCGGCCGGTCCAGCGCCTCGGCGCGTTCGAGACGGTCGATCTGGTCGAAAGGCTGCACAACCGGCGGATGACCCGTGTCGGCTCCCGGCAAACCCGCTGGTCAGGGGTTCGCCCATGTGGTTGACCCCGCATGCCGGGTCAGCGGCCCGGGTGCGCGAACGGCAGCGTCCACTTCTCGAAGCGGCCCGCCCCTACCCCGCTCGGTGCACGGACGATCCCGTCCGGGCCGGGCGCAGGCGGGCAGGGTGGCGCCTGCATCAGCCGGTGCAGCCGGACCAGCGCGTGCTGGTAGAAGCGCAGCTGCGTGTGCCGCCCGAAGAGCCGGAACCCCGTTCTGACCACCGGGTTCGGGATGGGCGCCTGCCGGGAGTAGGCGATGATCCGGAACTCTACGGTGCCCGTGGCCAGATTCTTCGCCACCTCGTAGGTCAGCCGGCCCTGTTCCAGATGGCCATGCAGGGTCTGGTAGGACCAGCCGATCACCCGCTCGGGCCCGTCGGCGCCCTCGCGCACCTCGTCGTGCGCCGCGGTGATGCGCACCCCGATCACGAAGCGCAGCAGGAGGAACCGGGCCTCCAGCAGCATGTCGCGGCCGACGAGGTCACCTGGCCAACGGAACGCCGCCCGCAGGATGTCGGGGTCGCTGAACTCGTAGGCGTCGACGAGGGCTCCGGCCTGCTCGACCACTCCGCCCGGTTCCGGCTCGCCGGGTGCCTCCCGGCCGAGCACCACCACCCGCCGGTCCTGGTGCCAGCCGTCGACGACGAACGGGGGAGCCTGTTGCTCGTCATAGTTGACCGGACGCCCGCGTAGCTCGCCCACCGTGGCCGCGAGGTCCTGCACGGTGGTCAGCGCCGGTGGCCTGCGCGGTGCACGGCGTCGCCGATCAGCCAGAACATCGGAGGCCACAGCCCGACGAACAGCGCACGCCGCTCCGCGTTGCCCCGCTCGTCCTGGTCCACGGTCTTGGCGCGCAGCCACAGCCCGATGCACAACCCGATCGAGCCGAACGACGCGCCGTACAGCGACAGGGCGGCACGGCGGAGCGCAGGACCAGTGGGGATCACGGGAATCGGGTACCCGAGGTGTCGTGCTCCTACTCCGCCGCTCGCGCCCTGCACCCGGCAGCCTCGCCCACCGGACCGCGATCGTGCTCCGCTGGCCGATCGGGTTGGCGTTGGTGGCCTGGCAATACATGTGGCGCACCACCCCGATCCACCGCTCCGACAGCGAGGGTGACGACCACGACCGTCCCCCGTCGGTGCCGCCCGAGTTGGTCGACGACGACCTGCAACCCGTCGAGGACGGTGTCGGTCCGATGTTCCACCGGCGCTACTCGGTCCGCGTCGAGGGGGCGCTGCAGCACCCCGCGGAGGTGATCGCCGCGCTCGCAGGCGACCCGAACAGTGCCGCTCCCCGCGAGGTGGCGGTGTTCGTGAAGACGCGGGGAGAGCCAGGCACCATGAGCATCGGCGACGAGTTCCTGATCCGGATGCCGGGGCCATGGGACGGGCCGGTACGGGTGGTCGACCGGACGGACACCTCGTTCCGGCTGGCCACCCTGCGCGGGCACCTGGAGGCAGGTCAGATCGAGTTCCGATGCCGTCCGAAGAAAGACACGCTGGTCATCGCGATCGAGGCATGGGCGCGATCGGGCGACCGGCTCTCGCATCTGCTCTACAGCAGGCTGAGGCTGGCCAAGGAGATCCAGCTGAACCTGTGGGTCGAGACCTGCCTGCGCCTGGCGGCCGGCACCGGCGGCCGGGCCCGCGGGGGTGTGCAGGTGCGTACGCGACGGTTGCCCGTCCCCGCCGATGGGTGACGGGCGGCGTCAGCCCCGTGCGGTCGACGACGGGATCGCCGTCCTCTCCAGCCAACCGGCGATCGAGAGGGCGATCTCGCGGCTGTTGTCCTCGAGCATCAGCATGTGGCCGTTACCGATGATCCCGTCGTCGGCGAGGAAGCGGTACTCGACGTCCGCGCCCAGCCCGGCGAGCCACCTGGCAGTGGTGCCGTCCTCGTCCCGCGGGTGCTCCAGGTCGGCGCTCCCGGTGACGACCAGTATCGGCAGCCCCGCGAAGTTGTCCGCTCGCTCCACACGAAGCTGCCCGCCCCGGAGGTTCTGCCGTTGCAGCATGAGCGGAGCCGGAAGCGGGAGCAGCCCGGCCCGGAAGACGTCCACGGCGTGGCGGGGAAACCGCGTGGACTCCCGCCCGATCAGCTTCTCCTGGACGAACTGCTCGGTGGCGATGTAGCTGCCGCTCTTAGGGAACCGCCGGCGGGCGAGCGGCCCGGCGAGCTCGATCTCCGAGTCCGTCTCGGCCACCACGACGGGTTCCGGCTGGATGTTGCCCGGTGGCCCCGGCGCGACCGCCACCAGCGCCTCGATGAAGTTCCCGTGGGTCTCCACGAGCCGGTAGCCGAAGGGACCGGCCATCGAGTGGACGAGCAGGACGACCGGACGCCCCACCTGTTCCAGGAGAGCGCCCAGCGCCGCGCAGACCAGATCGCCGGACAGCGCGTGCCCGGAGACGCTCCCGCTCCTGCCGATCCCTGGCCAGTCGGGGACCACGACGTCGTAGCCCTGGCCGGCGAAGTCGTCAGCCCAGCCCGGACGCCCGTCCGGCGTGCCCAGATAACACGCGCCGCTCAGACAGCCGCCGTGGACCAGCACCATGACGGGGCGGTCGCCGTCGCCGGTCGGGGCGAACCGCTCGTAGTAGAGCGGAGCAGGTGAGGTCACGTACCCCACGCGAAAGCTTCTGGACACCCATGAATCGTGGTGGCGTGCGCACACCGGCGCAGCGTGAAGGCTGCTACTCCGCGTTGCCCCAGGCCAGCGGCAGCGTGTGCGGGCCGCGGACGAACGCGCCCTTGCGCCACTGCACGTCCTCGGGTGCCACGGCGAGGCGCAGGTCCGGGAACTCGCGCAGCAGGCTCCCGAGCGCCTCCTGCAGTTCCATGCGGGCCAACTGCGCACCGAGACAGTGGTGGGCGCCGTAGCCGAAACCGATGTGGCGGTTCGGTGCCCGGCCCAGCACCAGCGCCTCGGCGTCGTCGAACATCTCGGGGTCGCGGTTGGCGGCGTGGATCGACACCACCACGGCCTCACCCGCGCGCACTGTCACACCCGAGAGCTCGACGTCCTCTTTCGCGATCCGCGGGAACCCTGCGGACGCCCCGAGCGGTGTGTACCGCAGCAGCTCCTCCACGGCCGTCACGATCGCCTCGTGGTCGCCCCGCAGCGCAGCGCCCCTGTCGGGGCGGGTGAGCAGCGTGTAGGTCATGTTGCCGATCTGGTTCATCGTGGTCTCGTGACCGGCGATGAGGATGCCGATGCCGAGGCCGATCAGCTCGCCCTCGGTCAGCCGGTCGCCCTCGTCCCGTGCGGTGACGAGTGCGCCGAGCAGGTCGTCGGTCGGGGTGGCGCGGCGCTGCGCCACCAGCCCCGCCATGTACGCGGCGAGCTTCTCGGTGGCCGCGACCCGCTCCTGCGGCGTCATCCCGGACGTCGACAGGGCGGCGTCGGAGGCGGTGCGGAAGATGGGCCGGTCCTCGACGGGAACGCCCAGCAGTTCGCAGATGATCGTGACCGGCAGCGGCACGGACACGTGCTCGACGAGGTCGGCTCCGGGGCCGGCAGCGCGCATTCCCGCGAGCAGCTCCGTGGTGAGCTCGGCCGCGCGGGGCCGCAGCGCTTCCACCCGACGCGTGGTGAACGCCCTGGCCACGAGCTTGCGCAGGCGCGTGTGGTCGGGAGGGTCCATGTTGAGGATCGAGTTGACCTGGTGGTCGATCTCCGGCCGCACGCGCGGGACGTCCTGTCCGACGACGGCGGCGCGGCTGAAGCGGGGGTCGCCCAGCACGGTGCGGACGTCGGCGTGCCGGACGGCGAGCCAGGCCTCCCCGCCGTAGGGCAACGCCACCCGGGAGACCGGCTCGTCGCGAAGCAGGTCCTGGTAGATGGGGTCGAGTTCGAGCCGGTCGGGCTCGCTGAAGGGATATGTCCGAACCATGGAATTCTCCGATGCAAGCGTCCGCTTACCCCGACGCTAGCAAGGAAGGGCCGGCTCAGGGTGTTCGGCGCGGACCGAGCAGGGTGGTGGCGGCCCGCATCACGTGATCCCTGACCACCTGCGGGTCGTGGAGTGGACCCGCGCGCAGCACGGACCGGTTGAGGGCGATCCCGAGCAGCCACGCCAGCAGCAGGTCGGCACGCACCTCGGCGTCGGCCGGGTCGTCGGTGTCGACCAGCGACGCGAACGCCGTGGAGTAGGCCGCGCACAGCCGGATCCGGATGTCCTCGGCCACCCGGGAGCTCCCCGCGGCCCGCAGCACCGCCATCAGCGTCTCGGCATTGCGACCGCCGTGCTCGTCGTCCAGCACCGCCGCCAGCGTGCGTTCCAGCAGGGCGTCCCGCGGGACCTCGGCGAGCAGCTCCGTCGCCTTGTCCAGGACGGCGGCGGAGAACAGCCCCTCCTTGCTGCCGAAGTAGCGGAACAGCAGCGACTGGTTCACCCCGGCACGGTCGGCGATCGCGCGGACCGTCGTGGCGTCGTAGCCGACCGTGGCGAAGAGGGCGCGCCCCGCGTCGGCCAGGGCTTTCCGCGTGGCGGCCGAGTCGCGCGAGCGGCCGGTCGCCGGCGCAGGCCGGGCCGCGCTGCTCACTCCGGCGCCCCCTGCTGGATACGGCGTCATGGGTCCTCCTCCTGCACGTGCAGCTGATGAGAACACATCGGGCGCGACGGGAGTGAACATCCGGTGTGGGGTCCAGGGCACCCGGGTAACCGGGGCAATGGCTCAGCGAGACTACGAGGAGCAGCCCGAGGCCCCGGATCTAGGCGCATCCGTGCAGTTGGAGAACGATGAGTACCTCGGGGGACCTCCCGGCGACCGCGACGCGCTCGACGCGGGCTATGTGCCGCCGGACCGGCCGTACGCGCTCGACGAGGACGGCGTGACCGCCCGCGAGATGCGGGAGGGCGAGACGCTCGACGAGCGGCTCCGCCGCGAGCGGGGCGACGAGGAGATCGACCCCGACCGTGCCGGCAGGCTGGTGATGGAGGGGGAGGGCGCCGCACTCGAGACGTCCGACGCCCTGGACGCTGTGGACGTCGGGATCGACGGCGGCGCCGCTTCCGCCGAGGAGGCCGCGGTGCACGAGACCGACGCCCCGGATGCCCCGCTCGACAACGAGCCGTCGCTCGCGATGTCGCCTGCACTGGACGACCCGGAGCTCGACGCGGCTCTCGGCGACGACCCGCTCGCCGGGCAAGCGCGGGTGGAGGCCGCACGGGACGTCAGCGCGGCGGGCGAGATCTTCGACCCCGGCGCGATACCGGTGGCCGAAGGGGCCGAGCCCCTGCGCGGAGGCGCCGGAGCCGGAGGCGATCTGTTCGGATGGGGAGCGGATCCCGCACTGCCTCGCGACGCAGCCGACCGGGATCCGGCGGCCGGGCTCGACGCCGACCGGGAAACCGGCGGTGCGGCCGCGCCCGCCTCGGGACGCGAGGATGCCGGGCCGGTTACGGGTCTGCCGTGAGTTCGAATGCGCGGACCGGCGTTCGCGATGGGGAACGGAACGACCTCGGTCTTCTGCGCTTTCTCTGATCTGCGATGGGCGGCGCGCTGCCGCCGAGCACCGGGGAGCGGGTGCTGCGCGATCTGAGGGTGGCACCTGGTGCCGCCCGCTCAGATCCTCCCGGTGGTGGTGTTCATCGTGCTGTTCCTGCCCGCGGGGCGACGGGTCGGACTGATCCACGCGGTGGCGTGTCTTGGGCCGAGCGGACCGCGCCTACTCAGCGCAGCTGCGTGATCTTCGCGATCTCCTCGTCGAGGTCCATTCGGTTGATCTCGTCACCAAGCGCCACGATGTCGATCGTCGACTCGATGAAGTGGCGCAGCAGGTCGCGGTCGACCTCCAGCACGGCGCGACCCTCGGCGGAGCGGATCTCGATCTCCACGATGTCGTAGCCCTGCACCTCGTGCGGCGACATCCGGATGTCGCCCTCACCGACCGGACCGGTGATCGAGTCGATCACGAGATCGCGGGCCACCAGCCACTCGATCCATCGATCGTTCCTGGTCGCGACGGCGAGAGAGATCGCGAACGGGTCGGACGCGGTGTAGGTCCATCGCGTCACGACCGGAGCTGGTTGCCCGTGCAGCACTGTGAACATGTCCTGCTGGACCGAGTCGGTGGTCATGCTGGTCGCCCCCTGGCGATCGGGGCCGTCGCTCATGCGGCGGCGTCTGTTGAGGAGATCGACGGTCAGGCCCGTAACGCTGCACGTGCGGCAGCTCTTCACCCGAACAAGTGAGTCAAGGGCGTCCGGGTGTACGGGTTGTGACTGATAGTCACGACCGTTGTGGTGGTTTTCCGGCGTGTTGCCTGCGCCGTTCGGCGCCCGCGTTCCCCGCGGGCTATGTGGTCACCTGTCGTGCTCTGTTGTGACCACCCAGATCCCGCTTTTGCCGGTCCGGCCGGGTTGCGCCACCGTGAGGGCGAGGCGCTGCCCGCCCGGTCTGCGCACTTCGACGATGCCGTCCGGTCCAGGTTGAGCCTCGGCGTCGGTCCAGCCGTACGCCGCTGAGGCGTAGGACACCGCCACCTCCGCCGGATCGAGCAACCAGGGCTGGGAACCGTTGTCGACCGCCGCCTGGAGCGCGGCGGCCTCAGCGGCACCAGCCGCGGGCCAGGGGAGCTCTGCTGCTGATCCGGCCGGTGCCGGCGTGGTCGTCTCCTCCTGCGCCGTCTGCGGCGCCGTTTGCGGGGCCGGCGGCTGCACGGGCGGCGCGGTGGGTCCCGCGCCGGTCGGCAGACCACCGCCACCGCAGCCTGCGAGCAGCAGGGCGGCGAGAAAAGCGACCGCGACTGCGCGGCCACTCCGCGGGAGATCGAACACGTCGTAAACGGTATTCCGTCCGACACGCTGTGGGGGCCCGATCAGATCGGCACGTCCGGGGGATCGGACGATCTCACCTCACCGGGGTGCCGAAATGGATCTCCGTGGGGCCCGACGATCACCCGAACCGCCGGGCGTGGAGGGGCGACTCGCGGGTCGAGTGGGCTGCCGGGTCGTGGTCGGCGGTTCGGGACGACCAGCCGGACCACCGACGGCGGTGGGTTCCCGGCCGCTGATCACCGCTGGCGGCTGGTCGGGTCGACGTCGTCTGTCGGGTTGTGGTCGGCGGTTCGGGACGAGCAACTCGGCCGCGGACGGCTACCGGTGATCACGGCCGGGGGCCGGCCGGGCCGATCTTGGCCGTCGGGCCGTGATCGGCGGTTCGGGACGAATAACCGCACTACAGGCGGCTGCGCGGCCCAAACCGGTGATCATGGCCGGAGCTGGTCGAGGCGACCTTGGTTGCCGGGTGGTGATCGGCGGTTCGGGACCAGCAGCCGGGCCACATGCGGCGGCGTGCCCCCGCTCGGTGATCGTGAGCGCGGCGGCTGAGCCGGCCAGGACGCCCTGGGCGGTAGGCCTGTGCCGCCGGCTCTTGATCACGTGGCCTGCGGCCGGTTCCACCCGCGGCTGCGCCTTCCCGATCGGCGACCGCCGGCGGCGTGGCCGGGCCGGCAAGTCGTGATCAGCAGTCAGGACCGATGGCCGCGTCGCACGCGGCTCTGGGCCTTCGTCGGATGATCACCGCCCGACCAATGGTGGGGGCGGGCTGGCTGCCGTTTCCTGATCGGCATTTGGGGACCGGCTGCTGCGTGACACGCGCCTGCGCGTCCCCAATCGGTGATCATGGACGGGCCTGGCTGGTCGAGGAAGGTCTTGATCAGCGGTTGGGGCCCGGTAACCGTGTCATGGGATGCTCCGAGTCCCCGTTCGGTGATCATGGCCATCGGGCACGGCGGGCTGCCCGTGGTCACGCCGGGGACGACTCGCGGCAGCGGGCGGGCGGCTCGCGGAGCGGGGGTGTGCCGACCCGTGCCGCCGGGCCTGTGCCCTCACTAGGGTGCGATCAGCAGAGCGACAAACCCGAGGTGAGGTCATGAATCGGTCGGCAGAAGCTTTCTACGCGGCGCGCGAGTTCCTCGTAGCCCATCGCGAGGACTACGACACGGCCTACCGTGACTTCCGCTGGCCCGAGATCGACGAGTTCAACTGGGCGCTCGACCACTTCGACGCCGTCGGGGCCGACCCCGAGCAGGGCGCCGCCCGCGCGCTGTGGATCGTCGAGCAGGACGGGAGCGAGGCGCACTGGACGTTTGCGGAGCTCTCCGCCAGGTCCAACCAGGTGGCCAACTGGCTCCGTGAGCACGGTGTCGCGCGCGGCGATCGGATCATCCTCATGCTCGGCAACCAGGTCGAGCTGTGGGAGACACTGCTCGCCGCGATGAAGCTCGGCGCGGTGGTCATCCCCGCCACGACGCTGCTCACCGCGTCCGACCTGCGCGACCGGCTCGACCGCGGCGGTGCCAGGCACGTGGTGGTCGGCGGGGCCGACGCCGGGAAGTTCGAGGGCGTCGCGGGCGACTACACCCGCATCGCCGTGCGGGGAGCGCCCGAGGGCTGGCTGGACTACGCCGACACGGACGCCGCTTCCACAGCCTTCGTCCCTGACGGCGTCACCCGCGGCTCGGACACACTCCTGCTCTACTTCACCTCCGGCACCACCGCCAAGCCGAAGCTCGTGGAGCACACCCACGCCTCCTACCCGGTGGGGCACCTGTCGACCATGTACTGGATCGGCCTGCAGCCGGGCGACGTCCACCTCAACATCTCCTCGCCGGGCTGGGCCAAGCACGCGTGGAGCAATGTCTTCGCGCCCTGGATCGCCGAGTCCTGCGTGCTCGTCATGAACTACGCCCGCTTCGACGCCTCCTCGGTGCTCGGGGTGCTCGACCGCTGCGGCGTCACCAGCTTCTGCGCCCCGCCCACGGTGTGGCGCATGCTCATCCAGGCCGACCTCTCCGGGCTCGCGAACCCACCGGCGAAGGTCGTCGGTGCGGGGGAGCCGCTCAACCCCGAGGTGATCGAGCAGGTCGACAAGGCCTGGGGAGTGCAGATCCGCGACGGCTTCGGACAGACCGAGAGCTCGGTGCAGATCGGCAACCCGCCGGGGCAGCGGGTCAAGCCCGGATCGATGGGCCGACCCATCCCTGGCTTCCCGATCGTGCTGGTCGACCCGGCCACCGGGGAGCCCGCCGAGGAGGGGGAGATCTGCATCGATCTCTCGCAGCGCCCGCTCGGGCTGATGGTCGGCTACGCGGGAGATCCCGAGCGCAACGCCGAGGCGATGGCGGGCGGGTACTACCACACCGGCGACGTCGGCTCCCGCGACGCCGACGGCTACATCACCTACGTCGGCCGCTCGGACGACGTGTTCAAGGCGTCGGACTACCGCATCAGTCCGTTCGAGCTGGAGAGCGTGCTCATCGAGCACCCGGCGGTCGCCGAGGCCGCCGTCGTGCCGTCGCCGGACGCGCTGCGCCTCGCCGTCCCGAAGGCGTACGTGGTGCTCGCCGCGGGGCACGAGCCGACGGAGGAGACGGCGCGTTCGATCCTGGAGTTCGCGCGCGCCAACCTCGCTCCGTACAAGTGGGTTCGGCGACTGGAGTTCGCCCCGCTGCCCAAGACCATCTCGGGCAAGATCCGGCGGGTCGAGCTGCGCGGGCGGGAGACCGAGCTGCACAACTCGGAGCGCGAGACCGACGGGCCGCCGAGCGGCGAGTTCGTTCTCTGAGGCTGCTCCGGATGGTGACGGGACGACGCCGTACCCACTCTTTCGGCCCTGTACTCGTGCATCCGGTCTCCTGCGGTGAACGGTGAATGGTGACCGTCGGTCGTCGGGTCGTGACGTCCTGCTCCGGAGGGGTGGCGCTGACCGCAACTCATCCGCCGCTCGCCGACGTCCTTTCAAAATCGAAACGTCCTTTCCGATCGGGCATGTTGGACCGGTCGTGACGCAACCACGCACGCCGGAGAGCGGGTCATTGGCGGAGGTGATGGCCGGCATGCCCGAGGTGTGGCGACGGCTGCTGGCCGCACACGTCGCCGACCGTATGGGCCGGTGCGCCGCCTGCCGCACATCCAGTGGGTCGGGCTCGCGCTGGCCGTGCACCCTGCACCGGATCGCCACCGAGGCCGAGCGGCTGTACGGCCTGCGCCTCGGTCAGGCGGTCGGCGGCGGGTAAGACGCGCCGCCGTACCGTCCCCGGTGTGAGGGCGAACGGGTGGGCGCGGCCGGCCGGGCTGCTTCTGGGCACGGCGGCCGACGCTCTATTCGGCGACCCTCGGCGCGGACATCCGGTGGCCGGCTTCGGGGCGCTCGCCCTCGCGCTCGAACGGCGTTGTTACGCCGACAGCAGGGGGGCCGGTACCGGGTACGTGGTCGTCCTCGTGGGGGCGGCCGCCGGTGTGGGAATGATCGCCCGGCGTGCGGTGGCCGGCCGTCCGCTCGCCGAGGTGGCGCTCACCGCCGCAGCCACCTGGGCCGTGCTCGGTGGCGCGTCACTCGCCCGCCACGGCACGGCACTCGCCGTTGAGCTCACCGACGGCGACCTCGAAGCCGCGCGCTCCCGGCTCCCGTCCCTCTGCGGACGCGACCCCGCGGCACTCGACGCCTGGGGAATGGCCAGGGCCGGCACCGAGTCGATGGCCGAGAACACCTCCGACGCGGTGGTGGCCCCACTGCTGTGGGGCGCGGTGGCCGGCCTGCCCGGCCTCCTCGGCTACCGCGCCGTGAACACCCTCGACGCGATGGTCGGCTACCGATCGGCCCGCTACCTCCGGTTCGGCTGGGCATCCGCCCGGCTCGACGACCTGGTCAACCTCCTGCCCGCCCGAGTGGCGGCACTGCTGTTCGCGGCGCTCGCCCCTGCAGTCGGCGGCTCACCCCGGCAGGCGCTGGCGGCATGGCGCCGGGACGCCGGCGCCCACCCCAGCCCGAACGCGGGCCCCGTCGAGGCGGCTGCGGCCGGAGCGCTCGGCGTCGGGCTCGGGGGGCGCACCGTCTACCGGCACGGGGTGGAGGAACGCCCCCGCCTGGGCTCCGGCCACCCACCCGCACCTGCGGACCTGCGCCGCGCCGCACGCCTGTCCCGGCTGGTCGGGTGGGCGTCCGCCGGGTTCGCAGCCGTACTGGCCGCCGGCGTGGCGGCGGCACGGACGCGCTGACCGGCCGCCGATCGTTGGCACCGTCGATCACCACTGACGGCCGGCCGGGCTGAACCTGTCTGCCACACCATGATCAGCGGTTGGGGACGGACAACCGCGCCACAGACGGCTGCGCGTCCCTAATCGGTGATCATGGGCGGGCCGGCCGTGTCGTCGCCCTGGCCGGCAGGTCTTGATCGGCATTTCGGGACGGCCAACCGCGTCACAGGCGGATGAGTGTCCCCAATCGGTGATCACCAACTGGGCGGCCGGGTCGGCCTCGGCGGCTGCCAGGCTTTGATCAGCCTCCTGCCGATGATCACCGTTGACGGCTTGCGGGTGACTTTCTGCCAGGTTCGTGATCGCCAGTTGGGGACCGGCGACCGCGCGATAGGCGGCTGCGCGTCCCCAATTGGTGATCATGAGTTGGTTCGCCGGGGGCCGCCCCGGCCAGGCGGGTAGGCCGCGGTCGGGTTGTGATCGGTACTTGGGGCCTGGCGATCGCACGACAGGCGGCTGCCCGTCCCCAACCTATGGTCATGGATGCGCATCCCCAACCGGCATTGATGGCCGGGGGGCCGGTGCGAGGTGTCAGCGGAGTTCGGCTGCCGTGATGGCCGCGGCCTGGGCGATCAGGGCGTTGTCGGCCTGTTCCTCGCGGCCGTCCCGGGTGGACAGGACCGCGAGGACGATCGGGGCGCCCCCAGGAGGCCAGGCGACGGCGATGTCGTTGGCGGTTCCGTAGCTGCCGGAGCCGGTCTTGTCGGCCACCCGCCAGTCGGGCGGCAGGCCGGCGCGGATGCGGGCGCCGCCGGTGGTGTTGCGGACGAGCCAGTCGGTCAGGAGGGCGCGGTCGGCGGGGTCGAGCCGATCGCCGAGGACGAGGTCGCGCAGGTTGCCTGCGATGGCGCGGGGGCTGGTGGTGTCCCGGTCGTCCCCGGGGATCGCGCTGTTGAGCTCCGTCTCGCGGCGGTCCAGGCGGGTCACGCCGTCGCCGAGGAGGCGTGCGTAGTCGGTGACAGCGCCGGGCCCGCCGATGTCGTCGAGCAGCAGGTTGCCTGCCGTGTTGTCGCTGTAGCGGATCGCGGCGTCGCAGAGTTCGGCGACGGTGAGTCCGTCGGCGACGTGGCCCTCGGTGACCGGGGAGTTCTCCACGACCTCGCTCGCGCCGTAGCGGATCCGGGTCTGCAGGTGCTCGGGCGGGGTCTTGGCGAGCATCGCGGCGACGGCGAGCACCTTGAACGTCGAGCAGAGGGGGAACCGCTCGTCGGCGCGGTGGGCGAGCTCTCGACCGGTGCCGGTGTGCACGGCGTAGAGCCCGAGCCGCGCGTCGAAGCGGGTCTCGAGTTCGGCGAGCCGGTCGGATGCCGCCGGTCCGGGCGCAGGCGCCGGGGGTGACGCGGCCGGTGGGCTGGGTGCTCGGCCGCAGGCCATCAGCGGCAGCAGCAGTGCGGCTCCCAGGACCGCGCGCCTGCCTAGCGTGGAGTTGTGCATGGTCGTACTCCTATGTGCTCCGACTAGGGGTTGGGCGTGGCCTCGAGGAAGCGCCCTGCGGCGTCGACGGCCGGCCGCGAGGTCTCGCCGCCCACAACGAGCACGGCGAAGGCCAGGTCGCCCCGGGTGCCGATGAACCAGCCGTGCGAACGGGTTCCGTCGCCGAACTGGGCGGTGCCGGTCTTGCCGGTCACGTCGGGCAGGTCGGCGAGTTGCGAGGCCGAGCCGTCGGTGACGACCTCCCGCATCATCGTGGAGAGCTCGGTCCGCAGCTGGTCGGGCAGCGGCGCCTGCTCGCCGCCGTCGCCGGTGAGGGTCCCGGGCCGGCCCTGGATCAGCGTCGGGGTCGGAGTGCGACCGTGTGCCACGGTGGCGGCGACCATGGCCATCCCGAACGGGCTGGCGACGACGCGGCCCTGGCCGATGGAGTTCTCGACCTGCTCCGCGGGCGTCGTTGCGTCCGGGACGGTGCCGGTGACGGTGGTGATCCCGGGGATGTCCCAGTCCGTTCCGAGGCCGAGACGCGCCGCGGTCCGGCGCAGCGCGGTGGGGTCGAGGCCGACGCCGATGCGGGCGAAGGTGGTGTTGCAGGAGTGCGCGAACGCCGTGTGCAGCGGCACCGAGCCGAGGTCGAACCCGTCGTCGTTGGGGATCTGGCGGCCCTGGATGTTCTCCGTGCCGGGGCAGGCGAGCACGGTGTCGGGGGTGACGGCGCCCGCATCCAGTGCGGCCGTCGCGGTCACGACCTTGAACGTCGACCCGGGCGGGAAGACGCCGGTGAGGGCGATCGGGCCCTGCGCGTCGGCGGCCGAGTTCTGCGCGACGGCGAGGATCTCCCCGGTGGACGGGCGTAGCGCGACGAGCGCGGCCGGCTCGTCGAGCCTGCGGAGCGCGTCCTGCGCGGCGGTCTGGGCGTGGAGGTCGAGGGTGAGCGTCACGTCCTTGGGCGGTGCGGGGTCCTGTCCGGCGAGGCGGGTGCGGACGGTGCCCTCGGTGTCGACCACGACGACCTGCCAGCCCGCCCCGGCTGTGTCCTGGTCCTTCGCCAGTTCGGTCAGGGCCGGTGAGGACACTCCGCGTTCGGTGAGGCGGCGCTGTTGCTCGGAGAGCGTGACCCCGGGAACGTCACGCAATGCCGGTTCGACGCGGGCGGCGTCGTCTTCGCGCAGGGTGATCAGCGTGACCGGGCCGGTGGCGCCTTCCGTGGCGCTGCGCAGCGATGCCCGCGTCACGCTCGGATCGATCCGGGCGAGGACGGGCGCGACGGCGCTGAGGGTGCGGTCCAGATCAGTGGTGCGGGTGGGGTCCACTCGCACCAGCGTCACCGTCCCGGGCTGGATGAGTGGGGCCCCGCCTCGGTCGAGGTCGCGCCCGGGCGTGGCGGGCAAGGTCTGGAGTTCCAGCCCGTCACCGGGCTGCAGCGCGTCGTGCAGGACAGACGGCGCCCAGTGGACCTTCCAGCCGTCGTCTGCTTGCCGGAGGGTGCCGTGCGCGAGGTAGGACCAGACGTGCCCGTTGCCGAAGTCCCAGGTGGCGCGGTAGGAGAACTTCTCGTCGTTCACCTCTTCCAAGCCGGTGATCAGCCGCGGATGCTCCAGTCCGTCGAACACTGCGTTGACCAGCGTGGTGGCGGCCGGTGGGTCGTCGGTGGTGGCGGCGGCCGCCGCTGTATCGCCCCGGGCGAGCGCACTGATGAAGTTCTCGGCTGCCGTGCGGGGACCGGAGGTCCCCAGCAGCGAACACGACGCGACCGTCACCATCAGCGCTAGCGTTATCGCCGCTACGGCAAGGCTCCGCCGACGGCTCCTGTCTCTGGTCACCTGCTCAGACAATCCGGGCGCGGCCGATAGCGCAAATAGCAATCAACAGCCTTCCCGATATGAGTCTGATATCGATGCTGTTAGTGTCCGGCCCGTGGATCTCCTCCGGCACCTGGAGTTCTTCGTCACGATCGCGGAAGAGGAACACTTCGGACGTGCGGCAGGCCGGCTGGGTATGGCCCAGCCCCCGATCTCGCAAGGCCTGCAACGGCTCGAGCGCAGCCTCGGTGTGGTGTTGCTGGAGCGCAGCTCCCGTGGGGTCAGACTCAACGCCGCTGGGCGCGACCTGCTGCCGCGCGCCCGCGCTCTCCTGCAGGGCGCGGAGGATCTGCGACGGGTGGCCGGCACGTACGGAGCCGCTGCCACGTCGCTGCGCGTCGGCACGGTGCCGCAGCTCAGCCCGCGGGTCATGGCCGCCGTGGCCACCGCGTGCCAGGAGCGCGCCGGTGGCCCCGTGGAGATGACCACCGCCTCGACGAGCGAATTGGTCGACGCTGTCACGGCGGGCCAGCTCGATCTCGCCGTCGTCGTCCACCCGGCGTTGCTGGGTGCGTTGCGTAGCGGGCCGGTGGTCCGTCTCGACACCGCGCTGCTGATTCCCGCCGATCATCCCGCGGCACGCACCGGGGAGCCGGTGGTGCTCCGGTCGTTGCGCGGCCTGGGCGTGGCCGCGCCACCACGACCCCACGGGACCGCGGCGCACGATCTGTTCCTCGACACGCTCGAGCAACGTGGGCTCGCGGCCCCGGCGATTCCTGCCGCGGACGACCGGGCCGCGCTGGTCCTCGTCGCCATGGGCCGGGCGTTCGCCGTCACGGCCGATCCCGACCTCGCCGCCCCGGGCGTCGTGCGCAGGCCGGTTGCCGGTGATCCGTTGCCGCTGCGCCTGCGCGTCGTGTGGCGAGGCGCCGACACCGCCCCGGCCACACACGACGCCGTGCTCGCTGCGCTCGGGGGAGGAGTCGCGGGGTGAACGAGCGCGACCACGAGATCCGGCGGATCTTCGCCGACGCCGGCGTGCGCGGCTGGCTGCACGCGGTCGCGCTCGGCGGTTCGGTGGGTCGCGAGGTCGGACTCGGACCGGACGAACCGGTGGTGATGGCGTCGGTCTACAAGCTCCCGCTGCTCATCGCCTTCTGCCGGGAGGTCGACGCGGGCACGATCGACCCGCGCGAGAGGGTCACGATCGTCCCGACGGAACGCACGGTGGGCCCGACCGGACTGTCGATCCTGCGCGACGACGTGACCATGTCCTGGCGTGACGTGGCGTTGTCGATGGTCGCTGTGTCGGACAACGCCGCCGCCGACGTTCTGCTGGAACGCGTCGGGCTCGATCAGCTGCACCGGGCGATGGCCGACCTCGGACTCACCCGCACCCGCGTGCGCAGCGGCACCGCGGAGGTACACCGCACGCTGGTGGCCGACACGGCGTCCGCCGACACCGCAGCCGCGTTCGAGGCCCTGGCCAGCCACGACGTCGCACCCGAGGTGAGGGCCTACGACCCCGTGTACGGCAGCGCCACCACGGCGCGCGAGATGACCACGCTGCTGGATGCGATCTGGTCCGGCCGCGCTGCCTCGGAGGAGCAGTGCCGCTTCGCCCGCGAGGTGCTCGGCGCGCAGATCTGGCCGCATCGGCTGCGCTCGGGGTTCCCTTACGCGGGGGTTCGGGTGGCGGGGAAGACCGGCACCCTCGGCGCCATCCGCAACGAGGTCGGCGTGGTGCAGTTCGACGGGGAACGTCCCGTCGCGGTGGCCGTGTTCACCCACGCCGCGCGTGCCGACGCGATGCTCCCGCGCGCCGACGCCGCGATCGGGCTGGCCGCGAGGGTCGCGGTCACCGACCTCCGATCCGGACGGCTCTGACGCGATCAGCCCGGCACAGGTGCTCTGACCTATTGGCGGCCGGAGCGGTCGGCGAGCGGGGTCTCGTCCGGCGCGGGCCGGTCGTGGGGGTCGGACTCGTCGTCGTCACCGGCGAGGGCCTGGCGCAGGGCGGTGCGCTCGGCCCGGCGGTCCTTGCCCCGGCGCTGCAGCAGCTCCAGTCGCACGAAGTATGCCATCGCGAAGATGGCGATCGCGCCGAACGTGAGCCACTGCAGGGCGTAGGAGAAGTTCGTGAAGGGGGCCCCGCTTGCGCTGACCGTGATGGGCAGCGGGCCGAGCACTCCGGGTTGGTCAGCCGAGAGCTGCAGGTAGCCGGGCTCCAGGTTCAGGTTCGTCGCGGCGGCGAGTGCGCGGGAGTCGGCGGCGTAGAGCTGGCGGTGCCCGTCGAGGACGGACACGGGCCGGTTCTGAGGGTCGCTCTCGTTCACGCGGAGCCGGCCGGTGAGCGTGACGGGCCCGGACGGGGCGGCGGCGAAGCCCGGCACCTGCGAACCGCTGGGCGTGGAGACGTACCCCCGGTCCACGGTGATGAGCCGCCCGTCGTCGGTGCGGAACGGGGTGAGTACCTCGAACGCGGGCTTGCCGTCCACCACACGCAGCCGCACGAGCGCCTCGGCGTCGGGGACGTAGGTGCCCGACACCGTGGCCTGCCGCCACTCCAGTGCGGGAGTGACGCCCGCGCCTGCGGACGTGAGCTGGGCGAGCGGGACGGGCGGCGTGTGGTAAGAGGCGTCGATGGCCTGCTGCTCGGCGTCGCGCTGGGCCTCGCGGCCGAATTGCCATGGGGCCAGCAGCGTGTAGCAGGCGACCGCGAACCCGATGACCACCAGAACGAAGGCCATCCACCCAGGCCGCAGAAGGAACCGCACAGGACCACCGTAGTCGGGTGGCAGCAGTGGGGCTCCGAAGTGCCGATTCAGGTGTCTCCGGGGGAGCAGTAGGGCTCCGAGCTGCGACGTAGGGTGGCGGGATGCGGGGGGCGGTTCTTGTGGCTGGCACTACCTCTGACGCTGGTAAGAGTGCTCTCGTTGCCGGTGTCTGTCGGTGGCTTCGCCGCCGTGGTGTCGCCGTCGCCCCGTTCAAGGCGCAGAACATGTCCAACAACTCGGTGGTCACCGCTGACGGGGGCGAGATCGGCCGCGCCCAGGCGATGCAGGCCCGCGCTTGCGGGCTGGAACCGAGCGTCGCGTTCAACCCGGTGCTGCTCAAGCCGGGAAGCGACCGCAGCTCCCAGGTCGTGGTGCGCGGCCGGGTGGACGGCACGGTCAGCGCACGCTCCTACTACGCCCGCAAAGCCGCGCTGCTCGACGTCGTCTCCGCGGAGCTCGCCGGGTTGCGTGAGCGCTTCGACGTGGTCGTCTGTGAGGGCGCGGGGTCGCCCGCGGAGATCAACCTCCGGGGGAGCGACATCGCGAACATGGGGCTCGCGCAGGCCGCCGACCTGCCCGTGGTGGTGGTCGGCGACATCGACCGCGGCGGCGTGCTCGCGCACCTGTTCGGCACCCTCGCCGTGCTGGACGCGGCCGACCAGGCTCGCATCGCCGGGTTCGTGATCAACAAGTTCCGGGGCGACCCAGCCCTGCTCGCCCCCGGTCTCGACCAGCTCACCGCGCTCACGGGACGTCCGACCCTGGGCGTCGTCCCGTGGGCCGAGGACCTGTGGATCGACGCCGAGGACTCGCTGTCCGCCGTGGCCCACAGCGTCCTCGGCCGCCCGGCGCCGCCGTTCGGGTCGCAATGGCTGCGCGTGGCCGTAGTCCGCTTCCCGCGGATCTCCAACGCCACTGACGCGGAGGCGTTGGCCTGCGAGCCGGGCGTCGCCGTCCGGTACGTCACGGAGCCTGCGCGGCTGCTCGACGCCGACCTGGTGGTGCTGCCCGGCTCGAAGGCGACCGTGGCCGACCTGGAGTGGCTGCGCCGCACCGGACTCGCCGACGCGGTGGCGGCCCACGCCCGCGCCGGCCGCCCGGTGCTCGGGATCTGCGGGGGCTACCAGATGCTCGGCCGCCGGATCGCCGATCCGCACGCCGTCGAGAGCAGCCCCGAGAGCAGCGCCGCCGGTGGTGTCGTCGCCGGGCTGGGGCTGCTCGATCTCGAGGTCGTCTTCGATGCCGAGAAGCACCTCGGCAACCCGGCGGGCACGGCGTGGGGCGAGCCGGTGCGTGGTTACGAGATCCACCACGGGCGCGTGGTCCACTCCGGCGATCCGCCGCTGCTGGAGGCCGAGGGGGCCGGCCAGGAGGGGTCCGACGCGGGGGCCGTGATCGGCACCCACTGGCACGGCCTGCTGGAGAACGACGGCTTCCGACGGTCGCTGCTGGCACGGGTGGCGCAGCAGGCGGGCCGCGCCGGCTTCGTTCCCGCACCGGCCACCAGCTTCGCCGCGCAGCGCGACGCCCAGCTCGACCTGCTCGGCGATCTCGTCGAGAAACACATCGACATCCGCGCACTTGAACATGTGATCAGTCACGGTGTGCCCGCTGGGCTCCCGGTGGTGACGTCCGTTCTGGCAGGCTCGCCCTGATGAGCACGTTCCCCTTCTCCGCCGTGGTCGGCCACGACGACCTGCGACTCGCGCTGCTGCTCAACGCCGTGCACCCGGGTATCGGTGGGGTGCTCGTGCGTGGGGAGAAGGGCACCGCGAAGTCGACGGCCGTCCGCGCACTGGCGGCGCTGCTGCCGCGCCTGGCCGTCGTCTCCGGCTGCCGCTTCAGCTGCGACCCAACTGCCACCGCACCCGACCCGGACTGCCCCGACGGGCCGCACGAGCGCGGGTCCGGAGCGAGCGAGACCCGCGCCGCGCGCCTCGTCGAACTGCCCGTCGGTGCCACGGAGGATCGGCTGGTCGGATCGCTCGATCTGGAGCGCGCCCTGCGCGAGGGTGTGCGCGCCTACCAGCCGGGGCTTCTCGCCGACGCCCACCGCGGCGTGCTCTACGTCGACGAGGTCAATCTCCTGCACGACCACCTCGTCGACCTGCTGCTCGACGCCGCCGCGATGGGACGCGCCCACGTGGAGCGGGACGGGGTGTCGGTTTCGCACGCGGCCCGGTTCCTGCTGGTGGGCACGATGAACCCGGAGGAGGGGGAGCTGCGTCCGCAGCTGCTCGACCGGTTCGGGCTTGCCGTGGAGGTGCGCGCGGCGCGGGACGTGGCCACGCGCGTCGAGGTGGTCCGCCGCCGTATGGGGTTCGAGGCCGACCCCGCGGGGTTCGTCGCCGCGTGGCAGGAGTCCGAGTCCGAGACCGCGGCCCGGATCGCCGCCGCCCAGGCCAGGGTCGGTTCCGTCGCGTTGCCGGACGCCGAGCTGCGCCGCATCGCGGCCGTGTGCGCGGCGTTCGACGTCGACGGGATGCGTGCCGACCTCGTGATCGCCCGCGCCGCCGTGGCGCACGCCGCATGGCGGGGCACGGACGAGGTGGCCGAGGAGGACGTGCGCGTGGCCGCGCGGCTCGCGCTGCCCCACCGCCGCCGCCGCGACCCGTTCGACGAGCCGGGCATCGACGACGACGCTCTCGACGACGCGCTGCGCGAGGCGGCACAGCAGGAGGAGCCCCCGGACGACGGCGGACCCGACGACGGTGGACCCGACGATGGGCCGGACGATCCCGGACCGGGCGACGGCGGCCCGTCCGGAGGGAGTGGTGCCCCGCAGTCGGAGAACGGGGCGTCCGCACCCGACGCGGACCACCGGCCCAGCGGCTCCACCCCGGCCGGTGATGGTCGCAGCGCCGGCGCCCCACCCGCGTCCACCCCGTTCCGGGCCCGGCTTCTGCAGGTGCCGGGAGTGGGGGAGGGCGCCCCCGGCCGCCGCTCCCGGGCGCGCACCGACGCCGGACGGACGGTGCGCGCGTCCGGCGAGACCCCGCGCCGTGCCGCTGACCTGCACCTGCCTGCCACGATCGCCGCCGCCGCGCCGCATCAGCTGGCCCGCGGCCGCGCCGGTGCCGGCCTGTTGCTGCGCACCGGCGACCTGCGCCGGGCCGAGCGCGAGGGCCGCGAGGGCAACCTCGTGCTGTTCGCCGTGGACGCCTCGGGCTCGATGGCCGCGCGGGCGCGGATGTCCGCCGTCAGCGGCGCGGTCCTCTCGTTGCTGCGCGACGCCTACCAGCGCCGCGACAAGGTCGGACTCGTCACGTTCCGGGGCACGGCGGCCGAGCTCATCCTGCCTCCCACGTCCAGCGTCCCGGCGGCGCAGGTCCGGCTCGCGGCGATGCGTACGGGCGGGCGCACCCCGCTTGCCGACGGGCTGCTCAGGGCGCGGGCGGTGCTGCGCGTCGAGCGGTTGCGTGACCCGCGCCGGCGGCCGCTGCTCGTGCTGCTCACCGACGGCCGCGCCACCGTCGCCGCGCGCAAGGGAGGCGACGCCGTCCACGACGCGTGCCGGGCCGCGGCTCTGCTCGCGGCCGATGGCGTCGCGACGGTCGTGGTGGACTGCGAGAGCGGTCCGGTGCGACTCGGCCTTGCTGCCCGGGTGGCCGCCGCGGCGGGTGGCCCGGCGCTCGGGCTCGCCGAGCTTTCTGCCGACCAGGTGGCCGGCGTGGTCCGCGCCGCCCGGGCTGCGTGAGAGGGGAACACACATGCCGCAGGGACAGGTCACGACCGTGCCGGACGACGGGCTCACCACGCGCCAACGTCGTAACCGCTCGCTCGTCGTCGTGCACACGGGGGAGATGAAGGGCAAGTCGACCGCGGCGTTCGGGCTCGCGCTGCGCGGCTGGAGCCAGGGCTGGTCGATCGGGGTGTTCCAGTTCGTCAAGTCGGCGAAGTGGAAGGTGGGCGAGGAGGCGGCGTTCCGCGCGCTCGGCCGCGTGCACGCCGAGACCGGCGAGGGCGGCCCCGTCGAGTGGCACAAGATGGGCGAGGGCTGGTCCTGGACCCGCAAGAAGGGCAGCGAGGACGACCACGCCGCTGCCGCCGCCGAGGGCTGGGCGGAGATCCGCCGCCGCATCGAGGCGCAGGTGCACAACGTCTATGTGCTCGACGAGTTCACGTACCCGATCAAGTGGGGCTGGGTGGACGTCGCCGAGGTGGTGGAGGTGCTGCGGGCCCGGCAGGGGCGTCAGCATGTGATCATCACGGGTCGGGACGCGGTGCCCGATCTGGTCGAGGCCGCAGATCTCGTCATGCAGACGACGAAGATCAAGCACCCGATGGATGCCGGGCAGAAGGGTCAGCGCGGAATCGAGTGGTAGTTCGTAGATCGCGGCAGGATTAGTGTGCCCGGAGTGGAGTACACACGACTGGGCTCAACCGGACTGCAGGTCTCGAGAGTGTGTCTGGGGATGATGAGCTACGGCTCGTCGTCCTGGCGGGATTGGGTGCTCGACATCGACGCCGCACGGCCGCAGGTGCGCGTCGCCGTCGAGGGCGGCATCACCTTCTACGACACCGCTGACGTCTACTCGCTCGGCGTCAGCGAGGAGGTGACCGGCACGCTGCTCACGGAGTTCTTCCCCCGCCGCGAGGACTACGTGCTCGCCACCAAGGTCAGGTCGCCCATGAGCGACCGTCCCAACGACGCGGGCCTGTCCCGCAAGCACATCATGGCGAGCATCGACGCCTCGCTGCGCCGCCTCGGCACCGACTACGTCGACCTCTACCAGATCCACCGCTGGGATCCGGAGACGCCGATCGAGGAGACGATGGAGGCGCTGCACGACGTCGTGAAGGCGGGCAAGGCCCGCTACATCGGCGCGTCCAGCATGTACGCGTGGCAGTTCGCGAAGGCGCAGTTCACCGCCGACCTGGGCGGCTGGACGCGGTTCGTCGCGATGCAGGACCACTACAACCTGATCTACCGCGAGGAGGAGCGGGAGATGCACCCGCAGTGCCTCGACCAGGGCGTGGGGGTCATCCCGTGGAGCCCGCTGGCCCGCGGGCGCCTCGCCCGCGTGCCGGACCAGCACGGCACCACCACCCGCTCGTCCGGTGGCGACCCGATCGCCGACCGCATGTACAACGAGTCCGACGAGGCTGTCGTGCACGCCGTCGCCGACGTGGCGAAGGCCCGCGACCTGCCGCTCGCGCAGGTGGCCTTGGCCTGGATGCTGCACAAGGAGGCGATCACCGCACCGATCGTCGGGGCCACCAAGCCCGGACACATCGAGGACGCGGTGGCCGCGGTCGACATCGAGCTGTCCGACGAGGAGATCGCGGCGCTCGAGGCCCCGTACGTCCCGCACCCCGTCCTCGGCCACCAGTAACCGCCGGGACCGACGCCACATGGACACATCACGCTGTTCGGCCGCCGGCCTGAACCGCGACACGTGTCCATGTGGCGGACGGAGCCGTCGGTGACGGCGCGAGCGCTCGTCGTCGCGGCCCCGTCGTCCGGCAGTGGGAAGACCACCGTCGCCACGGGGCTCATGGCCGCTCTGCGCGGGCGGGGCACCGCCGTGGCGCCGTTCAAGGTGGGGCCGGACTACATCGATCCCGGCTACCACACGCTCGCCGCCGGCCGGGTGGGCCGCAACCTCGACCCGGTGCTCGTCGGCACCGAACGGATCGCGCCACTCGCCCGCCATGGCTCCGCCGGAGCCGAGGTCGCCGTCGTCGAAGGGGTGATGGGCCTCTTCGACGGTCGGCTCGCCGACGGTCACGGCTCGACGGCGCAGGTGGCGGGCCTGCTCGGGGCGCCGGTCGTGCTGGTCGTCGACTGCCGTGGGCAGTCGCGCAGCCTGGCGGCGCTCCTGCACGGGTTCCGGTCGTTCGATCCCGAGGTGCGGCTCGCGGGTGTCGTCCTGAACCAGGTGGGCAGCGAGCGGCACGAGACCGTGCTGCGCGCTGCCGCCGAGGAGGCCGGACTCCCGGTGCTCGGGGCGTTGCCGCGCCGCGACGCACTCGCCGTCCCGTCACGGCACCTCGGGCTCGTCACCGCGGCCGAGCACGGGGCGGCGGCGGTGTCGGCCGTTGCCGCGATGGCCGAGCTCGTGGCCGCCCACGTCGACCTCGACGCCGTGGTGCGGCTCGCCGAACCCCTGCCGCAGGGGCCGGCCTGGTCGGCCGCCGACGCAGTTCACGCGGTGGCCCGGGCGCCGGAGCGTCCGGCTCTCCGCACGGCCGTGTTCGGCGGGCCTGCGTTCACGTTCGGCTACGCGGAGCACGTGGAGCTGCTGACGGCAGCGGGCGCGGAGGTCGTGGTGGTCGACCCGCTGCGGGACGAGACCCTGCCCGACGGCACCGCGGCGCTCCTGCTGCCCGGCGGGTTCCCGGAGGAGCATGTCGCCGCGCTGGGAGCGAACGAGGGGCTGCGGGCCGCGGTCGCGGCGCTCGCCGCGTCCGGAGCGCCGGTACACGCCGAGTGCGGCGGGCTGCTCTACCTCTGCGAGTCGCTCGACGACGCGCCGATGTGCGGGGTGCTGCCGGCGCGCGCCGCGATGACCGGGCGGCTCACGCTCGGGTACCGCGACGCCGTCGCGCTCACCGGATCGCCGCTCTTCCCTGCAGGCGCCCGGGTGGCCGGTCACGAGTTCCACCACTGCGCGGTGACACCCGCGGCGGGGTCGGCGCCGGCCTGGGGCTGGCGTGGCGCCGCGCCGGAGGGATGGGTGCTCGGCGGGGTGCATGCGTCCTTCCTGCACACCCATCCCGCGGGAGATCCGGATGCTGTTGCCCGTTTCGTCGGTGCCGCAGCCCTGTAAGACGTGATTCGCCGGTGCTCCCTTTTCGCCGTCCTCGTTGCTACCGTGCAGTAACGGGTCCTCGGCGAGGAGGTCACCATGCCGGACCGCCTTCGTGCAACGAACGCTTCACGACGAGCTCCGACGGTGGGTCTGGTGCTCGGCGCCGGCGGCATCCTCGGATCGGCCTGGATGGTCGGAGCGCTCTCCGCAGTGGCGGCGGCCCTGGATCGCCCCCTCGGCGACGTCGATCTCGTTCTCGGCACGAGCGCGGGCAGCGTGCTTGCGGCCGCCCTGCGGTCCGGCATCGACGTGCCGGAGCTACTGGCGCACCAGCGGGGCATCGACCCGATCGGCGTCGCGGACCGGCGGCCCGAGGAACTGCCGGAGATGCAGGCGATCGACCGCGAGTCCGGCGACGGGCTCCCGCCGTTGCCGCTGCCCCTCCTCGGTTCCCCCCGGCTGCTTCTCGCCGCCGCGATGCCGCCGTGGCGGATCGACCCGGTGATCGCGGCGTCGGGCCTGCTGCCGCGTGGCCGGGGACGTATGGGATCGCTCGTCCGGATGGTCGAGGTCCTGCAGGCCCGGATCGGCATCACCCCCGACGGCTGGGTGCCCGGAGCGCCGTTGTGGGTGGTCGCCGTCGACTACGACAGCGGCGAGCGGGTCGTCTTCGGCCGGCCCGGTGCGCCCGCGTCGTCGGTGGCCGAGGCGGTGCTGGCGTCCTGTTCGATCCCCGGCTGGTTCGCGCCCCAGATGATCGGCGGGCGCCGGTACGTCGACGGCGGGGTGGCCTCGTCGACGTCGCTGGGCCTGCTGTCCCGACCCGACGCGCCGCGGCTCGACGAGGTGTACGTGCTCGCGCCGCTGGCCAGCCACTCCTACGACCGGTCCCTCGACCCGATCGTCGGTATGGAGCGGGGCGTCCGGCGTCTGATCACCCACTGGCTCGACGCCGAGGTCGAGGCGCTGCGGGCCACCGGCACCCGCGTCACGGTGCTGATGCCGGGCGCGGACGACCTGCTGGCGATGGGCGGCAACCTGATGAACCCGCGGCGGCGCGAGCAGGTGCTGGACACCGCGCTGACCACGGCGGCCGCGACGCTGTCCCACGCGATCGACGACGGGAGGAGAGCGGCGGCCTGATGATCACTGCGAGATCCGGTTCTCGGCCCGGGGGAGGGCGGACCGCCGGATCTCGCGGCGATCATCGCGGGCATAGTCGTGCAGTTCCAGGCTGCGGGTCGCCCGTTCCGCCCCGCCGGTGACAAGCGACTTCGCCGGGCCCAGCCGGGGCAGCGCCGAGATGATCCGGTCGCGCAGCCAGATTCGAGCCCGGGTCCTGGGGATCAGGGCGGCCCCACCGGTCTTGGCGATCCTCTGCCCGCGTTCGACGAACCCGCGCAGCTCCCGCTCGTACGCCGGGAACGCCACGCTGTGGTCGCCCCCGGCGACGGCCAGCTCGCCTGCCAGCACGTACGCGCCGACGAGCGCGAGGCTCGTACCCTGCCCGGACAGCAGCGCCGGGGCGTACCCGGCGTCACCGACCACGGCGGCCCGGCCGGCGGTCCAGCGGGGCATCCGGATCTGGCTGACGGAGTCGAAGAAGAAGTCATCCGCCGTACGCATCGCCGCGACCAGCCGCGGGACCTCCCACCCGCCGCCGGCGAAGGCCTGCGCCACGAGCTCGCGTTGCTGGTCGAGATCGGTGTGGTCATAGCGCAGCTCCGGCGCGGCGAAGGCCAGCATCGCGGTCGGCCGGTCCTGCCCGCCCACCGCGTACCAGCCCGCGAGCCGACCCGGTGTGTTGTGCACCATCACCTCGTGGCTGAGGCCGAGGCCGTCGTCGACGGAGAAGCCGGCGAAGTAGAAGCCGAGGTCGTGGCGGAACTCGCGTTCCGGCCCGAAGACGAGGCGGCGGACATTCGAGTGCAGGCCGTCGGCGCCGACCACCAGGTCGACCGTGCGCGGCCGGCCGCGCCGGAACGTCACGTGCACGCCGTCGTCGCCCTGCTCGATCGTGCTGATGGAGTCGTCGAACACGTACTCGACGTCGTTCCGCGTGTGTTCGTAGAGCACGGACGTGAGCGCACCCCGCGGCACCTCGATGTCGTGACCTGCGGTGGTGCTCATCATGTCGTCCATGTTCATGCCGGCGGTGCGACGGCCGGAGGCATCGACGAAGGTGATGCGCTGCGTGTCGACGTGCGCCGCCCGTAACTGCGACAGCACACCCATCCGGTCGACGACGTCGACAGCGATGCCGCGGATGTCGATGGGGTAGCCGTTGCCCCGCACCGTCGCCGCGCGCTCGACGACCACCGGCCGGAAGCCGTGGCGATGCAGCCAGTACGCCAGGGCGGGGCCGGCGATGCTGGCGCCGGAGATCAGGACGGTGCGGGTCATGTCGGCCTCCCGATACGAGGAATCTACTTGCCGCACGGTAAGTCACGAACTAACCGTGCGGCAAGTAGATAACCGTCCGGCAGGCAAGAAGCTAAGCTTCCGGAGCCGTATCCGGATCCGCCGAGGAGACCTCCCGTGCCGCGACGCAGTGCCGACACCCGTGCTGAGATCCGGGCGGTTGCGCTCGAGCTGTTCGCACAACGGGGGTTCGAGCAGACGAGCCTGCGCGAGATCGCCGAGCGGCTCGACATCACCAAGGCGGCGCTCTACTACCACTTCCCGTCGAAGGACAAGCTGATCTCCGACCTCTTCAGCCCGTTGGTCGTGGACCTCGAGGCGTTCAGCATCGATGCCATGGCCTCCGGTCCGGAGGGGATGCGGGCCACGCTCGACGGCTATCTCGAGCTGTGCCACCGGCACAAGATGCTGTTCCAGGGCTTGCTGCGCGACTTCGGAGCGCTCGCCCGGCTGGACGTGCTCGACGCCCTCGTCCGCAAGCGGGTCGAGCTGGACCGGGCGCTGGTGGGCAGCGACCGCCCCGCCGACCGAGCCCGCGCCGTGATCGCCTTCGGCGGGCTGCAGGACTGCGTGGTCCTGATGGCCGAGGAGCCACTCGAGTCCTACCGGACGGCGGCGGTGGACGCCGCGCTGCGAGCCCTCCTGCCTGACTGATCACCGTGAGATCCGGGTTTCGGCCCTGGGGAGGGCCGAAAGCCGAATGTCGCGACGATCATGACGGCGGCCGCTGGTTGGACTTGGCCGAGTAGCGCGGCACAGACTGTCGGGCGTGGATCGCGGGAGAGTGTCGTTCGTCGGGGCCGGGCCGGGGGCCGCGGATCTGATCACGTTGCGTGGCGCGCGGCGGATCGCCGAGGCCGACGTGGTGATCTGGGCTGCGAGCCTCGTCATGCAGGAATGCATCACCGAGCACGCCCGTGCCGAGGCCGAGCTCGTCGACTCCTCGACGATCGCGCACGAGGACGTGCTGGCGCTCTACCGCCGGGCGGCCGCTGAGCGGCTCAAGGTCGCTCGCGTGCACTCCGGGGATCCATCGCTGTGGGGAGCCGTGCAGGAGCAGTACGACGCGGCGCAGGACTTCGGCCTCGACGTCGAGATCGTGCCCGGCGTCTCCGCATTCGGGGCCGCCGCCGCCGTCGCGGGCCGGGAGCTGACAATTCCCGAGGTGGCTCAGTCGGTGGTGCTCACGCGGCTCGAGGGCGGCAAGACGCCGATGCCCGAGCGGGAGAAGCTGCGCGAGTTCGCCCGCCACGGCACCACGATGGCGATCTTCCTGTCCGCGGCCAGAACGGCCCAGATGGTCGACGAGCTGCGCGCAGGCGGCTACCCGGACGACACCCCCGTCGTGGTCGCCTACCGCACCAGCTGGCCCGACGAGCTGACACTGCGCTGCCGGCTCGACGAGGTCGAGGCCGTGTGCAAGGAGCGCAAGCTGTGGCGGCAGACGTTGTTCCTGGTCGGCCCCGCGCTCGGGTCAGCGGGCACCCGCAGCCACCTCTACCACCCCGGGCACTTCCACACGTTCCGCAAGCCCGACGCGGCCGCCCGCCGGGAACTGCGGGCCGCCCGCGCCGCAGGACGCCCGGCCCCGTGAGAAAACGAGCGGCCCTTCCGCACGAACCTATGGGCCGAGAGTCCCGTTCGTGCGGGATGTGGCGGGCGGGCCCACCGGGTGCGGGGCCGGTGCGCCCGCCAGTAGCTGGACGAGCGGACCGTCCGGGCGGACCTAGTGGGCGAGAGTGCCGTTCGTGCGGGAGCGGGCGGGCGTTCCGTTCGTTCGGGAGATGCTGGGCCGGCCTGCTGGATGCGGGCCTCGGCGGGCCACCGCTTGCTGGACGAGCGGTCCGTCCGGGCGGACCTAGTGGTCGAGAGTGCCGTTGGTGCGGGAGGTGGCGGGCGGGCCCGCTGGGTGCGGGGCGTGTGGGCCCGCCGGTTGCTGGACGAGCGGACCGTCCGCGCGGACCTATTGGTCGAGAGTGTCGTTCGTTCCGGAGATCCGTGGCGCCCCCGGTCGGGGCGGGGTCCGTGGGCAATGGGCGAGCGGTCCGTTCGGGCGGATCTAGCGCGCGGGTGTGCCGTTCGTTCGGGTCGGGGGCGGCGTGACGCTCACCGTCATCGGAGTTGACGGGGGGCCGCTGCCCCCGGGTGCCGAGTCGGCGCTTGCTGCGGCGGAGGTCGTGGTCGGGGCTAGGCGGCATTTGCAGCGGCTGCCGGTGCCTGCTGCGGCTGAGCAGTTCGTGCTCGGGCCCGTCGAACCCGCGCTCGAGAAGCTTGCCGGGCGCCGGGCCGTGGTGCTGGCCAGCGGGGATCCCGGCTTCTTCGGGATCGTGCGCCTGCTGCGCGAGCACGGTCACGAGCCCGTCGTGCTGCCCGCGCTGTCGAGCGTGCAGCTGCTGGTCGCCCGGGCCGGCCGATCGTGGGACGACGTGGCGGTGGTCAGCGCGCACGGGCGTGACCTGGGTCCCGCGGTGAACGTCTGCCGTGCGCGGGCGGCCACGGCCGTGCTCACCGGGCCGGGTGCCGGGCCCGCCGAGATCGGTGCCGCGCTCGACGGGTGGCCGCGCACCCTCGTCGTGGCCGAGGACCTCGGCGGTCCGGACGAGCGGGTGACGACGGTGCCGGCCGCAGAGGCCGCTGCCCGTTCGTGGCACCCGCTGAGCGTGCTGCTGTGCTTGCGTCCCGATGACGAAGCGGCGGGCCGGGGTTGGTACGCCGGTGGCGAGCCGGTGCCGCCGGCCGGCGGGTGGGCGTTGCCGGACGAGGCGTTCGCGCACCGCGCGGGGATGGTGACGAAGGCCGAGGTGCGGGCCGTCGCGCTGCCCCGGCTCGCACCTCGTCCGGGCACGCTGGTCTGGGACGTCGGTGCGGGGTCGGGCTCGGTCGCGGTCGAGTGCGCCCGGCTCGGCGCGGCGGTACTCGCGGTCGAGCGACGGGACGACGACGTCGCCCGGGTGCGGGCCAACGCGAGCACCCACGGCGTCGAGGTCAGGGTGGTGCCGGGCGTGGCGCCTGCCGTGTTCGCCGGGCTCCCGCACCCGGACGCCGTGTTCGTGGGCGGCGGAGGGCCGGAGGTCGTCGCCGCGGCAGCGGCCGTCGGACCGCGACGGATCGTCGCCGCGCTCGCCGCGCTGGACAGGATCGCTCCGACCCGCGCCGCCCTCACAGCCGCCGGATACGCCGTCGGCGGAGTGCAGGTGGCGGCGAGCCGCCTGGCGGAGCTGCCCGACGGCTCGGTGCGGCTCGCGGCCACCAATCCGATCACGCTCGTCTGGGGAGAGGTTCAGGATCGATGACGATCGCGCTGTTCGCCGTCACCGAGGCAGGCCGCCGGGCCGCCGCCGAGGTGACAGGCCCGCTCGGCGCCACCGCGCACGAGCTCGGTGAGTTGCCGAAGCTGTGGCCCGGACTGGACGGGGCGGTGTTCTTCCTCGCCACCGGAGCGACCGTGCGGCTGATCGCCCCGTTGCTGGCCGACAAGCGCACCGACCCTGGCGTGGTCTGTGTGGACGAGGCGCGCCGGTTCGCCGTGGCGCTCACCGGCGGCCACGAGGGCGGGGCGAACGCATTGGCCACCCGGGTCGCGGCGCTGCTGGGCGCCCAGCCGGTGATCACCACGGCGTCCGACGCGGTGGGCAGCACCGGCCTCGACGAGCTGGTGCAGCTGCTCGGTGCGGCCGTCGACGGCGATCTCGCCGCCGCCGGCACGGCGCTTCTGGACGGGGCCGCGCGACTGGAGAACCCGCTCGGCTTCCCGTTACCCCCAGTCCCACCCACGACCGGCGAGGCCCGCCACACGATCGTGATCACCGACCGCGCGGGGCCCTCGGGGGCACCGACCACCCGGAGCGTTGCGGCGAGCGGTGCGACCGAGCAGGGAGCCCCGGAAACGGGCGGGGATGGCACTGCGGTCACCCGGCTCGTGCCTCCCACGCTCGTCGTGGGGATCGGGAGCGCCCGCGGCGTTCCGGCGGAGGCGGTGGCGGCGACGCTGCGCCGGTTGGAGGCCGAGTACGGCCTCGACCCCCGCGCGGTCCGCGCCTTCGCGAGCGTCGACCTGAAGGCCGCCGAGCCCGGCATCCTCGCCGCGATCGCCCCGGCCTCGCTGCGCACCTACCCGGCTGCCGCGCTGGCTTCGATCGAGGTGCCCAACCCCAGCGAGGTCGTGCGGAGGGAGGTGGGCACGGCCAGTGTCGCGGAGGCGGCAGCGCTGCATGCTGCGGCCGAGCTGGCCGCCGGAGCGCCCATCGAGCTGGTCGTCGAGAAGATCAAGGGCGACAACGTGACGGTCGCGGCGGCGCGGATCCGCCCGCGCGGGCGGCTCGCGATCGTCGGGCTCGGGCCCGGTGCCGCCGACCTGCGGGTACCGCGGGCCGAGGCGGAGCTTCGCCGCGCGTCGATCGTGGTGGGGCTCGACCAGTACGTCGACCAGGTGCGCCACCTTCTGCGACCGGGCACCGAGGTGCGGGCCAGCGGTCTCGGCGACGAGGAGCAGCGCGCCGCCGACGCCGTCGCCCTCGCCGCGAAGGGGCACGCCGTGGCCCTGATCGGCTCCGGCGACGCCGGCGTGTACGCGATGGCGAGCCCGGCGCTGCAGGGTGCGGGGGCCGACATCGAGGTGGTCGGGGTGCCCGGGGTGACCGCAGCGCTCGCCGCCGCGTCCCTGCTCGGCGCCCCGCTCGGCCACGACCACGTGCTGATCTCGCTCTCGGACCTGCACACGCCGTGGGAGGTCATCGAGCAGCGCGTGGCGGCCGCTGCGGCGGCGGACCTCGTCACCTGCTTCTACAACCCGCGCAGCCGTGACCGGCACTGGCAGCTCGGGGCGGCCCTCGAAGCGTTCCGGGCACACCGGCCGCCCACCACCCCCGTTGGCGCGGTGCGGCAGGCGGGCAGGCCGGGGCAGCGGGTGTGGACCGCCGCGCTGGCGGACTTCGACCCCGCCGAAGTGGACATGCTGACCACCGTGGTCGTGGGCTCGTCGGCGACGCGGATGGTCGCCGGACGGATGGTCACCCCCCGCGGATACCGCTGGACCACCCGATGATCGTGCACCTGGCCTGCGGTTCTCCGTGTTCGCGGCGAGCGCGGGTTATGCTCGCGATCGATCGGCAGCGAGGAACCCGGTGTGAAACCGGGGCGGTCCCGCCACTGTGACCCCGGTTCATCGGGGAAGCCAGACCCCCGCCGCCGATGGCCATCGACCCGTCCGGGCGCGGACACCCGGGGAGGAGAACAAGCGTGCGCAGCAGCGTGCACCCCATCGAGGTGGAGTCGTACGCGATCCTGCGTTCGCGCCTCGACACCACCGATCTGCCGCCGCTGACCCGTGCGGTCGTCGAGCGGGTCGTCCACACCAGCGCCGACCCGAGCTGGGCCGGTGACCTGGTCTGCGACGAGCAGGCGTTGCGCGCCGGTCGCGCCGCACTGCTCGCCGGAGCGCCGCTGGTGACGGACGTGCGCATGGTCGCGGTCGGTGTCACCTCCCGGCCCGCGACGGTGGCCCTCGACCTGCCCGGTGTGCGTGAACTCGCGGCCGCCGACGGGCTCACGCGCTCGGCGGCGGGGATCCGCGCCGCCGTTCGTGAGCATCCGGCGGGTGCCGTCTGGGCCATCGGCAACGCCCCCACCGCGCTGGTCGAACTGCTGAGGTGCGCCGCATCGGGCCTGGTCACCACACCGCTCGTGGTGGGGCTGCCTGTCGGGTTCGTCGGCGCGGTGGCGGCGAAAGCCGCCCTGCGCGCCGCCAGGTTGCCTGCGGTGTCCAACCGCTCCGAACGGGGTGGGGCGGCCGCGACGGCTGCCGCCGTCAACGCGTTGCTGTACAGCGAGGAGACCGCATGAACGTCCCGCCGGTGCTGCTGGTCGGCCACGGAACGGTGGACGCCACGGGCGTCGCCGAGTTCGTGGCGTTCACCGGACGGGTGCGGCGCCGGCTCGCCGCCGAAGGCATCGACGTCGACGGCGGGTTCATCGAGCTGTCGCAGCCAACCGTCCACGAGGCGTGGACGGCGTTGGCGGGCCGCAGCCACACCAGGATGGCGGCGGTGCCGATGGTGCTCGTGGCCGCCGGGCACGCCAAGGGCGACATCCCCGCGGCCCTGCAGCGCGAGGTGCTGCGCGATCCGGCCACCAGCTACGTGTTCGGCCGCCCGCTCGGCCCGCACCCGGTGCTGCAGGAGTTGCTGGACGAGCGGATCGCGGCCGCGCTGAACGGCGAGGACTGCACCGGCACGGCCGTGCTGCTGGTCGGCCGCGGCTCCACCGACCCGGACGCCAACGCCGAGGTCTGCAAGGTCGCGCGGTTGCTGCAGGAGGGCAGGCCGTACGACTTCGTCGAGCCTGCATTCGTCTCGCTCGCCCGGCCGGACGTCGCCACCGGGCTCGCGCGGTGCCGGGCGCTCGGGGCGCGCCGGGTCGTCGTGGCGCCCTACTTCCTGTTCGACGGCGTGCTGCCGCGCCGTGTCGTCGAACAGTCCCTGGCGTTCGGGGTGGAGCATCCGGACGTCGAGGTCCGCGTCGCGGACTACCTGGGCGACTGTGACGAGCTCGCCGGGCTGGTCGTCGAGCGCTACCGCGAGGCGCTGCACGGCGACATCAGGATGAACTGCGACACCTGCGCCTATCGGGTGCTGCTCCCCGGTTTCGAGGACAAGCTCGGCGCGGCGCAGACTCCCCACCACCATCCGGACGACCCGGCGCACGGTCATGGGCACGGCCACGGGCATGCGCGCGTCGACGCGGTCGTTGGGGAGTGAGTATGAGCGAGTGTGCGAGCGAATCAGTGTCACAGCGCCTTCGCACGGTGACGTCTCCCGATGGACCGCCCGAGCGCAGCGAGGGCGAGCGATGAGCGAGCAGCACTACCTCGTCGGTCTCGACCTGGCCGGGCGCCGGGTCGTCGTGGTCGGTGGGGGCACGGTGGCGCAGCGGCGGGTCGTCGGGCTCCTCGCGGCGGGTGCCGACGTGGAGATCGTGGCGCCCGAGGTCACGCCGGCCGTCGAGGGGATGGCCACGGCGCAGGAGCTGCGCTGGACCGCCCGCCGTTACCGCGACGGCGACCTCGACGAGGCCTGGTACGCCCTGGCCTGCGCCGACGATCCCGCCGTGAACGCGGCGGTCGCCGAGGAGGCGCAACGGCGGCGCATCTTCTGCGTGCGTGCCGACGACGCCCCGTCGGGCAGCGCCGTCACCCCGGCCGTCGGCCGGCACGACGGGCTCACTGTCGGAGTGCTGGCCGGGCGACGCCCGCGCCGCTCGGCCGCGGTGCGCACCGCGTTGGTGGAAGCGCTGCAGACGGGGCTCGTGGACGACTCCGTCGAGCCGGTCCGGCCCGGCGTGGCGCTGGTGGGCGGCGGCCCCGGCGACCCCGAGCTGATCACCGTGCGCGGCAGGCGGTTGCTCGCGCGGGCCGACGTCGTGATCACCGACCGGCTCGGTCCCCGTGAGCTGCTCGACTCCCTCGCTCCGCACGTCGAGGTGATCGACGCGGCGAAGATCCCCTACGGGCGTGCGATGAACCAGGCCCGGATCAACGACCTGCTGGTGGAGCACGTGCGGGCCGGGAAGTTCGTGGTGCGGCTCAAGGGCGGTGACCCCTACGTCTTCGGCCGGGGGTTCGAGGAGGTGCTCGCGTGCGCCGAGGCGGGTGTGCCGGTCACCGTCGTCCCGGGCGTGACCAGCGCGTTCGCCGCTCCGGCCGTCGCCGATGTGCCGGTGAGCCACCGCGGCGTGGCCCACGAGATCGTGGTGGTCTCCGGGCACGTGCGGCCCGGCGACCCGCGCAGCCTCGTCGACTGGGGGGCGCTGGCGCGGTTGCGGGGCACGCTCGTACTGCTGATGGCGGTGGAGCGGATCGCTCTGTTCGCCGAGACGCTGATCGAGGGAGGCCGCCCTGCCGACACACCCGTGGCGGTGGTGCAGGACGGCACGATGCGGATTCAACGCGCGGTCCGCGCCACGCTGGCGACGGTGGCCGATGCCGTGCAGGAGCAGGGGATCCGGCCGCCGGCGGTGGTCGTGATCGGCCCGGTCGCCGGCCTGGTCCCCGGCCCCGTCACCGACTGACCTACGCCCCCGATCGGAGGAGCCGAACGTGGCGGAAGCCAGGGGTTCACTGCTCGATCTGACCGTCCGCGACCTGCTCGACGTGATGGCCGCGCGCACGCCGGCGCCGGGCGGTGGCGGTGCTGCGGCGCTGGCCACGGCGATGGCGGCGGCACTCACTGGGATGGCCTCGAGGTTCGACAACGGGGCCGCGGCCACCAGGAGCGACGATCTGCGCCACCGCGCGGCGGCGCTCGCTGATGCCGACGCCTTGGCCTACGGGACCTTCCTCACGGCCGTCCGGCTCCCGCACGACGATCCCGGACGGCCCGCTGCCGTCGCCGAGGCCCGGCGGGGCGCGATCGGGGTGCCCGCGGAGATCGGAGAGCTGGCCGCGGAGGTCGCCGAGCTGGCCGCGGGCCTCGCCCGGCACGGCAACCCGCAGCTTCGCGGGGACGCCGTGGCCGCGGTCCGGATCGCCGCGGCGGCCGCAGGCACAGCCGCCGAGCTGGTCGCCGCCAACGTCCACGGCGAGGAGGGCGTGGCCGACCTGGAACGCGTCCGTCTGCTCGCCACCGCGGCAGGCGACCACGCGACCGAGCTCGATCCCGACTGACGGGGCGCGCCGGGCGGTGCCTGACCTCTCGTTGACCGCGGGTACGACGCTGTGATCTGGTGTGACGGACGGCAGTGGAGGAAGCCGGTGTGAATCCGGCGCGGTCCCGCCACTGTCACCGGGGAGCGGACGTCCAGCCGAACGACCACTGCCGAGAGGCGGGAAGGTCGGACGGACCGCGCTGATCCGGGAGCCAGGACACTCGCCGCCGTCGTACGTCCCCGAGCAGAGGGCGCGGACCCTCGAGGAGAAGCGATGGGCGCTCTGCGCAGCGCTGGTGGAGACACCGGCCCCGTCCTGCTGTTGTCCACCGCCGACACGGAACTGCTGGCCGCCCGCAGCTCCGGAGCGCTCTACCGCACGGCCAACCCGGCACGCGTCGAGCCTGCGGGGTTGCCCGCTCTGCTCGACGGAGTGTCGGTGGTGGTGCTGAGGCTGCTCGGCGGGCGGCGAGCCTGGCCCGAAGGCGTGGATGCGCTGGTGGCGTCGGGGCGACCGGTGGTGCTGCTCGGCGGCGAGTCCGCGCCGGACGCCGAGCTGATGGCGGCATCGACGGTGCCGGCGGGCGTGGCGTCCGAGGCGCTCGCCTACCTCGCCGCCGGTGGCCTGGACAACCTCCGTGAGCTGCACCGGTTTCTGTCCGACACGGTGCTCCTGACCGGCGAGGGGTTCGCCCCGCCGGCACCGGCTCCCGAGTTCGGGGTGCGCGGCGAGCGCGAGCAGCGCCCCGGCCGTCCGACCGTCGGTGTGGTGTTCTACCGCGCCCACGAGCTGTCGGGGAACACCGCGTTCGTCGACACGCTCTGCGACGCGATCGAGGCCCGGGGAGCCAACGCGCTGCCGGTGTTCTGTGGATCGCTGCGCGGCGCCGACCCGGCGCTTATGGAGCTGCTCGGCCACGCCGACGCCCTGGTCGCCACGGTCCTCGCGGCAGGCGGCACCCGGGCGAGCGACGCCGTGGCGGGCGGCGAGGAGGACTCGTGGGACGCCGGTGCGCTCGCGACGCTCGACGTGCCGGTGCTGCAGGGGCTCTGCCTGACCACGTCCCGGGCGACCTGGGCGGAGTCCGATGCGGCGCTGTCGCCGATGGACGCCGCGATGCAGGTGGCGATCCCGGAGTTCGACGGCCGGTTGATCACGGTGCCGTTCTCGTTCAAGGAGACGGCCCCAGGCGACGACGTGCCGGTGTACGTCGCCGACCCCGAGCGTGCCGCCCGCCTCGCCGGGATCGCCGTGCGGCACGCCCGGCTGCGCGCCACGCCCGTGGCCGAGCGGAAGCTCGCCGTCGTGCTGTCCAGCTACCCGACGAAGCACGCCCGGGTCGGCAACGCGGTCGGGCTGGACACGCCGGCGTCCGCTGTGGTGCTGCTGCGCGCCCTGCGCGATGCCGGGTACACCGTCGGCGACTTCCCCGAGGACTCCGACGCGCTCATCCACACCTTGATCGCCGCAGGCGGGCACGACGTCGAGTGGCTCACGGAGGAACAGCTGGCCGCCGCTCCGTCGCGGGTGCGCCTCGCCGACTACAGCCGCTGGTTCGACGCGCTGCCCGCCGAGCTGACCGACGGGATCCGCGAGCACTGGGGCGAGCCGCCGGGCTCGCTCTACGTCGACGGAACCGACGTCGTGCTGGCATCTCTGCAGTTCGGGAACGTGGTGCTGATGATCCAGCCGCCGCGTGGGTTCGGCGAGAACCCGGTGGCGATCTACCACGACCCGGACCTGCCGCCCTCGCACCACTACCTGGCCGCGTACCGGTGGCTCGACCACGAGTTCGGCGCCGACGCCGTGATCCACCTCGGCAAGCACGGCACGCTCGAATGGCTGCCCGGCAAGGGGCTGGGGCTGTCGGCGGAGTGCGCCCCCGACGCCGTGCTCGGCGAGCTGCCGCTGATCTACCCGTTCATCGTCAACGACCCCGGCGAGGGCACGCAGGCCAAGCGCCGCGGGCACGCCGTGGTCGTCGACCACCTGGTGCCGCCGATGGCGCGCGCCGACACCTACGGCGAGATGGCCAAGCTCGAGCAGCTCCTCGACGAGTACGCCACCGTCGCGGCGATGGACCCGGCGAAGCTCCCGGCCCTGCGCGCCCGCATCTGGGAGGTCGTCACCACCGCACAGCTGCACCACGACCTGCACGTCGACTCGGCGCCGGGGGAGCAGGAGTTCGACGACTTCGTCCTGCACATCGACGGCTACCTGTGCGAGGTCAAGGACGTCCAGATCCGCGACGGGCTGCACATCCTGGGTGCGGCACCGCGCGACGAGGCACAGATCAACCTCGTGCTCTCGATCCTGCGCGCCACGCAGGTCTGGGGCGGGAAACGCGCACTCCCCGGCCTCCGAGCAGCGCTGGCGGCATGGGCGGGCCTGGACGAGCAGACCCTCCTCGCCGCGCCCGGGGAGCCGATCGCAAAGCTGGACGAGCGGGCCGTTCGCGCGGACGTAGCGGGCGAGAGTGCCGCTCGCGCGATGGGGGCGGAGCAAGGGGAGCGAGGGCTGGGAGAGCCAGGCTCGGCGTCCGGGCTGGACGAGCGGGCCGTTCGCGCGGACGTAGCGGGCGAGAGTGCCGTTCGTACGGGGGAGAGCGCGGGGCTGGGTGGCCCGGGTGCTGTTCCCGAGTTGGACGAGCGGGCCGTTCGCGCGGACCTAGCGGGCGAGAGTGCCGTTCGTTCCGTGGGGGCGGGGTTCGGGGCGGACCCTGGGCTGGACGAGCGGGCCGTTCGCGCGGATCTGGCGGGTGAGAGTGCCGTTCGTTCCGTGGGGGCGGGCCCGCCTGTGCTCGCTCCCGGGCCGGACGAGCGGGCCATCGGTATCGACCTGACGGACGAGAGTGCCGTTCGTTCGGTGGGGGCTCCGCTGGCGCGGCTCATCGGGGTTGTCGGGGGGCCCGCCGTCACCGGGGCCGATCTCGTCGATGTGCTGGAGGGGGTTGCCCGCGCGCTCGTCACCGGGGTGCAGGCCCGGGGCTGGAGCGGACCTGCGGCGGTCTGCGCGGAGCTGCTCGGCGAGGAGATCCCCGACGTCGTGGCCGTGCTGGAGTTCGGGTGCACGGAGGTCGTGCCGCGACTGGAGCGCACCACCGACGAGGTCACCGGCGTGCTGCACGCCCTCGACGGCGGCTACGTCCCGGCGGGGCCGTCCGGCTCGCCGACGCGCGGCCTGGTGAACGTGCTCCCGACCGGGCGCAACTTCTACTCGGTGGACCCCAAGGCGATCCCGTCGCGCTCGGCGTGGGAGATCGGGAGCGCACTGGCCGACTCGCTGGTCGCCCGTCACCTCGCCGACACCGGTACGTACCCCCGCAGCGTCGGCCTGACGGTCTGGGGCACGTCGGCGATGCGTACCCAGGGCGACGACATCGCCGAGATCCTCGCGCTGATCGGCTGCCGCCCCGTCTGGGACGACGCCTCGCGGCGCGTCACCGGCGTCGAGGTCGTGCCGGCGCAGGAGCTGGGCCGCCCGCGCATCGACGTCACCGTGCGCATCTCCGGGTTCTTCCGCGACGCGTTCCCGCACGTCATCGCGCTGCTCGACGACGCCATCCGGATGGTCGCCGAGCTGGACGAGCCCGCCGAGCAGAACCACCTGCGAGCCCACGTCGAGGAGGACGTGGCGGTGCACGGCGACCGCCGCCGCGCCACGTCCCGGATCTTCGGCTCGAAGCCCGGCGCCTACGGTGCGGGGTTGCTTCCGCTCATCGACGCTCGCAACTGGCGCAGCGACGCCGACCTCGCCGAGGTCTACGCCGTGTGGGGCGGATACGCCTACGGCCGCGGCCTCGACGGGCGCGAGGCGCGGGCGGACATGGAGCAGTCGTTCCGCCGGATCGCGGTGGCGGCGAAGAACCAGGACACCCGCGAGCACGACATCGTCGACTCCGACGACTACTTCCAGTACCACGGCGGGATGGTCGCGATGGTGCGTGCGCTGACCGGCCGCTCGCCCGCCGCGTACGTGGGCGACTCCGCCGTGACCGACGCCGTGCGGACGCGGACGCTCGCCGAGGAGACCAAGCGGGTCTTCCGGGCGCGCGTGGTGAACCCGAAGTGGATCGCGGCGATGCAGCGCCACGGGTACAAGGGCGCGTTCGAGCTCGCCGCCACCGTCGACTACCTCTTCGGGTACGACGCCACGGCGGGCGTGGTGGACGACTGGATGTACGCCCAGCTCGCCGAGAGCTACGTCTTCGACGCCACCAACCGGGAGTTCATGCAGCGGTCGAACCCATGGGCGCTGCGCGGGATCACCGAGCGGCTGCTGGAGGCCGCCGACCGTGGGCTGTGGGCCAAGCCCGACGACGCCGTGCTCGACCGGCTGCGTCAGACCTACCTCGATCTCGAAGGCGACCTCGAAGGGGAGGGCGCGTGATGGCAGGCACGCTGGTGGGGGTGGGGGTCGGCCCGGGCGATCCCGAGCTCGTCACGGTCAAGGCGGCCAACCTGCTGGGTTCGGCCGACGTCGTGTTCGTGCCCGTCGCCGACTCCGGCGAGACCGGACGCGCCGAGCAGACCGCGCTCTTCTACGCCGAGGCGTGGCGGATCGAGCGCGTGGTGTTCGCGCTGCACGACCGTGAGCACACACAGCGCCGGGAAGAAGCGTGGGATGCGGCCGCCGCCCAGGTGGCGCGCTGGTTCGACGAGCATCCGGGCGGCACGGCCGTGTTCGCGACGATCGGCGACCCCTGTGTGTACTCGACGTTCACCTACCTCGCCGCGTCCGTGCGTGCGGTGGTCGGCGAGCTGTCGGTCGAGCTGATACCCGGCATCACCGCGATGCAGGACCTGGCCGCGCGCAGCGGGACGTCGCTGGTGGAGGGGCGCGAGTCGCTCGCCCTGTTCCCCATGACCGCCGGACCCGAGCGGTTCCGGGAGGCACTGGAGCGCGGGGACGCCGTGGCGGCCTACAAGTTCGGCCGGATGCTGCCCGCCACCCTCGCCGTCCTGCGTGAGACGGGCCGTCTCGACGACGCGGTGTACGGCGCCGGGCTGGGCCTCGCGGGGGAGGACATCCGCCCGGCCCGCGAGCTCGACCCGGACGAACACGGTCCTTACCTATCCACGCTGGTCGTCCCGCCGAAACGCTCGGGGCGCGGCCACGGACTGCGCTGACGCACCCGTGGACCCCGACGCGTTCTACGAGGTCGTGCACTCCCGGCGGGACGTTCGCTCGGGTTTCCTGCCCGACGCGCCCGTCGACGACGCCGTGCTCCGCCGCGTGCTCGCCGCCGCCCACGCCGCCCCGAGCGTCGGGTTCTCCCAGCCGTGGGACTTCCTCGTCATCCGGGACCGGGGCGTGCGGCAGCGGGTGCACGCGCACGTCACCGCCGCGCGTCTCGCCTACGCAGGCTCACTCCCGGGTGCGCGGGCCGTCGCGTTCCGGGACCTGAAGATCGAGGCGATCCTGGACGCCTCGCTCAACATCGCCGTGACCTGCGACCCGACCCGCGGTGGGGGCCACACGCTGGGCCGCCAGACCCAGCCGCGGATGGCGCCGTACTCGACGGTCCTCGCCGTGCAGAACCTGTGGCTCGCCGCGCGGGCCGAGGGCCTCGGGGTCGGCTGGGTCAGTTTCGGCGACGAGCGCGAGGTGGCAGCGCTGCTCGATCTGCCGCCGCGGCTGGAGCTCGTGGCCTACCTGTGCGTCGGGCCCGTTGCCGCCTTCGCGGCCGAGCCGGAGCTCGCCACGGCGGGCTGGGCGCATCGCCGGCCGTTGGGCTGGGCCGTGCATCACGACCGGTACGGACAGCGGGGGCTGCCCGGGGAGGAATCGATGGACCTGCTCGCCGAGACCGTTGGGGCGATCACCGCGCCGGACGCACAGGCGCGCGCCGCCGCAACTGAGCGCCTCGACCGCATGACGAAGCCCCGCGGCTCGCTGGGGCAGGTCGAGGACGTGGCCGTGACGCTCTCCGGGATCGCCGGGACCTGCCCGCCGCCGGTGCCCGAGCCCGCTGCTGTGGCCGTGTTCGCCGCCGACCACGGCGTGCACGCCCAGGGCGTCTCGCCGTGGCCGCAGGAGGTCACCGCACAGATGGTGGGGAACTTCCTGGCCGGTGGGGCCGTGGTCAACGCCTTCGCCCGGCGGTTGGGGGCGGAGGTGTGCATCGTCGACGTGGGGGTGGCCGGGTCGATCGAGGGCTCCGGCGCTGCTACGGGCCTCCTGCCGCGCCGCATCGCGCCTGGCACGGCCGACATGACCGCCGGACCGGCCCTCACCCGCGAGCAGGCCCAGGCGGCGGTGGAGGTGGGCATCGAGACCGCCCGGGACCTCGTCGCGGCAGGCAACCGGTGTCTCGTCACGGGTGACATGGGCATCGCCAACACCACCGCGGCCGCGGCCCTGATCTGCGCTTTCACCGGCACCACCCCGGATGCGGCGACGGGGCGGGGCACCGGCATCGACGACGCGATGCTCGCCCACAAGACCGCGGTGGTGGCCGCGGCCCTGGAGCGGCACGAGCCCGACCCGCGTGACCCGATCGGCGTACTCGCTGCGTTCGGCGGGCTCGAGCACGCGGCACTGGCGGGGTTGGTGCTCGGTGGCGCGGCATTACGGGTGCCGGTGCTCTTGGACGGAGTGAACGCCGGGGCAGCCGCGCTCGTGGCCGGCGCCTTCGCACCGACCGCGGTGGGTTACTGCGTGGCCGGGCACCGTTCGGCCGAGCCCGGACACGCCTTCGCCCTCGCGCACCTGGGCCTGGAGCCGTTGCTCGACCTCGGGATGCGGCTGGGCGAGGGCACCGGTGCCCTGCTGGCTCTGCCCGTTCTGCAGGCTGCCGTGCAGGCGCTGCTGGACGTCGCCACGTTCGACGCGGCCGGCGTGGCGGACAAGGACGAGACGGCCTGACCGTCCGTTCGCCCTACTCCAGCAGCGCCGCGATCAGGTCTCCGACGGAGACGGCACCGTGGTACTGCCGCCCGTTGACGAAGAGTGTGGGGGTGCCTCGTACGCCGCTGCGGACTCCCGAGTTGAAGTCGGCCTCCACGCGGTCCTCGACGAACTGTGTGGCGGGCCACACCACCTTCTCCGGCGGGATCCCGAGCTCCTCCGCGTAGCGGCGCAGGTCCTCCTGCCGCAGCGCGGGCTCGTCGCCCGAGAAGAGCTTGTCGTGCATCGGCCAGAACTGACCCTTGAGGGCCGCGGCCTCCGACGCGACAGCGGCCGAGAGCGCGTAGGGATGCAGCTCGGCCAGCGGGAAGTGGCGGAACGCGAAGACGAGACGGGTGCCCAGACGCTCGCGCACCTCCTCGATCACCGGGGCCGCCTTCCGGCAGTACGGGCATTCGAAATCGCCGTACTCGAGGAGCGACAGCTCCGCTCCGAGTACGCCCTGTAGGTGGTCGTAATTCCCTATCCGGGGGTCGAGAGTGATCGTGACCTCCAGTGATGTGCGTCGGGCGCCCGAAACCCGGATGGCAGTATCCCCCCGTGGCAGTGACGACCTTAACCGAGCGCGGCGAGCTGAGTCGCGCGGCGCGGTCCTTCATGCGGACCGAATCCGGATCGGCCGTGCTGCTTCTCAGCGCCGCGGTGCTGGCACTGATCTGGGCCAACATCGGCGGCTACGAGGAGTTCTGGCACACGCCGCTCTCGTTCTCGGTCGGTTCCCTCGACCTGACCCTCGACCTGCGCCATTGGGTCAACGACGGCCTCATGGTGCTGTTCTTCCTCAGCGTCGGGCTGGAGATATCGCGCGAGACCGTGCTGGGCGAGCTGCGGGGCGTGCGGGCGCTCGCCACGCCGGCGGTGGCTGCCATCGGCGGCCTGATCCTACCGGCTGCGATCTTCCTGCTGTTCAACGCGAGCGGACCGGCTGCAGGCGCGTGGGGCATCCCGATCTCGACCGACACGGCGATCGTCATCGGCATGCTCGCGCTTATCGGGCCGCGTTGCCCGGATCAGCTCCGGGTGTTCCTGCTCGCGCTCGCGATCGTCGACGACATCGGTGCCGTGCTCGCGATCGCCATCTTCTACACCCACCAGGTGAATTACACGGCGCTGCTCCTGGCCGTCGTTCTGTTCCTGGCGCTCTTGGGGCTGCGATTCGTCGATTTCTGGCGCACGCCGATCTACGTCGTGATCGCGGTGGTGATGTGGGTCGCGGTGCTGGAGTCCGGCGTGCACCCGAGCGTCGTCGGCGTCGCGCTCGGCCTGCTCGTCAACGCCTACGCCCCGCGGCCACGCGACATCGCCAGGGTGCAGGTGCTGGGCGGCAGCCTGCTTGTCGACCCCAGCCCGGAACGAGCCCTCGCCGCCCAGGCCGCCGCGGCGGAGGCCGTGTCGCCGAACGAGCGGCTGCAGCTGCGCATCCAGCCGTGGAGCAGCTACGTGATCGTCCCGATCTTCGTGCTGGCCAACGCCGGTGTGGTGCTCTCGGGCGAAGCAATCGCCGCTGCCGTGGCGTCGCCGCTCTTCTGGGGCATCGTGGTGGGCCTGACGGTCGGCAAGCTGGTCGGGGTCAGCCTGGGCACCTGGGTAGCGCTGCGCCTCGGGATCGGACGGGTGCCCGACACACTGCGGTGGGGCCAGCTGATCGGTGGCGCCGGGCTCGCGGGCATCGGGTTCACGGTCGCCCTGTTCATCACCGAACTGGCCCTGACCGACCCGGTGCTGGTGAACGACGCGAAGATCGGCATCCTCGCCGGTTCGATCCTGGCGGGAGTGATCGGCTGGCTGATCTTCCGGCTGGCCGGGGAACGAGGCGGCCAGTGCGCTCCGAGCGGGCTCCCGGTGCTGCCGCCACGCCCCTGGCGACCGCCTGCATGACGATCGCGCCCGACCACCGCGCCCGCGGTCACATCATCGGCACGCACGACCGCACGATGGTTCCGTCGGGTGCGGTGGCCCGGACGACCAGCACGTCCTCGCCGTAGGCGTCGCTGAGGCCGTCCTGGTCGAGGACATCGTCGGGTGCTCCGACCTGCAGCGTTCCGTCCGGCCGCAGCAGCGCCGCCGTGGAGGCCACGGCGAACGCGTGGTCGGGCGCGTGGGAGATCATCACGATCGCGAGACCCGCATCCGCGAGCATGCGGATGCGGCGCAGCACGCGAGCTTGGTTGCCCAGATCCAGGTTCGACGTCGGCTCGTCCATCACCAGCAGCGCGGGCTCCTGGGTGAGGGCCCGGGCGATGAGCACCATCTGCTGCTCACCCCCGCTGATGTGCCCGAACGACCGCCCGGCCAGGTGGGTGATTCCGAGGCGCTCCATGTTCTGCTCGGCGACGAGCACGTCCGCCCGCCCCGGTGAGGCCGCGACGCCCAGGTGCGGGGTGCGGCCCATCAGCACCACATCCGCCACGCGGAACGGGAACGGCGACGTGTGGGCCTGCGGGACGTAGGCGACGGTGCGGGCGAACTCCCGGCGTCCCCAGTCGGCCAGGTCTCGCCCGTACACCCGGACGCGCCCTCCGCGCAGCGGCAGGAACCCGAGCAGCGATTTGAACAGCGTGGTCTTGCCCACACCGTTGGGGCCCAGCACGCACAGCACCTCGCCGGCCGCCACGGTGAACGAGACACCCTTCACGATGTCGGCGCTGCCGTAGCCGCACCGCACGTCCTCGACGCTCAGGACTACGTCCACGACCGCCTGCCGCGGGCCAGCAGGAGCAGGAAGAACGGGGCGCCGACCAACGCCGTGAGGATGCCGAGGGGCACCTCGACACTCAACGCCGAGCGGGCGATGTCGTCGACGACGAGGAGGAAGATCGCGCCCAGCAACGCCGACGCAGGCAGGGCGCGCCGCGCGTCGGGGCCCACGAGCATCCGGGCGACGTGCGGGATCACCAGCCCCACCCACCCGACCATGCCGGCGGCCGAGACGGCGGCGGCGGTCATCAGCGTGGCGCCGACGATGACGAAGCCCTTGACGACGTGTGGCCGCACCCCCATCGAGGCAGCTTCCTCGTCGCCGAACGACAGGACGTTCAGCCGCCAGCGCAGCACCATCAGCGGCACCAACCCCACCAGGATCGGGATGATGATCGGCAGCACGTTCTGCCGGATCGACACGGTGTCCAGGCCGCCCAGCAGCCAGAAGGTGATCTGCGGCAGCTTGTTGTCCGGGTCGGCCACGTATTTCGTCAGTGAGATCAACGCGGAGCACAGGCTCGACACCACGATCCCGGAAAGCACGAGGGTCAGCGTGGACTCGCTGCCGCGCCCGACCACCGTGCCCACCGCGTACGTGACGAGCACGGCGACGAGGCCCAGCACGAACGCCGAGAGTTGCACCGCCGGGCCGGTCCACGACAGCAGGATCCCGATCGCGGCACCGAGCCCCGCTCCGCCCGAGGCCCCCAGCAGGTCGGGGGAGACCATCGGGTTGCGGAACAGCGTCTGGTAGGCCGCGCCCGCCGCGGCGAGTGCGCCCCCGACGAGCACCGCAGCCACGATCCTCGGCATCCGGATCAGCCAGACCGTGGTGTCGTCGGGCCCGTAGACCTGCGACGGCTGTCCGGTCACGTGGGCGTACAGCACGTGGAGGACGAGCTCGGGGGAGAGCGCCGTCACGCCCACCGCGAACGACAGCACGGCGGTGGCCAGCAGGAGGACGATCAGCCCGGCGACCACCGGGACCGCACGCGCGCGGCGCCCCGGCTTCGCCGGGATCACGCCGGATCCTGGCCCGCGATGATCCGATTCGCCTGGTCGTCGGTCAGCGTGAAGTGCAGGAACCGGGAGTAGAAGCTCTTCGTCTCCGCGGCCATGTCCAGGTCGGGGAACAGCTCGGGGTGCAGCGTCTTCGCGGCCCACTGGACCTGCAGGGCTTCCTCGATGCCGTAGCGGTCCCAGTGCCAGCCGCCCGTGGGGTTGATGTAGGCCTTGTGATCGCGCACCGCGGCCATCCGGCTCCAGAACGGATCGTCGGTGAGCTTCTGCAGGGTCTGCGCCCCGGTGTCGTTGCCGACGAATGCGCTGCTGGCCAGGATGATCACGTCCGGGTTCCACTGCGACACCTGCTCGGTGGACACCGGGCGCGCGTTGCCCTCCACCTGAGCGGCATTGCGTCCGCCCGCGGCCGTGATCCAGGCGTCGATGATGCTGCCGGTGCCGTCGACGACGAGCGGGTCGAGCGAGTAGATGTGCAGCACGCTGGGCCGCTGCGCCTCCGGGATCGAGGAGGTCGCCGAGGTCACGGCAGTGAGCTTGTCGTCGAGGTACGACGTGTAGGCCTGCGCCTGCGCCCGGGCGTCGGAGCCGAGGACGTCGGCGGTGGTGGCCACCATCTTCTTCAGGTCGTCGTAGGTCTGGAAACCGAGCTGGACGGTGGGGATACCCAACTCGCTGGTCGAGGCCCCGATCTGCGTGCTCTTGTCGCTGAACAGGACGTCCGGGCGGGCCTGGATCAGCTTCTCCGTGCTGACGGTGCTTGTGGTGAACACGGTTGCGGCGTTGTCGAGCGACGGCTGCACCGTGTAGAGCCACGGCGTGGACTGGTGGGTGAGCACGGTGGCGACGATCCGGTCGCCGGCCCCCAGCATCTGGACCACCTCGTTGTGGGCGGGCCAGGCATCCGCGATCCGGCTGACGGTTTCCGGCACCGCCACGGCCGTGCCGGTGGAGTCGGTGATCGTGCGCGTGCCCGCTACGGGAGCGGCCTCACCGGCGCCCGCGTGCTCGTCCGCGGGCTGGCCGCAGCTCGCCAGCAGGGCAGCGGCGAGCACCCCCACCACCGAGAAGACGATTTTGTGACGGGGCGTGCGCATGCTCGACATCCGTTCGGTCCGTACTCCGGGCGGCTCCCGGCCTCTCGGCGACGATACGGCTCATGATCCGCATGTGCGTAGCCACGCCTGGTTTCATCCCGCAGGCGCGGAGATAAATCAGTGCTCGCCGCTGACCCTCATCACTCCAGGCTGCCCAGCGGATCCGCCCGTACGAGGTCGCCGTCGTCGGCGGCGAAGGTGCGGGCGCGACCCGGGCCCGTGCTGCGGGTCTCGAACCGGACGGTGACGCGGCCGTGCCCCGCTCCCTGCACCCAGCCGTGACCGTGTTCCGGGTGGAGTGCGTCGTCGCCGGGACGCCACGGGCGCTCGGAGGGGACGGCTGCGGGCACGTCGTCGATACCGGACGCGAGATCGGTGATCGAGTCGGTGGGGTCGGCCTCGAACGGGCCCGGCTCGAACAGCGCCGGCGGGGGGTCGTCGATGAGACCGGCCAGCGACACCCCGATCAACCGCACGCCGCCCTCGGGCACCGCCGTGAGTGCCAGCCGCTGGGCGACGGCGGTGAGCGTCTGGAGGTCGGTGCTCCCACTGCCGCTGGTGGCCGACCGGCTGGACGTGGTGAAGTCGGCGCTGCGGACCTTGACCGTGACGGTGCGTGCCGCGCGCCCCGAGTCGAGGAGCCGCCGGTGGGCGGCCTGGGTCATCCTCGCCACGGCGTCGTGCACGGCCGTCATGGCGGTGAGGTCGCTGTCGAAGGTGGTCTCGGCGCTCACCTGCTTCGCCGCGCCCCGCGGTGCGACCGGCCGTTCGTCCACACCACGGGCGAGGCGGTGCAGTTCGGTGCCGATCGCGGTGCCCAGCAGGGCGGTGAGCTCGCGCAGGTCCATGGCGGCGAGCTCGCCGATGGTGTGCACGCCGAGCTTGCGCAGCCCCGCCTCGGCCACCGGTCCGACTCCCCACAGCGCGCGCACCGGAAGCGGCTCGAGCACCGCCTGTTCCTCCTGCGGCGCGACGACCCGTAGCCCGTCGGGCTTGGCGAGCTCGGACGCGATCTTGGCGAGCTGCTTGCCCGATCCGGCGCCGACTGAGGCGGGGAGCCCGGTGGCGGTTCGCACGGAGGCGCGCAACTCCGCGCCGAACCGCTCGACGTCGGCCACCGTGGCACCGGCGAGGGTGGGGGGCTCCAGGAATGCTTCGTCGAGCGAGACCGGTTCGAGCACGGGTGCGGCGTCGGCGAGCACGGCCATCACCCGCTCGCTCAAGGCGTGGTAGAGCGCGAACCGCGCCGGTAGCACCACCGCGTGCGGACAGAGCCTGCGGGCCTGGCCCATCGGCATCGCGGAGCGAGCGCCGAACACGCGCGCCTGGTAGCTGGCGCCGGCCACCACCGCGCGTGGCCCCAGGCCGCCGACCAGCACCGGTCGATCGCGCAGGGTGGGGCGGGTGAGCTGCTCGACGGAGGCGAAGAACGCGTCCATGTCGAGGTGCAGCACCCAGCGCACGCCCACGGCGCCATCATCCCCGAGCCCACCGACAGTCCCCCGGAGACCGCGCCGTCAGCTCACCCCGGCGCGCAGGAGGGCGTTGCCATCCACCTCGTCGATGCGGGGCGGCGCGGTGCCGAGCCCGGCCACAGCCGCCCGGTAGTCGCTGCCGGGGTGCAGGTCCCGCAGCCACACCGGCCCGGACGGGGCGCCGTCGCCGGTCCACTCCCGCACGCCGGACGGCCCGAGCGTGATCGCCTCCATCGGGCTGGACAGTCCGGCGCCGGTGGCCTTGAGCAGCGCCTCCTTGCGCGTCCACGTGACGAAAAAGGACGCCGTGTCGGCCACCGACTCCGCCGGTGAGCAGACGTGCTCGGCCATCGCGGCGAGGTCGGTGAGCTCCCGGACCTGCTCGACGTCGAGACCAACCGAGCCGCCCGGGTGCACGGCCACCCCCACGAGGTCTCCGGCGTGGGTCAGCGAGAACCCCGGCCCGTCGACGAGGACGGGCTTGCCGTGCTGCTGCCCGCACTGGCAGGTGCGGTCGAACCGGAGATCGCCCGCCGGCCTGCCGACGGCGTCGGCGAGCACGATCCGCGTGAGCGCGTGCGCAGCGACGTAGCGAGCGCGGTCGGCTGCCAACCGGAATCGATCGAGACGGGCGCGCTCGTGGGCGTCCAGAAGCGCGACCAGGCCGGGCGCGGCCTCCGGGGGGACGGGAGCCGCCCACCAGACGGTGGTGGCGGGGTTGTTGCGCGCGATGGCCACGCAGCCATGGTCACACGTTTCCTCGGCCGCCCAGGCTCATGAGCGCGACATGGACGCATGACGAGGGACGATCGCGCGCGCGATCAGCGAGATGTGTCCATGTCGCGGGTGTACCGCCGGCCTCGTGGACGCGAGGCCGGCGGTACCGGGGGGATCAACCCGTGCGGCGTACAGGGTTGATCCGGCGGCCCTGCGCAGCTCGGGCTCGACTCGGGGCGCCGGGTAGCACGGCGCCGCTGCGGGTCTTCTTGCCCGAGCGCCCGCGACGGGCCGCCCTGTTGGACGGCGCGGGTTCCTCCGCATCGGCGGGCGGAACCGGCCGTCCGAGAACGGTGTCGCGCAGGACGGTGTCGGTGGGAAGGGTGTCGTCGAGGGCGGTGTCGCCCGCGGCGGTGGACAGCAATGGATCACGCATGAGTGCCTCCTGCAGGGTGATGACGAGGCCGGCGGCCGCAACGGCGGCGGAGCCGGGAAGAACCCGGGGCCGGCCGGATGACGGGGACGGGGCGGCGCGGATGACAGGTCCGGGCCGCGGTGCCGCACGAGGCGGTCGTCTCTACAGGCGCATGGGAGGAACCGTACGAGGTCCCGTACACGGGGCGCCACAGGTTTTCCGGCTAGTGCCGCGGGCGGGTAAGACGACCTCGTTTCCTCGGCACTAGCGTCAGATCCATGACCGACTCCGCGGACGTCGTCGTGATCGGTGGGGGAATCGCCGGCGCGTCGATCGCCTACGAGCTCTCCGCCACCCGTTCGGTGGTGCTGTTCGAGGCCGAGACCGCACTGGCCCGGCACTCGACGGCCCGCTCGGCGGCCACGTACATTCCGGGCCACGGCACCCGTGCGGTCCGGGCGCTCATCGTCGCGAGCGGGCCCCGCTTCGCCCGGCTCGCCGAGGAGTTGGACGCACCACCGTTGCTCACGCCGCGCGTGGTGCTGCACATCGCCGTGGACGACGTGGGCGAGGCGGCGCTCGCCGCGCTGCTCCGCGAGCAGGCGCAGGAGCCGGGGGCGCCGGTGGCGCTCGACCCCGCGGAGGCGGAGCGCAGGTGCCCGCTCCTTCTGCCGGGCATCGTGCGGGCGGCCGCGGTGGTGGAGGGCGCGGCGGACGTGGACACCGAGGCGCTGCACCAGGCCTACGTCCGTGGTCTGCGCAGGCGCGGCGGCACGGTCCGGGCCGGTGCGCCGGTCACGGCGCTGGAGCCGCGGGGCGACGGCTGGCGGGTGCACGCAGGGGCCGACGCGATCGACACGGCCGACGTCGTGGACGCCGCGGGCGCGTGGGCCGACGTCGTGGCCGGGCTCGCCGGCGTCCCGCCCATCGGGCTCGTCCCGTTCCGGCGCACGATTGCGCTGGTCCCGATACCGGAAGCGGCCCGGTCGCGGGTGCCCGCCGGCCCGCTTCCGATGGTGCGGGAGGCCGACGAGCGGTTCTACTTCAAACCCGAGGGCGACGGGCTGCTGGTGAGCCCTGCCGACGAGACGCCCGTCGAGCCCCACGACGCCCGGCCCGACGAGCTCGACGTGGCGACGGGGCTGGAGCGCGTCGAGGCCGTGACCGGGCTCGGGCTGCGGTCGGTGCGCACCAGTTGGGCGGGGCTGCGGTCGTTCGTGGCGGACCGCCGCCCGGTCGTCGGAGCGCGCCCCGACCACCCCGGATTCCACTTCTTCGCAGGTCAGGGCGGGTCGGGCATCGAAAGTTCGCCGGCGCTCGCGGCGTTCGGCGCAGCGGTGGTGACGGGGGAGCCGGTGCCTGCCGACATCGCGGTCGTTCCCGACACGTTGAGCCCGACGCGGCTGTAAGCTCCTGCTTACATCAGTCGGAATGCGCGAAGGAGACCGGTGACCTCCACCGTCGAGCTGTTCGAGGGCGCCTTCTGGCGCGATCCCTACCCGGCCTACGCGGCCCTGCGCTCCGACGAGCCGGTGTGCAAGGTGGAGCGCCAGGACGGCACGGTCTGGCTGCTCACTCGCTACGCCGACGTTCGTGCGGCGCTCGCCGACCCCCGGCTGAGCAAGGACTGGCGCTTCACGCTGCCGCCCGAAGCGCGGGCGGACGCCCCCACGCCGAACGTGCCCATGATGCTGTTGATGGACCCGCCGGAGCACACGCGCCTGCGGAAGCTGGTGTCGCGTTCGTTCACCCTTCGGCGCATGGAGGAACTGCGCCCGCGGGTCGAGCAGATCGCAGGCGAGCTCCTCGACGCGCTGCCGTCCTCCGGCCGGGTCGACATCATGGCCGAGTACGCGTTCCTCCTGCCCGTCTTCGTGATCTGCGAGCTGCTCGGTGTGCCCGCCGATGATCGCGACGACTTCGCGGCCTGGTCCAACACGATGGTCGACGAGTCGACGCGCGACGAGTCGATGGCCGCGTCCGCCAAGCTCTTCGAGTACCTGAGCAAGCTGATCGAGCAGAAGCGCCAGAAGCCCGACGACGCCCTCATCAGCGGGCTGATCGAGGTGGCGGAGGACGGCGACCGGCTCTCGCAGCCCGAACTCGTCGGCATGGCGATGATGTTGCTCATCGCCGGGCACGAGACCACGGTCAACCTCATCGGCAACGGCCTGCTCGCGTTGCTCACCCACCCCGAGCAGCTCGCACTGCTGCGCGAGCGCCCGGAGCTGCTGCCGTCGGCGATCGAGGAGTTCCTCCGCTGGGACGCGCCGGTGCACAGCACCCCGGCCCGTTTCGCCGCCGAGGACGTCGAGTACTCGGGCGTCACGATCCCGGCAGGCTCGATCGTCCAGCTCTCGCTGGCTGCGGCCAACCGCGACCAGGAGCGCTTCGCCGACTCCGAGGAACTGCGCGTCGACCGCGACGTCTCCGGCCATGTCGCCTTCGGACACGGCCTGCACCACTGCCTCGGCGCGCAGCTCGCGCGCATCGAAGGTCAGGAGGCGATCGGGATGCTGCTCGCCCGGCGCCCGGAGCTGGCGCTGGCGATCGATCCCCAGGAGCTGCTCCACCGGCGCAGCACACTCATCCGCGGTCTGACCACCCTCCCGGTGGAGCTCGGTCCCTCCGCCTGACCGGTTCTCCCGCACCACTCGCCCGATTCGTCCGTGCGAGTCGCCCCGGCGATCGGGGCCGTGCCTCGCGGCCGCTCGGGGGCACGTAAGTTTCCGGCTCATGTCCAGTGCTCTGTTCGACCCGGTGTTCGGGGCAGACCGGGTGGCCGCCCGGCTCGACGACGCCTCCTGGGTGGCCGCGCTGGTCGCCGTCGAGGTGGCGCTGTCGCGCGCCGCGGCCGAGCACGGGGTGGTCCCGGCGAAGGACGCGGAGCGCATCGCGACGGTGGCGGCGGACCTCAAGATCGACCCCGCCGACCTGGGGCGAGCGGCGGTGGAGGGCGGGAATCCGGTGATCCCGCTGGTCCGGCTGCTGAGGTCGGCCGCGGGGGAGGCCGGTCGCTCGGTCCACCCCGGCGCCACCAGCCAGGACATCATGGACACGGCCGCGGTGCTCCTCGTGGGCTGGGCCGGCGAGATCGTGCTCGACGACCTGCGTGGCGCGGCCGACGCCGCCGCGGCGCTGGCCGACGCGCACCGGACGACCCCGATGATCGCCCGCACCCTCGGCCAGCAGGCATTGCCGACGACGTTCGGCCTGGTCGCGGGCGGCTGGTGCGCCGGGCTGGACCGGGCCAGGACGGGCCTGGCGCGCGTCCTCGCCGGACTGCCCGTCCAACTGGGCGGGGCGGCGGGCACCCTGGCGGCGCTGCATCCACACGGGCCCGCCGTGGCCGCGTCGCTCGCCGCGGGCCTGCGGCTCTCCGACGCTCCGCAGTGGCACACCGAGCGCACCCGGATCGGCGAGCTCGCCGGCGCGCTGGCCGTCGCCGCCGGGGCGTGCGCGAAGCCGGCCACGGACGTCGTCCTGCTTGCCGGGACGGAGCTCGGGGAGGTGTCGGAGGCCGCGCCGGGCGACTCGTCGTCGATGCCGCACAAGCGCAACCCGATCGCCGCGATCACGGCGCGGGGCGCGGCGCGACGCGCTCCCGGGCTCGCCGCGGTGCTGCTCGCCGCCGCCGACCACGAGCACCAGCGTGCGGCCGGAGCCTGGCACGCCGAGTGGGAGACGCTGGGTGATCTGCTCCGCGCCACCGGCGGCGCAGCAGCCCGGCTGCGGACGTCGCTGGAGGGCCTGGCCGTCCACCCCGACCGGATGGCCGCCAACCTCGCGCTCACCACCGGCACGGACCCCTCGCCCGGGCACGCCGCCGATCTGGTGGACCGGCTGCTCGCGGAGCGGCCGTGACGGCGACGTCGCGGTGACCGTCAGCGATCGAGGCGGACATCTCCGCTGGTGAGCGGACCCCTCGCTGACGCCTGCGCCGATCGGTGGGAATGTGCCGGTGACGGCCCCGGGTTTGCACTGGAGACCGGTCGACGTGAGCCACCGGAGGGACACATGGCACAGGGCGCGTATCTGGCGGTGGAAGTGTCCGGGGCGGGCCGGCACCCGGCTGCGTGGCGACGGCCCGATGCACGGCCCGGGGACCTGCTAACCGCCGCCTATCACGTCGAGCTGGTGAGGCTCACCGTCGGCGCCGACTTCGTGGCCGTGCCCGACTCACTCGTCCCGCCGTCCGCCGACCCGGACCTGGTCCCCCTGCGACTGGACGCGGTGGCGATCGCCGCGCGAGTGGCGCCGGTCGTTCCCGGGGTCGGACTGGTCCCGGCGGTGACCGTCACGCACACCGAGCCGTTCCACATCTCCAAGGCGATCGCCACGCTCGACCTCGTGTCCTCCGGCCGCGCCGGCTGGGAGCCCGTCGTGTCGCGCACTCCGGCGGAGGCGGAGCTGTTCGGCCGTAAGCCGGCCGTACCGGCGGCCGAGCTGTGGCGCGAGGCCGCCGACGTCGCCGAGGTCGTGGTGCGGTTGTGGGACTCCTGGGAGGACGACGCGGTCATCCGCGACGTCGCCACGGGCCGCTACATCGACCGCGACAAGCTGCACTACATCGACTTCACCGGCGAGTTCTTCGCCGTCAAGGGTCCGTCGATCACCCCTCGCAGCCCGCAGGCGCACCCGCTGGTCGTGCTGCGCGGCGACGAACCCGAGGCACTCCAGGTCGCCGCCGCCCGGGCCGACGTGGTGCGGGTCGCCGCTGCCGACCTCGCCGCGGCGCACACCGCGCGCGACCGGGTGCGTGCGGCGGTGGCCGCGGCCGGCCGTAACCCGGACGACGTCGCCGTGCTGCTCGACGTGGAGGTGCTGCTGGACTCGGATGCGGCACGCGCCCGCCGCGCGCTCGACGAGCTCGACGCCCACCGCGAGCACGCCGCCTCCTCGCTGCGGGTCGTCGACACCGCGGACGCCCTGGTCGACGTGATCGCGGAGGCCGTCTCCGGCGGTGCTGCCGACGGCGTCACCGCCGTACCTCTGGCGCTGCCCAGCGGCGTACAGGCCATCGCCGCCGACGTGGTGCCCCGCCTCGCCGAGCGCGGCCTGCGACCGCCGGTGCCGCCCGGGGCGACGTTGCGCGAGCGCTTCGGCCTGCCCCGGCCCGCCAACCGGTACGCGGAGGTGAACGCATGAGCGCGAAGAAGCAGATCCATCTGGCCGCACACTTCCCCGGCGTCAACAACACCACGGTGTGGAGCGACCCGGAGTCCGGGAGCCAGACCGACTTCGCCTCGTTCGTGCACTTCGCGCAGACGGCCGAGCGGGGTCTGTTCGATTTCCTGTTCCTCGCCGAGGGGCTAAGGCTGCGCGAGCACCGCGGCCGCGTCCACGACCTCGACGTGGTCGGGCGGCCCGACACGCTCACCGTGCTGAACGCGATCGCCGCCGTCACCACCCACCTGGGCCTGGGCGGCACGCTCAACACCACGTTCAACGAGCCCTACGAGCTCGCGAAGCAACTGGCATCGCTCGACCACCTGTCCGGCGGCCGGGCCGCCTGGAACCTCGTCACCAGCTCGGACGCGTTCACCGGCGAGAACTTCCGCCGCGGCGGGTTCCTGGCGCCCGAGCAGCGCTATGAGCGGGCGCAGGAGATCCTCGACGCGGTCCGTGAGCTGTGGCTCTCCTGGGCGGAGGACGCGGTGGTGGCCGACCGGGAGCGCGGCGTGTTCGTCCGCGACGGCGCGGCGCCCGTCGTCGAGCACCGGGGAGAGCAGTTCTCGTTCTCGGGACGGTTCTCGCTCCCGCCGACCCCGCAAGGACATCCGGTGCTGATCCAGTCCGGAGACTCCGACGCAGGCCGTGAGTTCGGGGCCCGGACCGCCGACGCGATCTTCTCCCGGCACGGCACGCTGGAGGCCGGTCAGGCGTTCTATCGCGACCTGAAGGGCAGGCTCCCCCGCTACGGGCGCTCCGAACGGGACGTCACGATCCTGCCGGCCACGACGTTCGCGCTCGGCGACACCGCAGAGGAAGCCGAGGAGCTGGCCGCGCAGGTCCGGCGGGCCCAGGTGAGTCCGCAGACCGCGATCGCGTTCCTCGAGCAGGTGTGGGGCCGCGACCTGTCGGCCTACGACCCGGACGGCCCGCTGCCCGACGTCGACCCCGATCCGGAAGGCGTCTCGATCACCCGCGGCCGGGTGCGGCACGAGAAGGACAGCCTGGCCGTGGCCCGGCAGTGGCGGGAGCTCTCCGAGGAGAAGGGCGGCCTCTCGATCCGGGAGCTGATCATCGAGACCACCGCGCGGCAGTCGTTCGTCGGCACGCCACGGCAGGTGGCCGAGCAGATGGACGTCTACGTGCAGGAGAACGCCTCCGACGGCTTCATCCTCATCCCGCACCTGGTGCCCGGCGGGCTCGACGAGTTCGTCGAGAAGGTGGTGCCGGAGCTGCAGGACCACGGCAGCTACCGCACCGAGTACACCGGGCCGACCCTGCGCGACCACCTCGGGCTCGCCCGCCCCACCGCCGGCGGGCCCACGGCGCGGGCCGCAGGGTGACCTACGGCTAGGCGGTGCAGCCTCACCGCCGCGCTTCGTGGCGTCGTGATCGAGTCGTCTTGGCATTCCGATTCCACGACGGATCAGGCTTCCTCCGTGCTGGACCGTCGCATTGCCGGGCACGACGGGTGGTCGGTAACGCGCAGTTGTTGATAGTCGAACTACGGACGTGACTTCGCCCGACCGCTGGCACGCCGCGCCAGCCCCACACCCCGCGGCACCTTCCCCCCAGGGCGGGTACTGGTCCCCAGCTCAGACGGACCAGTACGGCTCCCCAACCGGCCACGGCTACCCGCACCCCGGTCCGGTCGCGGGTTACCCCCAGCAGCAGGCCTTCCCCTCAGGTGGGGCGTACGGGCCCTCGTACCCTCCGCCGATCACCGTGTCGCCGAACATCTACGTCGTGGCGTCGCCGTCGATGTCGATGTCGGTGTCCGAAACCGTCGTTGTCGAGCGCCGGCGCACCGCGCACGGCTTCCATCTCGTGATGACCCTTCTAACGGGCGGCGCATGGGGGCTGTTCGTATGGCTTCCTCTCGTCTTGATTCGACGCCGCCGCTGACGAGCCGCCTCGTCGAGTTCAGCGCTGCTGCCGGCGACCTCGGAGATTCCGTGTCATCCGGATCGAATACCTGCGGAAGCAGCGGCCGCCTATAGCCAGCCCCGGTCGCGGGCCACGCGGGCGGCCTCGATCCGGTTGCGCACCCCGAGCTTCGTGATCGCCGTCGAGAGGTAGTTGCGTACTGTCCCCTCGGCCAGGTGGAGCCTTGCCGCGATCTCGGAGTTGGGCAGGCCCTCGGCGGCGAGACGGAGCACGTCGCGCTCGTGCTGACAAAAGTCACGTTGGTGGGGGATCACCGGAATGTCGGTGGTTCGCGGCACACTCCGCGGCATGGCCGAGCGAGTGCTGTCCACCGAGGAGATCAATCGCGCGGTCCTCGCCCGTCAGCTCCTGCTGGAGCGTTCGTCGCTGGCGCCGGAACGCGCTGTCGAGCAGGTCTCGGGATTGCAGACGCAGTACGCGCCGTCGGGCTACGTGGGGCTGTGGTCGAGGCTCGCAGGCTTCCGCCGGGAGACGCTCACCGACGTCTTGATGGACGGCAGCATCGTGCAGGGGTGGGTGATGCGCTGCACGATCCACATGGTCTCGGCGCGCGACTACCGGCCCCTCACCGAGGCGGTGCGCGCTCCGCGGCGGGAGTGGTGGCTCCGGGCCTACCGCGCGGCCGGCACCGACATGTCGAAGGTCGCGGATGCCGTGCGCCGCTATCTGGCGGAGGGCCCGCTCAAACAGGCCGAGATCCAGCGGCTCCTCGTCGCCGACGGTTTCCCGCGCGAGGTGTGGTCCGGAGCCCAGCTCTGGATCGACCTGGTCCGGGTGCCGCCCGCAGGCACCTGGGCCACACCGCGGGCTCACGTCTACGGGCTGGCCGAGCACACGGTTCCTGTGCTCGAGCCGGCTCCGTCGGAGGAGGAGGGCCAGGAGTTGCTCGTGCGGCGCTACCTGGGCGGGTTCGGCCCGGCGTCCGCCACGGATGTCTCGTCGTTCTGCGGGTGGACGATCACCGCTGCGCGGCGGGTGTTGCAGCGACTGGAGCTGCGCCGGTTCCGTGACGAGTCGGGGGGCGAGCTGTTCGACCTGCCCGGCGCCCCGCTGCCGCCCGCAGGCACTCCGGCGCCCGTGCGGTTCCTGGGGCAGTGGGACGCGGTTCTCCTCGTCCATGCGCGGCGTGCACAGATCCTTCCGGAGGAGCACCGACCGGTGGTCTTCGCCAAGACGTCGCCCCAGTCGGTGCCCACGTTCCTCGTCGACGGCCGGGTGGCGGGCACCTGGCGCCATGTCGACGGCGCCATCCGCTGCGAGCCGTTCCGCGAGCTGCCCCCCGCCGTCGTGCGTGAGCTGCAGGAGGAGGCCGAGCGCCTCACGCAGTTCTACGCGTCGGGCTGAGGGTAGGGCGGATCAGGGAACGCGGATGTCCGAGCGGTAGCCGCACATCCCGCGCAGCTCCGCGAGCTCCCGCTCACGGTCGCGATCGGCAGGCGCGGGGGCGTCGTGCCGAGCGGACGGACGGACGATCGAGATCGTGACGGCGATGGCGACGAGGAGAAGAACGATGAGTGCGGTAGCCATGGCAGAAATTATCCGCTGATCTACTTCCTGCCAACAGTGGCAGAGGTGCCTAGCAGAGCAAAGATCCTGCCACTATGCTCCCCGCATGCTGTCCACCGTCGCCGCGCTGGTGCTCCCGGAGGTCTCGCCGTTCGAGTTCGGCACGATCTGTGAGGTCTTCGGCATCGACCGCACGGCCGAGGGAGTGCCGCCCTTCGAGCTGCGGGTGTGCGGTCCGGTGGCCGGGGAGCCGGTGTCGAGCACCGTGGGAATGGGCGTCGTCCCGCACCACGGGCTCGACGGACTGCGCGGCGCCGACCTCGTCGCGATCGCGGCCACCCGCCTGCGGACCTTCCCCGAGCCCGTCCTCGATGCGCTGCGCGACGCCGCCGCCGACGGAGCCACGCTGCTCAGCGTCTGCTCGGGAGCGTTCGTGCTCGGTGCGGCCGGGCTGCTCGACGGGCGCCACTGCACCACCCACTGGATGAACGTCGACGAGCTGCGCGAGCTCCACCCACAGGCCCTCATCGACCCGGACGTGCTGTTCGTCGACGACGGCAACATCATCACCAGCGCCGGCACGGCAGCGGGTATCGATGCCTGCCTGCACCTGGTGCGCCGGGAACTCGGCAGCGGGATCGTCAACGTGATCGCCCGCCGCATGGTCGTGCCACCGCAACGGGACGGCGGGCAGCGGCAGTACGTGGAGCAGCCGGTGCCGCGGTGCTCGTCCGACGGCCTCGCGCCCGTGCTCGACTGGGTGCTCGAGCACCTGGAGATCGAGCACACGGTCACCGACCTGGCTCGCCGGGCCCGCATGTCCGACCGCAGCTTCGCCCGCCGCTTCGTCGCCGAGACCGGCACCACGCCGCACCGCTGGCTCACCCTCCAGCGCGTACAGCGGGCGCAGCGACTTCTCGAGGACACCGACCTCGGCATCGACGAGGTGGCCGAGAGCAGCGGTTTCGGGAGCGGAGCGCTGCTGCGCCACCACTTCCGGAAGGTCGTCGGCGTCGCACCGGCCGACTACCGGCGCACCTTCACGGTGCGTGCGGCGGTCGCCGGAAGCTGAGGGAAGCGGTTAGTCGGCCAGCAGGCTCACAGGCTCGGAGGCGCGGCCGCCGAGTTCGACCTGGTGTATGAGCTGTGGGATCGGCAGTGGCCGGCTACGGGTGACGGTGGCGGCGGCCACGCCCGGCAGGGCGATGAACGGATACGCGTCCTCCAGTCGCGCCACGCGTTCACAGACCTCCTCGCAGAACCACATGACCCTCTCCGGGGACCAGGAGGGGAGCACGACGAGGAAGTCCTCGCGGCCGATCCGCACCACCCGGTCGACGTTCGTCAGCAGGTCCTGCACGCACCCGCTCACCCCGTGCAGGGCGGCGAGCTCCGCGCGCAGGCCGTAGTCCGCCCGCACCTCGGCGATGCCGAACACCCGCAACAGGGCCAGGCCGATCGGCAGCGTGCCCGCGCCGAGGCCGGCCGTCCAGCGCTTGAGGAATTTCTCGGTGTACAGGCCGGTGCGGGGGTCACGCTCGCCGCTGTCCTCCGCGACGGATTCGAGCGCCACCTGTGCCTCGGTGCGGGACCGGACGGCGGCCTGCATCCGGTCGGCGAGGAACCGGGCCGGAACGCCCCACCAGCCCTGGTGGTCGGGTTCGGGCACACGCTGCACGGCCTGCAGAACGTCGTCCATCTCGGCGATCACCCCGGCGGGCAGCCGCAGCTGTGAACGCAGCCGCAGTACCTCCCGGAGGGCGTCCTCGCGGCGGAAGGACCACCGACCGCGGAAGCACCTGCCCTCCTCGATCGTCCGGGCAACGGGGTCTACCAGCTCCAGGTCGGTGGCGACGAGGGTGGCGCCGCCGTGGGGCCCGAGCACGGTGACGCTCCACTCGCGGGCCAGTGGCCCCGCCGCCGGCGCCAGCGCGAGATGGAGCCCGCGGGGCAGCTGAGGCGGGATCTCCTCGGCCATCCCGACGACCGTGATGGCACCGGCCGACGCGATCTTCCGGTAAACGGGCAGCTCTCGCTGGAAGTAGGAGTGCTTCTGGAACATCGCGATGACGATCAGCGGCTCACCGGGGACGGCTGCGAGGGCGAACTGCTCGATCGCGTGAGACAGCTCCACGAGTACGGGCTTGCCGAGAGGTTCGCCGGCCCTACTGCGGTCCACGAGCCCGGAGGGTAGCCCGGATATATGTCGCCCTCGTTGCGCCGAACGGATGAAGGGTGACGGTTGGGACGTTTGTCGTGCACGTCACAGTCGAATGTCGCGTCGGGTCTCTTGCGCCCCTGCAACACCGTCCGACGACCGGGAGAGATCGCCGGTCAGGTGGTCGACGCCAGGGCCGCGGGACCGTCGAGATGACGGGCCCCGATGCGGTACCGAGGTCGGTGATGTGGCGCGCTGAACCAAGTCCGGATCGCCCCGGAGTGGCAGGATCGACCTAGGACCATCATGGGAGATGAGCTCATGCAGCAGGGACAGGCGCGGGTCGCGGTGATCGGAGCCGGGCCGTCCGGCCTGTACGCCGCGGCCGCTCTCCTCGCGTCCGGCGAGCCGGTGAGCGTCGAGGTGCTGGATCGACTACCCGCGCCGTACGGGCTGGTGCGTTACGGCGTCGCGCCCGACCACGTGAAGATGAAGTCGGTCATCCGGGTATTGCAGAAGCCGTTCGACCCGGCTCACGTCGAGTTCCTGGGCGGGGTGCGGGTGGGCGACGGCGGCATACCGCTGGACGTGGTGCGCGAGCATTTCCACGCGGTCGTCCACGCCACGGGCAGCTCGGTGGATCGGCACCTCGGGGTGCCGGGCGAGGACCTTGCGGGCTCGCTCGGCTCGGGCGCGTTCGTGAGCTGGTACTGCGGCCACCCCGACCGTGTGGAGCTGCAGCCGGTGCTCGACCGCCCCGGCGTCGCCGTCGTCGGCGCGGGCAACGTGGCTCTCGACGTGGCGCGCGTGCTGGCCAAGACGGCCGACGAGATGGCCGAGACCGACGTTCCCGAGCCGGTGCTGAGCGCACTGCGTGACAGCGCCGTGCGTGACGTCCACGTCCTGATCCGCCGGGGCCCGCAGCACGTCCGCTTCACGCCCGCCGAGCTGCGCCAGATCGGCGAGCTCCACAACGCCGACGTGGTCGTCCACGACGACGGGCTGCTCGCCGAAGGCGTCGAGGAGCCGGAGGACAGGCGCCAGCGGCAGAACCTGGACATGCTCCGGGAGTGGGCCGCTCGCGGGACCACCGGCAAGCCGCGGCGGATCCATCTGCGGTTCCTGCGCAGCCCGGTGCGCCTGGTCGGTGTGGACGGCAGGGTGAGCGCCGTCGTCGTGGAGCGCAACAAGATCGACGCCGACGGCCGGGTGGTCGCCACCGGCGAGGAGGAGACCTTCGACGCCGGGCTCGTCGTGCGCGCCATCGGCTACGACGGGGAGCCGATCGAAGGGCTCCCGTTCGATGCCCGCACCGGCACCGTGCCGAACGACGGCGGCCGCGTCATGCGCGACGGCGAGCAGGTGCCCGGTGCGTACGTCACGGGGTGGATCAAGCGCGGCCCGACGGGCGTGATCGGCACGAACAAGTCCGACGCTTCCGAGACGGTCGAGGCGATCCTGGCCGACCTGCCCGGGCTGCCCATGCCCGCGCACCCCGAGCCGGAGGCGTTCCGGGCGGCATTGGCGTCCTACGGGATCCGCCCTGTCGACTGGACGGGCTGGTTGCGCCTGGACGCGGAGGAGGTCCGCCGCGGTGGTCTGCGCGGCGCGGAGCGCGTCAAGGTGGCCGACCTCGCAGACATGCTCGAGGCCGCGCACGGGGCGCGCACTTCCTGATCGGAGTTAGCCTCCGGTGTGCGCTCATTGCTGCTGTCGCGTCGGGACCTGGACTTCCTGCTCTACGACTGGCTCGACGTCGAGTCGCTGACCGCCCGGCCGCGCTTCGCCGACCACTCCCGCACGACGTTCGACGCCGTGCTGGACCTCTCCGAGCAGGTGGCGGCGAAGCACTTCGCCCCGCACAACCGGGCGGCCGACCTCGACGAGCCCCGGTTCGACGGCGAGCGTGTCCACATGATCCCGGAGGTGGGCGAGGCGCTGCGGGTGTACGGCGAGGCGGGCTTCGTCGGGGCCGGGATGGACGAGTCGGTCGGTGGCATGCAGCTGCCACAGACCGTCGCCCAGGCCTGCTCGCTGTGGTTCCTGGCCGCGAACATCGGCACGGCGGCCTACCCGTTCCTCACCGTTGCCGGGGCGAACCTGCTGATGGCTCATGGAAGCCCGGAGCAGGTGAAGACGTTCGTCCCGCCGATGGTCGAGGGCCGCTGGTTCGCGACGATGTGCCTGTCGGAGCCGCAGGCGGGGTCCTCGCTCGCGGACATCACCACGCGTGCCGAGCCTCGCGACGACGGCACCTACCGGCTGTCCGGCAACAAGATGTGGATCTCCGCGGGTGACCACGAGATGGGCGAGAACATCGTCCACCTGGTGCTGGCCAAGATCGCAGGTGGCCCGCAGGGGGTGAAGGGCATCTCGCTGTTCGTCGTCCCACGGTTCCTGGTCGGTGCGGACGGCTCGCGCGGTGGGCGCAACGACGTGGCGCTGGCCGGGGTGAACCACAAGATGGGCTACCGCGGCACCGTGAACACCCTGTTGAACTTCGGCGAGGGCCGGCACACGCCCGGCGGGGAGCCCGGGGCCGTGGGGTACCTGGTGGGCGAGCCGCACCACGGCCTCACCTACATGTTCCACATGATGAACGAGGCGCGTGTCGGCGTCGGCGGGGGAGCGACCGCCCTCGGGTACAGCGGCTACCTGCACGCCCTGGACTACGCGCGCACCCGCACGCAGGGCAGGCCGCTCGGCGCGAAGGATCCCGGCGCACCTCAGATCCCGATCATCGAGCACCCCGACGTCGCCCGGATGTTGCTCGCGCAGAAGTCGTACGCCGAGGGGGCGCTGGCGCTGGTCCTGTACTGCGCCCGGCTCCTCGACGAGGAGCGCACGGCAGCGACGCCGGAGGAGCGGTCCAGGGCGCACCTGCTGCTCGACGTGCTCACGCCGATCGCGAAGAGCTGGCCATCGCAGTGGTGCCTGCACGGCAACGACCTGGCGATCCAGGTGCACGGCGGGTACGGCTACACGCGGGAGTACGCCGTCGAGCAGCTCTACCGCGACAACCGGCTCAACGCGATCCATGAGGGCACCCACGGCATCCACGGCCTGGACCTGCTGGGTCGCAAGGTCGTGATGGACGGCGGCGCCGGGCTCACCCTCCTGCTGGAGACGATCACCGAGACGGCGGGCAAGGCCAGGGCGGCGGGGGGCGAGCCTACGTCCTACTCCGACGCCCTCGCCACCGCCGCGGCCCGGGTCGGGGAGGTCACGACCACGCTGTGGAACGCTGGGGACCCCGCCGTGACCCTGGCCAACTCCTCGATCTACCTCGAGGCTGTCGGTCACGTGGTGGTGGCCTGGATGTGGCTGGAGCAGCTGCTGGCCACCGGTTCACGTGAGGACGACTTCGCCGAGGGCAAGCGGGCGGCGGCACGGTACTTCTTCCGCTACGAGCTGCCGCGGACCGGCCCGCAGTTCGCGCTGCTGGCCGACCTGGACCGCACCACCCTCGACGTGCGCCCCGAGTTCTTCTAGTGCTGCGGGTGGGTCAGCAGGGTGCCACCGACACGACCGCCGGGACGTCTCCCATCTGCTTCTCGAAGGTGGCCGACTCGTCGCTGGTGACCGAGACGGTGCAGGTGACCGAGCTGTAAGGGACGCCGTCGCGGACCTCGACCGTGAAGTCACGGACGGGGAAGCCGCACGCGCGAAGCGCAGCGCCGATGCGCAGGACACCGTCCATGCCGCCGGTGGTGACGATCTCGAGACGGCGCTGCAGGCGGGGTGCCCAGGCCGTGCGGGGGGAATGGCCGATAACGGTCATTTTGTAGCTCCAGGGGTTCCGTTTGGGGTACGGGGACCCGAGCCAGGCCTCGGAAAGGAAAAGGGGAGAGACGGCGCGCCGGCGGCCTGGCTCAGCCGACGCGCAGACGTACGGCCGTGTCGAGGATGACGGCGGTACGCATGGGGACGACTCTAGCGCGGTGTTCCGGTGATCTCCACGCGCCCTGCTCGATGGGCCTCGATGAGGTGGTAACAGTTGCGGTAGCCGCCGGGAGTGTTCATCGCTCCTCCTCCCGGCGTTCGCCCCCCGACCTGGAGGAAGCCTTATGACGACCGTCGCCGTCACCGGAAGCAGCGGCAAGCTGGGCCGGCACGTGGTGCGTGACCTGCAGGACCACGGCTATCGCGTGGTCGCCCTCGACCGCGTGCCCGATCCCGATTCGCCCGCAGCGGCCGCAGTGCGGGTGGACCTCACCGACCACGGACAGGTCCTCGAGGCGTTGACCGGCGTCGACAGCCGGCACGACGGTGTGGACGCGGTGGTGCACCTCGCGGCGATCCCGGCACCGGGGCTCGCCACCAACGCCACCACCTTCGCCAACAACATCACCGCCACCTACAACGTGTTCGCCGCCGCGCGCACCGCGGGGATCCGCAACATCGTCTGGGCGTCCAGCGAGACCGTGCTCGGGCTGCCGTTCGACACACCGCCGCCCTACATCCCGGTGGACGAGGAGTACCCGGTGCGGCCGGAGAGCACCTACTCGTTGGTCAAGAGCCTCGAGGAGGAGATGGCCCGGCATTTCACCCGATGGGTGCCGGACCTGAAGATGATCGGACTGCGGTTCTCCAACGTGATGGACCCTGGCGACTACGCCAGGTTCCCCGGATTCGATGCCGATCCCGCGCTCCGGCGGTGGAACCTGTGGGGCTACATCGACGGTCGTGACGGGGCGCAGGCGGTGCGGCTGGCGCTGGAGCACCAGGCCACCGGCGTGGACGTCTTCGTGATCGCCAACGCCGACACGGTCATGTCGCGCCGCAGCGCCGACCTCGCCGGCGAGGTCTACCCCGGCGTCTCCGTCACCCGGGAGCTGGGCGAGCACGAGACGATGCTGTCCATCGACAAGGCCCGCAGGGTGCTCGGGTTCGAGCCGAGGCACAGCTGGCGCGACGAGGCCTGACGGCCGCTCAGGTCACCACGAGCGGAGCCTGGTGCTGCTCGTCGAGCCGGGCCGCGCTGAACAGTCGCCACGCCGTGACCGTCAGCGCGGCCATGCCCGCGAACGCGATCCAGAAGGGCGCTGTGACCCCCAAGCCGCGGGCGGCGAGCCCACCGGCCAGCGCGCCGAGGGCCGATCCCCCGACGGCGAAGAGGAAGTACACGCTGTTGACGCGCCCGCGTAGCGCGTCGGGAACCACACGCTGGCGCCAGGACAGGGTGATCACATTCCAGAGGCTCGCGTGCGCGCCGAACACGGCCATCGTCGCGACCGCCACCCAGGGGGCGCGGGCCAGAGCGAGCGACAAGTGCGTGGAGGTCTCGATCACGAGCCCCACCCGCAACAGGAGCGAGGCGCCGAACCGCTCCAGCAGCCGGGCGGCGACCAGCGAACCGGCGAGCCCGCCGACGGCGCTCGCCGCGAGCAACAACCCGAAGCCGATCTCGTCGAGCCCCAGCCGCTCGCGGGCGTAGAGCACGAGGATCGAGAAGGCGCCGGTGAGCGTGACGTTCATCAGGCACAGGCAGAGGGCGAGCAGCCGCAGCACCGGGTGACCGAGGAGAGCCCGCAGGCCGGTGGCGATGTCGCGCAGCATCGGCCGGGCCGGACTCGCGGGCTTCTCGCGCGCCGGCATGCTCCGCCGCAGCGTGGCGATGAGCAGGGCCGCGACCAGGAAGGTGGCCGCGTTGAGGCCGAACGGCACCGCGGCGGCCACCACGAACAGCGCGGCGCCGAGCGGTGGAGCCACTAGCCGGTTACCGACGAGCTGCGCGGCCATCAGGCGGGCGTTGGCGCGTGGCAGCTGCTCGGGCGCCACCACGGCGGGCAGCAGGGCCGTGCTCGCGCTGTCGGCCAACGTCTCCATCGAGCCGATCACGAAGAGCGCGGCGTACACGAGCGCCACGGTGACCACGCCGGTCCCGACGGCCGCCGCGAGCGCGCCGATGACGACGGCGCGCACGACGTTGACCAGGACCACCAGCCTGCGGCGGTCCAGCCGGTCCACGACGACCCCGGCAGGCAGCGCGAAGAGCAGCCACGGGAGCTGCTGGACGAAGATCGCGCCGGCCACCAGCGCCGGATCATCGGTCAGCGACGCCAGCAACAGCGGGCCGGCCGCGAGGACCACCCCGTCGCCGATGTTCGAGACCGCGTTCGCCGTCCACAGCCGCGTGAACCCACCGCCGAGCGGCGCCCCCCGTGCCCCCACCGCCGCAGCTTGTCCGCAGAGCGGGCACGGGGCAACAGGGTTACCCAGCTCGGAGAGCGCACCGGACGAGCGGCACCCTCATCCGATAGCTCCGGACAAGAGTGCCGCTCGTACGGTCAGCGTGCTGTCTTCGCGGGCGCGGCTCAGCGGCGAGCGCGCCAGCTCGTGCGCGCGCCCACCCCCGCGAGGTGCAGTGCGACACAGAGCAGGCCGGCCGTCAGCAGCACCTGGCCGGTGACGATGTCGAGCGAGATGCCGGCGAGCTCGAAGATGAGGGCGAGACCGAACAAGACTGCGGCGATGATCGCGAGCATGGCGCGTCCTTCCGCGGGAGGTGAGAGATCGGATGGTCCCGGTTTCATTCCCCATTCGCAGCGTCGAGGCACAAATCTGGCCCGATCGTGATCTGGTCGTTGCGGGCGGAACGCCCTCCATGTATCACCGGTGATACAGTCTTGTGGTGGACGAGGTGACCATCCGGGAGCTGCGCAACCACGGGGGCGATGTCCTGCACCGCGTGGAGCGGGGAGAGACTGTCGTCGTCACCCGGGACGGGGTTCCGGTGGGCGAACTGCGCCCGCTGCCGCGACCTCGGCTCAGTGCGACGTCCCTGCTCGCCCGCTGGCGTGGCGTGCCGGTCGTCGACAGGGTCGCGTTTCGTGCGGACGTCGATGCGGTACTGGATCCGACACTGTGACAACGGGTGACGGACGCGGCTTGTTGGACACCACCACAGTGATTGCACTCCCGCTCCTGCGCAGCGAGCGAGGCCTGCCTGAAGAGCCGCTGATCTCGACGATCACGCTGGCCGAGCTCTCCGTCGGCCCCTTGGTGGCCACAACTGACGATGAGCGGGCCGCCCGCCAGTCCGTCCTCCAGCAGGCTGAGTCCGACTTCGAACCGCTCGCGTTCGATGCGCGGGCCGCCCGTGCCTTCGGCCGGGTCGCCTCCTCCCTCCGGTCGGCCGGTCGGAAGCCCCAGGCACGGGCATACGACGCACTGATCGCGGCGGTGGCGATCGCCAATGATCTCCCTCTCCACACCTGCAACCCAGTCGACTTCGTCGGGATCACGGGCCTGGACGTCGTGGCTGTTCCTGTGCCGGAATCACGCTAGCGATCAGTCAGCTCGCCGCGCGCAGCTTCTCGATCGCCGGGACGAACAGGTCGTCGGCGTGCTGGTACGGCGCGTAGAAGGTGAACCGATCGACGATGTCGCCGAACCGCTTCAGGAGCGCGGGTCCGAGCTGGTCCGGTTCGGCGACCACGGCGAAGGCGTTCAGCACGTCGTCGTCGATGAGCTCGCCCATCTGCCGCCAGCGGGCGTCGTCGGTGCCGCGCGAGAGCCGGTTGAGCTCGACGCCCAGCTCGCCCCACCCGTGCAGGTCGAGCACCTTCCGGTAGGAGGGGGTGCTGCCGTAGAACGCGATCTGCTCCTTCACCCCTCGCGTGGCCGCCGCGATCTCCTCCTCGTTCCGCCCGCTCACGACGAGGCCGGAGAAGCTGATCGAGAAGTCGGCGAGCGTGCGTCCGGACGCGGTGAGGCCCTCCTGCAGGATCGGGACGGTGACCTCGCGCATGTAGCGCTCGGTCGTGAAGCCGTGGGGCAGCACGCCGTCGCAGACCTCGCCCGCGGCGCGCGTCATGTGCTCGCCGACCGCCGCGATGTAGACCTTGGGCGGCCCCCAGGGGCTCGGGGCGGGGGAGAAGAACGGGGTCATGAGCGTGTGGGAGTAGAAGTCGCCGCGGAAGTTCAGGCGCTCCCCGTCGTTCCAGGCAGCCCAGATGGCCCGCATGGCCTGCACGAACTCCCGCATCCGCGGCGCCGGGTGGCTCCACGTCATCGCGAAGCGGCGCTCGATGTGGGGCCGAACCTGGCTGCCCAGCCCGAGGAGGAAGCGGCCTTGCGAGTGCACCTGGAGGTCGTGCGCGACGTAGGCGGTGCTCATCGGGTTGCGGGCGAAGGCCACGGCGATCGCCGTGCCCACCGCGATCCGGGACGTGTGCTCGGCGACCGGCACCAGCGGGAGGAACGGGTCGTGTGGGCCCTCGAAGCTCCACAGGCCGTCGTACCCGCCGTCCTCGCGCTTCCGCGCCTCCTCGGCGAGCTCCGCCAGGCCCGTGCCCTGCAACATCGCGTCGACCTTCATCCGCTCTCCGTCTCCTCGGGTGGCTCGCGGCGCCACGTGCGGTACAGCGAGCATGACTCACCCGGCGGTGTGCCCGCCGCAGTACCTCGGCACGCTCTCGTTAGCCTCGGTGAGGACGAGCACCGGGGGGCCGATGGGGACAACGCTGACGCCCGACCCGGCTGTGCGCGGGCGGCGGCGGCTGCGGTGGGGCGTGGCCGGGGTCGGGGTGGCGCTCGTCGGGCAGGTCGTCGTGCTCGCGCTGTGGCCGGCAGCGCATCTGCTCATGATCGACCTGCAGGTGTACCGGGCCGGCGGGGAGCACGTGCTGCACGGCGAGCCGCTCTATGCCGGCGGCGTGCTTCTGGACCTGCCGTTCGTCTATCCGCCGTTCGCGGCTGCGGTGCTCGCTCCACTGGCGCTGCTGCCGCTCGGCGTGCTCAAGGTCGTCTGGACGGCCGCGGGGCTGGGCTTGCTGGGCTTCGTCGTGCACCGGTGCGCGCGCAGCGTCGGCGTGCCCGCCGGTTCGGCGTTCCGGGCGACGCTGCTGCTCACCGCGCTCGCGACCTGCCTGGACCCGGTGCGCACCACCCTCTACCTCGGTCAGATCAACATCGTTCTCCTCGCTGTGGTGGTGGCCGACCTGCTCGGACGCCGTGACAGCCGGTGGCGCGGGGTGGGTGTCGGCGTCGCCGCGGCGGTCAAGCTGACGCCGCTGGTCTTCGTCGCCTACCTGCTGTTCACCGGCCGGAGGCGGGCCGCGGCCACCGCTTCCGGTGCGTTCGCCGCGGCCGCCGGGATCGGCTTCCTCGTCGCGCCCGCCAACTCCGCCGCCTACTGGTTCGACGGCACGTTCGCCGATGCCGATCGGATCTCGGGCGTCGCGAGCGCCGCAAACCATTCGTTGAACGGCCTGCTCGCGCGGCTCGGCAGCCACGCGATACTGCCCTGGCTCGTCGGTGCCCTGGTGCTCGGTGCCTTGACGGTGTGGGTGGCGGTGCGGGCCCACCGGGCCGGCGAGGAGGTGCTCGCGCTGACGCTGTGCGGCCTCGCCTCGGCAGCGCTGGCGCCGTTCGCCTGGTCGCACCACTGGGTGTGGGTCGTGCCGCTGCTGGTGCTGCTCGCCCACCGTGCGATGGCGGGCCACCCGGCCGCCGTAGCGCTGCTGATCGGTGTGCTCGCCTGCACGTTCGCCGTGGTCACGGCCCTTCCCGGGCCCGGTGTCGGGCCGATCCCGAGCACCGGTCTGATCTCACTGCAGCCTGACACCTACCTGCTGCTGTTCCTCGCCGTGTTGGCGGGGAGCGGAAGGTGGCTCCGTATGACGCCCCGGTTCAGCATCGGGAAGTCGGCGGCCGGGGAGATCAGCAGCTCGGGCGGGGCTGCGGCGCGGTAGATCCCCCAGACCAGAGGTGCGGGCCTGCGGATCGCCCACCGCCGGGACCGTGCAGGTAGAACACCGTGGGGGAGGCAGGGTCGCCGTCCAGCGCCGCGAGGAACAGGGCGAGCTGCTCGGACCGGCCGACGAAGGCGCGGTCGCATGCCGCCCGGAGGCGGCGGCCCGTTCTCTCTTGCAGCCGACCGTGCCGAGCCTCGGAACGAGGGGAGGGCCCCGCCGATGTTCCGGCGGGGCCCTCCCCTGGGTGGTGCAGTGCGCTCGGTGGCGCCCAGCTGTCTCAGTCGGACGCGTGCCGCCCCGAGTCGGGCGAGCCCGTGAGGGCCTTGCGCTCCTCGCTGCGTGCCTGGCTCGCACCGTGGCCGTTGCTGCTGCCGCCGTTGCGCTCTGCGGCCTCGGCCGCCTCGGCGGCGGCTCCGTCTGCCCGCGCCTGCTCCAGCGCCAGTGTCTCCTCGACCGGGTCGGGAGTGAGCAACGAGCCCGGACGGGGTGAGCCACCCATGCCCAGCTGGTTCATCCGCTTCGGCACCGGCGCCCCCTGGTACTCCAGCGGGATGGGGTGGCCGTGGCTGTCCACACCGGCGAGCGGCTGGTGCACCTCGATGAACTCACCGTGCGGGAGCCGCTTGATGATGCCGGTCTCGATGCCGTGTTCGAGCACCGCCCGGTCGGAGCGCTGCAGACCGATGCAGATCCGGTACGTCACGTAGTAGACGATCGGCGGAACGACCAGGACGCCGATCCGGCCTGCCCACGTGGTGGCGTTGAGCGAGATGTCGAAGAAGTACGCGATCAGGTCGTTGCTGCCGCAGAGAACCAGCAGCGTGTAGAACGCGATCGCCATGGCGCCGAGCGAGGTGCGCACGGGCACGTCCCGGGGCCGCTGCAGCAAGTTGTGCAGCGCGTTGTCCTTCGTGAAGTGACGCTCGATCGCCGGGTAGGCGCCGGCAAGCACGTAGAGCACCGGAAGGAACGCGGGACTGGCCCAGAACGCCGGCGGGATCGTGTAGTCGCCGATGGCGATGTTCCACGGCGGGAAGATCCGCAGCATCCCCTCCGTGAAGAGCACGTACCAGTCCGGCTGGGAACCGGCGGAGATGTGCGAGGGGTTGTACGGGCCGAAGTTCCAGATCGGGTTGATCTGGAACACCCCGCCCATGATCCCGAGGACACCGACGGTGACGGCGAAGAACGCGCCGCCCTTCGCCGCGAACGCCGGGAGGATCCGGACTCCCACCACGTTCTTTTCGGTGCGGCCGGGGCCGGGGAACTGGGTGTGCTTCTGGTACCAGACCAGGCCGACGTGCACCGCGATCAGCGCGAGCAGGATGCCCGGGATCAGCAGCACGTGGACGATGTAGAGCCGCGGGATGATCTCGATACCCGGGAACTCACCACCGAACAGCGCGAACTGCGTCCAGGTGCCGATCACCGGCACCGCCAGGATGAACCCGGACGCGATCCGCAGCCCCGTGCCCGAGAGCAGGTCGTCGGGGAGCGAGTAGCCGCTGAAGCCCTCCATGAAGCCGAGGAACAGCAGCAGGACGCCGATGATCCAGTTCGTCTCACGCGGCTTGCGGAACGCGCCGGTGAAGAACGTGCGGCACATGTGGGCGACCATCGCGGCCATGAACAGCAGGGCCGCCCAGTGGTGCACCTGCCGGACGAACAGGCCGCCGCGCACCTGGAACGAGATGTCGAGCGCGCTCTCGTACGCGCGGCTCATGTGCACGCCGCGCAGGTTGTCGAACACGCCGTTGTAGGTGACCTCGGTCATCGACGGGTCGAAGAACAGCGCGAGATAGGTGCCCGAGAGCAGCAGGACGATGAAGCTGTAGAGGGCGACCTCACCGAGCATGAACGACCAGTGGGTCGGGAAGACCTTGTTGAACTGCTTGCGCATTCCCGCTGCCGGGTGAAAGCGCTGGTCCAACTCGTCGAGGGCCTCGGCGCCCTTCGCTTGCAGCCCACCAGCCGAGCTGGTGGGCGTGGTGATCGCGCTCATGATCTCAGCTCCCAGAACGCCGGACCGACTGGCTCGTTGAAGTCACCCGTGGCGACGAGGTAACCCTCGTCGTTCACGGTAATCGGAAGTTGGGGCAGCGCGCGTGTCGCGGGACCGAAAATCGGCGTCGCATGATCCGTCGCGAGGAACTGCGACTGGTGGCACGGGCAGAGGATCCGCTGTGTCTGCGCCTCGTAGAGCGATGCCGGGCAGCCCAGGTGCGTGCAGATCTTCGAGTAGGCGTAGTAGTCGCCGTAGTGGTAGTTCTCCGTGCCCGGGCCCTGGGTGACCTGGGTGCCGGGACGGAACCGGATCAGCATCGTGGGGGTGTCGGGAGCCCGCAGAGCTGCCTGCAGCGCCTCGGGGTGGCCCCGCTCCTCCTCCCGGAACGGGAAGACGGTCTCCATCGAGCCGGCAGCCTGGTCCTCCGCGCGAACCAGCGAGATCTCGTCCGGGTTACCGGTGTCCCGGCGCAGGTAGACCGTCTCGCCGTGCACCGACTTCCACCCGGTCACCCACAGCGGGGAGTTGGGGCCTTCCTTCCACGGGTTGCGGACCAGCGGGCCGATCGCCGCGACGGTGAGCCCGAGGCCGAAGAGGCCGGCCGCGGCACCCGCAGCGCGGATGATCAGCTTGCGCCTCGCGATGCCCGTGTCCTGGCCTGCCTTGGTGAGCTGGGCCAGCACGGTCAGGCGCGCCACGTCGTCGGAGGCACCGTCGTGGCGCTGCTGCACCGACACCTCGTCGGGGAAGAACTTCTTCACGTACGCGATGACCGCGATGCCCAGCGCCAGCACCGCGATGCCGAAGGTGGCCCCGACGACCGGCGTGTAGAGCGTGTAGAGCGAGTAGCCGGGGTCGCCGGGCGCCTTGTACTGGTAGGGCCACCAGATGAAGGCCGCGAAGAACGCGGCCCCGGCGACCGCGGAGATCGCGAACCACATGGCGACGGAGCGTTCGGCCCGCTTCTCGGCGCGCGTGCCCGGGATCGGGAACTTCGGCTGGTTGTGGACGATCTCGACGTCGTCGAGCTCGGCAGCCAGGCGGGCGCGCTGCTCGAGGCTCATCTCCTCCACCTCGGTGGTGGTGGGGGTGCGTCGCTGCGGGTGCTCCGTGCCCGGCGTCGGCGGATCCTGCCGCGAGGTGGTCATGACTTGGCTCCCAGCCACAGTGCGAATCCGATCATCGCGGCCAGGCCGACGATGAACGCGATCAAACCTTCAGAAACCGGCCCGATGCCGCCCAGCGGGTCGCCGCCGGGGTTGTTGTGGCCGTCGGTGACCGACTTGATGTAGCCGATGATGTCCTTCTTCTCCTCGGGCGAGAGCTGCCGGTCGGAGAACTTCGGCATGTTCTGCGGCCCACTGAGCATCGCCGTGTAGATGTCCGTCTCGGTGGCCGGGTCGAGCGTCGGGGCGTACTTGCCCGAGGTCAGCGCGCCGCCGCGGCCGGTGAAGTTGTGGCACGAGGCGCAGTTGAGCCGGAACAGCTCGCCGCCGCGCGCGGTGTCGGGGCCACGCAGGGCGGCGCCCGAATCCGCCGGCCGCGTGGGGCCGCCGCCGTGGGACTCCACGAAGGCACCCAGTGCGTTCAGGTTCTCGGCGCCCTCGGGTGTGCTCGGGTCGAACTCCTGCAGCGGGGGCTTGCGCTCGGCCTGCGCCTCCTGGCGGGCCAGCGGCATGCGGCCGGTCGACACCTGGAAGTAGGCGGCCGCGTCGCCGACGCCGATCAGGCTGGGGCCGCGGTCCTGCACGCCCTGCAGGTTGGCTCCGTGGCAGGTGATGCAGTGGGAGTTGTAGAGCTCCTGCCCCTGTGCGACCAGCGCGGCGTCGTTCGGCTGCGCGATCGCTACCTGGGGCTGCGGCGAGAAAGTGGTGTAGAGGCCGCCGACGACCAGCAGGCCGATGCCCAGCGCGAGCACGCCTGCGATGCGGCGGCGGAAGCGGCTGCGCGGGCCTCGGAGGCGCTTCGAGGAAGGTGTGGTGGTCACGTCTGCGTCGTCCAGCCCTCGTCGGTCAGCGGATGAAGTAGATGACGGCGAACAGGCCGATCCACACCACGTCGACGAAGTGCCAGTAGTACGACACGACGATCGCTGCGGTGGCCTGTTGCGGAGTGAACTTGCTGAGCTTGGTGCGGATGATCAGGAAGATGAAGGCGATGAGCCCGCCGGTGACGTGCAGCCCGTGGAAGCCGGTGGTCAGGTAGAAGACCGTGCCGTAGGCGTCCGAGGAGATCGTGGTGCCCTCGTGTACGAGGTTCCAGTACTCGTAGGCCTGACCGCCGAGGAAGATCGCCCCCATGATCAGCGTCAGCAGGTACCAGCGGCGCAGCCCGAACACGTCGCCCCGCTCCGCGGCGAACACCCCGAACTGGCATGTGAACGACGACGACACCAGGACGATCGTCACCACGAGGGCGTACGGCACGTCCAGGTGCGTGGGGGGAGGCGGCCACGACAGCCCGGGCGGGTTCTGGGCCCGGGCGGTGAAGTAGATCGCGAACAGCCCGGCGAAGAACATCAGCTCGCTGGACAACCAGACGATGGTGCCAACGCTGACCAGGTTGGGGCGGTTCAGCGAGTGGATGCGCGCGCTGATGCTGGGAGCCGCTGTCGTCACCCGGGCATTATTACCCCGGACCAACTTCTACAGCTTGTCGGGATACCCGCGGCGTCAGTCACGGTTTGGTGGCTGAACGGGCGGCACCTGCCAGATGTTCCGGAGCGCGGCACTACAGTTTCCCAGCGTGAGCAGCCCTGTCGCGCGCCCGACCCTGACCGTGCTGGTGTTCAGCCACCGCCCTGAGGTACGCGAATCCGTCATCATGGCCATCGGTCGGCGCCCCGCGCCCGACCTCGGCCGGGTGCGGTTCGTCGAGGCCGAAGGCATCGCCCAGGTGCTTGCCGCGGCCGATGCGGGCGACATCGACCTCGCCATCCTCGACGGCGAGGCGCAGCCCACCGGGGGCATGGGCCTCTCGCGCCAGCTGAAGAACGAGATCGACGACTGCCCGCCGATCATCGTCACGCTGCGCAGGCACGACGACCGGTGGCTCGCCACCTGGTCGCAGGCCGACGCCGTGCTGGTTCACCCGCTCGACCCGCTCACCGCCGCCGAGACGGTGGCCGACGTCCTGCGCCGGTCCACCGCACTAGACACTGCGATCCGTGGCTGACGACACCCCTCTCACCTGGTCCGGCATCCTCGGCAGGCTGCTCCGCGGCGAGCACCTCGGGGCGGGTGACACGTCGTGGGTGATGGACCGGGTTCTCTCGGGCGAGGCCACACCCGCGCAGCTCGCCGGGTTCCTCGTGGCGCTGCGGGCCAAGGGCGAGACCGCTGCGGAGATCTCCGGGCTGGCCGAGACGATGCTGCGGCACGCCCGGCGCGTCGTGGTTCCGGGACCTGCCGTCGACGTGGTCGGCACCGGGGGCGACCAGGCGCACACGGTGAACATCTCCTCGATGGCGGCCGTCGTCGTCGCCGCGGCCGGCGTGCCGGTCGTCAAGCACGGCAACCGTGCTGCGTCGTCCGCGAGCGGGGCTGCCGACGTGCTCGAGGCGCTCGGCGTGGCCGTCGACCTGCCTCCGGACGGGGTCGCCGCCTGCGTGGCCGAGGTCGGCATCGGGTTCTGCTTCGCGCCCGTCTTCCACCCGAGCTTCCGGCACACCGCCGGTCCGCGCCGAGAGCTGGGCGTACCCACCGCGATGAACGTGCTCGGCCCGCTGACGAACCCGGCCCAGCCGCTCGCCGCACTCGTCGGTTGTGCGGACCCCCGGCTCGCCCCGGTGCTCGCCGAGGTGTTCGCCGGGCGCGGGGCGTGCGCGCTCGTGGTGCGCGGCGACGACGGGCTCGACGAGCTGACCACCACGACCACCAGCACGGTGTGGGTCGCCACCGGTGGAGAGGTGCGCACCGAGACCCTCGACGCGCAGGCCTTCGGCATCGCCCCCGCCACCAGGGAGGACCTACGTGGCGGCTCCGCGGAGGTCAACGCCGGCGTGTTCCGTGCGCTCGTCGCGGGCGAGCCCGGTCCGGTGCGCTCCGCGGTGCTGCTGAACGCGGCAGCGGCGGTCGTCGCCTTCGACGGGCCGCCCGCCCGGCTGGCCGAGGCGTTCCCCGCGGCGCTGGAGCGCGTGGCGGAGGCGATCGATTCGGGAGCCGCCGAGCGCCTGCTGCAGCGCTGGGCCGAGTTCTCGACGTCGTTGCGAGCCTGACCCTGCGTTCGCTAGTCGAGGCCCACCGAGAAGGTGGCCTCGGTGTCGGCGCGTGAGTACGAGCGGAAGGCGATGTGGGTGTCGGTGCGCCGCACGCCCTCGATCTTGCTGAGCCGACCGGCGATCACGTCGGCGAGCTGGTCGTGCTCGGGGACCTTGACCACCGCGATGAGGTCGACGTCGCCCGCGCACGAGTAGACCTCGCTCACGCCGTCGAGATCGGCGATGGCCTGTGCGGTCTCCGGGATCCGGTCGGCAGCGGTGTGCACCATGACGATCGCGGTGATCACGAAGGCTCCTCGAGTAGGTCGGCTGATCGGGACCTTAGTCCACCCGGACCTCCACGGGCCGCGCCCGCTCGGCCCACTCGCTCCAGCGTGCCGCGCCGTGAGCGGGCTCGGCCCAGGGCGGTTCGGCGTGGACCAGCCGGGTGCCGCCCGTGGTGAGCCAGCGGTGCAGCAGGCGCACCTCCTCGGCGGGCGCACCCCGCAACGGCCCGGGCTCCGCGAGCACGATCTGGGCTCCGAGCCGCAGCGCGTCGATCACGGGCATGGGGGCGACGCCCCGGCGGGCCACGCCTGCGGCGGCCAGCCTGCCGAACCGCAGCACCGCGATCTCCCAGCCCCCACGGCCGTCGGGTCGCGCGCCGACCACCTCGGGCAGCGCGGCGAGTGTGGCCAGGCGCTGTGCGCGTTCGAGCCCCACGATCAGGCCGGCCAGCCGATCCCGCACACGGGCGGCCGCCTCGAACCGCTCCCGCCCGGCGAGCTCGTCGACCTGAGTGGCCATCGTGCGGAGCGCCGTGTCGTCCCGGCCGTCGATGAGCTCGTGCAGCGCCTGAACGGCGGGGGCGTACTCCTCGGGCGTCTGCAGCCCCGCGCACGGCGCAGCGCACCTGCCGAGCTCGTGCAGGGCACAGGGCGACGCCGACGCCCCACGCGCCGGTATGCGCTGCGTGCACGGCCGCAGGGGCACCACGTCGAGCACGGAGTCGAGCGCGGCGGCGGCCGCCTGCCGGGAGCCGAACGGGCCCACGGCCCCGTCGCGGGGCGTGGTGACCACCGAGAGCCGCGGAAACGCCTCGGCGGTAGGTGTGACCCACCACCCGCGATGGGGACGGCGGGAGCGGCGGTTGTAGCGCGGCTGATGGGCCGCGATCAGCCGCAGCTCCCGCACCGCCGCCTCCAGGGCGTGCGCGCAGACGACGGTGTCGACCCGCTCGGCGAGCGCCACCATGTCGCGCACGCGGCGGCGGCGCTCACCCGAGGTGAAGTAGCTGCGCACCCGCCGTTGCAGGTCGCCGCTGGTGCCGACGTAGAGCACCTCGTCGCGGGGACCGCGGAACAGGTACACCCCGGGTGCTGCCGGCACCCCGGCCGCCAGCACCCGCTTCTTCCGCTGCGCCTGCGTGGGCCGGTGCGGCGCCGACTCCCGCGCGAGCCCGAGGAGCTCCTCCAGGCTCTGCACGCCCAGGTTGCCCACCCGTTCGAGCAGCCGGTGCAGCACCTCGACGGTGGCGCGGGCGTCGGCAAGGGCGCGGTGGGTGGGTTTCGTGGTGGTGCCGAACAGCTGGGCCAGCGCGCCGAGCCGTACGCTCGGCGCCTCGTCGGACGAGAGAACGGCACGGGCCAGGCGCGCGGTGCAGAGCACAGGTGGGCGTGGCCACACGAGGCCGTGTCGCTCGCATGCGGCACGCAGGAATCCGGCGTCGAAGGGCGCGTTGTGGGCCACGAGCACGGAACCCCGGAGGAACTCGAGCACCGTGGGCAGCACGGCGGGCAGCCGGGGAGCCCCGGAGATCATCGCGGTGGTGATACCGGTGAGCGCCACGATGGCCGGCGGGACGCCGGTGCCGGGATCGACGAGCGTGGCGAGCTCCCCGACGTGCTCGCCGCCGCGCACCTTCACCGCACCGATCTCGGTGATCGCGTCGGTGTTCGCCGAGCCGCCGGTGGTCTCCAGGTCGAGAACGACGAACGTGACCTCGCGTAGTGGGGTGCCGAGTTCGTCGAAGGACAGCTGCGGGGAGACGGAACCGGGCACGGCGGCGGACGCTAGCGGCACTGACCGACAGAACCTGCGGATCACTGCGAGTGTTCGCGCAGCCACCGCTGGGTGGTACCAGCGGAACGCGGATAACCTGGAACGATGTCCGGGTCAGACGATGCCGCCCGGCCGCCCGAGCTCGGCGCGGCCGGTCTTTCGGCGTCAGCCGGTGACCCGATCGTGCCCGAGCCGGTGAACTGGGAACGGCTCCCGGACGCCGTGCGAGCCCGCCTTGCCGAAACGGCCGCCGCAGCCGTGGGCTCGATGCCCGTAGCGGACGTCCCCGTGTCGCTGCGCAGGCTGGCCCGGTTCACCCCGGCCAAGCGCGCGAAGCTCGGCGCCCCAGCCCTCACCGCCGAACTGGCGGTCTCGCTCGCCTTCCGCACCGCGGTCATCGCGTGGTGGGAGGAGCACCGGCCCGGCGAGCTCACCGCCGCCGCGGACGATCCCCTCACCGCGGCCGCCGCCGCCGTGCTGACCGACGACCCGGCGGCCACCGACGTGGTGGCTGCCGCCGCCCGCCGGGGCGAGGTCGTCGAGCTGCGCGCCGAGCGGGACGCGGCGCTGTCCCGCGTGGACAAGCTCACCATCGAGCTGGATCGGCTGCGCGCCGAGCTCACCGAGGCCCGGGCGCAGGCGCGGGAGGCGGGGGAGCAGCGCGACGCGGAGTACCAGCAGCTGCGGCGCCGGGTATCGGACCAGGGCGCGCGGCTGCGCGCGGCGGTCGACGCCCGTGCAGAGGCCGAGCAGGTCGTCGCGGAGCTGCGCCGCTCGGCGGAGAGCGAGCTCGCCGCGGCACAGGCGGAGCGCGACCGTGAGCGTGGCCGGGCCGAGGCGGAGCGCAGGCGCGCCGACCGCGCCGCGGCCGAGGTGGCGGCGGCGAGGCAAGCCGCGCGCGAGGCCCGCAAGGCCGACGAGGTGCGCCTCGAACTGCTCATCGACACCCTCGGCGGGGCGCTGACGGGGCTGCGCCGCGAGCTCGCCCTGGGCGGTGGTGGCCCGCGGCCCGCCGACCTGGTCGCCGGGGCCCAGGCCGCGCACCGGGGGGCGGCGATCGACGGGCTCGCCGGCCTCGACGCGCTGCTCGCCGTGCCGTCGGTGCACCTGATCGTCGACGGCTACAACGTCAGCAAGACGGGCTACCCCGAACTGCCACTGGCCGACCAGCGCACGCGGCTGGTCGGGCAGCTGGCCGCGCTCGCCGCGCGTACCGGCGTGGAGATCACCGTCGTGTTCGACGGTGCGGGCGTCGTCTCCGCGCCCCATCGGGGGTCCCGCGGCGTGCGGGTCCTGTTCAGCGACGTCGGTGTACTGGCCGACGACGTGATCCGCGACCTGGTGGCGGCCGAGCCGGAGGGCAGGCCCGTCCTCGTGGCCACGTCGGACCGGGCGGTCGTCGTCTCCGTGCGTCGCGGCGGGGCCTACTCCGTGCCGTCGGCGATCCTTCTGGGTCGGTTGGCCCGCGGCTGACGCCCTTCTCGTTCTTCGCCGATCGTCTTCTCCATCACCCTGGAGTGCTATTCCTCGCCCGAAACTGTCGGGGGCTGCTCCTAACGTCCGCCGGCATCGGAAACGTCCGACCGGCGAGGGAGCAGAAATGATCATCGACTGTGACAGCTGCGCGGTTCGCGGCGATGCCTGTGGCGACTGCGTGATCGGCGTGCTGCTCGGTGCGCCTGCCCCACGAGCGGCCGGATCCGCGGCGGAGAACCTGCCGTCCGGCGCGCCCAAACTGCAACTCGACGCACCAGAAAGGCGAGCGCTCGATGTGCTCGCGGATCAAGGTCTCGTGCCGAGATTGCGGTTGGTGGCCGTTCCTGCGCGCCGAACGCTCCCTGGCCCGGATGGGCGACAGGTCGATCGTGACGCTGGGTGACATTACGCTGTTGTGGAACCTGTTTGGTTGCTCTTTGCACTCGGCCGGTGGTCACTCGAACGCGTGACACGCCGTGACCCTCTGTTTGGACGCCTTTGGTGATCTCCGTAATCTCCGCGAGACCTTGTGGCGGTTCAGCCATTCGCAGGGAATGGCGACGCAAGGTCACCGCGTACTCGTCCGATCGGTTGTTCGGGGCCCCTGATCGGGGAGCACGCGGGTGGCGAGAGGAGATCCATCCGCGTGGTGTCGCCTCGGCGTACCCCATCCGGTCGCGGTCGGAAGTCCCGGTGGTTCACACATCGACCCGCCCTCCGCAGGCGTTCTGCGCCGTCGGCCGGAGCCCTCGTCCTTGCTTCGCTTCTCGCCCTCGTCCTCAGCGCCGGGCCGGCGAGCGCCCAGCCCCCACCCCCATCCCCACCGCCCCCCACCAACGCCGCTGACGCCGCGAAGCAGCTCGATCAGGTGCAGCGGGAGGCCGAGGCCCTCACCGAGGAGTGGCACGCGGCCCAGGACACCGTCGACGCCCGGCAGGCCGAGCTGGGGACGCTGCGTGAAGCCGTAGCGCCCGCGCAGGCGGCCGTGGACGCCGCCAAGGGCAACGAAGAGCAGTACCGCCAGCAGCTCGACGCGGTGGCCATGGGCACGTTCGAGAGCGGCAGCCTCGACCAGTTCAACGCGTTTCTCGCAAGCAAGTCACCGCAGGACTTCCTGGATCAGATGTCGGCGCTGGAGACGATCTCGGCCGACTACAAGGCCGCTCTCGAGCAGCTGCAGGCCGTCGTCGACCAGACGTCCAAGGCCCAGGCCGAGGCCGATGCCGCCGTCCAGCGCGCGCAGGCCGCCGCCGACGAAGCGACCAAGGCGGAGAAGGACGTCGAGGACCGCAAGCGAGACGCCGAGATGCGGATCGACGAGGCCGAGAAGCTCCTCGAACGGCTGTCGCCGCAGCAACGGCGCAACCGCGCCGGCCCGGGGGAGAGCGCGCCGGGACCGATCACCGGCACCGGCGTCGGCGTCGAGGCGCTCCGAGCGGCGGCCACCCAGCTCGGCAAGCCCTACCAGTGGGGTGCGGGCGGCCCGGGCAGCTACGACTGCTCCGGCCTCACCAGCTGGGCGTTCAAGCAGGCGGGTGTCACGCTCCCTCGCTCGAGCAGCCAGCAGGCGCGGGTCGGCAAGGCGGTGTCGTGGGGCGACATGCGCCCAGGCGACCTCGTCTTCTACTACTCGCCCGTGAGCCATGTCGGCATCTACGCGGGCGGCGGAAAGATGATCAACGCACCGCAGACCGGCGACGTCGTGAAGTACCAGACGGTGTCGAGCGGTGCCTTCAGCGGCGCCCGGCGCCTCTAGCAGACCTCGTCCGCTCCCCGGGAA
>NZ_BAAAUS010000024.1:0-396513 GCF_039534065.1 Pseudonocardia yunnanensis | reverse complement strand
CAGCCGGCCGCCGCCCGATCTCTCACCCGCGTCCCCCGGCCGTGCCGGGCGCACCAGCACCGCCCTCCAAGGGCCTCCACTAGCGTCGGGCGCGTGCCACCCACGTTGCTGGTGACCAACGACTTCCCGCCCCGCACCGGCGGCATCCAGAGCTACCTGCAGGCATTCGCCGACCGGCTCCCCGCCGGTGAGCTCGCCGTCTATGCACCGGCCTGGCCAGGTGCCGCGGAGTTCGACGCCACGCGCTCCTACCCCGTGCACCGCCACCCCACCTCCCTGATGCTGCCGACCCCCGACGTCGCCCGGCGGGCCGTCGCGCTCGCGCGCGAGCACGGGTCGAGCACCGTCTGGTTCGGGGCGTCGGCGCCCCTGGCGTTGCTCGGGCCGGGCCTGCGCCGTCGGGTGGGCATCTCCCGCGTCGTGGCCAGCACCCACGGCCACGAGGTGGGCTGGGCGATGCTGCCGGGCGCCCGTCAGGCCCTGCGCCGTATCGGGACCGACACCGACGCGCTCACCACGATCTCCCGCTACACCCGCAGGCGGGTCGCCGCCGCCTTCGGCCCCGATGCGGCGTTGGAGGTCATGCCGTCCGGGGTGGACACCGCGGTCTTCCGCCCTGACCCCGCTGCCCGCGACGAGCTGCGCCGCCGCTACGGCCTCGGCGACGCGCCGGTCGTCACCTGTGTGTCGCGGCTGGTGGCACGCAAGGGGCAGGACGTTCTGGTCGCGGCGCTCTCCCGTGTGCGCGAGCGGGTGCGGGGAACGCGCCTGCTGCTGGTCGGCGACGGACCGTACGGCCCGCGGCTGCGCAGGCTGGCGGCCGAGGCGGGCGTCACCGAGCACGTCGTGTTCGCCGGGCGCGTGCCGGTCGAGGAGCTGCCGGCCCATCACGCCGTCGGCGATGCGTTCGCGCTGCCCTGCCGCACCCGGGGCCGCGGGCTCGACGTGGAGGGCCTCGGGATCGTGCTGCTCGAGGCCGCCGCGTCCGGGGTGCCGGTGGTGGCGGGCGACTCCGGTGGGGCTCCCGAGACCGTGCAGGAGGGCCGCACCGGCCACGTGGTCGACGGGCAGGACGTCGCCGCGGTCGCGGACGCCCTCACACGGCTGCTCGCCGATCCCGACTGCGCCCGCGCGATGGGTGCGGCCGGCCGCGAGTGGATGGTGGAGGAGTGGGCGTGGCCGTCGCGGGTGGCCCGCCTGCACGCGCTGCTGGCCGGCACGCCACTCCCCGCGTCGGCCTGAGGGTCAGGCGGAGGTCTTCGTCGTGCTGTAGATGCTTGCGATCTCACTGGCGAAGGTCTTCGCGACGACCGCGCGCTTGACCTTCATCGTGGGGGTGAGCTCGCCGCCTGCCTCGGTGAAGTCGGTGGACAGGATGCGGAACTCGCGGATCTGCTCCGCACGCGAGACGGCCTTGTTGGCCTCTGCCACGGCGCCCTCGATCTCCGCACGCAGGTCCGGGTCGTTCACCAGGTCGCCGACGCCGTCACCGGCAGGCTTGCCGTTGCGCTCGCGCCACCCGGGCAGCGCCTCCGTGTCGATCGTCACCAGCGCGGCGACGAAGGGCTGCGCCTCCCCGACCACCATGCACTGGCTCACCAGCGGGTGGGCCCGGAGCCGGTCCTCCAGCACCGCGGGGGCGACGTTCTTGCCGCCCGCGGTGACGATGATCTCCTTCTTCCGGCCGGTGATCGTCAGGAAGCCCGCGTCGTCGATCTCGCCGAGGTCACCGCTGCGGAACCAGCCGTCCTCGAGCACCTCGGCGGTGGCGGCCTCGTTGTGCCAGTACCCGTCGAAGACGAGCGGGCCCTTCAGCAGGATCTCTCCGTCGTCGCCGATGCGGACAGCGTGCCCGGGCATCGGCCGCCCGACGGAGCCCACGCGCTGGGCCGCGAGTGTGTTGATCGTGATACCCGCGGACGTCTCGGTGAGGCCGTAGCCCTCCAGCACCGGCAGCCCGACGCCGCGGAAGAAGTGCCCGAGCCGGTCGCCGAGCGGGCCGCCGCCGGACACCGCGGCCACCACCCCGCCGCCGACGGCGGCGCGGAGCTTGGCGTAGACGAGCTTGTCGAACAACGCGTGCCGCAGGCGCAGTCCGAGCCCGGGACCACCGGTGTCGCGGGCGCGGCTCCACTCGATCGCGGTGCCGGCCGCGGCGTCGAAGATCCGGCCCTTCCCGTCGTTGTGTGCACGCTGGCGGGCTCCGTTGTAGACCTTCTCGAACACGCGCGGCACCGCGAGCAGGAGGGTCGGCTTGAACGCGGCCAGGTCGGGCAGCAGGCTGGACACGTCCGGGGTGTGCCCGATGACGGTGCGCGTGGCGAAGGAGGCGCACTGGATCGCCCTGCCGAACACGTGGGCGAGCGGCAGGAACAGCAGCACGGACCCGTCCTTCCCGAGCATCTCGGGGAAGACGTGCTCCGCGGCCTTGACCTCGCTGAGCAGGTTGCCGTGGGTGAGCTCGCAGCCCTTCGGGCGGCCGGTGGTGCCGGACGTGTAGACGAGGCTGGCGAGGTCGGCTGCCCCCACGGCGCGGCGGCGGGCGTCCACCTGGTCAGCGGGCACGTCCGCGCCGAGCGCGGTGATCCGTTCCACTGCGGGCGAGGAATCGGCGTGATCGTCGGCACCGTCGGAGACGTCGACGGCCGGTTCGATCTGCCAGACGTGCCGCAGTGCCGGGAGGTCGTCGGAGACACTGCGGACGAGCGCGCGGTGCACGTCCGTCTCGACGATGACGGCAACGGCTGCGGAGTCGCTGAGGATCCAGCTGATCTGCTCGGCCGACGAGGTCTCGTAGATCGGCACGGTGACCGCGCCCGCGGCCAGCACCGCGTAGTCGATCAGCGTCCACTCGTACCGGGTGCGGGACAGCAGCGCCACCCGATCGCCCTGCTGTACGCCGGCGGCGATGAGGCCCTGCGCGATCGCGGTGACCTCCTCGGCGAACTGCCCGGACGTGACGTCGGTCCATGCCCCGTCGATCCGCCGGCGGAAGGCCGGTGCGGAGGCGTGCTGCGCGGCGTTGTCGTAGACCGCGTCGACGAGGTTCTCGTTCTCACCGACCCGGAAGGTTGCGGGGACGCTGTACTCGCGCACGGGCGTTGACCTCCTGGCCTGCGCTGGCTGTGGTTCACGGCAACCTACCGTGCTGATCTCCCTGTAGGGAGGGTCGAGTGCGCAGGCCGCGGCAGATCCGGCACGCTGCGTGTATGCCGTCGGTGGACGTGGTGGACGAGACGTTTCTCGCCGTGGCGCCCGAAGTGGTGGCCGCCGAGTTCGCCCAACCGGCACGGTGGCCCGTGCTGTGGCCCGATCTGCGCCTCGAGGTGATGACCGACCGTGGTGCGGAGGGGGTGCGCTGGACGGTGCAGGGCGCGCTCGTCGGCAGCATGGAGGTCTGGCTCGAACCCGTGCTCGACGGGACCGTGCTGCACTACTTCCTGCGCGCCGACCCGGCCGGACCGGACGGCACGCCGCGCCCGGCGTCGCCGCGCCGCGCCGCCGCGGAGGCCCGCAGGCGCCAGCGCGCGGCCAAGGCCATCGCGTTCGCCTGTAAGGACAGGCTGGAGGCGGGTCGCGCGCCGGGGGAGCCCCCGACGTAGGTTGGCGACCATGCGCGTGCACGTGGTGTCCGATGTGCACGGCAACGTCGAGGCGCTGGCTCGGGCGGGGGACGGTGCCGACGCGCTGCTCGTGCTGGGCGACCTCATCGACTACGTCGACTACGGCAATCCCGCCGCCGGAATCCTCGGGCGCGTCCTCGGCCCCGACGTGAGCACCCGCTTCGCACATCTGCGCACCAACGGTGCCCGCAGCGAGCTCGTCGCCTACGTCCGCGACGCGTGGTCACGCGTCGCCGACGCCGACGCCGTGCTCGAGCAGGCCGTCCGGGAGCAGTACGACCGGCTGTTCGCGGCGATGACCGTCCCGACCTACGCGATCCCGGGCAATGTCGATCTCCCGCGGCTATGGCCGGAGTACGAGCGCCCCGGGCTCAACCTGCCGGACGGGAAGGTGGTCACGGTGGGCGGGCTGAGGATCGGATTCGTCGGGGGCGTACCGCTGCCACCGGGGCAGACGGTGCTCTCCAGTGGTCCGTGGACGCCGCATCTGCTGCCCTTCGAGGAGTACGCGGCCACCGTCCGCGCCCTGGACCCCGTCGACGTGCTGTGCAGCCACGTCCCGCCCTCGGTTGCGGAGCTGGCCTACGACGTGGTCTCGCGCCGCCCCGAGGCCGCGGCGCCCGCGCTGCTCGACGTCGTCCGCCGGGACCGGCCGCGGGCCGCTCTGTTCGGGCACGTCCACCAGCCACTGGCACCCAGGGCGCGGGTGGGCCGCACCGAGTGCGTCAACGTCGGGCACTTCCGCCGGACCGGCGTGCCGTACGTGCTGCGCTGGTGATCCCCGGATGTCGCAGTAGGTGATGTTCGGCCCCGCTGGGTGACCCGTCGGTGTCGATGTTGGGGCCCGCTTAGCGACCCTTCGGTATCGATGTTCGGATCTGCCCGAGGCCCTTCGGTAGCCTGCCGCTATGGCCGACGCTACGACATCCACGATCACCATTGCCGCGGCGCCGGAGCGCGTCATGGCGGTGATCGCCGACTTCCCGGCCTACCCGGAGTGGGCTTCTCAGGTGAAGAGCGTCGAGGTGCTCGGTAGTGACCCGAACGGGCGCGCCGAAAGAGTGAAGTTCACGATGGACGCCGGACCGATCAAGGACTCCTACACGCTCGACTACACGTGGGCGCCCGATGCGAGGTCCGTGAGCTGGACGCTGGTGAAGGGCCAGATCCAGAAGGCGCAGAACGGGTCATACACCGTGGTAGGGACGGCGTCTGAGACCACCGTCACTTACAGCCTCGCTGTTGATCTGAACATCCCGATGATCGGAATGTTGCGCCGCAAGGCCGAGAAAGTGATCATCGACACCGCTCTCAAAGGGCTGAAGCGGCGGGTTGAAAGCGCCCCGTGACTGGTCGTCGGCCATCTCGCGGCTACTCTCCGCCTCGTGCGCGTCGTCATGTTCACGGGCAAGGGGGGCGTCGGGAAGACGACTCTCGCTGCGGCCACTGCCGCGCTGCTCGCGCGTGCGGGTCGCAAGGTATTGGTCGTCTCGACTGATCCGGCGCACTCGCTCGGCGATGCGTTGGCGGTCGAGCTCAGCGGCGAACCGTTGGAGCTCGAACCCGGTCTCTCCGCGGCGCACATCGACACCAGGGCGCTGCTCGACGGTTCCTGGACCAGCCTGCGGGGCCACCTACGCACGCTCCTGGCCGGGGCGGGCGTCGACGAGCTGGTGGCCGACGAGCTGACGGTGCTGCCCGGCGTCGAGGAGCTGCTCGCCCTCGGCGAGGTGCGCCGGGCGGCGGAGACCGGCCCGTGGGAGGTCGTGGTCGTCGACTGTGGACCCACGGCCGAGACGCTGCGGCTGCTCGCCCTGCCCGAGGCGATGTCGGGCTACCTCGAGCGGCTGTTCCCGGCCCACCGCCGTGCCGTGCGCGGCCTGCTCGCCGGCCTGTCCGGGGCGGGCCGCGAGGCGCAGTCGGCCTGGGACCGCACTGTCGACGCCCTCGACACGCTGGCCGAGCAGCTCGACGGCCTGCGCACGATGCTCGCCGACCACCGCAGGACCTCGATCCGGCTCGTCCTCACCCCGGAACGTGTGGTGGTCGCCGAGACCCGACGCACGCTCACCGCGCTCGCCCTGCACGGGCTGCACGTCGACGGGCTGGTCGCCAACCGGGTCGTGCCCCGGCCGCCGTCGTCGTTGCGCGGCCCGGCCGCCAGGTGGCTGCGCGTCCGGCACACCGAGCAGCAGGCCGTGCTCGCCGAGCTGGGCGCGGTGCCGGTGCCGCTGCGCACCGCCGTCCACACCGCTGAGGAGCCCACCGGGGTCACGGCACTGCTGGAGGTGGCGCAGTCCCTGTACGGCTCCACCGACCCCGTCCCGCCCCCCGGTGGGGCGCCCGAACCGCTGTTGCAGGTGCAGCGCACCGCCGGGCAGGGCAAGTCGCTGGACTCCGAGTTCGAGCTCGTGATGCACCTCCCGGGTGCCGGTGTCGGTGCGCTGGACCTCAGCCGCGTCGACGACGACCTCGCCGTCACCGCGGGCGGCACGCGCCGCATGGTGGCGCTGCCATCGGTGTTGCGCCGGTGCACCGTGAGCGGCGCGCGCCTCTCCGGCGATGATCTGCGGGTGGCGTTCACCCCCGACCCGGCGGTCTGGTTCCGGTGACAGGCACGGGAGGCTGCGGCGACCACAGCGGGCTCAGCGCCGAACTACGTGCGTTCGCCCTGAGCGCGCTCGGCAAGGTCGAGCCCTTGGTGGAGCGGCTGCGCGTCGAACCGACCGGCCGGACGCCCGAGACGTGCGCGAACTGCCCGGTGTGCGCCCTACTCGCCGCGTTGCGCGGCGACCAGCCCGAGCTCGCCGGGCGGCTGGCCACGCACGCAGCGGGGCTGCTCGCGGTGCTGCGGGCGGCGCTCGAGGAAGGCACACCGGCGAGCTCAGGCGGGCCGCCCGATCCCGAGCCGGCTGAGCCGGAACGGCGGGTGCAGCACATTCCGATCGATCGTGGGCAGGAGGCCGGATGACCGCCGGCGGGAGACTCCCCGGGTGGCTGTGTCTGCGCCTGTGCTGACTGTTGGTGTCGATGTCGGGGGAACGAGCGTGCGGGCCGGCGTCGTCGACGCCGAGGGAAACGTTCACGACACTGCTCGCACTCCGACCCCGCGGAGTGAGGCGGCGCTGGAGGCGGCGCTCGCAGGCGTCATCTCCGAGCTCGCCGGCCGGTACCGGATCGGAGCCGTGGGGCTCGCCCTGGCCGGATTCGTGACGCCGGACCGGCGCGGGGTCCGGTTCGCGCCGCACCTGTCGTGGCGCGACGCCCCCGTCGCCGACCGGATCGCCGAACGTGTTGGGCTGCCCGTCGTCGTCGAGCACGACGCCAACGCGGCTGCGCTTGCCGAGCGTCACTTCGGGGCCGCATCCGGCGCGTCCACCGTGGTCTTCGTCGCGCTGGGCACCGGCATCGGGTCGGCCCTGCTCATCGACGGGCAGCTGTACCGCGGCGCTTTCGGGGTGGCTCCCGAACTGGGGCACCTGCGTGTCGTGCCGGAGGGGCGTCCGTGCCCCTGCGGCAAGAACGGCTGCTGGGAGCGCTACTGCAGCGGCACGGCGCTGGCCACCACCGCCGTCGAGATGCTGGCGCGTGACCCCGGGCGGTCACCGGTGCTGCGCAGGCTCGTCGCGGGCGACCCTGGACGCGTCACGGGTCAGCGGGTGGCTGCCGCCGCCCGCGACGGCGACCCGGTGGCCTGCGCAGCCATGGACGAGCTCGCCCGGTGGCTGGGGGAAGGGCTCGCGCTGGTGGCGGACGTGTTCGACCCGGAGCTCGTGGTCATCGGGGGTGGGGTGTCGGAGTCGGCCCCGCTGTTCCTCGACGAGGCGCGCGAGCACTACGCCGCCACCGTCACGGGGGCGGGGCGTCGCCCGCTCGCGCGGATCCGCACCGCCCAGCTCGGCGAGGCGGCCGCTGTGGTGGGCGCGGCACAGCTCGCGCGTGAGGTCGTGCTGTCCTGAGCTGACGCCCGGCCGGCGTCAGACCACCGCGCCGTCGTCGCCCTCGTCCTGCTCCGTGCCGGGTGGGTCCGGCCACAGCCGCAGCACAAGCCAGCCGATCCCGGCAGCGAGCGCGACGAGTCCGAGCGGCAGCCCGTAGAGCGAGGGGACCCCGATCCAGTCGGGGGCCACGACCAGCACGAGACCGAGTCCGAGCAGTACCAGACCGACGATCGCGGGTGGGCCGAGCCGCGGCAGTGGGGGCGGCTCCGGCGGGACGAAGTGCTCGTCGTCGGCAGCGGGGGCCGGCTCCGGCGTCGGGACGGGCCGGGACTCGAACAGCGATCCCGCAGGCTCCGGGGCAGCGGGCCATTCGGGCACGTGGCCATCGCGGCGCAACTCCGCCACGATCGCGTCGAACTCGTCCGGCTTCCGACCGCCACGGTCGGGCTGCGCGCGTTCATCGGGATCCCGGTCCACGCGGCCTCCTTTCGACCTGCGGCCCGCATCCAAGCCCCCCGCTGTGCCCACCATCCTGACATGCCGGCCCGCGGAAGAGGAGAAGCGCGCCCCCCGGTTCGGTGCGATCGACAGAGCCCGTTGTCGCCGTGTGACGCGCGTCCGTAGGCTGACGCCGTCGAGGTGGAGGGGGCACGCCCAGGTGCTGTACTGGTGGTCCAAGTTCGTGCTCCTCGGTCCTCTGCTGCGGCTCTTCTGCCGGCCGACCATCGAGGGAGTCGGGAACGTCCCGGAGCGCGGCGGCGCCATCCTCGCCAGCAACCACCTCGCCGTCGTCGACTCGTTCTTCCTCCCGCTGCTCGTCCCGCGGCGGATCACGTTCCTCGCCAAGCGCGAGTACTTCATCCAGCCGGGGCTCGTCGGCCGGATGAAGAAGATGTTCTTCTCCGGTGTCGGCCAGGTGCCGATCGACCGGTCGGGCGGGTCGGCCGCGCAGGCGGCGATGGACACCGCGGTGCGGCTGCTGCGCGAGGAGAAGCTGCTCGGGATCTACCCCGAGGGCACGCGGTCGCCCGACGGGCGTCTCTACAAGGGGAAGACGGGCATCGCCAGGATGACGCTGGAGGCTGCCGTCCCCGTCATTCCGGTGGCCATGATCGGCACGGACAAGGTCAACCCGATCGGTTCGAGAATGTGGCGCCCGCGCAAGGTGCACATCAAGATCGGGGAGCCGCTCGACTTCTCCCGCTACGCGGGGATGGCGGGCGATCGATTCATCGAGCGCTCGATGACCGACGAGATCATGTATGCCCTCATGGAGCTATCGGGGCAGACCTACGTCGACATGTACGCGGCGTCGGTCAAGGAACGAGCGGCCAAGGCGAAGCTCGCGGATCCCCAGGAATCGAGCGCAGACGGCCACTCCGGAGACGGCGTCCCGAAAGCCCGCGCAAGCTAGGCCGTGTCGGTTACACCCACTTGGACGAAGCTCCAGCAATCGGTGTAATACCCTTGCCCGGTGCCGCGATGGGTCAATGTGGTCAGACGGGACAACGCCCCTTCTTCCGGCGACGACTCACCGACGTCAATCGTCCGCCTCGAGGACATACCCACCTCGCACGTCCAGGTGGTGACGAGCCCGCCGCCCGCCCCGCCGCAGAGCTGGATCCGCAGGATGGCGCCATGGGCGGTGTTCGGTGTGGTCGCGGTGGTGGTGGTCGGGGGCACCACGGCGTGGTCGGCCTCCGTGCGCGGCCCCGAGAGGCCGCTTCTCGCCTCCGTTCCCTCCACCTATGCGCCGCCCGTGCAGGCCACCTCCGACGTCCCGCCACCCGCGGAGCCGACCGCTGAGCCGGAGACGGAGCGGGCCGCCGCCGTGGCGACCAAGGTCAGGCGCGCGGCCACTCCCACCCCGAGCCCCACTCCGCAGCAGCCGGCTCCGCCCCCGCCGCCTCCTCCGGTCACCACGACTGCGCCCGCTCCGACGACGGTGAGCCAGCCCCCACGGACCACCACCCCCAGGACTACCGCTGCTACGACCACGCGCCGCCCGCTGTTCCCGACGTCCCGTAACACTCCCCGGTCGACGCCCGCCAACCAGCGGGTCGCTCCGGGGCCTGGCTCGGGCTGACGAGTCGGTCCGTTCGGCCGCTTCGTGGTGTGCCGGTCGGGACACTCGGCGGCACCGACCACGAACCGCCACATACAGTCATGGATGCCCCGCTCGGAACGACCGGACCGCCTGGCACCCGCCCGGCACCGGGCGCGCCCGTCCGGGTGCGGACCGAACGTGGCCGGTCGTGCGTCGACCAGCGGGAACAGGACGGGTATGCGCTTCTTCTACGACTGCGAGTTCATCGAGGACGGCACGACGATCGACCTGGTGTCGATCGGCGTGGTCGGAGAGGACGGCCGCGAGTTCTACGCCGTGTCCACGGAGTTCGACCCATCGCGGGCAGGCGACTGGGTGCGGGCTCACGTCCTACCCAAGCTCCCGTCCCCGGCGGACCAGGCCTGGCGCTCACGTACCCGGCTGCGCGCCGACCTGCTGGAGTTCCTGACCTCGGCGCCGGGCGACGTCGAGCTTTGGGCCTGGATCGCCGCGTACGACCACGTGGCGCTCTGCCAGCTGTGGGGCGCGATGCCGGCGTTGCCGCGGGCGCTGCCCCGCTTCACCCGTGAGCTGCGGCAGCGTTGGGAGGACGCCGGACGTCCCCCGCTCCCGCCGCCCACCTCCGACGCTCACGACGCGCTCGCCGACGCCCGCCTGAACGCGAAGCGGTGGGAGGCGATCGAGTCGGCGGTGGCCGCCCGCTGACCATCAGCGAGCGGCCGCCGAATGGTGCTTTCGGCGTCAGGTGAAGATGCTGACGCCACCAGGCCCGACCAGCAGGCCGACGACGATGAGCACGATTCCCCATACGAGCTGCTTGCGCAGGATCGCGAACACGCCGGCGATCACCAGAACCACGGCGATGATCCACAGTAGAGTTGACATACCGCTATGTGCCCTGATCACTCGCTCGGGAACCGCGCCGTTCGGGTGACGCACGCTACTTTCGGCCGCGTCGAGCCTCATCCGGCGCGCGGCTGAACGGAGCGGCTGCCGCTTTCTGCGGCCGTCCGGGTCGGGTGGATCCGGCGGTCCGCCTGTCGCGGGCCCGGCTACCCTGCTGGGTGTGAACTGGACCGTCGACGCCCCGGTCGAAGTGCTGCCCGAGCTGCCGCCCCTGCCCGCTGAGCTGCGTGCCCGCCTTGACGACGCGCTCGACCGGCCCGCCGCTCAGCAGCCCGACTGGCCCGACAGCGAGCACGTCGCGCACGTCCGCACCGTGCTCGAGAGCGTGCCGCCGGTCACGCTGCCCCCCGAGGTCGACCGCCTCCAGACGCGGCTCGCCCAGGTCGCCCGCGGCGAGGCGTTCCTGCTCCAGGGCGGCGACTGCGCCGAGACCTTCGTCGACAACACCGAGCCGCACATCCGCGCCACGATCCGCACGCTGCTGCAGATGGCGATCGTCCTCACCTACGGCGCCTCCCTGCCCGTGGTGAAGGTGGGGCGGATCGCGGGGCAGTACGCCAAGCCGCGCAGCGCACCCGTCGACGCTCTGGGGCTGCCCTCCTACCGCGGTGACATCGTCAACTCGATCGTCGCCCACCCGGCCGCCCGCGTGCCGGATCCGTCCCGCATGGTCCGGGCCTACGCCAACGCCAGCGCAGCGATGAACCTCGTACGGGCGCTCACCGCCACCGGCATGGCGGACCTGACCATGGTGCACGACTGGAACAAGGACTTCGTGCGCACCTCGCCTGCGGGGGAGCGGTTCGAGACCATCGCGGCGGAGATCGAGCGGGCGCTGCGGTTCATGGACGCCTGCGGCGTCGACGACCACAACCTGCACAGCGTCGAGTTCTACGCGAGCCACGAGGCCCTGCTCATCGACTACGAGCGGGCCATGCTGCGGATGGACACCACCGGCCCCGAGCCGCGGCTCTACGACCTCTCGGCCCACTTCCTGTGGATCGGGGAGCGCACCCGTCAGCTCGACGGCGCCCACATCGCCTTCGCGGAGCTGCTGTCCAACCCGATCGGGCTCAAGATCGGCCCCACCACCACGCCGGAGCACGCCGTCGAGTACGTCGAGCGGCTCGACCCGCACGGCACACCCGGGCGGCTCACCCTCGTCAGCCGGATGGGCAACGGCAAGGTCCGCGACGTGCTGCCGCCGATCGTCGAGAAGGTGGAGGCGTCGGGGCACAAGGTCATCTGGCAGTGCGACCCGATGCACGGCAACACGGTCGAGTCCACCACTGGCTACAAGACGCGCCACTTCGACCGGATCGTCGACGAGGTGCAGGGCTTCTTCGAGGTGCACAGGGCACTGGGCACGCACCCCGGCGGCATCCACGTGGAGGTCACGGGTGAGGACGTCACGGAGTGCCTCGGCGGCGCGCAGGAGATCTCCGACGCCGACCTCGCCGGACGCTACGAGACGGCTTGCGACCCCCGCCTGAACACGCAGCAGTCGCTGGAGCTGGCGTTCCTCGTGGCGGAGATGCTCCGCGGCTGACCTGAACCCCCGCGAGTCGCCCGTTCGTACGGGATTCGGGCGACTCGCGAGGGGTCAGAACGTCTCCAGGGTGACCGTGCTGCCCTTGTCCACCAGCGTGCCGGCGCTCGGGTCCTGGCCGATCACGCGGGAGCGCCCCCGCCCGTCGGAGAACCGGGAGTGCTGGTCGGAGTCCAGCCCGGCGTCGTCGAGCTTGTCGGAGGCGTCGTCATACCGCTCCCCGATGACGAACGGCACCTCCACCTGGTCCTCCTCCGGTGGCTGGGGGCCGCGGCTGAGCACCAGCGTGACGGGCGCGCCGATCGGGAGGGCGGTGCCGGCCGGGGGGGTCGTGCCCACTACGGCGCCGACCGGCACCGTGGCGCTGAACTGGTCGGCATCGGTGGACCGCACGGGGGTGAGGCCGCCATCTCGCAGGGCCTGTTCGGCAGCTGCGACGGCAGTGCCGGGAGTAACGGCGGGCACAGTGGGCCGGCCGGAGGAGACCGTGATCACCACGATGCTGCCTCGTAGCAGTCGGGCGTCCGGCGGTGGATCGGTGGCTGTGATGGCACCTTCGGGCTGCGTGTTGTCGCGGGCCGTCTTGATGCTCGCGACGAGGTCGGACTCGCTGAGCAGCTGCTGCGCCGTGGCCTGCTGCAGGCCCACCAGGGACGGCATGGCCGTCCACCGGCCGCTGCCGAGCCACCAGGCCGTCACCCCCACGAGCATGGCGAGCACGAGCACCACCGCCACCCAGATGGCGAAGATGCGCCGGCTGCGTCGCCGGGCGCGCAGGTGAGGCGGCGCATCGCCCGGCGTGGCCAGGTGCTCCGCCTCGTCGGACCGCGGCATCATCCGGGTGCCGCTGCGGCCGCCCGGAGGAAGCGCGGCACCGGCGCCGCTGGGCACGTGCTGCGGAATGGCGGGCAGCGTGTCCTGGTCTTCCAGGGATCGCGGTGGCGGCACCGGCGGCGGGACCCGTGGCACCTCGAGCTGCACCGCCACCCGGCGCAGCGCGGCGAGCATCGCCGCGGCGTCCGGGGGACGGGCGGCCGGATCGCGGCGGGTGGCGCGCAGCACGAGGTCGTCGAGCTCGGGAGGCACGTCCCCGGCGATCAGTGACGGCGCCGGCACGTCGGTGTTGACGTGCCGGTACGCCACCGAGAGCGCCGTGTCGCCCGAGAAGGGCGGTGCGCCCGTGAGCAGCTCGTAGAGCAGCACGCCGGCCGCGTAGACGTCGCTGCGCGAGTCGGCCGCGCCCGTGGTGACCTGCTCAGGGGACAGGTAGTTGACGGTGCCCAGGATGTAGCCTGCGTGGCTCGCACCGGCCTGCGCGGCGGCGGTGACGAGCCCGAAGTCGGCGACCTTGACCTCACCGGTGTAGCTGATGAGCACGTTCTCCGGCTTGACGTCACGGTGGACCAGCCCGAGCCGGTGCGCCTCGGCGAGGCCGGCCAGCACCGGCTCCATGACGGCCAGCGCCGCCGGCACGCCCAGCGCTCCCCGGGCCTCTAGAACGTCGCGCAGCGTGCCGCCGTCGACGAGCTCCATCACCAGGAACAGCACCGGCCCGTCGACGCCCATGTGGTCGCCCTGGTCGTGCACGTCGACGACCGCGGGGTGGTCGATCCGCGCCGCGGACCGGGCCTCACGCTCGAAACGTGCCCGGAATGCCGGGTCGGACGCTAGTCGCGGCTCCATCACCTTGATCGCGACAGGGCGGTCCAGACGGGTATCGGTACCCCTGTAGACGGTGGACATTCCGCCACGGGCGAGCACCGGGCCGACCTGGTACCGCGCGTCGAGCAGCGCGGCCGGCGGGGCGTTCACACTAAGACGGTACCGTCCGCGTACGGTGGTGCCGGACCTACCGCGCCTGTGGCATCGTGGTTCCTCGTGAACGACGTGTCCGTGCTCTCCGAGGTCGTGGCGACGCTGCCCGTCGCGGAGGTCGCCCAGAGGCTCAACCAGCCCGTATCCCGAGTGCACCAGTTGGTGCGCGATGGCCAGCTCCTGTCCTTCCGTCGTGATGGCGAGGTCGTTGTCCCCGCCGATTTCCTCGACGAGGACGACGCCGTGGTCAAGGGCCTGTCCGGGACGATCACGGTGTTGCGTGACGGCGGTTACTCGGACTCGGACATCCTGCGGTGGCTGTTCGCCGAGGACGACTCGCTGCCGGGCACACCGGTGGCGTCGTTGCGTGAGGGTCGCCACCGTGAGGTCAAGCGCCGCGCCCAGGCGATGGCGTTCTGACAGGTCGTACGGGCAGGCTCACGAGCGCGCCCGCGCGAGCACGGCGCGCAACATCCCCGGCACCGCCACAGCGGCGCGTGTGCGGTTGGAGACGGTCACCCTGCGGTGCAGCACGTCGTAGTCGGCCGCCTCGATCTCGTCGAGGATCCCTCGGTACAGCCTGAACGCGCAGGCGATGCAGGCCCGGGACACCGGTTCGAGCATCGCGACGCCCGGAGCCGCTCGTCGGTAGATCGCGCGCGTATGTGCGACGAGGTGCGCCAGCGCCCGGCGCACGCGGCGGTCGTGCCTGCGTGTGCGGCGGCACCAGCTGAGCAGCTCGCGGTCCACCCCGAACGCGGCGAGCTCGTCGGCGGGGAGGTACAGCCTGCCCCGGTCGAGGTCCTCTCCGACGTCGCGCAGGAAGTTCGTGATCTGAAACGCAACACCGAGCGCCGCCGCGGCCGGCTCGGCCTCGGCGCGCGGCACGATCGTGCCCAGGATCGGCAGCATCTGCAGCCCGATCACGGCCGCCGAGCCGTGCACGTAGACGTCGAGCTCCTCGAACGTGGCGTAGCCGCTGACCTGGGTGTCCATTCGCATCGATCTCATGAAGTCGATGAAGTGACGCCCGTCGATGTCGTAGCGACGGGCGGTGTCGACGAGGGCGATGAGCACGGCCCGGTCGGTCGCCCCGCCGGCGAGGGCGATCTCCAGCTCCGCCGACAGCGCGTCGATCAGGGCCGCCTTCTCCGCGGCGGGCCGCTGGTCGCCCAGGTCGTCGACGATCTCGTCGGCGTAGCGGGCGAAGCCGTAGAGGGCGTGCACGGCGGGCCGGCGTTCGCGGGGCAGGAGCCGGGTGGCGAGGAAGTAGGTGCGGCCGTGCCGCGCGTTGAGGTCTCGGCAGCGGGAGTAGGCGGCTCGCAGACCCGGGTCGGTGATCCCGGCGGCGTCGAGCTCAGCCCGTCGGGCGCTCGGCACCGGCGGCCGGTACTGCGGCTGCAGGGACGGCCGGAACGGTGACCGGCACCGCCTCCGGTGATTTGCGGCGGGAGCGGGCCCCCGCGGCCAGTCGCAGTGGGTCGGGACGCAGCAGCGACACCGCGGCGAGCGCCGCCACCAGCGCGCATCCCGCGAGGTAGGGCCAGTTGTAGAGGGCGTCCTCGCCGTTGGGGTAGTAAACGATCACCAGCATCAGCGAGCAGAACACCACCCAGGCGAGCCCGCGCGGCGACCAGGCGACCATCGCCAGCAGCGCCATTCCCCAGCTCACGTACCACGGGAGGGTGGCGGGCGAGAGCACGGCGACGGCCAGCAGCACGATCCCGGCCCGGTGGATGGCGTCCGGGCCGCCGTCGCGGGCCGCCAACCACTGCCGCACGGCGATCCAGACCAGGACGATCGCACCGATGACGCGGCCGACGTTGATGAAGGGCTGCTTCGGGACGGTCGGCGCCGCGAGCCCGATGAGGGCGTGCAGGAACTCACCAGCACCCGTCGGGAACGACATCCAGTTCACGATCATGGACGGGGCGCTCAGCGCGGGCAGCCACCCGAGGCTCACCCCCGCCGCGAAGGTGCAGGCGGCGAACACCACGACGAACACGCCGACGCCCGCTGCAGTGGCCTTCACGATGCGTGCGCTGCGCGTGCCCGGCAGCCGGGCCGCCCACACGAGCACGAGGAACGGCAGTGCGACGCCTGCGCTGGCCTTCACGGCCATCGCCCCGGTGACGAGCGCGATCCCGCCCGCCGGTTTGCCGCGCAATGCAACCAGCGACCCTGCGGCGAGCAGACCGACCACGAGAAGGTCGTTGTGGCCGCCGCCGATCATGTGGATGACCATCACCGGGTTGGCGACGGCGATCCACAGTGCGAGGGGTACGCGGCCGCCGAGACGGCGGGTGAGCTCGGGCAGCGCCCACACCAGCAGGAGCAGCCCCGGCAGCAGCGCGAGCCGCATGAGCACGACGCCGAAGATGATGTTGTCGCCGGTGGCCCAGGCCACCGCCTTCGCGATGAGGATGAACAGCGGGCCGTAGGGCGCCGGTGTGTCCTGCCAGAAGTAGTGGACGTTGTCGGTCCAGATACCCGGCATCGCGTCCGGGCCCACCGCGTACGGGTCGAACCCGGCGAGGGACAGACCGCCCTGCGCGAGGTAGCTGAAGATGTCGCGCGTGAACAGCGGCGGCGCGAACAGCACCGGCACGGTCCATGCCATCGCGATCGTGAGCACGGCGCGGCCGCCGACGCGGCGTGCGAGGACGTCGCGGCCCAGCTGGACCCATGCCCACAGCATGAGGGCGACGCCGATGTAGACGAGCACGGTGGCGAGCTCGCGCCCGTGCCCGTAGCGCCAGAAGCCGAGCGGCGAGTTGGTGAGCAGCGGGTCGCGGACGAGCACCCCGCCCGCCCCGTACCCGCCGATCACCATCATCACGGATCCGGCCAGCCCGAGCAGCAGTGGCCGTCGCGGGGGGTTGCCCAGGCGGGCGCGCCACGCCGATCCGGACGCCGGCGCGCTCGCGGGCGCCAGTGGCTCCCGCTCCGCCGTGCCCCCGCCGGGTGCCGCTCCGCCCTCTGCCGGCGCTGCAACTGACGCCGATGCGCGCTCCGCGGGCGCTGCGTCCGGCAGCGCCTCGGGCAGCGTCGATCCGTCGACCGATGATGGTGGCTTCATGACGCGATCCATGCTCGCATGACCCCTGTCAGGCGCCGGTGGGGACCCTGCGAGCACGCCTGGCCGGGCCCGTGATCCGCTGGGCTGCGAGCCGTCCGGAGATCAGAACGGGCGGGATTCCGACGCCCGGAGTGGTGCCGCAGCCCGCCAGCACCACGTTCGACAGGCCGCGGACGAGGTTGCGGGGCCGGAAGGGTCCGGTCTGGGCGACGGTGTGGGCGAGTGAGAACGGCGTGCCCGCGGCGAGTCCGGCGCTCGCCCAGTCGGCCGGGGTCACCAGGCGCGACACCTCGATGTCGCCTGCGAGCCCGTCGAGGCCGGGGTGGCCACGGGCCTCGAGGACGCCGAGCAGCTCGTCGCGGTAGGCCGGGCCGACCCGCGCCCAGTCCACCGTGGCGCGGTCGGTGTTGGGGCACGGGGCGAGCACGAACAGCAGGTCGCAGCCGGCAGGCGCGAGGTCCGCGTCGGTGGAGGTGGCCCGGGTGACCAGCAACGACGGGTCGCTCATCAGCCGGCCGTCGTCGATGATCTCGCGGAACGTCCGCCGCCATGCCGTGCCGAAGGAGATCGTGTGGTGGGCGAGTTCGGGACGCCTGCGCGTGACGCCCGCGTGCAGCACCACGGCGCTGGGGGAGTGGCGCAACGGCACCACGCGCCGCGGGGTGCGCCCGATGATCCGGCGCGCGGCCGGCAGGTCCGGTGTGAGCACCACCGCGTCGCAGGCGAGACGCTCCGTCTCGCCCTCCGGCCGCCCGGTCGAGGCGTGCCGGACGGCGGTGACCCGGCCACCGCGACGTTCGAGGCCGGTGGCGGAGCGCCCGTAGTGGATCTGCGCGCCTGCGGCCACGGCGGCGTCGGCAAGCGCCTGCGCCACCTGCCGCATGCCGCCGCGGGGGAAGAAAATTCCCCCGATCGTGTCCATGTAGGCGATGACGCCGTACGCGGCCATGGCGAGGTGCGGCGGCACGCCCGCGTACAGCGCCTGGAACGAGAAGATCCGCTGCAGCCGCTCGTCGGGCAGCATGCGGGCAACGCGCGGACCGAGCCGTCCGAACCCGCCCAGAGCCGCGAGCCGGAGCAGGTCGGGGCCGAGCAGGTCGAGCGGTGAGTCGAGGTTGGCGCCGATGAAGGAGTTGATCTCCGCGTCGTAGAGCCGGGTGAGCCACTCGCGGGTGCGCCGGTAGCCCGCCGCGGACCTGGGCCCGCAGACCCTTCTGACCTCGGCCTCCATGGCAGCGCCGTCCGTGTGGACGTCGATGGTGGATCCGTCGGCGAAGTGGGCGCGGTAGGCCGGGTCGAGCTCGACGAGGTCCAGGCGCTCCTTCAGCTTCTCGCCCACTGCGCCGAACGTCTCGTCGAGCAGGTCGGGCATCGTGAGCACGGTGGGGCCGGTGTCCACCTGGTAGGTGCCGCGCTCCGTGTGCAGGTCGAGCCTGCCCGCGCGTCCGCCGGGATGCTCCGCACGTTCGAGGATCGTGACGCTGCGCCCGGCACCGAGCAGGTGCAGGGCGGCGCTCAGTCCGGACAGGCCGGCACCCACCACGACGACGTGGTCGGTCGGCCCGGGGACCGTGCGCGTCAACTCCTCCTCCGGGTGGCGAGCTCGGCGAGGGCGACCAGTTCGGTGGCCGCCGGCTCGTCGATCTCGACGGCCGAGAGTGCGTCGAGTGCGGAGCCGGTGAGGGCAGCGATCCGGTGTTCGATCGTCTGTACGGCCCCGAGATCGGTGAGCAGATCGCGGATGCGGTCGACCCCGGCCGCATCGAGGTCCGGGTCACCGACGGCCGCGGTCACCGCGTCGCGCGCGGCCCGCTGCCCCCGCTTCTCGGCCCTCTCCACGGCGACCGCAACCAGCAGGGTGCGCTTGCCCTCCCGCAGGTCGTCGCCTGCGGGCTTGCCCGTGACGGCGGGATCGCCGAAGACGCCGAGCAGGTCGTCGCGAAGCTGGAAGGCGACGCCGATGTCGGCCCCGAACCGCCGGTACGCGGAGATCAGCTCAGGGCGGCCGTCGGCGAGCGCCGCTCCGAGGTGCAGCGGGCGCTCGACGGTGTACGCGGCGGTCTTGTAGCGGTCGATCTGGAGCGCGGCGCGCGTGGAGGTGTCGCCGGTGGCCTGGTGCAGCACGTCGAGGTACTGCCCGCCGAGCATCTCGGTGCGCATCGCCTGCCACGGCGGCGTGGCCCGCAGCAGAGCGGACAGTGGCAGGCCGGCGGCGCGCAGCATGTCGTCGGCCCATGCGAGGGCGAGGTCGCCGAGGAGGATCGCCGCGGCTGCGCCGAACCGCGCAGGCTGCCCGGTCCAGCCTGCGGCGACGTGCCGGCGGGCGAACTCGACGTGCACGGTCGGACGGCCCCGGCGGGTGGCGGAGGCGTCCATCAGGTCGTCGTGGATCAGCGCGCAGGCCTGGATGAGCTCCAGCGCGCTGACCGCGCGGAGCACGGCGACCGCCTCGGGTGAGTCGACCGCCCCGCCCGCGCCGCGCCAGCCCCACCAGGCGAACGTCGGCCGGATGCGCTTGCCTCCCTGGAGGACGAATGCGACGAGTGCGTCGGTGGCCTCGGCGAACGCGGGGTCGATGGCGGTGGTGTCGGTCGTGCGCGACCGCAGGAACGCGGCGAGTGCGGCCTCGACGGCCACGATGAGACCGGTGTCGTCGAGCAGGTGGTCGACGGGCCGCGTGTCGGCCCCGAAGGGGTCGTGCCCGGTGTCGAGCGCTCCGGTACGGGTCACCTGGGGGACCTCGATAGGCGCGGCCCGATCGCGCCGCGGCATCGGGGAGGCAGATGTGCTGGTGAGCAAGGCACGAATGGAGCGTAACGGCGTCGGCACGGCGCGGCGCGCCGACGAGGCCGCCGGCCGTAGGCTGAACCTGTGAAGGTCACCCAACGGATCGGCGGCGACCGTCCCGTCTTCTCGGTGGAGTTCTTCCCGCCGAAGGACGAGGCCGGTGAAGCCGAGTTGTGGCGCGCCGTCCGAAGGCTCGAGCCGCTCGACCCCGCCTTCGTCTCCGTCACCTACGGCGCAGGGGGCTCTAACCGGGACAGGACGATCCGGACCACGGCCCGCATCGCCACCGACACCACGCTCGTCCCGATGGCACACCTCACCGCGGTGTCGCACTCGGTGAGCGAGCTGCGGCAGGTGATCGGGGCCTACGCCGCGGCGGGTATCTCGAACATCCTCGCGGTGCGCGGCGACCCGCCCGGTGACCCGCTCGGGGAGTGGGTGGCACATCCCGAGGGCCTGACCTACGCCGACGAACTGGTCACGCTGGTGCGCCGCCTCGGTGACTTCTGCGTGGGCGTCGCGGCGTTCCCCTACGGCCACCCGCGCTCGCCCGACCCCGAGTCCGACCTCACGCGGCTGGTGGCGAAGATCCGGGCAGGGGCCGACTTCGCGATCAGCCAGCTGTTCCTGGAGCCGGAGGGATTCCTGCGGCTGCGCGACCGGCTCGCCGGTGCCGGCTGCGACGCTCCGCTGCTTCCCGGCATCATGCCGCTCACCACGGCGCGCACCCTGCGACGCGGGCCGGAGCTCTCCGGTGCACCGGTGCCACCGGCGCTGACCAAGCGCTTGGAGCGCTACTCCGACGACCCCGCGGCCTTCCGGGCCGCCGGCATGGACGTCACGTCGGAGATGTGCGCACGCCTCCTCGACGAGGGGGTGCGGGGCCTGCACTTCTACACGCTGAACAGGTCGACCGCCACGGTGGAGCTCGTGCGGCGGCTCGGGCTGGCGGCCCAGCGCCCCGCCGTCACTGCCCGGGGGTGACCGGGGGGTTGCGGGTGCGGCGGGCCAGCACCACCACCGCCGCACCGGCCAGCGCCACCATGGCGCCCAGCCCGATCGTCCAGTTGACCGCCGAGGGCGCGTTGGGATCGGCGAATGCGACCACCGCGTTGGTGTCGCCGACCTCGCCCGGCACGAACGTCCAGCTCACGGTGCTGTTGTCGGTGTCGCCGTTGGTGTCGATGACCTGGCCGGGGAACCCGATCTTCAGCTGGAAGTCGGCCCGGTCGACCGGCACGGTGGTGAGATCGACGGCGCCGCCCAGCAGCACCCGGCTGCCCACCCGGCGCATGTCGAACTTCACCGCGTTGCCCGCCGGGCCCGCCACCTGCGTGAGGCTTGCGACCTGGGCGAAGGTGAGCCCGGAGAACCGCAGCACCGACCCGGCGTAGCCGTCCTGACGGTACGGCGACACATCGACGTCGGACTCCAGCTCGGACGGAATCGTGATCGTGGGCCCGGGATCGTCGGCGCTCTTCTCGGGGGTGGCGATGAGGATCTCGCCGGTGACGGTGTCGTCGGGCTGCACGGCGAGCGCCGCACGGACCCGCGCGCACCCGCTCAGCAGACTGGTGGCCACCAGCAGGGCGAGCAGCAGCAACGGCAGGACGCGGCGGCGGGCAGCGGTCGACGTCGGCACGGCGGACATCGTGCCACCCCGGTGTGCCACGACGGGCGGCCCCGTGGCTCCGGCTACCTGGCAGACGACATGGGGAGCTCGCGGCCGAGCACCGCGAACGGGCGGGAGTCGCCGGTGAAGCGATGGTCGCGCAGCACGTCGCGGAAGCCGGTGCGCCGGTAGAGCCGCCACGCCCGGCCGGGCGGCTCGGTGCCGTACTCGGGCGTGGAGAGCAGCACCCGTGGCCGGTCGGTGAGAGCGAGGAGAGCCCGCAGCAGACGCTCGCCGAGCCCGTGGCCCTGGGCGTCCGGGTGGACGTGCAGCTCCGTCAGCTCGAAGTAGTCGCGCAGCCAGATGTGGGCCTCGGGGCCTTCGGCGGCCACCCCGCGGCGGACCTCCTCGAACCACCACTGCCCCGGCCCCCCGGTGTAGCCGTAGGCGATGCCGAGCAGCGCCCCGGTGGAGTCGAGCCACCCGACGGCGCGCCAGCCGGGTCTGCGGGAGTGGTCGAGCCAGAGCGTGCGCCGGTGCCGCGCGGTGCTGTGGGGGTAGCCCATCGCGGTCACGTACACGTGCAGCGCTTCGGCGAGTCGGTCGGCGAGATCATCCGGACCGAGCTGAATCAGCTGATGTGCCGGAGCCCTTGTCACCCTTCCATCACACCATGGGGATCGCACGTGCGCCGCTCCGGTCGACGGCGACTTGACGGGGGAGGTCAAGAGCGCTCTACTGGAGATGGATCGAACATGCGTTCGATCCTCCGGCGTCGGTGGTGGGGCGGGGGAAGCGTCCCGCCACCGGCAGCCCGGTGCCGCTGCTGGGCGGGAGGAGCGTAGTCGGATGAGTGCTTTCGGTCGGGTGTTCGGGTCGCGCCGGCCGACGCCGATCCAGGTTCGGTGGCTGGACGGCGAGCCGGTCGAGTTCGAGCGCCGTCCCGTCCGGCGGGGCGCGCGCTACCTGGTCACCGACGTCCACGAGCGCTGGATCGAGGAGTCTCCGTGGCCGTTCCCGTCGCCGATGCCCGTCGGCGGCGATCGGCTGCGCTGCTGGCGCGTGGAGGCGCGATCGGCGGCGGAGCCGGAGGCGCCGGCGCGCGAGTTCGTGCTGCGGATGCGCTCCGGGCCCGGCGTCTGGGATCTGGTGCGGGTGACGGAATGACAAGGCTCACGGAACGACAAGGCTCGGGGAGGCGACGATGACCATCACCACCGCGCGGGTGCCGCACCCGCGGGGGCCGCAGCGGGCCCCTGCCGGGCCGCCGCCCCCGGCGCCCACCTCACGCGCAGCGCTGGGGCTGCTCCGCCAAGCGACCGACGGGCTCGCCGAGGCCCACCGCACGGAGGAGCCGCTGCTCCGCTATCCCGCGGCCTACCTCGCCGCGCTCCGGGCCGCGGCTGCCGTGCTCGCGGTGCACGCCCGTCCGGCGCCGCGCCGCGGATCCACGCGCAACGTCTGGCAGTTGCTCGCCGAGGTCGCGCCCGAACTGGCGGAGTGGGCGGCGTTCTTCGCCGCGTGCTCCGACACCCGGGCGGCGGCCGAGGCCGGCATCGCGCGGCTCGTGGGGCGCCGTGATGCCGACGACCTGTTGCGGCAGGCCGAGCAGTTCGTCGGCATCGTCAGCAGGTCGGTGCCGCTGCGCTGATCGCTCTCCTCGGGTGGGTCGTTCGCCCGGGCGGCGCTGCGTCAGCCCGCGCCGTGCGGGGCCGTCGTCGCCACCGTGCGCCGGGCGCGCTCGCTGCGCAGCACCCGGCCCAGGAGGAGCGTGAACACGGCGGAGGCCTCGCGTGCTCCCGGCGTGTCCCACCGCTGGATGGGCATGCAGGCGCCTTGGGCCTGCTGGATCGCCGAGCGGTCCGGCAGCACTCCGGTGAACACCAGCGGGCCGAAGAGCTCCCGCAGCTCGTTGATCCGGAAGTCGTGCTCCGTGTTGCGCGGGCGCACCCGGTTGATGAGCACGCCGAGCGGCTGGAGGTCGGGGTTGCCGCGCTGCCGCTCGGTCTGGATCGCGTCGAAAGCGCGCTGCACGCCGGACACCGCGAAGATCGTCGGGTCGGTCACGAGCACCGCACGGTGGGCCGCGGCGAGGGCGCTGCGGGTGAGCTGCCCGAGCGACGGCGGGCAGTCGATGATCACCAGGCGGTAGGGCTCGGCGTTGTACCCGTTGTCGGAGCCGCTGTCCGAGGCTGCCTCCCCGTTGGGGGACGGACCGCCGAACAACTCGACGTCGTGGAGCCGCTCCAGTGCTCTGGCCAACCGGATGAGCTGCTTCGGGCCCGGATCGGGGTGGTTGTGGCGCTCGGCCTGCTCGGCACCCACCAGCACGTCCAGGCCGGCGCCCCAACCGCTCGGGGCGATCGCGCGGCGCACCACCGACGGGCTCGGGTCGTCGAGCACGTCCGCCACCGTGGCCGTGGTGGAGCCCACGTCCAGCGCGATCGTGGAGTTGGCTTGCGGATCGAGGTCCACCACCAGCGTGCGTACACCGTGGTGCAAGGCCGCGCCGGCCAGCCCGAGCACGACGGTGGTCTTCCCCACTCCACCCTTGAGGCTCAACGTGGCGACGACCTGCACGGCGATCAACCTACCCTGCCCGGGATCGCACTAGTCTGCCGTTGTGAGGCTCCGATGCTGAGCGGTGCGACGACAGAGACGGCCGGTGCGGTGGGCGAGGGCTCGGTGCACCGGGCGCTGGTCACCGAGGTGGCCAGGGTGCGTGCCGCAACGCCGGGCCGTCCGCCCCGTGTACTCGACGTGGGCGGCGGAAGCGGAGCCTGGGCGGTACCTCTGGCGCGTTCCGGATGCGCGGTCACGGTGGTCGACAACAGCCCCAACGCGCTCGCAGCCCTGCAGCGGCGGGCGCGCGAGGCCGGCGTGCACGATCTGATCACGCCCGTGCAGGGTGACGTCGACGCCCTCGCCGAGGTCGTCCCGCAGGGCGGCGCCGATCTGGTGCTCGGCCACGGTCTGCTCGAGGTCGTGGACGACGCGGCCGCGGCCGTCTCGGCGCTGGCCGCGGCCACCGCGCCGGGCGGTGCGGTGTCGGTGCTCGTCGTCGGCCGGTACGCGGCGGTGCTCGCGCGCACCCTCAGCGGCCGGCTCGCCGAGGCGCGCGCGGTGCTCACCGACCCGGACGGCCGGTTCGGGGCCGACGACGCGCTTCGCCGACGGCTCGACGCAGAGACGCTGCGCGGCTTGCTGGAGCAGGGCGGGGCGTTGCGGGTCGAGACGCTGCAGGGCGACGGAGTGCTGGACGGGTGGGTTCCCGGAGCGGTCCGCGACGGTGGCCCCGCGGCTGCCCGAGCGGTGAGCGAGCTGGAGGACATCGCCGCCACCGCCTCCCCGTTGGTGGAGATCGCGACCCGCCTGCACGCGCTGGCCCGCCGGTCCGCCTGACCGCCCGGCGCCGAAAGGCGGCGGTTCACGGCGTGTCGCGGCCCGCTTCGTCCGGTTCACTCTCCTGGGGGCGTGGGGCCAACTGGGTGTGATTGACGGCGCACCCGGGGTGTGTTCGCCGGGCCCCGCGGCCTTGCAGCGGCTTGTGGATCACCAAGACCGGTCGTCGCAAGCCGCCAGCGGGGGATCCTGACGCCCTAATCGTGCTGCTCATACTGTCTGCGACCCGACCGGGGCGAAGATCGACCCTTCCGCTTGACGAGTCCGGCTAGTCGGCAGGCCGTGAGGCTCGTATCCTTTCGCGTAGACGCCCAGCCCCGGGCGCTCGTCGCGTCGTTCCGGCACCATGGAAGATGACCCGACAGGATGACCAGTGCCGGAGGTGAAGCCGTGCCCCTCTCCGAGCACGAGCAGCGCTTGCTCGAACAGATCGAGCGCGCTCTCTACGCCGAGGACCCGAAGTTCGCATCCACCGTCCGTGGTGGCCGCCTGCGCAAGCCCACACGCCGCCGTCGCCTGCAGGGCGTCGGATTGTTCGTCCTCGGTCTGGTGCTGCTCGTCGTTGGCGTCGCCGTACCCGCACTCTGGCTGGCTTCCAGCTTCCCGGTGCTGAGCGTGGTCGGCTTCCTTGTGATGCTCGGCGGTGCCGTGCTCGCGGTCACCTCGGTCGGGTCGGGCGGCCAGCCCGGTCAGGCCAAGGAAGCCGAGCCCGACAAGAACCGCTTCACCGGCCGGATGGAAGAGCGCTTCCGCCGCCGGTTCGAGCAGGAGTAGCAGGAACAACAACTCGGAACCGGTCCCTAGTCGGGACCTGTTCCGAACGAGTCCGAGCCAGCGCCCGGTCCGTCGGGCGCGCCGTTGAACAGCGGCGCGCCCAACGAACCGGGCGTTCGCTATGTGACGGTGCCCCACGCCCAGGTTGAACGAGCGGCACTTCCGTCCGATAGGCCTGGACGAGCGTGCCGCTCGTTGCGAGGAGTGGCCGGCGTCCCGAGGCTCGGGCTCTCTGGGTTACGAGCGGCACTTTCATCCGATAGGTCTGGACTGGCGGGCCGTTCGTGCAGGCAGGTCCTTGTTTCGGCTCCGTGGGGTGCCGGGTCGGTGAGCGAGCGGGTCGCCCTGCCGGTCTGCCCAGTTGACCGCTAGTGGGGGCCGAGTGGTCGAGGCTTCAGCTCCCCGGGGTCACGGGATGCTGCGCGAACGTGCCGTTCGAGCAATAGGTCTGGGCGAGCGTGCCGCTGGTGCGGCGACTGGCCGGCGTTCTCGGGGCCCGGCTTCGTGAGCGAGTGGGCGAGCGGCGCTCTCGTCCGATAGGTCTGGACTGGCGGGCCGTTCGTGCGGGCAGGGCTCGGAGCGCTCGGCGCCGGGCGGTGGCCGGGTGGTGGGCGAGCGGCACGTTCGTGCGATAGGTCCGCGCGGGTGGCCCGTTCGTGGGGAACGATGAGCGTTGCTCAGGTGTCGGAGGTTGCCTTCTCGCGTTCCGCCACGGGCTTCGAGGCCGGGGTCCGTTGCAGCACGGACCGCGGGAGCAGCCGGCCGCGCAGCGACAGCGAGCCTCCGGCGGCGATTCCTGCCCGCACGGCATTCACCGGCTCATCCAGATCGCCGGGGGCGGGGTGGACGTCGCCGTACCAGCTCGCCTCCACCGCGGTGACCACCTGCCGCAGCGCCTGTTGCGCATCGTCGTCGAGCCGGTGCTCCCGAACGATGCGGCGGGCCGCACCTCGCACCGTGTCGCTCGGTGGGTGGTCGACTCCTCGGTCGATCGACTCCGCGAGTAGCTCCGACCAGGCCGCACCCGTGGCGTCCGGGCCACCCGCGCTCGCCGCTGCCAGACGCCGGCGCCGGGCGAGTGCCCGCAGCCCGGCCGGGACGAATCCGGTGGCGATCAGCAGGACCACCACGAAGAGCGGCCAGAGCGGCAGCCCGCTCTCGGCGGCCGGCGGTGGGGCGAGGGCGACCGACGGAGCCTGCTCGGTCTCGGCGGGGGCCGGCAGGGGCTGCTGCTCCGCGTCGTTCCCAGGGCTGAGGTCGTCGTTGGCCGGGGCGTTCTCCGGGTCGGGCGGGATGCCCTGCGCCTCCTGGACGTACGGCGGTGCGATGGTGCGGCCGTCGGTCAGCGGCGTGGGGTCGAACGTCGTCCAGCCGATGCCGGGGAACCAGGCCTCGACCCAGGCGTGCGCGTCGGAAGTGCTGATCGTGCGGTACTGGCCGTTGTCGGCCCCGGCCGTGAACCCGACCGCCACCCGCGACGGGACGCCGACGGCGCGCAGCATGACCGCCATGGCAGAGGCGAACTGCTCGCAGTACCCCGCCTTGCCGACGGTGAGGAACTCGACCAGCGCGTCGTCGCCGGAGCCCGGGGCCGTCTGGAGGCTGTAGGTGAACTGGCTTTCGGGCCCGGTGAAGTACTCCTGCAGCGCCATCGCGCGGTCGAAGTTGTTGGAGCGGCCGGCCACGACCTGCTGGGCGATCTCGGTGACCCGCGGGTCGACGCCCGTGACGTCGAGGTACTCCGGTCCGACCCCGGAGTCTCCGGCCGCCTGGCGTAGCTGGGAGACGGTGGGCACCGGCAGGAACGCCTGCTCGCGCCATCCGTCCTCCTCCCTCGGCCGGCCGGTGTAGCCGGTGCCGCTGCTCCGGTCGTAGAGCCACGGCCCCTCGGGCAACCCGCCGACGTCGATCGGGTCGCCGTAGAGCGGAAGCCAGTAGTCGCGGAAGGCGAGGTTCTCGATCTCCACGTTGGCGACGTCGCCCGAGCCGGTCGGCTGGGGTTGGATCGGGCCGGGCAGCCCGACGCCGGGGGCGGGCCGGGTGGCCTGCCATCCGGCGTCCGGCACGTACTGGCGCAAGGTCAGCGCCCGCAGGTAGGTGGGGCGGGTGAGGCCGCGGACCCGGAAGAGGTCGACGGGGTCACGCTGGTCGAGTTGCCCGCGCAGTGCGGTGAAGGGACTGAGGCCGATGGAGCCGCCCGACCCGCCCGCGCCGGTGCCGCTGTCGAACCGGCCCGCGGTGCCGACGAAGCTCGTCGCCGCACCGACGCCGACCGCCAGCACCACCGCGACCGCGACCAGCGCGACGGCGCCCGGCAGCCGGCCCCGGAAGCCCGTGTGGGCCACGAGGAGCAGCCCGAACCCGGCCGCGGCCGCGGCCATCGCCCACCACGGCAGGAGGGTGTCGGCCAGCGCCGCAGGTACGGCGAAGACGGCGAGCAGCGGCACGCCGGCCGCGGCGGGAGCGGCGGCGCTCACCGCCGCGAGGTGGACGCCGATCGCCAGCAGGCCGAAGGCGGCCGTCACGAGGAAGAGGATCTGCGGGGTGCTCGTCACGGGCGCGATTCCCGTGTCGATCTGCTGACCGGCACCGGAGAGGAGCGCCCCGAACTCCTGCAGCGCCCCGGGGCCGGGCAGCACCCCGAGCAGCCCGTCGTCGGCGAACTGCACCGTGAGGAGCACTAGCACCCCGACGGCCTGCCCGGCCGCGACGACGACGGCTCCGAGCCGGTGCAGCAGAAGCCCGAGGACGACGACGACGGCGACCGCGGCCAGGGCGTGGCCGAACCAGGCGCCGCCCTGCACGATGGCCGTGACGGGCCCGGCCGCGAGCAGCACGGCCAGTCCGGACGCGATCGTGGTGACCCACGGCAGCCCGGCGCCGCGTGCGGCGGGCGGCCGTGCGGGTGCGCTGGGAGGCGGGCCGGTGGGGGGCGGCGCCGTCGGAGGACCCGCGATGGTGGTGCTCACAGTCCGTTCACCAGATCGCTCCAGACGCGTTCCGGCGAGGATCCGGCCGAGGCGATGGTGACGTGCCAGCCGGCTCCGCGCAGGGTCGCAGCATTGGCCGCGGCGGTGCCACCGGATCCTGCCCGGACGCGTACGGCGGGGTCCCAGGTGGAGGTGTCGAGGAGCACGGCGTTGCCGCCGCCGCTGCGGCGACCGAGCAGCGTGTCGACCTCGCCGGGCTCGAGTGCGCCGAGCACGGCGAGCACGTCGGTGCCCGAACGCAGCTCGGGGCCTGCCAGGTCGGGCCGTGCCGACGGGCGCAGGGCGGCGAGGGCGTCGAGCAGTGGTTCCGGGCTGATGCCGGAGCCCCGGCCGCTGAGCTGCACACCGTCCTCCGTGAGGAGATCGAGCGGTTCGCCGCGGGAGAGGAGGTGGGTGCAGATGCTGGCGGTGAGGCTCACCGCGAACTCGAGGCTGGAGTCAGCGCCGCGGCCGCGATGCGCCACGTCGCGGCGGTCGAGCAGCACCGTCATCCCGCCGCGCCACGGCCGTTCCTCCAGCCGCACCATCAGTTCGTCGTGGCGCGCCGTGCTGCGCCAGTGGACGCGGCGCAGCTCGTCGCCCTGCCGGTAGGGCCGGATGAGGACGTCCGACGCGCCCTGTCCCTGGTGGGCCAGTGCGGAGCCCGGCGTGCCCTCGCCCGCCCCGATGGCGGGCGGCAGCCCCTGCAGCGCGACCACCCGGGGCAGGACGAGCAGGCGGTCGGCCGGTGCGAGCTCCCGTTCGAACTCCGCGAGCCCCAGCGGATCGGTGGCCGTGCCGCTGAGCGGGCCGACGCGGTGCACGCCACGCAACACCGGGCGAAGGGGATAGGTGACCACGGCGCTTCCTCGGCCGGACAGCCGGTGCACCGTGAACCGCGGGGGAGCGGCGGCCTGTGGGCCGGCGGCGTCGGGTGCGGTGTCGGTCAGCCGGAGGGCACCGAGCAGCGGGCCTCCGTGCAGATGGAGTCCGACGGTGACGGCGGCGCCGACCGGCACCCGGGCCGGGGTGAGCTCGCGCTCGACGTGGATCCGCCGCCGGGCCCGGGCGGCGAGCAGCAGGGCCAGCACCGGTAGCAGGGCGACGAACGCCCCGATCCGCAGCAGGTCGCGCTCGTCGAGGGCGATGGCGGAGACCCCGGTGGCGAGGCCACCCGCGAGCAGGCAGCGGCCCCGTGTGGTGAGGCCGGAGAACCGCCCGGACCGCTCACTCACGACCGGGCTCCGCCGCTTCTGCCCATGGCCGGGGACATCCCCGGTCAGTGGCCCCGGCCCGGCGCGGGTACGGCATGCCGGGCGAGGAGGCTGCGGACGATGTCGACGGCGGTGCGTCGCGAGGCCTGGGCCTCCGGGGTGAGCAGCAGTCGGTGGGCCAGCACGGGAACCGCGACGGCCTGCACGTCGTCGGGCACCACGAAACCGCGGCCGGCGAGCGCGGCCTGTGCTCTGGCCGCCCGCACGAGCTGGAGGGTGGCCCGTGGGGACGCGCCCAGCCGCACCTCGGGGAGCCGGCGGGTGGTGCCGACGAGCTCCACGCAGTACTGCCGTACCTCGGGGCTCACGTGCACCCGGCGTACGGCCTCGATCACCGAGCGGACGAGCCGTGCGTCGACGACCGGGCGGAGGATGTCGAGCGGGTCGCTGGCGGCGTGCTCGTCGACCATCGCCAGCTCGGCTCCGAGGTCGGGGTATCCGACGCTGACGCGTGTGGTGAACCGGTCGCGCTGCGCCTCGGGCAGCGGGTAGGTGCCGTCCATCTCGATGGGGTTCTGTGTGGCGACGACCATGAACGGGCTCGCGAGCGCATAGGTGGCGCCGTCGACGGTGACCTGGTGCTCGGCCATGCACTCGAGCAGCGCCGACTGCGTCTTCGGCGAGGCGCGGTTGATCTCGTCGGCGATCACGATGTTGGCGAACACAGGGCCGGGCCGGAACTCGAACTCGGTGGTCTGCCTGTTGTAGATCGACATGCCGGTGATGTCGCCGGGCAGCAGGTCGGGCGTGAACTGGACGCGGCTGACCGAGCAGTCGATGGACCGCGCGAGTGCCTTGGCCAGTGATGTCTTGCCGACCCCTGGGACGTCCTCGACCAGGAGGTGGCCCTCCGCGAGCATGGTGACCAGCGCGACCCGCACAACCTCCGGTTTGCCCACGATCACCCGTTGGATGTTGGCCGCGATCCGGCCGCAGAGATCGGCGACATCAGCGAGGGCGGGCGCGTCGCCCTCCATCCCGGCGCGGCTGCTCGTCGCGGTCACCAGACCTCCTCGCGCTCGTCGTGTCGGTCCCGATCCGTCGAGACGCGATCAGTCTGTCAAACGCCCGCAGAGAACTTTGCCCGATGGGGGTACTCCGCGCCGTCCCCACTGTGCCCCACTGGCGATGACCTTGTCCCCAGCGGCACCCCATCGGCGGTCGCGCTACCCCCACATGGCGCCATCAGCGGGCGCACGAGGCCGCAAATTCTCACGCTGAGTGACTGAATCCGGGTGTGGAATCCATGTGTGCGGGTGAGGCCCGTCGGCGCCCCCCACCTTCCCCCACCCTCTCTGACCTGCAGTTTTCTCGCGGATGTCGACTGATCGCCACGATCGATCCTGTTGACGGTGGGGAAGAGTGGGGTAATGTGGTTCTCGCTGGGGCACAACGGGGCCACTGTTGGAGGTGGGGCCGGTGTTCCTCGGTACCTACACCCCCAAGCTGGACGACAAAGGGCGGCTCACGTTGCCCGCAAAATTTCGCGACGAGCTGCGAGGCGGGCTGATGATCACGAAGGGGCAGGACCACTGCCTGTACGTGTTCACCCGCGAGGCTTTCACGGAACTGGCCAGCAAGGTCGCAAGCGCGCCGCTCACGAGCGAGTCCGCTCGTGTGTTCCAGCGCAACCTGTTCTCCGGCACCGACGAGCAGAACCCCGACGGCCAGGGGCGGATCGCCATCACCCCTGAGCTGCGCCGTTATGCCGGCCTCACCAAGGACTGTGTCGTGATCGGCGCCTTCACCCGTGCCGAGATCTGGGACGCCGAGGCCTGGCAGCGGTACCAGGATGCACATGAGGACACCTACGCGAAGGCCCAGGAGGAGGTGCTTCCCGGACTCATCTGATCCGGGATGGAGCGGGGTGGAGATCGACGCGGCGGTGTCCCCACCCGGCAGCCCTGGCGCACCTTCCCCGGTGCCAGGTCTGCCGGGTGGGGACATCGCTGGTGGCCCGGCTGGGGAGCCCGGGCCAAGCGGGGGGCTCGACGACACGGGGCAGGGAGGTGTGCGGTGGGGCAGCATCACCACGAGAGCGGGCCGGCTGGGGCCAAGCACGTTCCCGTGGCCCTGCCCCGGGTCGGCGAGCTCCTCCGCCCTGCATTGTCCGACCGCCCTGCGGTGATGGTGGACGCGACGCTGGGTCTGGGCGGGCACGCCGCAGCCCTGCTCGCGGAGCACCCGCAGCTCACTCTGGTCGGCCTGGACCGTGACCCGGAGGCTCTCGCGATGGCGGGGCGGCGGCTCGCGGCCCACGCCGATCGCATCCACCTCGTGCACGCTGTCTACGACCGCATGGCCGACGTCCTCGCGGAGCTGGGGCTGCCTCGCGTCGACGGCGTGCTGTTCGACCTCGGGGTGTCCTCCCTCCAACTCGACGCCGACGAGCGCGGCTTCTCCTACTCCCGCGACGCGGACCTCGACATGCGGATGGACCCGACCACCGGTCCCACCGCCGCGGAGGTCCTCAACTCCTACCCGGTGCCGCAGCTCGCACGCATCCTGCGGGAGTACGGCGAGGAACGCTTCGCTGGGCGGATCGCCTCGGCCGTCGACCGGCGGCGTGCGAAGGCGCCGCTGCGGCGCAGCAGCGAGCTGGTCGAGCTGCTCTACGAGGCCGTGCCCGCCGCGTCCCGCCGCACCGGCGGCCACCCGGCGAAGCGCACGTTCCAGGCATTGCGGATCGAGGTGAACGGCGAGCTGGACGCGCTGCAGGCGGCGCTCCCCGCCGCTCTGGACTCGCTCGCCGTCGGCGGGCGGATCGTGGTGCTCGCGTATCACTCGCTGGAGGACCGCATCGTCAAGCGTGAGCTGGCGGCGCGGTCGAGCTCGCGCACACCTATGGACCTACCTGTCGAACTGCCCGGCCACGGCCCGGAGCTGCGACTCCTGACACGCGGTGCCGAGCAGGCAGGCGAGGACGAGATCAGCGAGAACCCGCGGGCGGCTTCCGTGCGCCTGCGGGCAGCGGAACGCATCCGCGAGGCGGCCGAGTGACGACGTGCGCGGCTGCACGCGCCACACGGTTGCGACGTAGGGGTCGCCGCGCCGGGCACGGCGGACGGCGTCAGCAAGAGAGGGGCGGTCATGACAGGCGCAGTCGGGGCACCGGTGAGGGTGGTCGCACGCAGACGGTCCGTCCCAGGTGAGTCGCCGGCCGGTGGAGGGCTGGGGTGAGCACGCCGGTCGGTGAGCGCACTCGCACCGCCACCCGGAGTGCGACGGCCCGTGGTGCCACGCGCACCCGTTCCACCACGATCCCGGCTCAGCGCGGCGCACCGGTCGCCACCCCTCGTACGGGGGAGGGTGTGCCGTCCTCGGTGCGTGGCCGGCGGTCGCCGCAGGCCTACGCCGGGCGGGAGGATCGCGCCAGTCGGGCCACCGCCAACCGTCCGGTCCGCACCGCGGTTGCCCCGAGGCGTCCTCAGTTCGTGCTGCTGGTCATGGTGCTGCTCGCCGTCGGGCTGGTGGCGACGCTGTGGCTGTCCACGGCTGCCGCCGGCGGCTCCTATCACCTGCAGTCCGCACGGGCTGCGGCCCTGGCGCTGAGCCAGCAGAGCGAGCGGCTGCACCGCGAGGTGGCCGACCTGGAGTCCGCGCCCGAGCTGGCCCGGCGTGCCGAGGCGCTCGGGATGGTGCCGGTCCAGGACTCCGCACGCCTCGTGGTGGCGCCGGACGGTTCGGTCACGGTCGTCGGTCAGCCGCGGGCCGCCGTCGCACCGCCACCGCCACCACCCCCGCCCGCTCCCGTGCAGCCCGCCCCGCCCGCGGGGCAGCAGGGCACGCCGGCGGCGCCAGGGGCCGGTGACCCGGCAGCGGCGAACGACTCGGCAGCGTCCGACGACTCGCAGGAGTCGGCCACGGGCGCCCGGGGCGACGCGGCGGGCACTCAGGGACAGTCGGCAGGCGCCCAGAGCGATGCGTCCACCGGTGGCACTCAAGGGGGTGCCTCCACGCAAGGCGCCACCGGGGGTACCTCCACGTCGGGTGCCACCGGCGGTACGTCCACAACCGGCACCAGTGGCGACGATTCGTCCACTACCGGTGAGGGTGCGACGACGCAGGGCACCGGTGACGACTCGTCCACGGCGGGCACCAGCGGGGGCAGGTCCACCCCGGGCGCCACCGGCGGCGCGACGACTCAGGGCACGACCGGCGGTACGTCCACGCAGGGCACCGGCGGAGCAGACGGGACGGGCAACGGCTGATGACCACGGCCCCGCCCCGGCCCCGGGCCTCGCGGGCGGTCCGGAGGGTCCCGACGCAGCGTCCCCCCGCGCCACCTCGTCGTACGGCGAAGAGGAGCGCGAACTACTCGCGCCGTCTCAAGATCGGCCGGATCCTGCTCGTGCTCGCGCTCGGTGTGGCCACGCTCAGGCTGGTCGCTGTGCAGACGATCTATGCGCCCGCACTGAGCGCGAAGTCGGCGCTTCAGTCGACGACCGACATCACGCTCCCCGCGGAGCGCGGCGAGATCCTGGACCGCAACGGCCACCCGCTCGCGTTCAGCGTCGAGGCCCGCACGCTCTCGGCCAACCCCCGCCTCATCGCGTCCAACCACGGGAAGGACACCCCGCAGTACGTCGGGGAGATGGCCACTGCGGTCGCCCAGGCCACCGGCCAGGACCGCACCGAGCTCGTCAACCAGCTCACCAGCGACCGGGGCTACGTGGTGCTGGCCAGGCTCGTCGACCCCGACGTCGCGGATTCTCTGCACGAACGGTTCAACGAGATCGCCGCGGACCGGCGGGAGGACCGGCAGTACCCGGCGGGCAACGCCGCCGCGAACGTGGTCGGCGCCGCGTCGTGGAGCGCTGACGAGAACAAGCTCGTCGGCCGGGTGGGCCTGGAGAGCTCCCAGGACAACGCGCTCGCCGGGTCGGCGGGTCTGCGGGTGGTGGACACCGCTGAGGGCAGTGATGCCGTCATCCCGGGCAGCACCCGCTACGAGCGGCCCGCGGTCCAGGGATCCACCGTGCAGCTCACCCTCGACTCGGATCTGCAGTACATGACGCAGAAGGCGCTCACCGACTACGTCGCGCAGACGGGTGCGAAGCCGACCTCGTCGGCTGTGGTGCTCGACGCCCACACCGCGCAGGTGCTCGCGATCGCGAACGGGGCGACGTTCGACCCGAGCAACCTCGGGGGCGCCACACCCCAGCAGCTGGCCAACCCTGCCGTGCAGAGCCCGTTCGAGCCGGGATCGGTCAACAAGATCGTCACGATGTCGGCCGCGCTCGAGTACGGCGTGGCGAAGCCCACCGACGTCGTGACGGTGCCGGGGAACATCAAGGTCGCCGACCGCACGATCAACGACGCGTGGGTGCACGGGCCCGAGCAGTTCACGCTCACCGGGATCCTTGCGAAGTCGTCCAACGTCGGCACGATCATGACGGCGCAGAAGGTGGGGGAGCAGCGCTTCGCCGACATGCTCACGCGCTTCGGGCTGGGCACACCCACCGGTGTCGGGCTCCCCGGCGAGAGTGGCGGCCTGGTGCCCCCCATCGCAACGTGGTCGGGGTCGACGTTCGGCAACCTGCCGATCGGGCAGGGGCTGTCGGTCACCACCCTGCAGATGGCGGGGATGTACCAGGCGGTTGCCAACAACGGGCTGCGGATCCCGCCGCGGATCATCGCGTCCACCACCGGGCCCGACGGTGTGCCCACAGCGGCGCCCGCGCCGCAGGGGGTGCAGGTGGTGTCGCCGCACACGGCCGAGCAGCTGCGCACGATGCTCACCGCCGTCACGCAGAAGGCCCCGGGCCAGACCGGCACGGGACCCGCGGCGGCGGTGCCCGGTTACCAGGTGGCGGGCAAGACGGGCACGGCGCAGCAGGTGGATCCGCGCTGCGGTTGCTACTCGGCGTCGACGTACTGGATCACGTTCGCCGGAATGCTCCCCGCGCAGGATCCGCGGTACGTCATCGCGATCATGCTCGACGCTCCCAAGGGGGGCACGAGTGCGGCCCCGTTGTTCCACGACATCGCCACCTACCTGGCGCAGCGCGAGCGGCTGCCGGTGAGCCCCACCGAGGCTCCGGTGCAGACGCTGACGCTGCCCACGCCGCCGCCACCTGCGTTGCCGCCGCCACCACCGCCGGCGCAGCCCGCCTTGCCGCCCCCGCCGTAGCCGCTCGTGGGCCGGGCTCCCGCGCGGGCGTACGGCGGGTGGTCGGGTGGGGGCGGCAACCGGTCGTGGCCCCTGCGGTCGTCCACAGAGGCCGGTGTGGGCGCGACACGCCGGTGCTCCGGCTCAGCCGGATCGATCATCGGTGCGGTGAGAACGACCACTGGCCGTTTCGTCCAGACCCTTCCGGGGAAGCATGCGCCGGCCGGTCATTCCTCCGCGGCCGGTGGTGTATCTCCCATCGCCCACCTGGCGGTGCGCGGGCGGGTCGGTCGAGGTACGCCGGTAGCCTTCCCCGACGTGTCACCCGCCAGTCCTGCCGCAGCCTCCACGGCCGCCGCGTGTCCCCGACCGCGGTGCGTGCGGCCGGTTGACCTGCAGGTGATCGCGCGCGCCGTCGGCGCCACCACCGTCGCCTCCGCCACCGGTGCCGCACGGCCCTCGCGCGTCACCGGAGTGACGTTGCGCGCGGCGGAGGCGCAGCCCGGCGACCTGTTCGCCGCACTGGCGGGCTCCCGTGCCCACGGTGCCGACTTCGCCGAACAGGCGCTCGCCGCCGGAGCCGTCGCCGTGCTCACCGATCCCGATGGCGCGCGGCGCCCGGCGCTTCGCAGGCTTCCCGTTCTCGTGCACCCACGGCCCCGCGAGGTCCTGGGTGCGGTCGCAGCGCTCGTCTACGGCGACCCGACCGCGCGACTCTCGGTGCTCGGCGTCACCGGCACGAGCGGCAAGACCACGGTCGCGCATCTGCTCGAGGCGGGGCTCCGCGCCGCGGGCCGCGCCACCGGGCTGGTCGGCACGGTCGGCACCCGCATCGACGGCAAGGACCTGCCCAGCGCCTTCACCACCCCGGAGGCCCCCGACCTGCAGGCGTTGTTCGCGGTGATGGCCGAGGACGGCGTCACCGACGTGGCGATGGAGGTGTCGAGCCACGCGCTCGCGCTGGGCCGGGTATCCGGCACGAGGTTCGCGGTGGCCGCCTTCACGAACCTGTCGCAGGACCATCTCGACTTCCACGACGACATGGACGACTACTTCGAGGCGAAGGCGGCACTGTTCGACGGCCGAGCCGCCCACGGCGTCGTGTGCATCGACGACGAGTGGGGCGAGCGGCTGGCTGCGCGTTGCCCGGCCGCGGTCACGGTGTCCACCCGCGGGCCGGCGCAGTGGCGCGCGGTGGACGCCGCCACGGGCACCGACGGCACGCAGACGTTCACAGCGGTGGCCCCGGACGGTGTGTCCGTGCCCGTGCGGCTGCTGCTGCCAGGAGCGTTCAACGTGGCCAACGCGCTGGTCGCGCTGGCCTGTCTGGACGCCGTCGGCGTGCCCGCGGAGGTGGCGGCGGAGGGATTCGCGCACCTGGCTGTCCCGGGGCGGATGCAGCGCGTGGAGGCGGGGCAGCCGTATCTCGCGCTCGTCGACTACGCACACAAGCCTGCCGCCGTGGCTGCGCTGCTCGACACGCTGCAGGCGCAGGTGACGGGCCGCCTGATCGTCGTGCTGGGCTGCGGTGGCGACCGCGACCGGGGCAAGCGGCCCCTGATGGGCGCCGCCGCAGCGTCCCGGGCACAGCTGCTGGTGGTCACCGACGACAACCCGCGCACCGAGGACCCTTCGGCCATCCGGGCCGCCATGATGGCGGGCGCCCAGGCCGAGCCGGGCCACGGTGATCTGATGGAGATCGGCGACCGGCGCGCCGCGATCACGGCTGCGGTGGCCCACGCCCGGCCGGGGGACGCGGTCGTCGTGGCCGGCAAAGGACACGAGACGGGCCAGGAGATCGACGGCGTGAAGCATCCGTTCGACGACGCCGCCGAGTTGGCGGCTGCGATCGAGGCCGGTCGGCAGTGAGCCGCACACACATGATCCGATACAACCGATGACCGGGATCACAGCATGATCGAGATGCGGCTGGCCGATGTCGCCGCCGTGACCGGGGGGCGGTTGCACCGTGCCTCCGGGGAGGAGCGCGTCGTCGCCGTCGAGTTCGACACGCGCGTGATCGGGGAGGGCGGCCTGTTCGTCGCCCTTCCTGGTGAGCGCGTCGACGGGCACGACTACGCAGCCGCCGCGGTGGACGCGGGTGCCGTCGCGGTCCTCGCGGGCCGCGAGGTGGACGCCCCGGCCGTCGTGGTCCCGCCCACCGAGCGCGACGCCGGCACCTACCTGGGCGAGACCGACCCGGACGGCGTGGGTGCGGCCGTGCTCGCTGCGCTCGCCCGGCTGGCCGGGCACGCGGTGCGGACGCTGCCCGCCACCACCGTGGTCGGAGTCACCGGCAGCTCCGGCAAGACGTCCACGAAGGACCTGCTCGCCGCGGTGCTGGCCCCGCTGGGGCCGACGGTCGCGCCGCCGGGCTCGTTCAACAACGAGCTCGGCCTGCCGTGGACGGCGCTGCGTGCCGATGCGGCCACCCGCCACCTGGTGCTCGAGTACTCGGCCCGCGGGCCCGGGCACATCGCGCGGCTCGCCGCCGCCGTGCCCCCACGGATCGGGTTGGTCCTCAACGTCGGGAGCGCGCACCTCGGCGAGTTCGGCTCGCGTGCCGCGGTCGCGGCCGCCAAGGGCGAGCTGGTGGAGGCCCTGCCTGCCGAGGCAGACGGCGGCGTGGCCGTCCTCAACGCCGACGACCCCGCCGTCGCCGCGATGACGGCGCGCACCGCGGCCCGGATCGTGACGTTCGGCCGCGCGCCGGACGCCGTCGTCCGTGCCGAGGACGTCGAGCTCGACGCCGGCCGGGCCCGCTTCACCCTGGTCGGCCCCGGCGGTCGCGCGCCCGTCGCGCTGCGGCTGGTGGGCGATCACCACATCGGCAACGCGCTCGCCGCGGCCGCGGTGGCGATGGAGCTGGGCGCCACCGCCGACGGCGTCTCCGCGGCCCTGAGCGCGGCGGTGCCGGCCTCCCGATGGCGTATGGAGGTCATCGACCGCCCCGACGGGGTCACCGTCGTCAACGACGCCTACAACGCCAATCCCGAGTCGATGCACGCCGCGCTGCGCGCGTTGGTCGCGCTCAGCGGGCAGGAGCGCCGCACGTGGGCGGTGCTCGGCCGGATCGCCGAGCTCGGCGACGGCAGCGCCGCCGCCCACGCCGAGGTGGCGGCCGTCGCCCGCAGGCTGGGCATCGACCAGCTGGTCGCGGTCGAGACCACCGACTACCCCGGCGCACGCAGCACCGGCAGCGTCGACGAGGCACTGGCCCTGCTGCGGGCGGAGCTCGCCCCCGGCGACGTCGTGCTGGTGAAGGCCTCGCGCTCGGCCGGGCTGGAACGGGTGGCCGCCGGCCTGCTGGACGCCGACACGGCATCGGGGGCGGTGTCCCGGTGAGAGGTGTTTTCATCGCTGCGGGGGTCGCCCTCGCGGTCTCGATCCTCCTGACCCCGTACCTGATCAGGTTCTTCTCGCGGCAGGGCTTCGGCCAGGAGATCCGTGCCGAGGGCCCGTCGAGCCACCAGGCCAAGCGCGGCACCCCCACGATGGGTGGCGTCGCCATCCTGCTCGCGATCTGGCTCGGCTACGGGTTCTCGCATGCGCTCACCGGCGAGCCGGTCACCTCGTCGGCGATGCTCGTGCTGTTCCTCACCACGGCGCTGGGGGTCGTCGGGTTCCTCGACGACTTCATCAAGATCCGCAGGGCACGCAACCTCGGGCTCAACAAGACGTCCAAGATCGTGGGCCAGGTGCTCACCGCCACGATCTTCGGCATCCTGGCGCTGCGCTTCAGCAACGCCGACGGGCTCACCCCGGGCTCGGACAACCTCTCGTTCGTCCGCGACATCACCGTGCTGTCGTTCGGCCTGGTCGGCTTCGTGGTGCTCGCCAACCTCATCGTCGCGGCCTGGTCCAACGCCGTGAACCTCACCGACGGACTCGACGGCCTGGCGGCCGGCACGGCCGCTATGGTGCTGGCCACGTACACGATCATCGGGTTCTGGCAGTTCCGCAACAACTGCTCGCTCATCAGCGCCGCCGGCTGCTACCAGGTGCGCGACCCTCTCGACGTCGCGCTCGTCTCGGCGGCCGCGATGGGCGGCTGCATCGGTTTCCTCTGGTGGAACGCTGCCCCGGCGCGCATCTTCATGGGCGACACTGGCTCGTTGGCGCTCGGCGGTCTCGTCGCAGGCCTGTCGATCGTGACGCGCACCGAACTGCTGCTCGTGGTGATCGGTGGGGTGTTCGTGGTGGAGGCGCTGTCGGTGGCCGTGCAGATCGCGGTGTTCCGTACCACCCGGCGACGGGTGTTCCGGATGGCCCCGTTCCACCACCACTTCGAGCTCGCCGGGTGGGCGGAAACCACGGTGATCATCCGGTTCTGGCTGCTCGCCGCCATGTGCGCGGCGCTCGGGCTGGGGCTGTTCTACCAGGAGTGGCTCACCGCGTCGGCGGGACCGTGATGGATGCCCGGGGACGCGCGGACGCCGCGAGCACCACACCGCCGGAGCTCGCCGGCGCAGCTGTGCTCGTGGCCGGGGCGGGCGTGTCCGGGCTGGCCGCCGCGGCGGCGCTGGTCGAGCTCGGTGCGCGGGTGACGGTCACCGACGCTGTGCCGGACCGGCTCACCGACCTGCCCCCGGGTGCCCGGGCGGGCGGCGACCCCGATGCCGTGCCGCCCGGCACCGCGCTCATCGTCACCTCGCCGGGGCGGCGTCCCGACCACCCGCTGGTGACCGCGGCCGCCGCGGCCGGGGTGCCGCTGGTCGGCGAGCCGGAGCTGGCCTGGTGGATCGGGCAGGCCCGCCCGGTGCCGCCGGAGTGGCTCGTCGTCACCGGCACCAACGGCAAGACCACCACCGTCGGAATGCTCGCCTCGATCCTGCGCGCGGCCGGACGTGACGCCGTGGCCTGCGGAAACATCGGCTACACCGTGATCGACGCCGTCCGGGCCGGCCATCCGGTGCTCGCCGTGGAGCTGTCGAGCTTCCAGCTCCACTGGTCGCCCTCGATCCGGCCGGCCGCCGGCTGCGTCCTCAACGTGGCCGACGACCACCTCGACTGGCACGGCTCGATGGCGGCCTACGCGGCCGCGAAGGCCGGAGCACTGCTCGGCCCGGTCGCGATCGCCGGCGCGGACGACCCCGCGGCCGCCGCGCTGCTCGCCGCCTCGCCCGCCCCTCGCCGGGTGGGCGTCACGCTGGGGGAGCCGGGGCCCGACCAGCTCGGTGTGGTCGAGGATGTGCTCGTGGACCGCGCGTTCGGCGGTGGGGAGCTCGTCGCGGCCTCCGCCGTGCATCCCGGCGGTGCGCCGGGGGTGACCGACGCCCTGGCGGCCGCGGCGCTCGCGCGGGCGACCGGGGTGGGTCCCGACGCCGTGCGCGCCGGGCTCGACGACTTCCGCCCGGGGCCGCACCGCGGCGCCGACATCGCGACGGTCGCGGGCGTCCGCTTTGTCGACGATTCCAAGGCGACGAACCCGCACGCCGCGGCGGCCTCGCTCATGGCGCAGGCGCCTGCGCAGGTGGTCTGGATCGTCGGCGGTCTGCTCAAGGGCGCCAAAGTCGACGACCTCGTGGCACGTCACGCCGACCGGCTGCGTGCAGCGGTGGTGATCGGCACCGACAGGGCAGAGATCCTCACCGCTCTCGCGCGACACGCACCTGACGTCCCCGTCGCAGAGGTGACGGCAGGCAACGATGGCCCCATGATGACCGCGGTGCGACGTGGTGCCGCCCTCGCACGGCAGGGTGACGTCGTCCTGCTCGCCCCGGCCGCGGCGTCGATGGACCAGTTCGTCGACTACGCCGACCGTGGGCGGGCGTTCGCCGAGGCTGTCGCCGGGCTGCAGCCGCGACCGGGGGAGGCGCGATGACCGGGGTGGACACCCGCCGTGCCCGGCCGTCCCGGAACCGGTCCTCCTCGCCGCTCGCCGGCGTCCGTGCGCTGGTCGGCCGCAGCGCCACCGCACTCGGGCAGTGGCTGCGCCGTCCTCTGACCTCGCTGCACCTGATACTCGGCGTGTTCGGGTTGCTGACGCTGTTCGGCCTGGTCATGGTGCTCTCGGCGTCGTCGGTGGAGTCCTTCACCGCGGACGGATCGTCGTACTCGGTGTTCAGCCGGCAGCTGATGTTCTGCGTGCCGGGGCTCCTGCTGTTCTGGCTGGGCCTGCGCATCCCGCCCCGGTCACTGCGCTCGTTGGCGCCCGCTGCGCTGATCATCGGTGCCCTGTCGCTGGTAGCCGTGCTGCTCGTCGGCGACGTGCGCAACGGCTCCCGGGCGTGGTTCGTGGTCGGGCCGCTGTCGCTCCAGCCCTCGGAGGCGGTCAAGGTCGCCCTGACGCTGTGGGGCGCGCACGTGCTCGCCGCGCGGCGGGCGGTCATGCACCGCTGGAGATACGCGCTGTCGCCCGTCGTGCCCGTCACGGTCGTGCTGCTCACCCTGCTGGTGCTGCAGCCCGACCTCGGCATGACGGTCTCCCTGGGCATCGTGCTCATCGCACTGCTGTTCTTCGCCGGTGCCCCGATCCGGCTGATGGTCGCGCTCAGCATCGGCGCGATCGCCGGGGCGGTCGTCCTCGCGCTCAGCGCGAGCTACCGGCTCAGCCGGATCAGCGCGTTCCTCTCGCCCGAGAGCACCGACCCCCTGAAGGCGGGTTTCCAGTCCCAGCAGGCGCTCTACTCGCTCGCCGACGGCGGACTGTTCGGCGTCGGTCTCGGGCAGGGGCGGGCGAAGTGGAGCTACCTGCCCAACGCCCACAACGACTTCATCTTCGCGATCATCGGCGAGGAGCTCGGTTTCCTCGGTGCGTTCGCCGTACTCGCCCTCTTCGCCACCTTGGCCTACGCGGGCTTGCGCATCGCCGCGCGCAACACCGACCCATGGCTCAAGCTCGTGGTGGCCACCTCCACGACCTGGCTGGTCGCCCAGGCGGCAATCAACATCTCCTACGTCGTGGGGCTGCTGCCGGTGACCGGGCTGCAGCTCCCACTGATCTCGTCCGGAGGCACATCGCTCGTGGTCACCATGTTCGTCTTCGGGATCCTCGCCAACGCCGCGCGCCACGAGCCGGAGGCCATCGCGGCGCTGAAACAGCACGGCCAGGGGCGGGTCGCGCGGCTGTTACGGCTGCCGCTGCCACAGCCGTACAAGGCCCCGGCCACCCGCCCGCCCGCACAGCGGGGACGGGTCCGATGAGCCGCCCGGCCCGGCACGCGCCCTCGGTCGTCGTCGCGGGCGGGGGGACCGCGGGCCATATCGAACCGGCGCTCGCGCTGGCCGACGCCGTGCGCAGGCTGCGCCCCGACGCGAGGATCACCGCCCTCGGCACCGAGCGGGGGCTCGACACCGCCCTCATCCCGGCCCGCGGCTACCCGCTCGAGCTGATCCCGCCGGTCCCCATGCCGCGAAAGCCCAGCACCGACCTGCTGCGCCTGCCTGTTCGCGTGCGCGACGCGGTCATGCGCGTGCGCGACGTGCTCGACAGGGTGGAGGCCGACGTCGTGGTGGGCTTCGGGGGCTACGTCGCGCTGCCGGCGTACCTGGGGGCCCGTGGCCGCGTCCCTGTCGTCGTCCACGAGGCGAACGCGCGGGCGGGGCTTGCCAACAAGGTGGGGGCGCGGTTCGCCGAACTCGTGGCGGTCGCCGTGCCCGGAAGCGGGCTGCCGGGGGAGCAGGTCGTCGGGATGCCACTGCGGCGCTCGATCACCGGGCTCGACCGGGTGTCCCTGCGTGCTCAGGCCCGCCACTTCTTCGGCCTACCCCCGCACGGACCGGTACTGCTGGTGTTCGGCGGCTCGCAGGGTGCCCGCACGCTGAACGACGCCGTCGCCGCCGCACTGCCCAGCCTGCTGCGGGCCGGGATCGCGGTGCTGCACGCCCACGGGAGGAACGGCACCGCCGCGCCGCCCGCGCGCGGCTACGTGGCCACGCCCTACATCGAGCGCATGGACCTGGCGTACGCGGCCGCCGACGCCGTGCTCGGCCGGTGCGGCATGACGACCGTCGCCGAGGTCACCGCCGTCGGCCTGCCCGCCGTCTACGTCCCGCTCCCGCACGGCAACGGCGAGCAGGCGCTCAACGCCGCGCCCGTCGTCGCCGCGGGAGGAGGGGTGCTCGTCGACGATGCCGAGCTCACCGGCGAGCGCGCCACGGCCGAGCTCGTCCCGCTGCTGACGGATCCACCGCGGCTGGCGGCGATGAGCCGGGCGGCGCGCTCCTCCGGCCACGCCGACGCCGCCGACCGGCTGGCACACATGGTCCTCGGCATCGCAGGCGCCGACGGTCCGGCGCCCGAGCAGGATCTCTGGCGGGCCAACACCCAGGCCCCCCGGCGGGGCCGCGAGCCATGGGCACAGACGTGACAGACGTGGAGACGGAGTCGGCGCCCGTCGACCTTTCGGGGCGCGTGCACCTCATCGGGATCGGCGGTGCCGGGATGAGCGGCATCGCCCGGATCCTGCTGGCCAGGGGGGCAACGGTCTCGGGTTCGGACGCCAAGGACTCCCGTGCCGTGCTCGCGCTGCGCGCGCTCGGCGCGCGGGTGGAGGTCGGCCACGATCCCGGGCACCTGCCCGAGGCGCCCGCCACGGTGGTGGTCTCGAGCGCGATCCGCGCCACCAACCCGGAGCTGGAAGCCGCCCGCGAGCGTGGGCTCGTCGTGGTGCACCGGGCCAAGGCCCTCGCCGCGTTGACGGCCGGGCGCCGGCTCGCCGCCGTCACGGGCACGGCGGGCAAGACGTCCACCACCTCGATGCTGACCGTCGCGCTGCAGCACTGTGGGCTGGATCCGTCCTTCGCGATCGGCGGCGACCTGGCCGCATCCGGATCGGGAGCCCACGAGGGCAGCGGCGACATCTTCGTGGCCGAGGCCGACGAGAGCGACGCGTCGTTCCTCGCGTTCTCCCCGGTGGTCGCGGTGGTCACCAACGTCGAGGCCGACCACCTCGACCACTACGGGAGCACCGAGGCCTACCTCGCGGCGTTCGAGACGTTCCTCGGCCGGATCGAGCCCGGTGGTGTGCTCGTGGCCTGTGCCGACGACCCCGGCGCCGCGGCGCTGGCCGGGGTGGCTGAGAGCCGTGGCATCCGGGTGCGGCGCTACGGCCGCGAGCAGGGCCGCGACGCCCAGCTGGTCGACTTCCGGCCGGACGGCACCGGCGCGCGGATCGTGCTTCGCCTCGACGGCGTCGAGCACCTTCTCCGGCTGGCGGTCCCGGGGGAGCACATGGCGCAGAACGCCCTCGGAGCGCTGCTCGCCGGCGTGGAGCTCGGCGCCCCCGTCGACGGCCTGTTGGCCGGGCTCGCCGCGTTCGACGGCGTGCGCCGCCGGTTCGAGTTCCGTGGCCGGGTGAGCGGTGTCGCGGTCTACGACGACTACGCCCACCATCCGAGCAAGGTCGCGGCGCAGCTGCGGGCCGCCCGTGACGTGGTGGGGGACCGCGGCCGCGTAGTGGTGGCGTTCCAGCCGCATCTGTACTCGCGTACCAGGGAGTTCGCGTCCGCGTTCGGCGCGGCACTCGGGCTCGCCGACGAGGTGGTCGTCCTCGAGGTCTACGGCGCACGGGAGGACCCCGAGCCCGGCGTGAGCGGCGCGCTCGTGGCCGATGCCGTGACCCTGCCGCCCGATCGTGTGCAGTACGTGCCGCGCTGGTCGGACGTTCCGGCGGTCGTGGCCGGGGTGGCGCGGCCCGGCGACCTCGTGATCACGATGGGCGCCGGTGACGTCACCGTGCTGGCGCCGGAGATCCTGCTCGAGCTGGAGCGGCAGGGGCAGACATGACCGGCGGGGCGGGCCGGCCGCCCCGCAGAGGCGGTGCCGGGGAGGAGGGCGCATGAGTAGCTCCACGACCCCCCGTCCGGCTGTGCGCCCGGCAGCCCCGCGTTCGATGGAAGGCCGGCCCACCCGGCGCCCGCCGGGGCGTCCGGGCCGCCCGGTGCCGCGGCCGCACCCTGCGGCGCGCTACCGGCGCCGACGGCTCGCCGCGTTGCTGATCGGGCTGCTGCTGCTCGTCGGGCTGGGATTGACCGGTCGGGTACTGCTGTACGACGTCGGGTTCGCCGACATCGAGAAGGTGCAGGTCAACTCGGAGAACCCCGCGGCATCGGCCACCGGGAACCTACGGACCGAGGACGTGGTGAAGGCCGCGGAGGTCAACGTCGGCACGCCGCTGGCCGCGGTGGACACGGCGGGGATCGCGTCCCGGGTGGCCCATCTGCCGGGCGTGGAGTCGGTCCGCGTCTCACGCACCTGGCTCCACACGGTCACCATCGACGTCACCCCGCGCGTCGCGGTGGCCACGGTGCAGACCGGGCAAGGCCTCGCTCTCGTCGACCGGTTCGGCATCGTCTACCCCGGCACACCCCCACCGGGGCTGCCGGCCTTCACGTTCGGCGCCGTCGGGCCGGACGACGCATCCACGCAGGCGGCGATCAGCGTGCTCGCCGCGGTACCCGATGCACTACGGTCGCAGCTCCTGACCGTGGACGCCACGGACACGGCGCCGGAGGCCCCGGGGCAGGTCACCCTCGGCCTGACGGGTAACCGGCAGGTCCGCTGGGGGTCCCCCGACCGCTCTCCCGAGAAGGCGGCTGTGCTCATGCCCTTGCTCACGCAGCCAGGCCACGTTTTCGACGTGACGAGCCCGGACCTGCCTACGATCACGCGGTGAGCTTGGTGGTGGGTGAGTTCACCTCCGACCCGGTCGGGGGGTTGCCGTCGCGCGGCGCGCCTGCTGGACCGCGACCATGACGCGACCTAGCGTTCGATCACGAAGGCCCGGACCCCTGGGTCCGACCCGAGCTGGACTGGAAGGTGCGCCATGACGCCCCCGCACAACTACCTGGCCGTGATCAAGGTCGTCGGCATCGGTGGCGGCGGCGTGAACGCCGTCAACCGCATGATCGAGGTAGGCCTCAAGGGCGTCGAGTTCATAGCGGTGAACACCGACGCCCAGGCGCTGCTCATGTCCGATGCCGACGTCAAGCTCGACATCGGGCGGGAGCTCACGCGTGGGCTGGGTGCCGGTGCCAATCCGGAGGTGGGCCGCAAGGCCGCCGAGGACCACCGCGAGGAGATCGAGGAGGTCCTCAAGGGGGCCGACATGGTCTTCGTCACCGCGGGAGAGGGCGGCGGCACGGGCACCGGCGGCGCGCCGGTCATCGCGTCGATCGCCCGCAAGCTCGGTGCGCTGACCATCGGCGTTGTCACGCGCCCCTTCACCTTCGAGGGGCGCAGGCGCGCCGGGCAGGCCGAGGACGGGATCCAGGCGCTGCGCAACGAGTGCGACACCCTGATCGTCATCCCGAACGACAGGCTGCTGCAGCTCGGCGACGTGGGCGTGTCGCTGATGGACGCCTTCCGCTCCGCCGACGAGGTGCTCCTCTCCGGTGTGCAGGGAATCACGAACCTGATCACCACCCCCGGCTTGATCAATCTCGACTTCGCCGACGTGAAGAGCGTCATGTCCGGGGCCGGTAGCGCCCTCATGGGCATCGGGTCCTCGCGCGGCGAGGGCCGGGCGGTGCAGGCCGCGGGCAAGGCCATCAACTCGCCGCTGCTCGAGGCGTCGATGGACGGCGCCCAGGGCGTGCTGCTCTCGATCGCAGGTGGGTCCGACCTGGGCCTGTTCGAGATCAACGAGGCCGCATCGCTCGTCCAGGAGGCCGCGCACCCCGAGGCCAACATCATCTTCGGCACGGTGATCGACGACTCCCTCGGCGACGAGGTGCGCGTCACGGTCATCGCTGCCGGGTTCGAGGCCGGAGGCCCGACGCACAAGAAGATGGAGCCCACGGCGTTCCGTTCCCCGGAGCGGCAGTCCGGCGGGTCGGGTGCAGGCACGCACTCCTCCGAGCACTCGTCCTCGAGCCAGCCCGCGGCGGCCGGCAACGGCACACCGCACCCGCAGAGCGGCAACGGCTTCGCGAACGGCACCAGGCCGTCGGCCGGTAGCCCGGCCGCGGCACACCAGTCCGGCACGCTGCCGCCGCCCGCTCCTGCATCGGGGCCCTACGCTCCGCCCGCTCCGCGTCAGCCCGACTCCCCGCGTCGCGACTCGGGATACGACCCCTCGGGCCAGCCTGCGGACGGCTCCCGTCCCTCCGCACCGGACCGGACGCCGCCCTTCACCCAGCCGGTCGAGGCGGCGGACTTCGACGACGACGTGGACGTTCCGCCGTTCATGAAGCGGTGACCATGGCGCAGGCCCGCGTCCGGCGCGTGGTCACGACGCGCGCCGGTGGCCGCTCCACCGGCCGTTTCGCCACGTTCAACCTATCCGCGGGAGTGGGGGACGACCCGGCCGCCGTCCGGGCCAACCGGCACAGGCTGTCGTCGGAGCTGGGCGTTCCCGTCGTGTTCCTCGAACAGGTGCACGGCACGCGGGTCGCCACCGTGGACGCGGTGCCCGGCCCCGACGCGCCCGACCTCCCGGCCACCGACGCGGCCGTCACGGCCGTGCCCGGCGTCGGGCTCGCGGTGCTGGCGGCCGACTGCGTGCCGCTGCTGCTCGCCGACCCCGGGGCCGGCGTCGTCGGGGCCGTCCACGCCGGGCGGGTCGGAGCCGCCGCGGGCGTGCTGCCCGCCACGGTGAGGGCCATGGAGGCCCTGGGGGCGCGTGCGGATGCCCTCGAGGTGCTGCTCGGCCCGGCGATCTGTGGGGCCTGCTACGAGGTCCCTGCGCAGATGCGGGCGGAGGTGGACGCGCGCCTGCCCGGCAGCGCGAGCCGCACCCGCCGCGGCACTGCGGGTCTCGACCTGCGCGCCGGTCTCTACCGTCAGCTGATCGATCTCGGGGTGGGACGCGTCGGCGGCGATCCGAGGTGCACGCTCGAGGACCGCGACCTGTTCAGCCATCGGCGGGACGCATCGACCGGGCGGCACGCCGCCGTCATCTGGCTCCACCCGCGCTGAAGCATCATCGTGGACGCGCCGCGTCCGGCACCGGCAGCTCCTTCCCGATCCGGAGCAATGCGATAGTCGTGTGGATGGGGTGTGAGGTGGACAGCGAGAGACGGCAAGAGCTGGCCGGGAGGCTGGAGGCCGTTCGCAAGCGGATCGACGCCGCGTGTGTGGCCGCCGGGCGCGCGCCCGGTGAGGTGGCCCTCCTGGCCGTCACCAAGACCGTGCCGGCGGCCGACGTCGCGACTCTGCTCGACCTCGGCCTCACGGAGTTCGGCGAGAACCGCGTGCAGGAGGCGGAGACGAAGGTCGCCTCCGTCGCCGCGCTCCGCCCCGGGTGCTCGCCCGGCTGGCACCTCGTCGGGAGCCTGCAGCGGAACAAGGCGAGATCCGTCGTGCGCTGGGCCCAGAGCGTGGAGTCGGTGGACTCGCTGCGCCTGGCCGACGCCCTCGACGCCGCCGTGCGGCGCGAGCAGGAGACCGGCGGGCGCGCGGATCCGCTGCCCGTTCTCCTCCAGTACAGCGTCGACGGCGATCCGGAGCGGGGTGGCGTGCCCCGTGAGGGCCTCGGAGAGCTCGCCGAACGTGTCGCATCCTGCGCCGGACTGCGGCTCGCCGGCCTCATGGCGGTTGCCCCACTCGGGGCGGATCCCGATGTCGCATTTGCCGATGTCGCTGCTGCTGCAACCTGGCTGCGTGAACGATTTCCGCAGGCCAGGACGTTGTCGGCGGGGATGAGCGGCGATCTGGAGGCGGCTATCCGGCATGGATCGGACGTGGTGCGTGTCGGAACAGCCCTTGTGGGGGAACGCCGGATAACCTCGGAGTGATCGTCGGGTCCGTGTGTGCTGCGGGCCGACCGTCGGGGGCGTCGATGATGGGAGCGCGAATGGGCGCGATGTACCGGCTCAAGGCCTATTTCGGCATGGTGCCCGCCGAAGAGATGGGGGAGTACACCGACGAGCCGGTCCAGGACCGGTACGCCGACGACCGGTTCGCCGACGGTCGGCGCTCCAACCGGTCGTCGCGGGAGTACACCGACGACCGGTGGGACGACCGCTTCACCTACGAGGACGAGCCTCAGCGCGACCGCTACGACGGCGACTGGGATCGGCGTACGCCACGTCCGGTCGCCGTGGACCGGTCCGCCGCCCGCAGCGCCCCAGGCCATCCTGGGAGCCCGTCAAGCATGGGCCCCGTGGTCCGGGGTGCGCTCGCGATCGATCCGGAGGCTGCCATGCACCGCGAACCCGCACGGCCCGTGCCTGTCACGCCCGCCGTGCCCGAGCAGCGCGACCGTGCCGCCCGTGGGGCCGCCGCGCTGGCCCGGATCACCACCTTGCACCCGCGTAGCTACAAGGAGGCTCGCACGATCGGCGAGCGCTACCGCGACGGGGTGCCGGTGATCATGAATCTCTCCGAGCTGGACGCCGCCGAGGCCAAGCGGCTCGTGGACTTCGCCGCCGGCCTCGTCTTCGCGCTACGGGGCGGCTTCGACAAGGTCACGAACAGGGTCTTCCTGCTCACACCCGCCGACGTCGAGGTGTCGGCCGACGACGCCCGCAGACTCGCAGAACGCGGCATCTTCCGCCAGGATTGAGGGCGTGCCCCTCGCCATCCAGTTCCTCGTGTACTACGTGCTGTTCTTCTTCTGGTTGCTGCTCATCGGGCGCATCGTGGCGGAGCTCGTACGGAGCTTCGCCCGGCAGTGGGTGCCGGGAGGTCCGAGCGCAGTGGCGCTGGAACTGATCTTCACAGCCACCGACCCGCCTGTGAAGTTGTTGCGCAGAGTGATCCCCGTCGTCCGAATCGGCGGCGTGGGGCTGGACTTGTCGATTATGGTTCTGCTGTTGGTCGTGTTCATACTGATGAACGTTGCCCAGCCGACGCCGTTGTGAGCCCCAGTCACACACGGTGCCGCCGCCGAGGACTGCATGAGGTGATCCGATGCCGCTGACGCCCGCCGACGTCCACAACGTCGCGTTCAGCAAACCCCCCATTGGCAAGAGGGGGTACAACGAGGACGAGGTCGACGCGTTCCTCGACCTGGTCGAGGCCGAGCTGGCCCGCCTGATCGAGGAGAACGAGGATCTCCGCGAGCAGGTTTCCCAGCTCGAACAGCGCCTCGGCAACGCACAGGCCGACCTGGAGGACGCCCGTTCGCGTCCACAGGCTCCGCTGGGGGCGCCTGTGTCGCCCCCGACGCAGCAGATCCAGCGGCAGGTCGAGCCACCGTCCATGCGCCAGATGGAGCCCCCGCGTCTGGGCCCGCAGTCGCTGGTCGACCCCGCCGAGCAGGGCGACCACCACGTGCAGGTGGCCAAGGTCCTGAGCATGGCCCAGGAGATGGCCGAGCGGCTCACCGCCGAGGCCAAGTCCGAGGCCGACGCGATGCTCAGCGACGCCCGCACCAAGTCCGAGCAGCTTCTGTCGGACGCCCGCACCAAGTCCGACGGTCTCGTCAACGACGCCCGCTCGCGGGCCGAGACGATGCTGAACGACGCCCGTACCAGGGCGGAGACCTTGGAGCGCCAGTCGCGCGACAAGGCCGCCACGCTGGTCGGCGACGCCGAGCGCAAGCAGGCGGAGATCATCGGCACGATCACCCGCGACAAGTCGGTGCTCGAGAAGAAGATCGACGAACTGCGCACCTTCGAGCGTGAGTACCGCACCCGGCTCAAGACGTACCTGGAGTCCCAGCTCAGGGACCTGGGAGAGCGTGGGTCCGCGGCACCGTCCGACAGCCGGTCCAGCTCGAACGGCGGCTACGCGTCCACTGGCTACGGCCAGCGGGCTGACGCCGGTAGCTGACCGAGACCTACACGGGCGGTGTGGCGGGCTACGCCGCACCGCCGCACACGGAGAGAATCGTGCTGCTCCTGGTCCTGATCCTGGTCCTTCTCGCCTTCGGCCTACTCGTGGTCGCGCTGCTGTCCGGCAGCGTGCTGTGGGCCTGGGTGTCCGTGGGGGTCAGTGTCGCTGCGGCGGCAGTCCTGCTGGTCGACTGGTTACAGCGCCGCAACGCGGTCAAGGCAGGTGCCGTGGCCGCGGGAGGCAACGGCGCCGCGCCGGGCATGCCTGACATCGAGCCGGTCACCGAGGTTCTGCCGGTCATTTCCGCCTCCGGGGATGCCGGAGCAGGGGGTCCGGCCGTCAACGGCGCCGCTCAGGGCGTCTCCGACGACCGGTTCGACCGGCTGATGGACGGCACTCAGACGGTGGTCATGCCGGCCGTGCAACCGTCCGGCTCTGGCGAGCGACCGTCCAGCGCTACCGGCGGAATCAGCCCATCGAGCAGTAATTCGTCACTCAGCGTAACCAAGAGCGGCGGGGATCGCCCGCCCTCCACCCCGCCGTCGAGCGACTCCAACGCCGGCGGCGACGCCGGTTCGGGCTCCACGTCCGAGCCCACGCAAGGAGCCGGCGGATCTCCCGCGACCCCGCCCTCCGCGGCGAAGGACGCGGGCCAGGCACCCGTGCGCGAGACCACGGCCGCCGGCGCTTCCTCCGCTCCGGCGGGGCAGCCGGAGCAGGACAGCGCCAACAAGGACAGTGCGGGCACGGGCGAGGTTCAGGACAAGAAGCCGAGCGGGGCCGCCGCTACAGGTGCGGCGAAGACCACCGACACCTCGGCTCTCGAATCCACCATGGCCATGAACGCACAGCAGGCCGCCACCAGCACCGCGCCGGCGGTCCCTGAGCACGGTCCCGCGGATCAGCCGCCCGCCGAGCGCGGCACGTCGGGCGCGGCGACCGACGCCGGTGCCACGGCCCGCACCGGGGCCGACAGCGCTCCGGCGGAGAAGGCAGCAGCCGCGGACGCCCCCGCGGAGAGCGGCCCGGTGGACGTCGGTCCGACCGTGGCTCTCGCGAGTGGTGCGTCCACCGCGTCGGCCACCGCCGACGAGGGCGAGGCGGCAGGCCCCGCCGACCCCGCTGCAACCGGCGCCCCCGAATCCACTGCCGGCGAGGCGGTCCCGGCCGAGTCCACGCTCCCTGCGGCTGACGCCGACGGTGAGCCGCCGGAGGAACCCCCGGACGTCGCGGCGTCCGCTCTGGTCGCTGCCCTCGACGACGAGGTCGTCGTGGTCGACGAGCAGCCGCGCTACCACGTGGAGGGCTGCCGGTCGCTGGTCGGCAAGGCACTGATCCCGCTTCCTGCGAGGGAGGCGATCGAGCTCGGCTTCACACCGTGCGGCTGGTGCACACCGGACCGCACGCTGGCGAGCCGGCACCCCGCCCCCACGCGGTAGCCCCCGCGGGAATACCTGGTGGCGGGCGGGCGCTACGCTTGTCGTACAGGCACCGATCCGGCCATCACCGGGGAGCCTCCGGAAGAACAGGTGCTCGGCCGTCTGGCCGGGTCACCTCAGTAGACCCGGACGGGAACGGCCCGTCACAGCCGCCCGATGAGAGGTCGTCCATCTGGACGGCAAGCGGGGTGGTACCGCGGCGCCCGTGAGGGTAGTCGTCCCCGTGCAGGCAGCAGCACTAGCCACGCACGAGGAGCGAGAGCCAGCGATGAGCCCCGACGCCGCAGAGAAGTCCGGCTACCCTGCCGTTCCTGCGCATCCGTCCTTCCCCGCCATGGAGCGCGAGGTCCTGGACTTCTGGGAGGCCGACGGTACGTTCGTCGCCTCCGTCGAGGCGCGGCCCGCGGGGGAGAACGGCAGCAACGAGTTCGTCTTCTATGACGGCCCGCCGTTCGCCAACGGGTTGCCCCACTACGGGCACCTGCTCACCGGCTACGTCAAGGACGTCGTGCCGCGTTACCAGACGATGCGCGGCAAGCACGTCGAGCGCCGGTTCGGCTGGGACACCCATGGCCTGCCTGCCGAGGTCGAGGCCGAGCGTGAACTCGGGATCAAGGACAAGACCGAGATCGACGAAATGGGGATCGCGGCCTTCAACGAGGCCTGCCGTACCTCCGTTCTCCGCTTCACCGACGAGTGGCGCGACTACGTCACCCGCCAGGCGCGCTGGGTCGATTTCGACAATGACTACAAGACGCTCGACCTGGATTACATGGAAAGCGTCATGTGGGCGTTCAAGACCCTTTGGGACAAGGGTCTGATCTATTCCGGATTCCGCGTGCTCTGGTACTGCTGGCACGACGGCACACCGTTGTCGGCCACCGAAACCAGGATGGACGACGTCTATCAGGACCGGCAGGACCCGGCCGTCACGGTCGGGCTGAGGCTGCGTGCTCCCGGCGCCGACCTGGACGGTGCGCTCGCGCTCGTCTGGACCACCACGCCGTGGACGTTGCCGTCCAACCTGGCCATGGCGGTCAATCCGGCCGTCGAGTACGCGCTGGTGCGCACCGCCTCCGGCGAGCGCTATGTCCTCGCCACGGCACGGCTGGCGCACTATGCGCGCGAGCTCGGCTCGGTCGAGGCCGGTGAGCTCGAGGTGCTGCGCACGATGCCGGGCAGCGAGCTGGTCGGTCTGTCCTACGTCCCGCCGTTCGACTTCTTCGAGGGCTGGGAGAACGCGCACCGGGTCCTTTCCGCCGACTACGTGACCACCGAGGACGGCACCGGGCTCGTGCACATCGCGCCCGCCTTCGGTGAGGAGGACAAGGTCGTCACCGACGCGGCGGGCATCGAGACCGTCGTGCCGGTGGACTCCCGCGGCGAGTTCGACGCCCGGGTGGCTCCGTACGCGGGCATGCAGGTGTTCGACGCCAACCCGAAGATCATCCGGGACCTGCGCGACGGAGCGCCGTACGTGAACGGCGTGCTGCTGCGCCACGAGACCTACGACCACCCGTACCCGCACTGCTGGCGCTGCGGCAACCCGCTGATCCAGCGTGCGGTCGACTCGTGGTTCGTGCAGGTCACGGCGTTCCGTGACCGCATGGTGGAGCTGAACCAGGAGATCACCTGGGTGCCCGAGCACGTCCGCGACGGGCAGTTCGGCAAGTGGCTGGAGGGCGCCCGCGACTGGTCGATCTCCCGTAACCGCTACTGGGGTTCGCCGATCCCGGTGTGGGTGTCGGACGACCCGCAGTACCCGCGCGTCGACGTGTACGGCTCGCTCGACGAGCTGGAGCGCGACTTCGGTGTGCGCCCGAACGACCTGCACCGCCCGTACGTGGACGAGCTGACCAGGCCGAACCCGGACGACCCCACGGGACGCTCCACGATGCGCCGGGTGCCGGAGGTGCTCGACTGCTGGTTCGAGTCGGGCTCGATGCCGTTCGCCCAGGTGCACTACCCGTTCGAGAACCGCGACTGGTTCGAGGACCACTACCCGGGCGACTTCATCGTCGAGTACAACGGGCAGACCCGCGGCTGGTTCTACACGCTGCACGTGCTGGCCACGGCGCTGTTCGACCGGCCCTCGTTCCGCTCGTGCGTGGCCCACGGGATCGTGCTGGGCGACGACGGGCAGAAGATGTCGAAGTCGCGGCGCAACTACCCGGACGTCAACGAGGTCTTCGAGCGCGACGGCTCCGACGCCATGCGCTGGTTCCTCATGGCGTCGCCGATCCTGCGCGGCGGCAACCTCGTCGTCACCGAGCAGGGGATCCGCGAGGGTGTCCGGCAGGCGATCCTGCCGCTGTGGAACACCTGGTACTTCCTGTCCCTCTATGCCGGGGCGGCGGGGCGCCAGGGCGTGGTCCGCACCGACTCGACGCACGTGCTCGACCGCTACGTTCTCGCGCGTACTGCGGCGCTGGTCGACGAGGTCACCGCGGCGATGGACGCCTACGACGTGGCGGGCGCGTGCGAGCGCATCCGTGACCACGCGGAGGCGCTCACCAACTGGTACGTGCGCCGCTCCCGCGAGCGGTTCTGGGCGGGCGACGCCGACGCGATCGACACCCTGCACACCGTGCTGGAGGTGACGGCCCGAGTGGCCGCGCCGCTGCTGCCGCTCATGCTGGAGAGGGTCTGGCAGGGCCTCACGGGCGGCCGGTCGGTGCACCTGGCGGACTGGCCCACGTCCGACGAGCTCCCGCACGATGCGGCGCTCGTGGCTGCGATGGACCGCGTGCGGCAGGTGGCGTCGGCGGCGTTGTCGCTGCGCAAGGCCCGCGGGCTGCGCGTTCGGCTGCCGCTCGCCCGTCTCACGGTGGCGGCGGAGGACGTGGCAGCGCTGGAGCCGTTCACCGACATCCTGCGCGACGAGGTGAACGTCAAGGACGTCGTGCTCACCACGGACGTCGCACGGCACGGGCGGTTCGAGATCGCGGTGAACGCCCGCGCTTGTGGGCCCCGGCTGGGTGGTGACACCCAGAAGGTGATCCGGGCCGTCAAGGCCGGCGAGTGGACCGCGAACGACGACGGCACCGTCACGGCGGCGGGGATCACGCTGCTGCCCGGCGAGTTCACCGAGAAGCTCGTGGCGACCGACCCGGACGAGACCACGGCGCTGCCCGGCTCCACCGGGCTCGTGGTGCTGGACACAGCGGTCACGCCGGAGCTGGCGGCGGAGGGCACCGCTCGCGACGTCGTTCGCGTGGTGCAGCAGGCCCGCCGGGACGCCGGTCTCGACGTGTCCGACCGCGTGGCGCTCACCCTCGACGGTCCCGCGTCCGTGCTCGACGCGGTGCGTGCCCACGAGTCGTTCGTGGCCGGTGAGGTGCTGGCGTCGTCCGTGACGTACGCCGAGGTCACCGAGCCGACCTTGGCCGGAGCGGTCGCCGCTCCGGACGGCGCGTCGGTGCAGGTGCGGGTGCTCGTCAGCCGCACCGCCTGAGGCACGCGCCAGGGGTGAGGATCTCCGTCCGGGTCCGGCCCGGCGCCCGAACCGACTCGGTCGGCGGGTGCTGGGCCGGACCACGCGGATCCGCGCTGCTCGTCACCGTGCGAGCCAGGGCGGTGGAGGGTGCCGCGAACACGGCCGTCCTGGCCGCGCTCGCCGAGGCGTTCGGGCTCCGCCGGAGCGAGGTCACCCTTGTGTCCGGTGCCCGCGGCCGGGACAAGGTGGTGGATCTCGACGGGGACGAGGCCGTGCTGGCGGTCCGGCACACCGCGCTGTTGAGCTGACCGGACCGGCCACCGGCCTCACGTCGTGGCGCGGGCGGCCTCCCACGCTGCGCTGCTCGTGAACCAGGTGTCGTAGAGCTCCTGCACGTCCAGGAGGCTCTCCGGTGGCACCTTGCCGTAGGCGATGCGTTCGAGGTGACGGAAGTACTCGAACCGCTCGACGCCCGGTGTGATGACCACGAGGATCTCGGCGTTCTCGCCCGGCGCGGCCGCGAAGGCGTGCGTCAGGCCGGGCGGCACGATCACCAGGTCACCTCGCTCGGCGGTGACGACCTGCTCGTCCGACAACAGCTGCGCGGTGCCGTCCAGAACGTAGAAGAGCTCGGCGGACGCGTTGTGCCGATGGGGCCGGGCGCCGTCCGCGCCCTCGGTGAGGGCGACCTGAATTGTGGAGAGCGCGCCTCCTGTGGCGCTGCTGTCTGCCAGCAGGCGGACCGCGGTGGGGGCGCGCCCGACCACCTCGGCCTCGCCGGAGCGGACGACCACGGAGTCGTCGAAGCGGGGGACGATCAGGGACATGCTCAGCTCCCGAGCAGAAGAAGAAGGCCGGCGATCGCGACGGCCACCGCGGTGCCACCGTGCATCGCGTATCCGAGGATCTTGCTCCCCTTGTTCCTGATGACCACGAGTGCGTCACCGAACGGGGTGATCGACGCGGCCAGGAGCAGCCAGCCGAGCACGTGGAACTGTCCGAGTGCGAGCGGGATGAGGATCACGAGCCCCGACACGATGTCGCGGATGCCCTTCAGGTTGAGCCACGCGCCGGCGTCCCCGTGGGGCCAGTCGGGTAGGCCGAAGCCCGCCGCGCTCGCCTGCGGGGCCAGGAGGTAGCGCGCTCCGACGGCGATGATGCCGACGCCGGTGAGACCGGCGAGGGCAGCGCCGATGTAGGTCGCGAACATTGTGGTGCTCCTTCGGTGAGAATCTAGCGGCGCTAGGACCGAGATCGACGCTAACACAAGCGTTGCTCGAAGATCTAGCAGTGATAGAATTTGGCGATGCCGAGCCCGGCCCACGCTCAGGAACAGCGCGTGGCGATGCTCGTCGGCCAGCTCACGAGCCCGGCGCGGCGAGCCGGATCCGCGTGTGCGCGGCACCAGATCGGTAGCAGCGCATACTCGGATCCATGGGCAATGCGGCGACCTTGTGGGCAGAGCGTCAGCAGGGCCGGGGCATCCCGCCGGAGATTCTCGCCAAGGCCCCGAGCAACCCGTTCCGCCACGACGTCGACCTCTTCATCGCTCCGTCGGAGCCGGTGGACACGCCGTCTCGCCGGGCTGCACTGGAGCTCCTCGCGGAGGGCGGCACGCTGCTCGATGTCGGCTGCGGCGGAGGCGCCGCCTCGTTTGCGCTGGTGGGGCTTGTCAGCCAGGTCACCGGCGTCGACCAGCAGCAGGACATGCTTGACGCGTTCAGTGCGGGCGCCGAAGCCCGTGATGTCCCCCACCGCACGGTGCTGGGCCGCTGGCCCGATGTGGCCCCCGAGGCCGGCTCGGCCGACGTGGTCGTGTCCCACCACGTGCTGCACAACGTCGTGGACCTCCCGCCGTTCGTGCAGGCCCTCACGGCGGCCGCCCACCGGGGTGTCGTCGTGGAGATGATGGCGCAGCACCCGATGGCCTGGCTCGATCCGCTCTGGGTGCGGTTCCACGGTCTGGAGCGCCCGCCCTCGGCCACCACGGACGATGCGGTGGCGGTGCTGCGCGAGCTCGGGATCGAGCCCACGGTGCGGCGGTGGGAGCGCGCGACCGACCGGCGAGACGCGGCCTGGGTGACCCGCCGCCTGTGCCTGTCCGAGGACAGGGTCCCGGAGGTCGACGCCGCGCTCGCCACCTTGGAGCGCTCGATGCTGGCGGCCACGCTGTCCTGGACCGTGCACTGAGCGCCGGGGACTCAGAGCGAGGGGCGGACGCGGACGTCGCCGGAGCCGCTCCCGACCACGATGGTGCCGGGTGCGGCGGGATCCGTGGGCACCAGGACGGTCGCCTCGCCGGTGTCCGACCGTGCGTCCACCCGGTAGCCGGTGGCCGGCACCGCGACGTCGACCTCGCCGGTGCCGGTGTCCACGGTCAGCGTGCGAGGGGGCTCGAGCAGCCCGAGCTGGATGTCGCCGGAGCGCGTCTCGGCCCGCACCACGTCGCTCCGCAGGCCGTTTCCGCTGATCACCCCCGTGCGGGTGGTGACGTCGAGCGGGCCTGCCAGGTCGAAGAGGGCGATGTCACCGGTGCTCCGGTCCACCGTGACCGGACCGGTGAGGCCGCTGATCGTGACGTCGCCGGACGTGCCCTCGAGGAACACCGCGAACGACGGTGGCACCTCCACGACGTAGTCGACCTCGCAGTGCGTGGCGAGCACCCCGCTGCACGTGGCGTCGAGCCGCACGCCCGCGGGGGTGGCCTCCTCGATCAGCTCGGGCTCACCGAGCCCGTAGCTGACGGTGGTGCGTACGTGCACGTTGCCGTCGGCGCTGGGGGAGAGGCGGACGCTTCCGGAGTCGCCGGCGACGGTGAACCGCTCGGAGTTCGGGACGAGTGTGCTCGTCCGCTCGTACCGCCCGTTCGCTGCCTGGGAGAGCAGCTGGAGGGCGCCGCTGCCGATCACGACGACGACGAACAGCACGGCCGCGACGACGACGCCGGGGTGGGGCCGGCGGGCGGGCTCGGTGGGGCGCTCCCTCGTGGGCTCCGGGGCGGGTTCCGTGGTGGTCACCGTCAGTCCTCCAGATACTTGAGCACGGCGAGGACCCGCCGGTGGTCGGTCGGTGCCGCGGGGAGCTCGAACTTTCCGAAGATCCCGCTGATGTGCTTCTCCACGGCTCCCTCGCTGACGACGAGGGCTTCCGCGATCCCGTTGTTCGAGCGCCCCTCTGCCATCAACGTCAGCACCTGGCGTTCCCTCGGGGTCAGGCCGGCGAGCGGCTGGGCCCGGCGGGATCGCGCGAAGATCTGCGAGACGACCTCGGGGTCGAGGGCGGTGCCACCCGCGCGCACCCGGTGCAGCGCCTCGACGAAGCTCTCGACGTCGGCGACGCGGTCCTTGAGCAGGTAGCCGACGCCGCGTGTGTCACCGGCCAGCAGCTCGGTGGCGTAGCGCTCCTCCACGTACTGGGAGAGCACGAGCACCGCCACCGACGGCCAGCGCGCGCGGATCACCAGCGCCGCGCGCAGCCCCTCGTCGGAGTGGGTGGGGGGCATGCGCACGTCGGCCACGACCACGTCGGGCGGGTCGGCGGCCACCGCGCGCAGCAGCTCCTCGCCGTCGCCGACCGCGCCGACAACGGTGAACCCGGCCTCGGCCAGCAGCCGGCAGAGCCCTTCCCGCAGGAGAACCGAGTCCTCGGCGACGGTGACGCGCGGGCCGGGCAGTGCTGCCGTCATCGGGGTCCCCGTCATCGGGCGAGCCCGGCGCACGGAAGCTCGACGGTGAGGACGGTCGGACCGCCGACGGGGGAGTCGACGCGCAGCCGGCCGTCCACGCCGGACACGCGGTCGGCGAGACCGCGAAGTCCGGTGCCCCGGTCCGGGTCGGCGCCACCGACCCCGTCGTCGCTGATCGTGATCCACACCGAACCCGAGCCCTCGCGGCGCACCGACACCGACGCGTGGGCCGCCCGGGAGTGGCGCGCGATGTTGGTGAGCCCTTCGGCCACCACGAAGTAGCCGATCGCCTCCACGGTGGCGTTCGGGCGCTCGTCGAGCGCGACGGTGAGCTCGACCGGGACGGGGCAGCGCGCCGCCACGGCGGACAGCGCAGCGTCGAGCCCGCGATCGGTGAGCACCGGTGGGTGCAGTCCGCGGATGAGCCCGCGCAGATCGGTGACCGCGTCCTTGGCCTGTTGGTGGGCGTCGTCGAGCAGTTCGCCGATGCTCCCGGGGTCCTGCTTGTACCGCGCCTTGGCCCGGCCCAGCGTCATTCCGAGCGCGACGAGCTGCTGCTGCGTGCCGTCGTGCAGGTCGCGTTCGAGGCGTCTGCGCTCAGCCTCCCCGGCGTCGACGACCCGGGCGCGGCTGCGCTCCAGCTCGTCCACACGGCGGGCGAGCGCGCCGGGCACGGGGCCGAGCAGGGCGCGTGCGACCGAGACGTCGAGTGCGGTGAGCCCGCGCACCACGGCGGGGGCGAAGAGCAGGAGCACGAGCCCCAGGCCTGCGAGCATCGCGCGTCCGCTCCCGGTGCCGGTGAACGGGACGCCGAACAGGACGGTGCCTTCCGACGGCATCACGAGGGGGAGCAGCGGCATCATGAGCAGGGCCACGGCCCCGGAGAGCAGGACGTACACGATTCCGGACGTCAGGAGGCCGAGCGGCAGCGCCACCAGCTGGTACACGCCCCGGCGTCGCACGCCGGGGTCGCGCCACAGGGTGCCGCCGTAGCGCAGCGGGTTGCGGTCGCCTGGTGGCATCGGCTGCGGGTGGATCCGCACGCCGAGCAGCAGGCGCAGCCGCGCGCGCTCGATCCGCGCCAGCCCGACGCTGACCCATGCCGTCACGATCCACACCGGCAGCCCGAGCAGCGCGAACGGGAGCAGCAGGACGGTGAAGAAGAGACCGGTGAGCAGCACGAACGCGTAGGCCATGCCGGCCACGCCGTCGAGGAGCAGGTGCGCGGCACCGAGCCAGGTGGACGGCGCCATCAGTGCGCGCAGCGGATCGGGCCGTGCCGCGCTCACCGTGGACGAGATCGTGACCATGGAGGCAGGTTAGGGATTTGCCTGGTACGGACGCCATCCAGCTTGTGCCCGTACGGGGGTGGGGAAATCCCCCGTTCGATGTCCCGCCGAATCCTGCCCACGTGAGCCCATAACCTGCGTCGATACCGTGTGCGGGCGGAGGTGGGGATGGCGAGCCTTGAGGTGGTGCTCGGCGTCGTGGCCGCCGTGGTGCTGCTCGGCGTGCTGGCCGTCCGTGCTTCCGTGCGGCTGGGGCTGCCCTCGTTGCTCATCTATCTCGCCATCGGCATCCTGCTCGGCGAGTCCGTGCTCGGTATCCAGTTCTCCAACGCCCCGCTCACCGAGTCGCTCGGGCTCGGGGCGCTCGTGTTCATCCTCACCGAGGGCGGGCTGACCACCCGCTGGGAGACGGTGCGGCCCGCCCTCGGCGTGGGGATCGTGCTGTCCACGGTGGCGGTGGTGGTCAGCATCGGCGTGGTCGGGGTGGCGCTGCACCTGCTGCTCGATCTCGGCTGGCGAGAGGCGTTCCTGTGGGGTGCGGTGCTGTCCTCCACCGATGCCGCGGCCGTCTTCAGCGTTCTCCGTGGCGTCAGGGTGAGACCACATCTCGCCGGAGCGCTGGAGCTGGAGTCCGGCATGAACGACGCGCCGGTCGTGATCGCGGTCATCCTGCTGGCCTCGGGTGAGTCGTTCACCTGGGTGACGCCGCTGCTCGTCGTCTACGAGCTCATCGCGGGGGCGGTGATCGGCGCGCTACTGGGCTTCGGTGGCGCGTGGGCGCTGCGGCGGGCCGCACTGCCGGCCACCGGCCTCTACCCGTTGGCCGCGATCGCCGTGTGCGTACTCGCCTACTCCGCAGGCCAGCTCGCGCACGCCTCGGGTCTCCTGGCCACCTACGTCGCCGCACTCGTGCTGGGCAACGCCGACCTGCCGCACCGCGGCGGCGTGCGGTCCTTCGCCGAAGGGCTCGGCTCGCTCGCGCAGATCGGGCTGTTCGTACTGCTCGGGCTCTACGCCTCACCGCCCCGGCTGCTCCACGCGGTGGTGCCGGCCCTCATCGTGGGCCTCGTGCTGCTCCTCGCGGCGCGCCCGCTCTCGGTGGTGGCGTCGGCCTTGCCGTTCCGTGTGCCGTGGCGGGAGCAGGCGTTCCTGTCGTGGGCGGGCCTGCGCGGGGCCGTGCCGATCGTGCTCGCACTGATCGCGCTGGTCGAGGGCGCACCGAGCGCGCCGGCGTTGGTCGACGTCGTGTTCATGCTCGTCGTCGTGCTCACGTTGGTGCAGGGCCCGACTCTGCCGTGGGTGGCCCGGTTCCTCGGTGTGGCACGCCCCGCGGAACCGCATGAGCTCTCCGTCGACGCCGCTCCGCTCGACGAGCTGAGCGCCGACCTGCTGCAGGTGCGCGTGCCGGTCGGCTCCCAGCTGCGTGGGGTGTACGTCGGCGAGCTGCGGCTGCCACGCGGCGCCACCGTCAGCCTGGTGGTGCGCGACGAGGAGGCCTTCACCCCCACCGCCGAGACGCGCCTGCGCGAGCGGGACCAGCTGCTCGTCGTGACCACGGCGCAGGCCCGGCGGGCAGCGGAGGAGCGCATCCGGGCAGTCGACCAGCGGGGCAGGCTCGCACGCTGGCACAGCGGGAGGGAGCGCGAGCGCCGTAGGGGATGATGGGACGTGTGAGCGAGCGTGCGAGCGAACCGTCGACCCCGAGTACGACCGTCACGGCTGCCGGCCCGAAGGTCGTGTTGCTCGCCGTGATCGCGGTGCTTGTGCTCGCCGCCGACATCATCACGAAGACGGTGGCTGTCGCACAGCTCGAGAACCGTGACCCGCTCGAGCTGTTGGGCGGTCTCGTCTACCTGCAGCTCGTGCGCAACCCGGGCGCAGCGTTCTCCCTGGCCACCGGCTACACGTGGGTGCTGACGATCGTGGCCATCGCCGTGGTCGTCGTGATCATCCGGGTGGCCCGTCGGCTGCGCTCCGTCGGCTGGGCGATTGCGTTGGGTCTCGTGCTCGGCGGTGCGCTGGGCAACCTGACCGACCGCATCTTCCGCGCTCCCGGCCCGCTGCAGGGCCACGTCGTGGACATCGTGTCGCTCTTCGCCCCGGACGGCCGGGTGTGGCCGGTGTTCAACATGGCCGACTCCTCGATCGTCACGGGCGGCGTGTTGCTCGTGCTGCTGGCCCTGCTCGGCCGGGAGCTCGACGGCAGGCGCACCTCCGCACGCGGCGGCGCCGAGGAAGGGGCCGACAGTGCCTGACACCCGCCAGCTCCCCGTTCCCGACGGTCTCGACGGCATGCGCGTCGACGCCGGGCTCTCGCGGCTCCTCGGCCTGTCCCGCACCGTGGCGGCCACTCTCGCGGAGGGCGGTCGCGTGGCCGTGGACGGCCGTGCCGCCGGCAAGTCCGACCGCCTGATCGCAGGGTCGTGGCTCGAGGTGGAGCTGCCCGAGCCCGAGGCGCCCGCCACGATCGCCGGGCCGCAAGAGGTGGTCGCCGGGCTCACCGTGCTACATGCCGACGACGACATCATCGTCGTCGACAAGCCGGTCGGCGTGGCCGCCCACCCGAGCCCTGGCTGGACCGGGCCCACCGTCATCGGCGGCCTGGCCGCGCTCGGATACCGCGTGTCCACCTCCGGTGCGGCCGAGCGGCAGGGCATCGTCCACCGGCTCGACGTCGGCACCACCGGTGTGATGGTGGTGGCCACGTCGGAGCACGCCTACACGGTGCTGAAGCGGGCGTTCAAGGAGCGCACGGTCGACAAGCGCTACCACGCCGTCGTCCAGGGCCATCCCGACCCGTCCAGCGGCACGATCGACGCCCCCATCGACCGGCACCCGAAGCACGACTACCGCTTCGCGGTGGTGGCGGGCGGCAAGCCCAGCGTCACCCACTACGACACGATCGAGGCGTTCCGCGCCGCATCGCTGCTGGACATCCGGCTCGAGACGGGGCGCACCCACCAGATCCGGGTGCACCTGTCGGCACTGCGCCACCCGTGCGTCGGCGACCTCGCCTACGGCGCCGATCCCACACTGGCCAGGCGCCTCGGCCTGGAACGGCAGTGGCTCCACGCCCGCTCGCTCGGCTTCGAGCACCCAGCAGACGGACGGTGGGTGGAGTTCACGAGCCCCTACCCGGCGGACCTGGCCAGAGCGCTGGACCTGCTCGCCGACTGATGCCGGTGATGACGGCGCGCCGTCGCCTCGCCGTGCTCGCGGCCTGCGTCGTCGTGGCCGCGCTGCTCGCCTGGTACGGCGCCACGCGGTTCACACCGTCCGACGCGCCGCCCCCGGACGTCGGCTCGGTCCGGCTGGGCCCGGATCCGGGCGACGACGTCAGCGCCTACCTCGCCAAGCTCCCCGCGCAGCTGCCGCCGCCGGGGGTCCAGACGCTCGCGCTGGTGCAGTTCGGCGACGAGCTCACGGCGCCCGAGGCGCTCGCGGCCGTCGGTGGTTCCGAGATCGCCGAGGCCGTCCTGCGAGTGCCGTTGACCAGGGTGCAGACCGCGCTGCGCTTCGAACCGCTCGAGCCGGGGGTGGCGCAGGCGACCGCACTGGACACCGCGCGACAACGGGCGCAGATGCAGGCCACCGCGGACGCCGGCCGGCTCGCAGGCCGCCCGCGCGACGTGGCCGCGGCCGAGGCGGCGGCCCTCGCCGACCCGGGGTGCCGCTGCGTGCTCGCGCTGGTGGTCCGGTCCGATCGTGCCGGGCTGCAAGCGGTGGCCGCGCGGTCCGGCGTGCGCGCCGTCGAGGCGGCCCCTCCCGACGCCACGATCCGCGAGCTTGCGCTCGCACCGTTGCTGCCCGAGCAGACGGAGCGCGTGGACCCGCCCCCCGACGACGGGCCCGTCCCGCCGGCCTGAACGGATTCCCCCGAACCGGCGAATGGGGGAATACCCCAGGGCGAACTCGGTGGACATCCTGATGTTCGTCTCAGCGTAGGGCTGGCACGGTGAGCGCGTGACCAGGATCGGGGGGGCCGGGCGGGAACCCCGCAAGAGCATGTGGGCGGGTGAGACGGTTGTTGCGGGGGGCGTAGCGGTCGCGCTCCTGTCGCTCGCACTTCTGCACGTCATGGGGAGTGGGACGCTCGACCCGCTCACCCGCCTCATCAGCGACTACGTCTTCCTCCCGGGCGGTTACACACTGCTCGGGCTGGCCGGGATCGCCCTGGCCACGGCGAGTTTCGTTCTCTCGCGCGGCCTGCGCCGGGGCGCCCTGCCCGATGCCGGACCACCTGCCGGGCTGCTGGTGAGCGTGGCCGTGGCGCTGGTGCTCGTCGGGGTCTTCCCCACCCACGATCCCCGTACCACCGCGGGGCTGGTCTCCACCGTGCACCGCGCGGCAGGCGGCTGGGTGCTCGTGATGGTGCCGGTGGCCGGCTGGATGGTGGCCCGCCGGGCGCGTTCGGCGCCGGCATGGAAGGCCGCCGCGCCCGCCGTGGCCTGGTGCGCAGGCGTGGCCGCGGTACTCTGCGCCCTCTTCCTGCTCAGCCTGCTACCGATCGTTATCGGCACTTCACCCGGATTTCCCCTGCTCGGAGGGGTACAACGTGTTCTCTACGCGGTAGTGATGCTGGTACTTGTGGTTACCGCCCGGGCGACCCGGCTGGCGGTCGAGCATGCTCCGGGCCCGGCGGCCCTTCCATCCGGCGTCGAGCTCAGGGGTGCGGCGTGATCGACATCCTCACCGGCATCGCGATCGCGCTTGCCGTGCTCGGTGCCGTCTGCTTCGCGTGTGCTGCCGTCCTGCAGCACCACGCGGTCTCCCGGGAGTCCGGTCCGCCCGGTGACAGCGATGCGGGCAGCGGGGCGCTGTCGTTGCGCGGACTGCTCGCGGTGACCAGGCGGCCGGGCTGGCTGCTGGGCCTGGGCGTTGCCGCGGCCGGGTCCGCGCTACATGCCGGAGCGCTGGTGCTGGCTCCGCTGTCGGTCGTCCAGCCGATCGGCGTCCTGGCCGTCCCGATCGCCGTGCTCCTCACCGCCGTGCAGCGGGGCCGCGTGCCGGCCGGCGGAGTGTTCGTCGGAGTGCTGCTCAGCATCGGCGGCGTGGGCGTGTTCGTCGCCACGGCCGCGAGCACCGCGGTCAGCTCACCCCCGCCCGACCAGTCCACCCTCATCGCGAGCCTCGTCGTCGCCCTGATCGTCCTGGTGCTGGCCGGGGTCGGCCTGGCCCGCTCCGGCTGGGTGCGGTGCGTGGCCTGCGCGATGGCGGGGGCCGTGGCGTTCGGCCTGGTCTCGGCGCTGGTACGGGCCGTGTCCCAGTCGGTCGCGTCCGGCCACGTCGGGGTGCTGGATCCGCCCGTCGTCGCCGCCGTCGCCGGAGTCGGGGCGTCCGTGCTGGTGGGCGGCTGGCTCGTACAGCAGGCCTTCGCCTCAGGGCCGCCCGAAGTGGTCATCGCGTGCCTCACGGTGGTCGACCCGATCGTGGCCGTGCTCCTCGGAGCGGTCCTGCTCGGTGAGGGTTCCGCAACGCCCGCCGAGACCTGGCTGCTGCTCGTCACCGCCGCCGTCATCGCCACCGCCGGTGTCGTCGCACTTGCCCGCCACCACCCCGACGCCGTGGCGGCCCGCGCCGCCCGCGCCGGCTCCGTCCCACCCTCGCCCGAGCGCTCCCAGACTCCGGCCGCCTACGCGCGGTCGGCGCAGTCCCCCCACGACCGGTGATCCCCAGCACCGGCTTCACCCGCACAGCTGTACACACCCGAGAGGACGACCCGTGATGCCTCCGCCCGAGAAACCGATGCGGATCCTGATCGGCGCCGAGACCTATCCGCCCGACGTGAACGGCGCGGCGCGCTTCGCCGAGCGGCTCGCCACCGGCCTGGCCGGGCGTGGCCACGACGTTCACGTGGTCGCCCCGTCACCCACGGGCTCCCGCACGCGCGACACGCGCGATGGTGTGACCGTCCACGGGGTCCGCTCCCACCGGTACTTCATGCACGCCGGGTTCCAGGTCTGCATGCCCTGGGAAGCCGGACCGGACACCGCGGAACTCATGGACGAGATCAACCCGGACGTCGTCCACACCCAGGCACACATGGTGGTCGGCCGCGGCGTCGTGAAGGCGGCACACCGCAGCGGACGCCCGCTGGTGGCGACCAACCACCTCATGCCCGAGAACCTCGTCGCCTACTCGCCGATCCCGCGAGGTCTGCGTCGGGCGTTCACCACGATGGCGTGGAAGGACCTCGGCAACGTCTTCGGCCGGGCCCACGTGGTCACGGCGCCCACGCCGCGTGCGGTGGAGCTGCTCGTGCGCCACGCCGGCCTCGTCGACGCGATCCCGGTGTCCTGCGGGATCGACGCCGAGCGCTACCGCTCCGTCGAGCGCATCCCCGGCGCCGTGCCCACCGTGCTGTTCGTCGGCCGGCTGGACCAGGAGAAGCGGGTCGACGAGCTGATCAAGGCGTTCGCCGCCCTGCCCGTGGAACTGCCGGCGCAGCTCGAGATCGTCGGCGACGGTGCGCGTCGCGAGGAGTGGACGGCGCTGGTCCAGGGTCTCGGCATCGCCGGGCGGGTGCGGTTCCGCGGCTTCGTCTCCGAGGAGGACCTGCTCGACGCCTACGCCCGCGCCGCAGTGTTCTGCATGCCGGGAGTGGCCGAGCTGCAGAGCCTCGTCACTCTGGAGTCGATGGCGGCAGGCCTTCCGGTGATCGCGGCCGACGCGATGGCACTGCCGCACCTGGTCCGCCCGGGCCGCAACGGCTGGCTCTACACGCCCGGCGACGTCCCGGAGCTCACCACGCGCCTCGCAGCGCTGCTCGCCGACCCCGCACAGCGGCGCCGGATGGGGGCGGCCAGCCGGGAGATCGTGGCCGAGCACGCCATCGCCGCCACGCTGAACCGATTCGAGGGGATCTACGAGCACCTGCTGGAGCGCGACGGGCTGCGGGTCGGGCAGGCGGCCTGAGCCGCGGGTTCAGCGGGCGCGGGCGGCCGCGACGCGTTCCAGCAGGGCGAGCAGCACCCGTGCCGAGTTCTCCCAGCTGAAGCGGCGGCCCTGCGCCCGCGCGGCCACGGAGCGTTCCTCCCAGACCCCGGGCTCGTCGAGCTCGCGGACGGCACGGACGAAGCCGGCCACATCGCCAGGGGCGACGTAGGCCGCGGCGTGCCCGCCCACCTCCCGGAACACCGGGATGTCGGTGACCACGAGGGGCGTGCCCAGCGCCATCGCCTCGACCAGCGGGATGCCGAATCCCTCGTCCCGCGACGCCGAGACCAGCGCCGTGGCCCCGCGCAGCACGTCGCGATAGGTCTCGTCGCTTGCGCCGTCGTGGAACACCAGTCGGCCGCCCGGCGCCAGCGCGGTGAGCCGGGCCCGCTCGTCGGGGGAGATCCGGCTCATGAGGTGCAGCTCGTGGCCGGGGAGTGCCGGCATCGCGCTCGCGAGCGTGCCGACGTCCTTGTAGGGCATGAACGAGCCCATGTAGACGAGCGCGCCGGTGCGTGGTGTCCGGGGGAGCTCGGGGCCGGGGTCGGGCGCGTTCGAGACGACGGTCACCGGGCGTCGGGTGAGACGGTGCGCGGCGACCTGTGAGGCGGTGGCCGCGGAGACCGTGACCACCGCGTCGGCCCGGTTGAGCAGCACCCGCTGCGGCCACCATGCGAGGTGGTACAGCCGCCACAGCAGCCGGATCGGGGCAGGGAACTGCGGGGGCGGTGCCGGGTGGCGGTAGTAGATGAGGTCGTGCACGGTGAGGACGAGGCCGTAGTCGCGGCCCCAGCTCCCCATCGTCTGCATCGGGGAGAACACGACGTCCGGCTGCAGGCGCCGGACCTGCCGGGCCACCAACGGCTCGCCGATCGCGGTGGGGCTGCCGATCAGGTGCCAGGGCAGGTCGGGGGGCAGATGCGTGAGCTGGCGCCGATCGCTCACCAGCAGCTCGATGGTGTCGCCCCTGCCCTCGGTGCCGACGCGAGCTGCGCCGTGCCCGGCGCCGCTGGGCGCTCCGCCCGCACTCCGCTCGATGCTGGTGCGAGCTGCGCCTGCGCTCCGCTCGGCATGCAGCCGCGCCAGCGCACCCACCAGTCCCGCGGTGTACCGGCTGATGCCGTCGTGGCGGTCGATGCGGACGTAGCGGCAGTCGACGAGGATCCTCATGGCACCGGCAGGGCGGTCAGGAACGCCGACATCGCCGCGGCGACCGCGTCCGGAGTCTCGTAGTGCGCGAGATGGCCGGTGCCGGGCACCATCACCAGCCGCGCGTCCGGGAACCGCCCCACCAGCGCCCGCTGTGCCGTCGGGGGCGCGATGTCGTCACGCTCGGCGGCGACCAGCAAAGTCGGGGCGGTGACGGCGCCGGCGAACTCGCCGACGTCGTGGCCGACCGATGCATGGAATGCCTCGAGCAACGTGCGGCGGTCGGCGAACGTGCTGAAGTACCGGTCGTGCTCGGCGTGGATCCAGCGCCGCAGGTCGCGATCGCCCGTGGTGGCCATGGCGACGCTCGCCACCCTCGTCATCACGGGGTGACGCAGCAGCGCGGTGCCCGCGCGCTCGGGCAGCGCTGCGGCGAGGTGGTGGTAGAGCACCGTCAGCCGCGTGACCACCACCCGCGGGCCCGCCAGCGCGGACGCCGCGATCGGGTTCACGAGGACCAGGCCACGCACCGGCGGTGGCCCCGCCTCGCCCGATGCCGGCGGCTCCGGGCGGGCGAGAGCCGCGGTGGCCACGATCGAGCCGAAGGAGTGGCCCGCGAGCACGGCGTCGCCTGCCGGTGCGACGGCGGCGAGGAGGTCACGCGCCCATGCGGCGTAGCCCGTCACGTCGTGGGCGTCGCCCGGCAGCGGAGGCGACTGGCCGAACCCCGGCAGGTCCGGCACCACGACGCGAGCGTCCGGAAGGTGCGCGACGATCGGCTCCAGCCCGTGGTGGTCGCCGCGCAGGCCGTGCAGGAACACGATCCGGTGCGCCGCGTCCTCGGCCCCGTAGATCCACAACCGGGTGCGCCCGCCGCGCAGCGCCACCTCGTCCTCTCGAACGGGTACGCGCGCGATCACCGGTGCATACGGGGAGGTCTCGCTCATCGCGGAAAGTCTATGAGGTCGTTTCCGAATGATGTTCCGAGCTACCGGTTCCAGATCACACATGTCTGTGCGTCGCTCGTGACGGTGCGCAGCGTCCCGGGCATCCGCGCTCAACCGGGGCGGATGTTCTTGTTGTGGTGGAAGGCGTTGTCGGGGTCGTACTTGGCCTTGACGTCGGCGAGCCGCCGGTAGATGTGATCACCGTATGCCTCTCGAATACGGCTGCTGTCGTCGTCGGAATCGAGGAAGTTCACGTAGACGCTGCCGGCGCGGTGCGGTTGGAGGGCCTGGAGGAACCGCCGCGCCCACATGGTCTCGGCGGCGGCATGCTCGCCGGACTCGGCAGGGAGCCACACGGCGTCGATGATGATGTTGTGGGCCACGTCGCGGCCGGCGTAGGCGGTGGCGTCGAGGGGGACTCGGGCGACGGCGCCACCCATGTGGAACATCGCCGAGTACGACCGCGGCGAGCCGGCGGCGTAGGCATGATCGGCGATGACGGCGACGGTGTCGTCGGAGAGGCCGGCGAGGTCCGTGGCTTTCCAGTAGTAGTGCCACCCGTGCAGGACGGTGTCGTCCACGCCGCCCTGGAAGGCGGCGTACGGCGTGGGTGCGAGCAGGTCCACGAGCGGCGTCCCGAACTGTCGAAGAGCCCGCACCGCGCGGTCGCCGTCCTCGACGGCGCCGGCGTAGCAGCAGGCGACGGCGATGGCCGGCCGCCAGTGCAGGTTCTCGGGGATGACCGGCAGTGGGGGCACGGTGCCCAGCCTGACCACGCTGCCGAGCTCGTCGGGCGCCGCGGCGACGAAGTCCCGGTAGAAGCGCAGCACGTCGACGGTGTCGTCGGCCGCCCAGAAGACGGGTCCGGCCATCACGGTCGGGCCGACGGGATGCAGGGCGAACCGGAACGAGCTGACGACGCCGAAGTTGCCGCCGCCGCCTCGCAGCGCCCAGAACAGATCGGGGTGCTCGTCGGCGGACGCCTGCACGATGCTGCCCTCGGCGGTGACCACCTCGGCGGCCAGCAGGTTGTCGACGGTGAGCCCGTGTGCACGCATGAGGAAGCCGATACCGCCGCCGAGGGTGAGCCCGGCGACGCCGGTGTGGCCCACGATGCCGCCGGTGGTGGCCAGACCGTGGGCCTGGGTCTCGTGGTCGACGTCGCCCCACAGTGCACCGCCCTTCACCCGGGCCGTTCGGCCGGCGGGGTCGACCCACACGGCCCGCATCGCCGAGAGGTCGACGACGATCCCGTCGTCGCACACCGCGGTGCCGGCCACGTTGTGGCCCCCGCCCCGTACGGCGATCTCCAGGTCGTGGTTGCGGGCGAAGCGCACGGCCGCGGCCACGTCAGCGGTCCCGGTGCAGCGGGCGATCAGCCGGGGGCGCCGGTCGACAGCGCCGTTCCACACGGCTCGGGCGGAGTGGTAGTCGGGGTGGTCAGCGGTGATCAGCCGGCCCCGGAACCCGTCGATCTCCATGGCGGACCTCCTCGCTCAGGTCGCCGACGTGCTCGGTGGTCGATGTCGCCATCGGCCCTTCCGCTGTCGAACGGCTTCATCGCATCACCGTGGAACACTGCCGTGAAGTCAGGAATCTGGACTTCACGCCCGAAGGCAGGGGCGCGACACTGGCCTCGTGCGGACGTACGGCCAGTACTGCCCGATCGCCCGTGGCGCCGAGATATTCGCCGAGCGTTGGACGCCACTGATCATCCGCAACCTGTACGTGGGCTGCGGAAGCTTCGGTGAGATCCTGGAGGGCGCCCCCGGGCTCTCCCGCACGCTGCTCTCGCAGCGGCTCAAGCATCTCGAACGGCTCGGCATCGTCGAGTCGGCAGGCAAGCCCGACGGGCGCGGACGCCACTACGAGCTCACCCCCGCGGGTCACGACCTCTTCACGGTCTGCAGGTCGCTCGGCGAGTGGGGCGCCCACTGGCTCGAGATCGCCCCCGAGCACCTCGATCCGTTCGTGGCCCTGTGGTCGATGTGCAACATGCTCCGCCGAGACCGCCTCCCGGCGCGACGCGTCGTCGTCCGGTTCGACTTCACGGGCCGCCGGCGCCCCGAGCGGTACTGGCTGCTGATCGAGCACGGCGACACGGAGATCTGCAAGACCTACCCCGGCCTCGACGAGGACCTCTACGTCACGTCGGAAGCCGAGGCCTTCGTCAAATGGCACGCCGGCCGGCTCAGCTGGGCCGAAGCCACCCGCGACCGCCGCATCCGACTCCACGGCCCCTCGTGGCTCGTACGAGCCTTCCCCACTTGGAACGCCCGCAGCGCCTTCGCCCACATCAAGCCGGCTACGGCGAACCTGGCGGGCTGACATCTTCGACGGGGTAGGGCCGCTCGGGGGTCCAGGGCGGACCCCTTCGGCCGGTCGCGGCCGCTGCCAGGCAGGGGCTGCGGGAGGACCAGGGCGGCCCGATACTCAGTGCCCCGGGGCCTATGGAGGTATCCATGTCCCGTCCGCTGGTCTCCCACCTGGCCCGATTCTCACTGGCCACTGCTGCCGCCCTGCTCCTCACAGCATCCCTGCCCGCTCCGGCCCGGTCGGCCAGCGGCGACGTACCGGTGACACTCGGTGCGCCGGGGATGGGCGGCCCCATCGTGACCGCTCCGAGGACCGTGGTGAAGGACCCCCGGGACGGTCACTGCTACACAGTCCGTGAGGTCTTCCCCGACGCTCCTGAGGGCGCCTATTTCCGGTCGGTGGGCAACTACAGCGTCGCGCCGGTGTCCATCTACAGGGCCGACGCGTGCGCCGGTCCGCCGTATGGCCCGACCCCCCTGTCGTACGGCCAGGTCGTCACCGACGCCGAGTTGCGGTCCTTCAAGGCCCGTTGAGATCCGGCGCCGGCCCGTCCCCCTCCCTCGTGTCGTGCGGTGTCGCAAGCTACGGCGGGATGTCGGGCACATCGGCCGCGCGGCGCTCGACGGGCCCTTCGACACGCCGATCGGTGAGGTGAGCAGCACGTTCGGCAGAAGGTCGCCCGCGTGCGGAGGACTGTCGGGCCCCAGGGTTAGCCTTGGGGATCCCCACGGTTCGTGGCCGGTACGTCCGAGAGGACGGCCCGGCGAATCGGCCGCACCGAGCGAGCGCTGCCCCCCGCGGGCCGCGCCGGAAGGGAGCTCTTCACCCCGATGGCCAGCGCGAGCAGCGGCGACAGCTTCGTCCACCTCCACACGCACACCGAGTTCTCCATGCTCGACGGTGCGGCAAGACTGGACGACCTGTTCACGGAAGCCGCGCGCATGGGTATGCCCGCGATCGCCATGACCGACCACGGCAACGTCTACGGTGCCTACGAGTTCTGGCGCAAGGCCAAGGCCCACGGGGTCAAGCCGATCATCGGCATGGAGGGCTACCTGTCGCCCGGCAGCCGCCACGAGCGCAAGCGCGCCACGCTGGGTGGGCAGACGGTCAGCGACGACAACCCGGGTGAGATGTACACCCACATGACGCTGCTGGCGGAGAACACGGAGGGGATGCACAACCTCTTCCGGCTCTCCAGCCTCGCGTCGCTCGAGGGCTACTACTACAAGCCCCGCATGGACCGCGAGCTGCTCGAGACGTACGGCAAGGGGATCATCGCCACCACGGGCTGCCCCTCCGGTGAGGTCCAGCGGCTGCTGCAGCAGGACCGCTTCGACGACGCCTGCCAGGCGGCGAGCGACTACCGCGACATCTTCGGCAAGGACAACTTCTTCTGCGAGCTGCTCGACCACGGCATCGCGATCGAGCGTCAGGTCCGTGACGCGCTCTACGACCTCAAGAAGAAGCTCGACCTCCCGGGTCTCGCCACCAACGACCTGCACTACACCTACGCCGAGGACGCCAAGCCGCACGAGGTGCTCCTCTGCGTGCAGACCGGCAAGACGCTCGCCGATCCCGGCCGTTTCAAGTTCGACGCGTCCGACTTCTACCTCAAGTCGCCTGCCGAGATGCGCGCCCAGTGGGATCCGGTGTTCCCCGAGGCCTGCGACAACACGCTGTTCGTCGCCGAGCGGGTCGACGTCGGCTTCACCGAGGGCCAGGACCTCATGCCGCGCGCGCCCGTCCCCGACGGGGAGACGGAGGAGAGCTGGCTGATCAAGGAGGTCGAGCGCGGCCTGCACATGCGGTTCCCGGGCGGCATCACCGAGCGCTACCGCAAGCAGGCCGACTACGAGGTCGGGATCATCATCCAGATGGGGTTCCCCGGCTACTTCCTCGTGGTCGCCGACCTCATCCAGCACGCCAAGTCCGTCGGCATCCGATGCGGTCCCGGCCGTGGCTCCGCGGCGGGGTCGCTGGTGGCCTACGTGCTGGGCATCACCGACCTCGACCCGATCCAGCACAAGCTGATCTTCGAGCGCTTCCTCAACCCCGAGCGCATCTCGATGCCCGACATCGACATGGACTTCGACGAGCGCAGGCGCGGCGAGATGATCCGCTACACCACCGAGAAGTACGGTGAGGACCGCATCGCGCAGATCATCACCTACTCCACGATCAAGGCCAAGGCCGCGATCAAGGACTCGGCGCGGGTGCTCTTCGGCCAGCCCGGCTACGCGGTGGCCGATCGGATCTCCAAGGCGATGCCTCCGGCGATCATGGGTAAGGACATCCCGCTCTCGGGCGTGTTCGACCCCGCGCACAAGCGCTACTCCGAGGCCACCGAGGTGCGTGCGCTCTACGAGAGCGACCCACAGGTCAAGGAGATCATCGACACAGCCCGCGGGCTCGAGGGCCTCAAGCGGCAGTGGGGCGTCCACGCCGCCGGCGTGATCATGTCGAGCAAGCCGCTGATCGACGTCATCCCGATCCAGCGCCGCGACTCCGACGGCGCCATCATCACGCAGTTCGACATGGGCGCCTGCGAGACGCTCGGGCTGCTCAAGATGGACTTCCTCGGGCTGCGCAACCTCACGATCATCGACGACGCGCTGGAGAACATCGAGCTCAACGGCAAGCCGAAGCTCGAGATCGAGGGCGTCCCGCTCGACGACCCCACGACGTACGACCTGCTGGCCCGCGGCGACACGCTCGGCGTCTTCCAGCTCGACGGCGGCCCGATGCGCGACCTGCTGCGCCGCATGGCCCCCACGGAGTTCGACGACATCTCGGCCGTCGGCGCGCTGTACCGGCCCGGCCCGATGGGCGCCAACGCGCACAACGACTACGCCGACCGCAAGAACAAGCGTCAAGAGGTCACGCCGATCCACCCGGAGCTGGCGGAGCCCCTCAAGGACATCCTCGGCGAGACCTACGGCCTGATCGTGTATCAGGAGCAGGTCATGGCCATCGCGCAGAAGCTCGCCGGCTACACGCTCGGCAAGGCCGACCTGCTGCGCCGCGCGATGGGCAAGAAGAAGAAGGAGATCCTCGACAAGGAGTACGCCGGCTTCGCCCAGGGCATGAAGGACCACGGCTACTCCGAGGCCGCGGTCAAGACGCTCTGGGACATCCTGCTCCCGTTCTCCGACTACGCCTTCAACCGCGCCCACTCCGCGGCGTACGGCGTGGTCTCGTACTGGACCGCCTACCTCAAGGCCAACTACCCGGCCGAGTACATGGCCGGTGTGCTCACCTCGGTCCGCGACGACAAGGACAAGGCCGCCGTCTACCTGGCCGAATGCCGTCGCATGGGCATCACGGTGCTGGCGCCCGACGTCAACGAGTCGGTGCGCAACTTCGCGCCGGTCGGCGACGACATCAGGTTCGGCCTCGGCGGCATCCGCAACGTGGGTGTCAACGTCGTCGACGCGATCGTCGCGGCACGCAAGGAGAAGGGCGCGTTCACCGACTTCTCCGACTTCCTGCGCAAGGTCGACGCGGTGGTCTGCAACAAGAAGGTCATCGAGTCGCTGATCAAGGCGGGTGCATTCGACTCGCTCGGCCATCCGCGCAAGGGCCTGCTGCTCGTGCACGCGGATGCGATCGACGCGGTCATGAGCACCAAGAAGGCCGCGTCCATGGGGCAGTTCGACCTGTTCGGTTCCATGGACGGGTCGGGCCCGTCGGAGCTCGACGCCGTGTTCGACGTCAAGGTGCCCACCGACGAGTGGGACCCCAAGCACAAGCTGGCCGTCGAGCGGGAGATGCTCGGGCTCTACGTGTCGGGCCACCCGCTCCACGGGGTCGAGCAGGTGCTCACCGCCAAGTCCGACATGGCGATCTCCACCATTCTCGAGGGCACCGTCCCCGACGGCCATCAGGTGACCATCGGCGGCATCCTCGCCAACGTGAACCGCCGGGTGAACAAGAACGGCGAGCCGTGGGCGTCGGCGCAGCTGGAGGACCTCGCCGGTGGCATCGAGGTGCTGTTCTTCCCGCGCTGCTACCAGGTCGTCGGCGTCGACGTGGCCGAGGACGCCATCGTGCTGGTCAAGGCGAGGGTCAACCGGCGCGACGACCGCGTCTCACTGATCGTCAACGATCTCGCGGTGCCCGACCTCACCCAGGCGGGCGGCGGCGCGGGCGCTCCGGTGAAGGTCAGCATGCGCACCGAGCTGGTCACGCCGCAGCGGGTGTCGCGGCTCAAGGACGTGCTGAGCAACCACCCGGGCACCTCCGAGGTGCACCTGTCGCTGGTCAACGGCACCCGCACCACCGTGCTCCGCCTCGACGACGCACTGAAGGTCACTCACTCGCCGTCGCTGATGGGCGATCTGAAGGCGCTGCTCGGCCCCGGCTGCCTGGGCTGACGGGGCGGGGCGGCGCGGCGTCCGGTTAGCGGCTGACACCACCGGACGGCGGTGGTGCACTGGGCTGACCCATCTCTTCCGGAAGGGTCGTCATGGCCGCCTACGCGCTGTTCTTCAGCTACACCCCGCAGGCCTGGGAGCGCATGATCATCAAGCCCGGCGACCGGGCCGCGGCGGCACGGACGATGATCGAGAGCGCGGGCGGCACGCTGGAGTCCCTCTACTTCATGCTCGGTGACCGCGACGGGTTCGCCGTGGTCCACGTACCGGGCAACGAGGACATCGCGGCCCTGTCCATCGCCATCTGCAGCAGCGGCGCCTTCTCATACGTCGAGACCCGCGCACTGGTGGCGCCCCAGGATCTCGCCGGAGTGCTGGAGAAGGCGGCTGCGGCCCGCGGGGCCTACGCGCCCCCAGGGGAGTAGATCGGTCAGCCTGCCGTGGTGACCAGATCGAGCCAGTGATCCTGGGCCTGCCGGTCCCACCGCGCGTGCAGCGTGTCGAACAGCTCGGCCGCGCGCGACCCGGCCCAGCCGGCGGGCAGCAGCTCGCCGGGGAGCTGGGGATCCAGGAACGGAAAGCGCCGCCAGGCGTGCACGAGGTGGATCTGGTGGGCCAGCACGTCGGCCGGGTCGATCGGCGTCGCGTCGGCGAACGTGTCGAGGAACTCCTCGTACGCGGCCTCCACCGCCGCGAGGTTCCAGGCCTGCTCGACGACCTGACGCTCGGCGCCGATCGCCCCGAACGGGCCGACGAACGAGCTGCTGACCCCGGTCAGCTCGAGGTCGGCGATCACGTCGGCCACCTCGTTCTGCTTCGAGGGATCGGGGGTGAGCCACACGCCAGGCGCGGGAGACCCCAGGCCGGCCCAGGCCAGGCGAGTGCGCAGCCGGTGCCGGAGCTGGCGGCGGGCCTCGGGCACGCTGACGAGCAGCACCATCCACCGCCCGTCCCAGGAGTGCGCTGCGGACCCGAACCCGTAGATGCGGGCTGCGCCGTCGGAGAGAAGCCGGCGGCCCTGCTCGCTGAGGCCCCACCGCACGCGGCGCCCGGCGCGGTCGGACACGAGCAGCCCTTCCGCCGCGGTGCGGGCCAGCGCCTGCCGGGCCGACTTCGACTCGACCCCCAGACCGCCGAGCACGTCGATGAGCACCTGGGTCCACACCGTCTCGTCGCGCGGGAGCACGAATTCACCGAGCACAGTGAGCAGGAGAGAACGTGCGCTCGTGGCGCCGAGCTCGCGGCGGCGCGACAGCGCCGGATGTGCGCTCACGGTCTCGGCGGCGGTGGACATGACCAGCCACCTTAGCCCGAACCACCCACGGACCTCGGCATAGGCTGCCTCGTCGTGACGACGACCGACGAGCTCATCGCTGCAGACCGAGCGCACGTGTGGCACCCCTACGCGCCGATGCCGGCGACCGTGGCACCGTTCGTGGTCCAGTCGGCCTCCGGGGTCCACTTGAGACTCGCCGACGGCCGGGAGCTCGTCGACGGCATGTCGTCATGGTGGGCGGCGATCCACGGCTACGCCCACCCGGTGCTCGACGCCGCGGTGCGCGACCAGCTCGGCACGATGAGCCACGTGATGTTCGGGGGCCTCACGCACGGGCCCGCCGTCGACCTCGCACAGCTCCTCGTCGACAACACCCCCGCCGGTCTGGAGCACGTCTTCCTCACCGACTCCGGCTCGGTGTCGGTGGAGGTCGCGATCAAGATGTGCCTGCAGTACTGGCGGTCGCGCGGCCGCCCGGAGAAGCACCGGCTGATGACGTGGCGTGGCGGCTACCACGGCGACACGTTCGGCGCGATGAGCGTCTGCGATCCCGACGGCGGCATGCACACGCTGTGGCGCGACGTCCTGCCGCAGCAGGTGTTCGCCGGGGTGCCGCCCACCGCGTTCGAACCGGACTACGTCGCCGAGCTCGCCGGCCTCGTCGAGCGTCATGCCCACGAGCTGGCCGCCGTGATCGTGGAACCGGTGGTGCAGGGAGCGGGGGGCATGCGCTTCCACGACCCCCGCTACCTGCGCGTGCTTCGCGAGCTGTGCCTCACTCACGACGTGCTGCTGGTGTTCGACGAGATCGCCACCGGGTTCGGCCGCACCGGCGAGCTCTTCGCCGCCGACCATGCCGGCGTCGCGCCCGATCTGATGTGCGTGGGCAAGGCCCTGACCGGCGGCTACCTGTCGATGGCGGCCGCGCTGTGCACCGGCGAGGTCGCCCGCGGGATCTCCGAGGGCGAGGCCGGGGTGCTCATGCACGGCCCGACGTTCATGGGCAACCCGCTCGCCGCGGCGGTGGCGGCGGCCTCGACGCGGCTGCTGCTGGACAGCGACTGGCGTGCCCGGGTTCGCGGGATCGAGACGGAGCTGCGCACCGCCCTCGCCCCGGCGCGGGGTATGCCCGGTGTCGTGGACGTGCGGGTGCTCGGCGCGATCGGAGTGGTGCAGATCGACCGCCCGGTGGACATGGTTGCGGCGACGGCGGCAGCCGTGGAGGCGGGGGTGTGGCTACGCCCCTTCCGGGACCTCATCTACACGATGCCGCCGTACATCTGCGAGCCCGGGGACCTGGCGGCGATCGGAGCCGCGGTGCTCGCCGCAGCCGCCGCGACCCCCCACCAGGCCTGACCCACCCCGCGAGTCCCCCGCTCCCGCGGGAGTCGCCGGCATGTCGGAAATAGGGAGCAATGGGCGGTTCTGGTCGTCTACGGTCGCGGCGTGACCGTGGCAGTCCTCCCGCCGGAGCTCAGGTCGGAACTGCACTTGCGTCCGATGCGTCGTGACGATGCCGCGCGCTGGGCGGTGCTGCTGGCCGCGGTCGAGGAGGTCGACCGCCGCGACGAGCACTACGACGCCGACGACTGCGCCGAGGAGCTTGCCGACCCCGATCTCGACCTCGGGCGCGACACGCTCGTCGTGCTCGACGGGGCAGGTGACAAGAGTGTGGCGGTCGCCTACCAGGTGCTGCGGCTGCGCGGCAGAGACGCCGAGGGTGCTCGCATGTTCACGGACGCCGCCGTGCACCCCGCGTACCGGCGCCGCGGCATCGGCGCCGCGCTCCTGGCCGTGGCGCTCGACCGGGCCCGTGAGCTCGGCGCCACGCTGCTCATGCGGGTGCCCGAGACCAACGCGGGCGCTGTCGGCCTGGCCGAGCGAACCGGGATGGGTCCGGTCCGGTGGTGGTCGCGGCTCGACCGCGATCTGGCCGAACCGATCACGCCCGCTCTCGTGCCGACCGGCCTGATGGTCGCATCGCTCGGACCTCCCTACGACGCGGCGCGTTGGGACGAGCCGCTGCGTGCAGCGCACAACAACGCCTTCGCCGACCACTGGGGCTCCGCGCCGGTGAGCCGGCAGGCCTGGGCGCACTGGCGCACCGGGAGCAGGTCCTTCCGGCCGGGCTGCTCGGCGGTGGCCACCACAGCTGACGGTGAGATCGCCGGGTACGTGCTCGGCTACGAGTACGGCGCCGACACCGAGCGCACCGGGCGGCGCGACCTGTACGTCGACACCGTCGGCACCGTCGCCGCCCATCGCGGACGAGGGGTGGCGGCCGCCGTGCTCGCGCACGTGCTGCACGCGGCCCGTGGCCTCGGTTACGACACCTCGTCGCTCACCGTCGACGCCCAGAACCCGACCGGCGCCCTGGGCGTCTACGAGAGGGCGGGCTACCGCCTGCACCGCCGCGAGATCACCTTCGCCACCCCCTCCTCACACCCCTGATCCAGCCCCATCCGCGCGCCGGACTTGCCGTTTGAGCCTCGCTCGGTCCGAGTCGTTACGGTGGGTGCTCGTGGCCCCCTTCCCGCCCTCACACCCGTTGGCCTGGCTCGACTCGCATGCCGCGCGGAGACGGGAAGTCGGGCTCCGGCGCGAACTGCGCCCGCGCAGCGCCGCGGACCCCATGCTCGATCTGGCGGGCAACGACTATCTGGGCCTCACCGGCGACCCACGCGTGATCGCGGGAGGGGTCGATGCCCTGCAGACGTGGGGCGCGGGTTCGACGGGTTCCCGTCTGGTCACCGGCACCACCGCGCTCCACGACGAGCTGGAGCGCGAGCTCGCCGACTTCTGCGGCGCCGAGTCCGGGCTGGTGTTCGCCTCCGGGTACGCGGCCAACCTCGGCGTGCTGACCGCGCTGTCGGGTCCGGGCACCTTGATCGTCTCCGACGCCGCGAACCACGCCTCGCTCGTGGACGCGTGCCGCCTCTCGCGAGCGCGGGTCGAGGTCGTGCCGCACGACGATCCGGCCGTCGTCGACGCCGTGCTCGCCGCTCGCCAGGAGCCGCGCGCGATCGTGGTCACCGAGAGCGTCAACAGCGTCGACGGCGGGCTCGCCCCGCTTCGCGAGCTGCACGCGGTGTGCCGCGAGCGGGGCGCACTGCTCGTCGTCGACGAGGCGCACGGGCTGGGCGTGGTCGGCCCGGGTGGCCGCGGCCTGCTCGCACAGGTCGGACTGGCGGGATCGGACGACGTGGTCGTCACGGTCACCCTTTCCAAGGCGCTCGGCAGCCAAGGCGGAGCAGTGCTCGGGCCCGCAGCCGTCGCGGCGCATCTCGTGGACACGGCTCGGACGTTCATCTTCGACACGGGATTGGCCCCGGCGTCGGTCGGCACGGCGCTCGCGGCTCTGCGGGTACTGCAGGCCGAACCCGACCGTCCGTCGGCCGTGCTGCGTGCCGCCGCGGAGCTGGCCGACGCGGCCGGAGTGCCCGCACCCGCTTCTGCCGTGGTGTCGGTCGTGCTGGGCGACCCGGCCCGGGCGGTCGACGCCGCCAGGGCGTGCGCCGAGCGCGGAATCCGGGTCGGTTGCTTCCGGCCCCCGTCGGTCCCGGAGGGCACGAGCCGGCTGCGCCTGACGGCCAGGGCGACGCTGACGGACGCCGACACCGCCCTCGTCCGCAGGGTCCTGGCGGAGGTTCTCGTTCCGGTGGCCGCCCGATGAGCGTCGCAACGGCGGAGATCCTGGTCGTCACCGGCACCGGAACCGGGGTCGGGAAGACGATCGTCACCGCGGCGATCGCGGCGCTCGCGCGTGAGCGGGGGCAACGCGTGGCCGTACTGAAGCCTGCGCAGACCGGGGTCCGGGCGGGCGAACCCGGAGATCTCGCCGACGTGGCCCGGCTCGTCCCCGGCATCACCACCCGCGAGCTGGCCCGTTACCCCGAGCCGCTCGCGCCTGCCACGGCGGCCCGCCGCGCCGGACAGCCGCCCGTCACGCCCGCGGAGGCTGCCGACGCAGCACGCAAGCTCGCCGCCGACCACGACCTCGTGCTCGTCGAGGGCGCGGGCGGGTTGCTGGTGAGGTTCACCGACGACGGCGGCACCCTCGCCGACGCAGCAGCGGCTCTCGGTGCTCCGGTGCTGGTCGTGGCCGCCGCGGGCCTCGGCACGCTCAACCACACCGAGCTCACCGTCGAGGCGCTCCGTGCGCGGGGCCTGGCCTGCGCAGGCGTCGTGATCGGCGCCTGGCCCGCTGTCGCCGACCTCGCGGCTATGTGCAACCTCACCGACCTGCCCGCCGTCACCGGTGTGCCGCTGGTCGGGGCACTCCCCGACGGGGCAGGCGCGTGGCCGCCCGGCGAGTTCGTGACGGCCGCACGCCACGGCCTGGGCAGCGCCCTCGGAGGCGAATGGCAGACTCCAGGACCGTGACGACGATCGAGACCGACATCCTGGCCACGGCGCGCAGGCAGGTGCTCGAAGAGGGCACGGGCCTCACCGAGGCGCAGGTCCTCGAGGTGCTGCGGCTGCCCGACGATGCGCTCGACGAGCTCCTCGAGCTGGCGCACCAGGTGCGGATGCGGTGGTGCGGCCCCGAGGTCGAGGTCGAGGGCATCATCTCGCTGAAGACCGGCGGATGCCCCGAGGACTGCCACTTCTGCTCCCAGTCCGGCTTGTTCGACTCCCCGGTCCGCTCGGCCTGGCTGGACGTCCCGTCCCTGGTCGAGGCGGCCAAGCAGACGGCGAAGACGGGTGCCACCGAGTTCTGCATCGTCGCCGCGGTCCGCGGTCCGGACGCGCGGCTGATGGCGCAGGTGGCCGCGGGCATCGCGGCGATCAAGGACGCGATCGACATCAACATCGCCTGCTCGCTGGGCATGCTCACCCCCGAGCAGGTCGACGAGCTCGCCGCGATGGGCGTCCACCGCTACAACCACAACCTCGAGACGGCACGCTCGCACTTCCCGAACGTCGTCACCACGCACACGTGGGAAGAGCGCTGGGAGACGCTGCGGCTCGTGCGGGACGCCGGCATGGAGGTGTGCTGCGGCGGGATCCTCGGGATGGGGGAGACCCTCGAGCAGCGGGCCGAGTTCGCCGCGCAGCTCGCGTCGCTCACCCCTGACGAGGTGCCGCTCAACTTCTTGAACCCGCGCCCCGGCACGCCGTTCGGCGACCTCGAGCCGATGGCCGGACCGGATGCGCTGCGCACCGTGGCTGCGTTCCGGCTGGCGCTGCCGCGCACGGTGCTGCGCTTCGCCGGCGGGCGTGAGATCACCCTCGGCGACCTGGGCGCGCGCAAGGGCCTGCTCGGCGGGATCAACGCCGTGATCGTCGGCAACTACCTCACCACGCTCGGCCGCCCGGCGGAGTCCGACATCGACCTGCTCGGCGAGCTGCAGATGCCGATCAAGGCCCTGAACGAGACGCTGTGAGCGCGCCGGGGTTCTGCGACCAGTGCGGTGTGCCGGCCGACGAGGGCGAGCACCCGCGCTGCGCCGCCCGTCGGGAGCTCGAACCGCCGCGGTTCTGCCCCGACTGCGCCCGGCGCATGGTGGTGCAGGTGACGCCCACGAGCTGGACGGCGCGGTGCAGCCGCCACGGCGAACGGCGGAGCGCCGATCAGCGCCGCGACGCTGATCCTCTGCACGCCTGAGGCCGAGTCGCAAGACACCAGCAACCGGTTCGTGATCATGACGAATGGTGGGTCACAGGCGCGTCCATCATGCTGTGGCCATGTCGAACTGGAGCGGAGTCCTGCGGCAGGCCACGAAAATCGGTCTGGACCTGCTGTCATCGCGCAAGCCGGAGCCGGCTGCTCCTCGGAGAGTGCCGGCCCGCAGCGCGTCGTCCTTGGACCGGGCGCGCACGATCATCTATTCGCCCGACCCCGACGGCACCGCGGATCCCGGCGAGATCGTCTGGGCGTGGGTTCCGTTCGAGGAGAACGACGGGCGGGGTAAGGACCGGCCGATCCTGGTCGTCGGGCGGCAGGGCGGGGAGCTCGTCGGGCTGATGTTGTCGAGCCAGCTGGACCACGCGGGCGAGTGGGACTGGATCTCCATCGGGTCGGGACCGTGGGATCGCCAGGGCCGGGAGTCGTTCGTCCGGCTCGACCGTGTGCTCGAGGTCGGGGAGCACGACATCCGGCGTGAGGGCGCCGTCCTGGATCGGCACCGCTTCGAACGGGTCGCCGGGGAACTACGCACGCGCTTCGGTTGGCGTTGACCGTGTGACTCGCGGGCCGGGGCGAGCGGCTCGCGGGGTCAGTTGATGCTGGTCTCCACCGCATAGGTGGTGATCGGGGCGGGGACGGCGCGCAGCTGGCTCAGCAGGCCGGTCTCGCGGGCCAGGAGTGCGCGCACCATGCGTAGCCGCTCGATGGGGGAGGTCTGCTCGAGCAGGCGCTGGCGGTCGCCGATCGGGAGCAGGCAGTCGGCCGCGAGGAGGTGCGGCAGGGTCTGTGGCTCCTGGTCGTCGGCGGGTTCGGACCAGTCGCCCGCCTTCCATGCGGTGGCGCAGTAGCGGCGGTGGGCCGCGCGGGCCGCGGCGGTGAGCATCTGCGTCATCCCGTCGGCGGAGGGCGCCTCCGTGTCGGGCAGGAACTCGACCGACCCCATCAGGTAGGGCTTCGACTCGTCGTCGAGATCGAGCAGGCGGAACCGCCGCGCCCCGCGGGTGACGATGTCGAAGCGGCCGTCGGGCAGCCTGCGGACGTCACGCAACTCCGCCGTGCAGCCGACGGTGTGCAGTCCGGCGATGCCGTCGTCGTCGGGTGCCCACCCCTCACGGACGGCGACGACCCCGAACTCCTTGTCCGGCACCGCGCCGGTGACGAGATCGACGGTGAGCTGCCGGTAGCGCGGTTCGAAGATGTGCAGCGGCAGGGAGGCTCCGGGCATCAGCACCGTGCCCAGCGGGAACAGCGGGAGCGTCTCAGCCACCCAACTACGGTACGGCGCCGCGCAGTTGCTCGCTCGGCGGCCGCAGCACCGCGAATGCATCGGTCACGTGAAGCACTCGATCGGTGAAGCGGAAGAGCGCCGCGGGCCGTCCGCCGGCCGGTCCGGGGGGTGCGACCTCGCCTGTCGGCTCCAGCAGCCGGCGCCGGGTGAGCACCCGTTGCAGGTTGGTCGCGGACACCGGATGCCCGAGCGCGGCCACGTAGAGCCCGCGCAGCGCGGAGATCGTGAACTCCCGCGGGGCGAGCGCGAACCCGAGGTTCGTGTAGGACAGCTTGGCCCGTAGCCGGTCGTGGGCGGCCTCGACGATGGCGGCGTGGTCGAACGCCGTGGGGGGTAGGGCGCTGAGGGGGTGCCATGCGGTGTCAGCGGGGACCTCGGGGTCGGAGTCGGACGGGACGAGCCCGAGGAATGCGGTGGCGATCAGCCGCGAGCCTGGTACGCGGTCGGGGTTGCTGAACACCGAGATCTGTTCGACGTGGGTCACCTCACGGACGTCGACCTTCTCCGCGAGCTGGCGGCGTACCGATCGCTCGACGTCCTCGTCGTCCCCGAGCCGCCCGCCGGGGAGTGCCCATCGGCCCTCATCCGGCGGGCGTGCCCGCTGCCAGGCGAGCACCTGCAGCGAGCCGTCGCGGATCTGCAGCACCGCCGCCAGCACCTCGTGCTCAGTCGGGCGGGCCATGCGCGGATGGTAGGCGCGGCAGGGGTGGTTACCGAGCGGGACACGTGAACTACGGGTTGCGTCGTGGTGAGTTCCCGGTCACGAGAGCGGTGTGGCGGGCTGAACGCGCTGCTACGATCGCACCTGTTTACGACTCATAGTCGAAAACGGGAGAAGGAGGACATCGTGACCGTCACCGAGGTCGCCACCACCTCGACCGGGGCGCCGCCGGTCGACTCGGACTGGGCGGACGAGGTCCGTGAGCTCGCCCGCCGCCGCGATGCCGTGCTGCTGGCGCACAACTATCAGCTACCGGCCATCCAGGACATCGCCGACCACACGGGCGACTCGCTGGCCCTCTCGCGCATCGCGGCGGAGTCCGACGCGTCGACGATCGTCTTCTGCGGCGTCCACTTCATGGCCGAGACCGCGAAGATCCTTGCTCCCGACAAGACCGTCCTGATTCCCGACGCCGCCGCCGGGTGCTCCCTCGCCGACTCGATCTCGGCGGACGAGCTGCGCGCCTGGAAGGCCGAGCATCCGGGCGCGGTGGTCGTCTCCTACGTCAACACCACCGCGGCGGTGAAGGCCGAGACCGACGTGTGCTGCACGTCGTCGAACGCCGTCGAGGTCGTGGAGTCGATCCCGTCCGACCGTGAGGTGCTGTTCCTGCCCGACCAGTTCCTCGGCGCCCATGTCCGGCGCGTCACGGGGCGGGAGAACATGCACGTGTGGGCCGGGGAGTGCCACGTGCACGCCGGGATCAACGGCTCCGTGCTCACCGCCCAGGTCGAGGCGAACCCCGGCGCCGAGCTGTTCGTCCATCCCGAGTGCGGCTGCGCCACGTCGGCGCTCTACCTCGCCGGCACGGGCGCGGTGCCCGAGGAGCGGGTGAAGATCCTCTCCACCGGCGGCATGCTCGACGCCGCCCGCACCAGCTCGGCGAAGAGCGTGCTGGTGGCCACCGAGGTCGGCATGCTCCACCAGCTGCGCCGCGCTGCCCCGGAGATCGACTTCCGCGCCGTCAACGACCGCGCCTCCTGCCGGTTCATGAAGATGATCACCCCCGAGAAACTGCTCCGATCGTTGCGCGACGGCACCGACGAGGTGCACGTCGACCCCGAGCTCGCCGCCCGCGGGCGCGCGGCCGTCCAGCGCATGATCGAGATCGGACAGCCCGGGGGTGCGGAATGAGTGAGGCCTGGGAAGCCGCGGCCGACCTCGTCGTCGTCGGGTCCGGTGTCGCCGGGCTCACCGCCGCGCTGGATGCCGCCGAGCTCGGGCTCCGCGTCGTCGTCGTCACGAAGGACGCGCCCGACGCCGGGTCGACGCGCTGGGCGCAGGGCGGGATCGCCGTCGTGCTCGGTGACGTGTCCGGAGACAGCGTCGATGCGCACATCGTCGACACGCTCACTGCCGGCGGCGGGCTCTCCGAGGCCGTCGCCGTGCGGGAGATCATCAGCGCGGGACCGGCGGCGGTCGCGCGGCTGCGTGCCCGGGGCGCGGTCTTCGACGCCGGTGGCGACGGCAGGCTCGCCCGCGGCAGAGAGGGCGGCCACTCCGCGTTCCGGGTGATCCACGCCGGCGGCGACGCCACCGGTGCGGAGATCGAGCGGGCCCTGGTGGCCACGGTCCACGACCGGCAGTTGCCGTTGCTCGCCGGACACGTCGCCACGGACGTCCTGCGGGACGAGTGCGGCGCGGTCGCGGGCCTCGCCGTGCTGGACGACGCCGGGCGTCCCGGCGTGCTCCATGCGCCCGCGGTGCTGCTGGCCACCGGCGGGTACGGGCAGCTGTACGCGAGCAGCACCAATCCGGCCACGGCCACGGGCGACGGTGTCGCGCTGGCTCTGCGGGCCGGCGCCACCGTGGCGGACCTGGAGTTCGTGCAGTTCCATCCCACCGCCCTCCATCCGGTCGCCGCGCCCGGCGCCGGGCGGAGGACGCGGGCGGTCGGCCGTCTTCCGCTGGTGACCGAGGCCGTGCGCGGGGAGGGCGCCGTGCTGCTCGACCGTGCCGGGCGGCGGTTCATGACGGGCGTGCACCCGCTCGCCGACCTCGCCCCGCGCGACGTCGTGGCCGCGGCGATCACCCGCACACTCACCGACACCGGCGCCGAGTACGTCCATCTCGACGCCACGGCCATCCCGCAGTTCGCCGTGCGCTTCCCGACGGTCTACGCGGCCTGTCGGGCAGTGGGCATCGACCCCGTCCGGGAGTCGATCCCGGTCACGCCCGCAGCGCACTACGCGTGTGGTGGAGTGGTCACCGACCTGCACGGGCGCACCGCCGTGCCCGGGTTGTACGCCGCGGGCGAGGTGGCTCGCACCGGCCTGCACGGCGCCAACCGGCTGGCGTCCAACAGCCTGCTGGAGGGACTCGTGATCGGCGGGCGTGCCGCGCGCGCCGTGGCCGCCGACCGGCAGGTGCCGCGGGCCATGGGTGTCGTCCTCTCGGAGCCGGCTCCTGCTGTGGCGATCGCGCCGCGCTCGATCGTGCAGCACGCGATGACGGTGGCGGCCGGGATCGGACGTGACGCCGCCGGGCTCGCCTCGGCATCGGACGCCGTGGAGGCGGCCACCGCGCTGCGGGTGCCGACCGACCGGACGAGCGTGGAGGACGCCGCGCTGACCCTCCTGGCGCAGGCCGTGCTCGCCGCGGCCGGGCACCGCAGGGAGACCCGGGGATGTCACGTGCGCACCGACTTCCCGGAGCGGGACGACGTCTGGCAGCGGTCGAGCCTGGTGATCGGGCTCGACGGAGCGGGACGACCGACAGTGCAGGAGATGGCGGTGGCGGCATGACCTCGGTGACGATCGGACCTGATCTGGACGACCTGCAGCGCGTCGTCGAGACCGCGCTGGGGGAGGACCTGCGCTACGGCCCCGACGCGACCACGGCGGCCACCGTCCCGGCCGATGCCGTGGCTGTCGCAGCGTTCACCGCGCGGCAGCCGGGCGTGCTCGCCGGGGTTCCCGCCGTGCTGGCCGTCCTCGACGCCGTGCTGGGTGAGAACGGGCTGGGCAGAGACGGGTCAGCCGGTGGCTTCGAGGTGCTCGACGCGCGATCCGACGGCGACCGGCTCGCGGCGGGCGACGTCGCCCTCACGGTGCGGGCGCCGGTGCGCGGCCTGCTCACCGCGGAGCGCACGGCCCTGAACCTGCTGTGTCACCTCTCGGGCGTGGCGACGGCGACGGCGGCCTGGGTGGACGCCGTGGCCGGCACGGCTGCTCGCATCCGCGACACCCGCAAGACGATGCCCGGGCTGCGGCTGCTGGAGAAGTACGCCGTGCGCTGCGGGGGCGGGGTGAACCACCGCCTCGGCCTCGGTGACGCGGTGCTGATCAAGGACAACCACGTGGCCGCTGCCGGCTCGGTCGGCGCGGCGCTCGCCGCGGCCCGGTCCCGGGCACCCGGCCTGCCGTGCGAGGTGGAGGTCGACACGCTCGAACAGCTCGACGAGGTGCTCGCGCTCGATGCCGAGCTGGTGCTGCTGGACAACTTCTCCGTGGACCGGACGCGGGAGGCCGTGCGGAGGCGCGGCGACCGGCCGACGCAGCTCGAGTCGTCCGGCGGGCTGGTGCTCGCGAATGCCCGGGAGTACGCCGCTACCGGCGTCGACTATCTCTCGGTGGGGGCGCTGACGCATTCGGTCACCGCGCTCGACCTCGGGCTCGACCTGCGGTCCTGACCCGGGGGCCCACCGGTCCAGGGCACGTGGCCCGGCATCTGGAGCGCGGCGCCGACACCGCGACGGCCTGATCCGTGGCGCCCTTTCGACTGTCGTCCTCCTGCCCCGGCCCGGCCGTCGTGTGACGCAAGCGACTGCCGTCGCGGGCCGCGGGGGCGCGGCCCGCTGTCACAGACGAGGGGTGCAGCCCCGTCCTTAAGAGGGCCTCGGTGACTCCGGATCGCCGAAGCAACCGCGAGGACGTTTATCGCTGAGCCAATTTCCGGCCGGACAGGAGATTCGCACGATGGCCGCACGATCCACCCGCAGCACGAGCGGGTATGCCTCCCTGGTCCGATTACGGCGTTGCGCCCGTACCCTGGGACCCATGCTTCGCCGACTCGACCTGCGCGTCGCGCCCTTGCCCCGCACCGCCGATCTGCGTGGCCTGCTACCACGCGCCGAGGTGGACGTGGACACGGTGCTGCATCGAGTCCGCCCGATCGTCGACGCGGTGCGTGAGCGCGGGGCCGAGGCCGCTCTGGAGTTCGCCGAGCAGTTCGAGAAGGTGCGTCCCTCCGGGATCCGGGTGCCGCAGCAGACGCTCACGGGTGCTCTGGCCGCGCTCGACCCGTCGGTGCGCACCGCTCTGGAGACGTCGATCGAGCGGGCCCGTGCGGTCCACGCCGACCAGCGCCGCACGGACATCGTCACCGACGTGGTGCCGGGCGGCACCGTCACCGAGCGGTTCGTGCCCGTGCAGCGGGTGGGGCTCTACGCGCCGGGCGGTCTCGCGGTCTACCCGTCCAGCGTGATCATGAACGTGGTGCCGGCTCAGGCCGCGGGCGTCGAGTCGCTGGTGGTGGCCTCGCCGCCGCAGGCCGAGCACGGCGGGTTGCCGCACCCCACGATCCTCGCCGCAGCGGCCCTGCTCGGGGTCGACGAGGTGTGGGCGGTCGGCGGTGCGCAGGCCGTGGCGCTGCTGGCCTTCGGCGGCACCGACACCGACGGCGCGCCGCTGGAGCCCGTGGACATGGTCACCGGGCCGGGCAACATCTACGTCACCGCCGCCAAGCGGCTCCTGCGGGGTTTCATCGGGATCGACGCCGAGGCCGGCCCCACGGAGATCGCCGTGCTGGCCGACGGCACGGCCGACCCGGTGCACGTGGCCGCCGACCTGATCAGCCAGGCCGAGCACGACCCGAACGCGGCGTCGGTGCTGGTCACCACCTCGCCCGAGCTGGTCGACGCCGTCGACGCCGAGCTGGGGCGCCAGGTGCCGCAGACCAAGCACACCGAACGGATCCGCACGGCTCTCACCGGGCCGCAGTCCGCGGCGGTCCTGGTCTCCGATCTCGCCGACGGCGTCAGCGTCGTCGACGCCTACGCCGCCGAGCACCTGGAGATCCAGACCGAGGACGCGCGCGCCGTCGCGCTCCGGGTCCGCAACGCGGGCGCGATCTTCGTCGGCCCGTACGCGCCGGTCTCGTTGGGCGACTACTGCGCAGGCTCCAACCACGTGCTGCCCACCGGCGGGTGTGCGCGTCACTCCGCCGGCCTGTCGGTGCAGACGTTCCTGCGCGGCGTGCACATCGTGGAGTACAGCGAGGAGGCGCTGCGCGACGTGGCCGATCAGGTCGTCACGCTCGCCGCCGCCGAGGATCTGCCCGCGCACGGCCAGGCGGTCACAGCGAGGTTCGCCCAGTGACGTGCTTCGTTTCGGCGGTCGGCGATGAGGTCACCCTCGACGACCTTCCCCTCCGCGACGACCTGCGCGGCCGCAGCCCCTACGGTGCGCCGCAGCTCGACGTGGCGGTGCGGCTCAACACCAACGAGAACCCCTACCCGCCGCCGCCCGAGCTGGTCGCGGACGTCACCCAGGCCGTCCAGGCGGCCGCGGTCGATCTGCACCGCTACCCGGACCGCAACGCCGAGGCCCTGCGCACCGACCTCGCTGCCTACCTGACGGGCGCCAGTGGCGTCACGCTCGGCATGGCCAATGTCTGGGCCGCCAACGGCTCCAACGAGATCCTGCAACAGATCATGCAGACCTTCGGCGGGCCCGGCCGCACCGCGGTGGGGTTCGAGCCGTCGTACTCGATGCACCCGATCATCGCCGCGGGCACACGCACCGAGTGGCTCCCGGCACCGCGGCGCGCCGACTTCGCGATCGACGTCGACGCCGCCGTGGCCGTGCTGCGCGAGCGCGCACCCGACATCACGTTTCTGACCAGCCCGAACAACCCCACGGGCCAGTCATTGGAACCCGCCGAGCTGGCCGCGTTGATCGACGCGGCGCCCGGCGTGGTGGTGGTCGACGAGGCCTACGCCGAGTTCTCCGACCGCCCCACTGCGATCACGCTGCTGCCCACCCACGGGCGCAAGCTGATCGTCTCGCGCACGATGAGCAAGGCCTTCGCCTTCGCAGGCGGGCGGCTGGGCTACCTCGCCGCCGCACCCGCGGTGGTCGACGCGCTGCAGCTCGTCCGGCTGCCCTACCACCTCTCCTCGCTCACGCAGGCCGCCGCGCGCGCGGCGCTACGGCATGCCGACGCCACGCTCGGCTCGGTGGCGTTGCTGCGCGCCGAACGCGACCGCGTGGTGGCGGAGCTCGCCTCCATCGGCTACGACGTGGTGCCGAGCGATGCCAACTTCGTGCTCTTCGGTCGCTTTGCCGACGCCCCGCGAGCCTGGCGGGCCTTGCTCGACCGCGGGGTGCTGATCCGCGACGTCGGTATCCCGGAGCGGTTGCGCGTCACGATCGGTACGCCGGAGGAGAACGACACGTTCCTGCAGGTCGCAGCGGACGTGGTGGAGCGGGAGTTGCGCAGATGACGAGCAGGATCGGCCGCGTCGAGCGGGTCACCAAGGAATCCAAGGTCCTCGTGGAGATCGACCTGGACGGAAGCGGCACCACCGAGGTGTCCACCGGAGTCCCGTTCTTCGACCACATGCTCGACGCGCTGGGCAAGCACGGCGCGTTCGACCTCACGGTGCGAGCCGAGGGTGACGTCGAGCTGGATGCCCACCACACCGTCGAGGACGTCGCGATCGTGCTCGGCCAGGCGATCCGGCAGGCGCTGGGCGACAAGAAGGGCATCCGCCGCTTCGGCGACGCCTGGATCCCGATGGACGAGGCACTGGCGCAGGCCGTGGTCGACGTGTCGGGCCGCCCGTACACCGTGCACACGGGGGAGCCCGACGTCATGCAGGGCTTCGTCGTCGGGGGCCACTACCCCACGGTGCTCAACCGCCACGTCTTCGAGTCCCTCGCTTTCCACGGACACCTGGCCCTGCACGTCCGGGTGCTCGACGGACGCGACCCGCACCACATCACGGAGGCCGAGTTCAAGGCGGTGGCACGTGCGCTGCGCGCCGCCGTGGAGCGGGACGCCCGGATCACGGGGGTCGCGTCCACGAAGGGCACTCTCTGACGGTCAGTGAGGGCCAATCCGGCCAACACGACGGGTTCCCACGAACGCAGGGCCGTGCCGCAGCCACCGGCGCGGCCCTGTGCGTGAAGGATCACCCCGTTGCGGCGCCCGCCCGACCGGCGATGAGAACCGCCACCAGCAGCGAACAGAGCGTCGGCGATCTGCAGCGCGCGGCCGGCGGCGGTGGTTGTCGTCAGGGCGGGGAGCGTGCTTGTTGAACCCGGGTAGAGGTCAACGGAGTTGCGGCTATCCTTGCCCCGTGTCGCGGATCGTCGTGCTGGACTACGGGTCGGGCAACCTCCGCTCTGCCGAACGCGCGCTACAACGCGTCGGCGCCGATGTCACGGTCACGGCCGACGCCGACGCCGCCCTCGAGGCCGACGGTCTGGTCGTACCCGGGGTGGGTGCCTTCGCCGCCTGCATGCGCGGTCTGAGCGCCGTCAACGGGCCGCGGATCATCGAGCGCCGCCTCGCCGGCGGCCGGCCGGTGCTGGGCATCTGTGTGGGGATGCAGGTGCTGTTCGACCTCGGCGTGGAGTGGGGCGAGCGCACCGAGGGCTGCGGGCAGTGGCCGGGCACCGTCGAGCGGATCAAGGCCGACGTGCTGCCCCACATGGGCTGGAACACCTTGCGCGTCCCCACGGGCTCCACCCTGTTCGCGGGCCTCGACGCCGACACCCGCTTCTACTTCGTGCACTCCTTCGGGGTGCGGCGGTGGGAGATGGAGGCGTCGGACGTGCTGCGTCCGCCGCTGGTCACGTGGGCCCACCACGGCGAGGACTTCGTCGCCGCCGTGGAGAACGGTGCGCTCGCGGCCACCCAGTTCCACCCCGAGAAGTCCGGCGACGCCGGTGCCGTGGTGCTGCGCAACTGGTTGCGCGACATCGTCGGCTGACCATCCGCATCGTGGGGTACGTCGAGCCCCTTCTCGCGCCCTTCCGCCGGATGATCTCGAGTGATGATCGCCGGGCGGGTGGGCGATACGCCACCGCGTAGGCTTTCCCCGTGAGTTTCACGCTGCTTCCCGCCGTCGATGTCGCCGACGGCCAGGCCGTGCGCCTCGTACAGGGCGAAGCCGGTTCCGCCACCGCGTACGGCGAGCCGCGAGACGCCGCGCTGCAGTGGCAGAACGACGGCGCGGAGTGGATCCACCTCGTCGACCTGGACGCCGCGTTCGGCCGCGGATCGAACGCCGAACTGCTCGCCGGCGTCATCGGTGAGCTGGACGTCGCGGTGGAGCTCTCCGGCGGCATCCGCGACGACGAGTCCCTGGAACGCGCGCTGTCCACGGGCTGCGCCCGGGTGAACCTCGGCACCGCGGCGCTGGAGCACCCCGACTGGTGCGCACGAGCCATCGCCGCCCACGGCGAACGGATCGCGGTGGGCCTAGACGTGCGGATCACCGAGGCAGGCCACCGGCTCGCCGCGCGCGGGTGGACCACCGACGGCGGCGACCTGTGGGAAGTGCTGGAGCGGCTGGACCGCGACGGTTGCGCCCGCTACGTCGTCACCGACGTGGGCAAGGACGGCACGCTGCGCGGCCCCAACATCGACCTGCTGCGTGACGTCGCGGGCGCTACGAAGGCGCCGGTCATCGCGTCCGGGGGGATCGCCGAGGTCGCCGACCTGGTCGCGCTGGCAGAGGTGGCCGCCACCGGCGTCAACATCGAGGGCTCGATCGTCGGCAAGGCCCTCTACGCGGGCCGGTTCACCCTTCCCGAGGCGCTTGCTGCGGTGGGGGCCGTCGACGCCGCCGGACGGGCGGCCGGCTGATGGGCGTCGCCGTGCGCGTCATCCCCTGCCTGGACGTCGATGCGGGCCGGGTGGTGAAGGGCGTCAACTTCGCCGACCTGCGTGACGCAGGCGATCCGGTCGAGATGGCCCGCATCTACGACGCCGAGGGCGCCGACGAGCTCACGTTCCTCGACGTCACGGCGTCGTCGGGGGAGCGGGCCACGATGCTCGACGTCGTACGCCGCACCGCGGAGCAGGTGTTCATCCCCCTGACGGTCGGTGGTGGCATCCGCACCACGGACAACGTCGACACGCTCCTGCGAGCCGGTGCCGACAAGGTCAGCATCAACACCGCGGCGATCGCGCGCCCGGAGCTGTTGCGCGAGGCCAGCCGCCGGTTCGGCGCTCAGTGCATCGTGCTGTCCGTCGATGCCCGCACGGTGCCGGAGGGCAGCGAGCCCACCCCGTCGGGCTGGGAGGTCACCACCCACGGCGGACGCCGCGGCACCGGGATCGACGCCGTCGAGTGGGCCGCACGCGGCCAGGAGCTCGGCGTGGGGGAGATCCTGCTCAACTCGATGGACGCCGACGGCACCCGGGCCGGATTCGACCTCGGCATGATCGCCGCGGTCCGAGCCGTGGTGGACGTCCCGGTGATCGCGAGTGGTGGTGCCGGCGCCGTCGAGCATTTCTTGCCCGCGGTGCAGGCGGGAGCCGATGCCGTGCTCGCCGCCAGCGTCTTCCACTTCGGGCAGCTGCGGATCAAGGACGTCAAGGACGGCCTGCGCACCGGGCTCGTGGAGGTGAGATGACGAGGGTCGAGGTCTCCGCGCTCGATCCGGCCGTCGCGGCCCGGCTCAAGCGCAACGCCGACGGGCTGGTCTGCGCGATCGCCCAGCAGCGCGGCACCGGGGAGGTGCTGATGGTGGCCTGGATGGACGACGAGGCGCTGCACCGCACACTCACCACCGGCCGGGCCACCTACTGGTCGCGCTCGCGCGAGGAATACTGGGTGAAGGGCGACACGTCCGGCAACGTCCAGCACGTGCACGAGGTGCGGCTGGACTGCGACGGCGACGCCGTGCTCGTGATCGTCGACCAGACGGGCGCCGCGTGCCACACCGGCGAGCGGACCTGCTTCGACGCCGACGTCCTGCTCGACGCCCGCAACGGAGCCTGAGCGGGCGGTCCTAGTCTGCGGGCGTGACCGAGGAGCTGTTCGCCACCGACGCCTACCGCCGTTCCTTCGACGCCGCGATCACCGAGGTCGACCGGGGGGCCGGCCGGGTGGCGTTGGCGCGCACCGCGTTCTATCCCGGTGGTGGCGGGCAGCCGCACGATCTCGGCACGCTCGACTGGGGCGCCGGTCCAGCGGCCGTCACCCGCGTCAAACGGGAGGGCGGCCGGATCTGGCACTGGCTCGACGCGCCCGAGCTGCCCGCTGAGGGCGCCGAGGTGGCAGGCGAGCTCGACTGGAACCGCCGCCACCTCCTCATGCGCACCCACACCGCATTGCACGTGCTCTGCGGCGTGGTCTGGTCGGAGTTCGCGATCCCCGTCACCGGCGGCAACATGGAACCGGGCTCCGGCCGGCTGGACTTCCAGCTCGGCCGGCGTCTGGAGGGGCGGATCAACGAGGAGCTCGACGCCGCCCGTGCCGTGGTGGTCGAGTTCCTCGGCCGCGACGCCGCCGACGCCGACCCCGCCCTGATCCGCACGGCGGCGAACCTCATCCCACGCGAGATCGACCCGTTGCGCGTGATCGACATCGTGGGCCTCGACAAGCAGGCCGACGGTGGCACGCACGTCGCCAGCACCGCGGAGGTCGGCGCCGTCCGGGTGATCGGCACGGAGTCGAAGGGCAAGGGGAACAAGCGGGTGCGGATCGAGGTCGTGGAGGCACCGGCTCAGGCGTGAGCCTCCCGATGATCAACGGTTCGGGCCCGGCAGCCGCGTCATCCGCAGTCCCGCATCCCCAACCGATGATCATGGGGGCTGCCGGCGCCGGCCCGCCCGCTCGGCGGTTCAGGATCGACAGTTCGGGCCTCGTAACCGTCTCCTCGGCAGCTGCCGGGCCCTAACTGGTGATCATGGCGCGCGGCTGTCGGGGGTAGCGGCGGACCTGTCCCACAGATCGCCATGATCGGCGATTCGGGCCCGGCTGCCGCGCCGTAGACGGCTGCCCCTTCCCAACTAATGATCACCGGTTCCGTCCAGGGCGCCGGCATGTCCCGGGCAGCTCCGAGGCGGTTCATGATCGACGGTCGGGGCCCTGCAGGCGTGCCATCTGCGGCTGCCGGGCCCCAAGTGGTGATCATGGCCCCTGCCGCCGGGGTCGGGGGCAAGGCATGTCCAGTAGGCCCGCCGGTTGGCGGTGATCGGCGGTTCAGGCCTGGTAGCCGAGTTACTCACGGCCGTCGGGTCCCAATTGATGATCACGGCGTGCTACGGCCCAGGCCCGGTGCCGGGTTGCCATGATCGGCAGTTTGGTACCGGTGGCCGTGTCATTAGCGGATGTCCGTTCCCAAATGACGATCACCGCCGCCCGTTGTCCGGGTGTGGGCAAGATCTGCCACGACCGTCCGCCAGCCGTGATCGGCAGTTCGGGACTGACAGCCGCGTCATAGGCCGTTGCCGGGCCCCGAGTGGCGATCATGAGCGGGCGTGCCCCCTCGAAGGCCGGCATTCCCGGTACCGACTCGGAGGTGGCTGGTTGACCTCCCCGCGCGCCGGGGCAGGCCCGCCGCTGGTCAAGATCGGAAATTCGGTCCCTGCAGGCGCGTCATTCGCGGCTGATAGGTCCCAAGTGGCGATCATCGGGCGCTGCCCGGTCCGAGGCGGGCTCGCCGGCCGGTCGTGATCGGCAGTCCTGGCCCGTAGGCGTGCCATCTGCGGCTGCCGGGCCCAAGCGGTGATCATGGCGTGCTGTGGCCCAGGGCCGGGTGCGGGGCCTGTCGCGCAGGCTCGCCGGCTTGCCATGATCGGCAGTTCGGTACCGGAGGCCGTGTCATTCGCGGCTGTCCGTCCCTAAATAATGATCATTGCCCGCTGTCCCGGTGTTCGTGTTCTGCCACGGCCGTCAGCCGGCTGTGACCGGCAGATCGGACGCGGTAGCTGTGTAATTCGCGGCTGGCGGGTCCCGACTGGGAATCACGGGCGGCGGGCGGTCCCGCCGGCTGTTCAAGATCGGGAATTCGGTCCACGTAGGCGTGTCATTCGCGGCTGCAAGGCCTCAGCTGATGATCATGGTGCGCTCCCGCCGGGGTCTGGATGGGGCGCGCCCCCAGCTGGCCATGATCGGCAGTTCGGGCCCAGGAGTCGTGTCATCCGCAGCTGGCGGGCCCCAATTGATGATCACCGCGCCGCCCGCTTTCCGGGGTGGGCAGCCGGCTGTGATCGGCGGTTCGGACCGGTAGCCGGGTCATCCGCGCCTGCCCGTCCCCACCAGCGATCACCCAGTCGGCTGGCTCTCGCGACTTAGTGATCCGACTCCCTCCCGCGGGGGGGCTCTCGTTGTCCGGTTCTGCGACGATCGTGGGGTGTCCCGCACGCTGCGGCTGGTCCTGGGCCCCGTCACGTCGGGGCTGACCTACCGCCGTTTCGTGCATCTGTTGCTGGGTGCGGTGCTGTTGCTGCCGTATCTGGGGCTGGCGGCGCTGTTCGTCGCTGCGGTGAACGCCGGGGACCTGCGGCCGCTGGACCTCCTGCTGTTGCTCGTGCCCGCAACCGCCATGGCTGTGGGGGTGGCGCTGGTGCCGGGCGTACGTGCCCTGGAGATCACCGCGGCCCGTGCCCTGCTCGGCGCCGTCGTGCCCGATCCCGATCCCGGAACGCTCGACGCGTGGCCGGGTCGTCGGCGCGCTGCCGGCTGGTTGCTGGTCAATCTCGCGGCGGGCGGGCTCACTGCGCTCGTGACGCTCGCCGTCCTGCCGGCGAGCGTCGGCTTCCTCCTCGCGCCCTGGCGCGAGCTCGCCCCGTTTCCCACCGGGCTTGCCGCGGCCTGGTTCCCGGTCCTGGGACTGGCGCTCCCGATCGTTCTCCTTCACGCGGTGTCGGCCGGCGGCGCGGTGCTCGCGCGGCTCGCTCCGCGCGTTCTCGGGCCCTCGCCCGCCGAGCGGATGGCCGTCGAGCTGGCCCGGGTGCGGGAGGCGGAGCGGGCGCTGGCGGAGCGCAACCGGCTCGCCAGAGAGCTGCACGACTCGGTCGGCCACGCGCTGACGGTCACCACGCTGCAGGCGGGCGCGGCCGCCCGGGTGCTCGACAGCGATCCCGCGTTCGTCGCCCGCGCGCTCGACGCGATCGCCGAGGCGGGCCGGGGTGCTCTGGAGGACCTCGACCACGTCCTCGGGCTGCTGCGCGACGGCGCAACCGGGACGGACCGGGCGCCCCAACCCGACCTGGCCGATTTCGACACCCTCCTGGCCGGTGCCCGGTCGACGGGGGTGTCGGTGGACGTGGAGGTACGAGGATCGATGGACGCGGTGCCGCGTGCGGTCTCCCGTGAGGCGTACCGGATCGTCCAGGAGGGCCTCACGAACGCGTTGCGCCACGCCGGGCCGGTGCCGGTGACCGTCCGCGTCGCGGTCGGACCAGGCGTGCTCGAACTGGAGCTGACGAACCCCCTGGGCGCCGACACCCGCGCCCGGCCGGGGGGCGGCCGCGGGCTCGCCGGGATGCGCGAGCGCGTGCACGTCCTGCGCGGTGACCTGGTGGCGGGTGCGGGGGAGCGGGAATGGCGGGTGGCGGCACGGCTCCCGCTGCGGGGATCCGAGATGATGTCGCAATGATCAAGTTGCTCCTGGTGGACGACGAGGAGCTCGTGCGGACGGGTCTGCGCGCGATTCTCGACGCCGAACCGGACATCACCGTGGTGGGCGAGGCGCCCGACGGCGCCGAGGTGCCGGGCTTGGTGCGCAGGCTCGCGCCGGACGTGGTGCTGATGGACGTGCGGATGTCCGCGGTGGACGGGATCGCCGCCACCCGCCACCTGGTCACGAACCTCCCGAAGCCGCCGCGCGTGCTGGTGCTCACGACGTTCGGCAACGACGGGCACGTCTACGACGCTTTGCAGGCGGGCGCCACGGGCTTCCTGCTCAAGCGGGCGCGGCCCGCCGAGATCGTGCAGGCGGTACGCATCGTCGCGAGCGGTGAGTCACTGCTGTTCCCGGCGGCGGTGCGGGACCTGGTGGCCACCCGCGGGCGCAACGGCGGCGACGAGCTACGTGGCGCGGGCCTGACCGAACGGGAGGGCGAGGTGCTGCGGTGGATCGCGCGCGGGCTCTCGAACGCCGAGATCGCCCGGGAGCTGATGGTGGGAGTCGAGACGGTGAAGACCCACGTCGGCAACGTGCTCGCCAAGCTGGGCGCGCGCGACCGCACCCAGGCGGTGGTCGCGGCCTACGAGTCGGGATTCATCGACCCGCGCCGTCCCGTCGACGTCTGAACGTCAGGGCAGGGGCCCGGTGAGGTAGCGCTGCAGGTTGGGGGCCACCGCGGCGATCACGGTGGCATGGTCGGCCGAGGCGAGCGGCTCCACCTTCAGCACGTACCGGACGACCGCGAGGCCCAGGATCTGGGAGCCGCACAGGCCCGCGCGCAGTGCGGGCCGGTCCGGCGCCACCGTCGACACGACCCGTGCGACGAGCACGCGCTCCACGAACTCGCGCAGGAGCCGGGCCGCGGCGTCGTGCGTGGCCACGCTCTGCAGCAGAGCGGAGAGGGGAGCTCCGCCCGTGCCGTCCCACAGTTCCAGGAACCGCGCGATGATCCGCTCGGCGAGGTGTTCGGGGTCACCGGGCACCACCTCGGCAAGGATCGCGGTGGGGTCCATCGGCAGGTCCAGAGCCGAGATGAACAGCGAATCCTTTCCCCCGAACCAGTGGTTGACCATGGCGGCGTCCACGCCGGCGCGTTCGGCGATCATCCGGACCGTGGCTCCGTCGTAGCCGCGTTCGGCGAACTCGACCCGAGCGGCGGCGAGCAGCTCGGCACGGGTGTCTGCGCCGCCTGGTCTGCGCCCGCGTCGGCGTGGCGCAGCGTCCCCCTGGCCCTGTCGCTGACCTGCTCCCACGGCCTGCGGCGGGGACGGCTCGTCGTCGGGTGCGCCCACGCTCCCATCCTTCCCCGAAGGGCGGGATGGAGGTGACGCGGCTCTCGTGGTGCCCCGTCCGGGTGAGGTTGCCACAATGGGCTACATGACCGTCACCGCGCCTGCGCCCGCACTGGGTGCGGTCAGCCCCAGCCGAGAAGAGTTCCGCGAGCTGGCCGTCGGGCACCGGGTCATCCCGGTCACCAGGCGGCTGCTCGCCGACGACGAGACCCCCGTCGGGGTCTACCGCAAGCTGGCAGGCGACCGTCCCGGCACGTTCCTCTTCGAGTCCGCGGAGAACGGTCGCTCCTGGTCGCGATGGTCGTTCGTCGGAGCGCGGAGCGCAGCCGCGCTGACGGCCGTCGACGGCGAACTCGTCTGGACCGGTGAGGTCCCTGTCGGGCTCCCCACCTCGGGAGACCCTCTCGCCGCCCTGCGCACCGTGGTCGAGGAGCTGCGCAGCGAGCCGCTTCCCGGGCTGCCGCCCCTGACCGGCGGGATGGTCGGCTATCTCGGCTACGACGTCGTGCGGCGCCTCGAGCGGCTGCCCGACCTCACCACCGACGACCTGCAGATTCCCGAGCTGATGATGCTGCTGGCCACCGACCTGGCCGCGGTCGACCACCACGAGGGCACCATCACCCTGATCGCCAACGCGATCAACTGGGACGCGAGCGACGAGCGGGTCGACGAGGCCTACGACGACGCCGTGGCGCGGCTCGACCGCATGACCACCGAGCTCGCCGCGCCCGCCGCGTCCACGGTGGCCGTCTACCGGCCTGCTCAGCCCTCCTACATACGGCGCCGAACCCCGGAGCAGCACCACGCCGCCATCGAGACCGTGAAAGAGCAGATCCTCGACGGCGAGGCGTTCCAGGTGGTGATCTCGCAGCGCTTCGAGGCGGAGTGCCACGCCGACTCGCTCGACGTCTACCGCGTGCTGCGGGCCACCAACCCGAGCCCGTACATGTACCTGCTGCGCCTGGAGTCCGCGGCCACCCCCGACGAGCCTGCACGGCGCTTCGACATCGTCGGGTCCAGCCCGGAAGCCCTGGTCACGGTGCGCGACGGGAAGGCGACCACCCACCCCATCGCCGGCACCCGGTGGCGTGGCGACACCGAGGAGGAGGACCTGCTCCTGGAGAAGGAGCTGCGCAACGACGAGAAGGAGCGCGCCGAGCACGTGATGCTCGTCGACCTGGGCCGCAACGACCTCGGCAAGGTGTGCGCGCCGGGCACGGTCAAGGTGCACAGCTTCTTCTCGGTCGAGCGCTACAGCCACGTGATGCACCTGGTCTCGACGGTCACCGGCACGCTGCGCAGCGACTGCATCGCCTTCGACGCCGTGCTCGCGTGCTTCCCCGCCGGCACGCTGTCGGGCGCACCGAAGCCGCGGGCGTTGCAGATCATCGAGGAGCTGGAGCCCACCCGGCGCGGGCTCTACGGGGGCATCGTCGGCTACTTCGACTTCGCGGGCGACGCCGACACCGCCATCGCGATCCGCACCGCACTCGTGCGCGAGGGGATCGCCTACGTGCAGGCCGGGGGCGGGATCGTCGCCGACTCCGAGCCGGTGGCCGAAGACACCGAGAGCATCAACAAGGCGCGGGCCGTGCTGTCCGCGGTGGCGACCGCGGCGACGCTGGGCCAACCGCCCAGTCTCGCCGCCGGTCCGGACAGGACGCGGTGACCCAGATCCCCACCCGTAACCCGCGCACGCTGCTGGTGGCGTGCGCCGGCCTCGCGGGCTCGGCCGCCCTGCTGTGGGGTGCGTCGGCCACCGTCTGGTTCCGCGTCGCGGGCCCGCCCGGCCGGTCGGCCACGGAGTCCACCGGCGCACAGGTGGCTCCGTCGCTCACCGGGGTGGCGCTGCTGGCGCTTGCCGCGATCGCGGCCGTCGTGGCCACGGGCGGGCCGCTGCGCCGAGCCGTCGGCGCGCTGCTGGCTCTGGTCGGGATCGTGGTCGGCGTGGTCGTGGTGCAGGCGGTGGTCGTGCCGCCTACCGGCGACATCGCGCGCACGGCGGCGCCGCTTCTCGCCGTGGCAGGCGCTGTCGTTCTGCTGGTGGTCGGGGTGTTCGTTCTGCTCCGGGAGCCGAGCTTTCCGAGGTTCGGCGCGCGGTACGCCGCGCCCGGCGCCCGACGGGTCGAGACGGATCCGGACCGCGCGGCGTGGCAGGCGCTGGACGCCGGAGTGGACCCCACTGCCGACGTGCCCGGGAGCAGGGGGGACGATCCTGGCGACGGGGGTCGCACAAGGCCTGGCTAGCATGATTCGCGCCCGGCCTATCCGGAAAGGGGGACCAACGCCATGGAGCACGGCAGAGCGAGCGTCCTCGATTCCATCGTTGACGGCGTCAGGGCCGATCTTGCGGCACGGGAGGCGAAGGTCGACTTCGCCGAGATCAAGCGGCGTGCGGCCGCAGCTCCGCCGCCGCGTGATGTCATGGCGGCCTTTCGGGCGCCGGGCATCGGGGTGATCGCCGAGGTCAAGCGCCGCAGCCCGTCTCGAGGGGATCTGGCCGTGATCGCCGATCCGGCCGAGCTCGCCGCGTCCTACGCCGGGGGCGGGGCGCGCGTGATCAGCGTTCTCACCGAGCAGCGCCGGTTCGGCGGTTCGCTCGACGATCTGGCCGCCGTGCGTGCCGCGGTTGACGTCCCGGTGCTGCGCAAGGACTTCGTGGTGAGTCCGTACCAGGTGCACGAGGCGCGGGCCTACGGCGCCGACCTGGTGCTGCTGATCGTCGCGGCGCTGGAACAGAACGCGCTCGACTCGCTTCTGGACCGCGTCGAGTCGCTCGGCATGACGGCACTCGTCGAGGTGCACACCGAGGAGGAGGCCGACCGGGCTCTGGAGGCGGGCGCGAAGGTCATCGGGGTGAACGCGCGCAACCTCCACACGCTCGAGGTCGACCGATCGATCTTCGGGCAGATCGCACCCGGGCTACCCAGCGACGTGCTGCGGGTGGCCGAGTCGGGCGTCCGCGGCCCGGGCGACCTGCTCACCTACGCCGGGTGGGGCGCCGACGCCGTACTCGTCGGTGAGGGCCTCGTCACCAGCGGTGATCCCCGCGGGGCGGTGCGCAGCCTGGTGGCAGCGGGTTTCCACCCGTCCTGCTCCAGGATGGTCCGATAACAAGAATGACGCGCTAGCACGGATGCGGTAGCAAGGATGTCGTGTTGACGACCAGTGGTTCGGGCACTTCGAGCAAGGCCAGTGACGGTATCGCGACCCCGTCGGGTCACGAGCCGGATGAGCGCGGTCATTTCGGCCGTTATGGTGGCCGTTTCGTCCCGGAGGCGTTGATCGCGGCTCTTGACGAGCTGGCTGCCGCGTATGACAAGGCGCGGGGTGATCGGGACTTCCTCGATGAGTTGGATCGTCTGCATCGGGATTATTCGGGGCGCCCGTCCCCGCTGACGGATGTGCCGAAGCTGAGCGAGCATGCGGGTGGGGCGCGGATCCTGCTCAAGCGTGAGGATCTCAACCACACCGGCTCGCACAAGATCAACAATGTGTTGGGTCAGGCGCTGCTGACGAAGCGGATGGGTAAGTCGCGGGTGATCGCGGAGACCGGTGCGGGGCAGCATGGGGTGGCCACGGCCACGGCGTGTGCGTTGCTCGGTCTGGAGTGCGTGGTTTATATGGGTGAGGTCGACACCGAGCGGCAGGCGTTGAATGTTGCGCGGATGCGGCTGTTGGGGGCGCGGGTGGTGCCGGTCACGACCGGGTCCCGCACGTTGAAGGACGCGATCAACGAGGCCCTGCGTGACTGGGTCACCAACGTCGAGCGCACGCACTACCTGCTGGGCACGGTGGCGGGTCCGCATCCGTTCCCGACGATGGTGCGTGACTTCCACCGGATCATCGGGTTGGAGGCGCGTGAGCAGGTGCTGGCGCGCACCGGCCGTCTCCCCGATGCGGTCGCGGCGTGTGTGGGTGGCGGGTCCAACGCGATCGGCATCTTCCATGCTTTCCTGGATGACCCGTCGGTGCGGTTGGTCGGTTTCGAGCCTGGCGGTGATGGTGTGGAGACCGGACGTCACGGCGCCACCCTCACCGAGGGTTCCCCGGGGGCGCTGCACGGTGCGATGTCGTATCTGCTGCAGGACGAGGACGGCCAGACGAAGGAGTCGCACTCGATCTCCGCCGGGCTGGACTACCCGGGTGTCGGTCCGGAGCACGCGTTGCTGAAGGACCTCGGGCGGGCGGAGTATCGGCCGATCACCGACGCGGAGGCGATGGAGGCGTTCGCGTTGCTCTCGCGGACCGAGGGGATCATCCCGGCCATCGAGTCGGCCCACGCGGTTGCCGGTGCGCTGCGGTTGGGTCGCGAGCTGGGTCCGGACGCGGTCATCCTGGTCAACCTGTCCGGGCGTGGTGACAAGGACGTCGACACCGCCGCGAAGTGGTTCGGCATGATCTCGGCCGACGAGAGCGCCGAGGACGCGAGCGGCACGGCCATCGCGGAGGCCTCCCTCACCGGCCCGGGCGGCCAAGCACCGGCCGGGAAGACCCGGGTGGGCACCGAGGCGGAGGGTGTGCAGCGATGAGTGCCGTGGAGAAGATCTTCCGGGAGAGCCGGGAGCAGGGCCGCGGCACCCTGGTCGGCTACCTACCGGCCGGATACCCCACCGTCGATGGCTCCGTGGACCTGCTGGGTGCGCTGGTCGAGGGCGGTTGTGACCTGCTCGAGATCGGTATCCCGTACTCGGACCCGGTGATGGACGGACCCACGATCCAGGCGGCCGCGGAGACCGCGTTGCGGGCCGGGACGAAGCTGCGTGACGTGTTCTCGGTCGTGGAGCGGGTGACGGCCGCGGGTGGCCGCGCGGTGGTCATGACCTACTTCAACCCGGTGCTGCGCTACGGGGTGGAGGCGTTCGCTCGTGACCTGGCCTCGGCCGGCGGCCTGGGGATGATCACTCCTGACCTGATCCCGGAGGAAGCCGAGGACTGGCTGGCCGCCTCCGAGGCCCACGGCCTGGACCGGGTCTTCCTCGTGGCGCCCTCCTCCACCGAGGAGCGCATCGCCCTCACCGCCGCCGCGGGCAGTGGCTTTCTCTACGCCACCTCCACGATGGGCGTCACCGGGGCGCGGGACAGCGTCGCCAGTGTTGCTCCGGAGCTTGTTGCGCGGTGTCGTGCCCACACCGGCCTGCCGATCGGGGTTGGTCTGGGTGTCCGCTCGGGTGAGCAGGCCGCGCAGGTCGCCTCGTTCGCCGACGGGGTGATCGTCGGGTCGGCGTTCGTCACGGCCGCCGAGCGCGGGGGGGCCGAACAGGTCCGCGCGCTGGCGAAGGAGCTGGCCGACGGCGTCCGCCGCACCGTGCCCACCCCTGCCTGACCCCCGCGCCCCGCGAATCGCCCGTTTGCGCTGGTGAGTTGCAGAGTGCGGCGTCGCGAGACACCTGTCCCAGCCCGGCGAATCGCCCGATTCGGACCGGTGAGTTGCCGACCTGGGTCCCGCGAGTCGCCGGTTGCGGGCTGGTGAGTTCGCGGGTGCCGATCGCGCGAGTCGTCCGTTCCCAGCCGGGGTCGGACGCTCTCGGGGCGGGAGTCGCCCACTTGACGAGTGTCACTCGTGCGGGGCCCGTACGGCCCGCGCCGACCAGCCCCCCGCACCTGGCGATACCGTGGCGGAGTGAGCTCTGCCGTGGCGACCGCCCTGCTGGCCTACATCCCGAGTCCGGACCGCGGGGTGTGGATGCTCGGACCGATCCCGATTCGCGCCTACGCGCTCTGCATCATCGCCGGAATCATCGTCGCGGTGATGTGGGGCGAGCGTCGCTTCGTCGCCCGCGGGGGCCAGCCAGGCACGGTCACGGACGTGGCGGTGTTCGCCGTTCCGTTCGGACTGGTGGGCGGCCGGCTCTACCACGTGGCCACCGACTGGGAGACCTACTTCGGTCCCGGCGGCGACCCGGTCGGCGCCCTGAAGATCTGGCAGGGCGGGCTCGGGATCTGGGGTGCCGTCGCGCTCGGAGCGGTGGGCGCATGGATCGGCTGCCGACGGCGCGGGGTACCGCTGCCGTTCTTCGCCGACGCGGTGGCGCCCGGGATCGTCGTCGCACAGGCGATCGGCCGGCTGGGCAACTACTTCAACCAGGAGCTCTACGGCGGGCCGACCACCCTGCCCTGGGGCCTGGAGATCTACAACCGGGTCGACCCCGCCACCGGTGCTCCCGACAGCCTCGGCGGCGTGGCCCTCGACCACACGCCGATCGAGATCGTGCACCCCACGTTCCTCTACGAGCTCTTGTGGAACCTGCTCGTCGCCGCCTTCGTGGTCTGGGCCGACCGCCGCTTCCGGCTCGGACACGGCCGCGCGTTCGCAACGTACGTCGCCGGCTACACGCTGGGCCGGTTCTTCATCGAGATGGCGCGCACCGACCCGGCCACCCGCGTGTTCGGCGACATCCGCATCAACGTCGTCGTCGCCGGTGTGGTCTTCATCGGGGCGCTGCTCTACATCGTGCTCGTCCGCAAGCCGCGTGAGGTGCTTCCCGCGCTCGCCGGCGACACGCCGGACGGGCCGAACGGCGAGGACGAGCCCAAGGACACCGCTCCCGCCCCCTCAGACGCCGACGAGGACGGGCCCGGCGACCGCGACAGGGTGGTGGCTGAACCCGGCGATCGCTCGACATGACGGCGTTCACCGGGTTCGGGGAGGGTGCCGTCGAGTTCTACGACGGGCTCGTCGTCGACAACAGTAAGGCCTACTGGAGCGACCATCGCGAGCTCTACGAGGCCGACATCCGGGCGCCCATGCTGGCACTGCTCGCCGACCTGGAACCCGAGTTCGGTACGGGCAAGATCTTCCGGCCGTATCGTGACGTCCGGTTCTCGAACGACAAGACCCCGTACAAGACGCATTGCGGTGCCACCGTGGGGCCGTTCTATCTGCAGATCGGTGCCGACGGGCTGATGGTCGCTGGTGGGCAGTACCAGATGGCGTCGGACCAGGTGGCGCGCTTGCGCACCGCAATCGACGACGAGCGGCGCGGTACGGACCTGGAGAAGCGACTTGCGGCGCTGCGCGCCGACGGGATCACGATCGCGGGGCAGACGCTCAAGACCAGGCCGCGGGGCTTCGACCTGGATCACCCGAGGATCGAGCTGCTGCGCCACAAGTCCCTCTACGGCTGGCGCAGCTGGCCCCCGGACGACGTGCTGCACGAGGCCGGCACCTTGGAACGGGTGACCTCCGCATGGCGGGCGCTCCGGCCGCTCAGCGAGTGGCTGGCCGATCACGTCGGACCCAGCGACCAACCCCGGCGCTGACACACCCTCTTGTTCGTCCCCGCGCTTCCTGATCGTTCCAGAACGCGCGCTAGACTCCCGACGTGAGCCGTCGCACCAAGATCGTCTGCACCATCGGGCCCGCGACCGCGACCCCCGATCGGATACGGGAGCTCGTGCAGGCCGGTATGGACGTCGCCCGGTTGAACTTCAGTCACGGCAACCGGGATGACCACAAGCGGGTCTACGAGATGGTGCGGGAGGCCGCTGACGCCGAGGGCCATGCCGTCGGCATCATGGGCGACCTACAGGGCCCCAAGATCCGCCTCGGTCGCTTCGCCACCGGTCCGGTCGAGTGGCGCACCGGCGAGGAGGTGCGGATCACGGTCGACGAGGTCGCCGGCACGCATGACCGCGTCTCCACCACCTACAAGGGCCTCGCCAACGACGCGCGCCCGGACGACCGCCTGCTCGTCGACGACGGCAAGGTCGGTCTGCGGGTCGTGGGCGTGGACGGCCTCGACGTCGTCTGCCGCGTCACCGAGGGCGGTCCCGTCAGCGACAACAAGGGCATCTCGCTGCCCGGCATGAACGTCTCGGTGCCGGCGCTCACCGACAAGGACTGCTCCGATCTGGAGTTCGCGCTCGACCTGCGCGTCGACTCGATCGCGCTGTCCTTCGTGCGGAGCCCGGCCGATATCGACCTCGCGCACAAGATCATGGACAGCCGCGGGGCACGCCTCCCGGTGATCGCCAAGCTCGAGAAGCCGGAGGCCGTCGACAACCTCGAGGCCATCGTGCTCGCCTTCGACGCCGTGATGGTCGCCCGCGGCGACCTCGGTGTCGAGCTGCCCCTGGAGCACGTTCCGCTCGTCCAGAAGCGCGCCATCCAGATCGCGCGCGAGAACGCCAAGCCGGTCATCGTCGCCACGCAGATGCTCGAGTCGATGATCACCAACTCGCGCCCCACCCGCGCGGAGGCGTCCGACGTCGCCAACGCCGTGCTCGACGGCGCCGACTGCGTGATGCTCTCCGGCGAGACGAGCGTCGGGCGCTACCCGATCAAGTCGGTGCGCACGATGGCCCAGATCGTCGAGGCGGTGGAGGACGGGCCGGTCAACGTCCCGCCGCTCAACCACGTGCCGCGCACCAAGCGGGGCGTGCTCTCCTACGCCGCCCGCGACATCGGGGAGCGGCTGTCGGCGCGGGCGCTGGTGGCTTTCACACAGTCCGGCGACACCGTGCGGCGGCTGGCCCGCCTGCACACGCGGCTGCCGCTGCTCGCGTTCACCCCCGCCCCGGAGGTGCGCAGCCAGCTGGCGATGAGCTGGGGCGTCGAGACCTTCCTCGTCGACTACGTCGAGTCCACCGACGCGATGGTCCGCCAGGTCGACCAGGCCATGCTGTCGATCGAGCGCTTCCAGCCCGGCGACCTCGTCGTCATCGTCGCCGGTTCGCCGCCCGGCACCGTCGGCTCCACCAACCTCATCCGGGTCCACCGCCTGGGCGAGGAGGACCACGCCTGATCACCGTCCACCGTCTCGCCCCCGACCAGTGGGAGTGCTTGCGCAACCTGCGGTTGGCGGCACTGGGCGAGGCTCCCTACGCGTTCGCATCCACCGTCGAGCGGGAGCGCGACAACTCACCGGAGCAGTGGCGCGAGCGACTTGGCTGGGGCACATGGTTCGTCGCTTACGTGGACGACCAGCCGGCCGGTCTCGTGGCCGGCACCAGCTGGCCCGATGAGGATCCGGACCGGCGACACCTGATCTCGATGTGGGTGCGGCCGTCCCACCGGGGCCTCGGTATCGCGGCGCAGCTGATCGCAGCCGTCCGTGACTGGGCAGCCGACGCCGGGGCCCACGAGCTGGAGCTGTGGGTCGCCGACGGCAACGAGGCAGCGGTCAGGACGTACGCGAGCGCGGGCTTCGTCCCCACCGGCAGACGCCAGCCGCTGCCGAGCAACCCCGCCGTCGGCGAGGAGTTGTGGGTTCTGGCCATCACCACGGCCCACCGTGCGCAACCACACGAAGCGGCTGAGAATCCCGGCTGAGAGGATGCCGGGATGACCAGATCCTCCACGACTCCCGCGCCCGAGACGGCCGACGACAGCGCTATGCGCGGCCAGGTCGTGTTGGACGAGCTGGTGAAGCTGCTCGACCTCGAACAGCTCGAGGTCAACCTCTTCCGAGGGGTGAGCCCGCCGCAGAGCCCCACACGCGTCTTCGGCGGCCAGGTGGCCGGGCAGGCCCTGGTCGCGGCGGGGCGCACGGTGCCCCCGGACCGCCACGTCCACTCGTTGCAGGCCTACTTCATCCGGCCGGGCGACCCCCGCGTCCCGATCATCTACGAGGCCGAACGCGTCCGCGACGGCCGTTCGTTCACCACCCGCCGGGTGCTCGCGATCCAGCACGGCGAAGCGATCTTCTCGCTGTCGGCGTCGTTCCAGCTGCCGCAGGAGGGCCTGGAGCACAGCGACCCGGCTCCGTCCGGCGTCCCCGACCCGGAGTCCCTGCCGGACATCGCGGACCGCACCGCCGCCGGCGAGAACGCGGGCTGGGTGGGCCGCGTCCCCCGCCCGATCGACATGCGGTTCGTCGACGAGCCGGTCTGGTCGTCCCGCCGCCGTCCGTCGGACGAACCGGTGCGGGTGTGGATGCGGGCCGACGGCGAACTCCCCGACGACCCCCTGCTGCACGTCTGCCTGCTGACCTACGCCAGCGACATGACCCTCCTCGGCTCGGTGGTCGCCCGCCACGACCTCGCCTCGGTCAGGGTGCAGATGGCGAGCCTGGACCACGCCATGTGGTTCCACCGCCCGTTCCGCGCCGACGAATGGCTGCTCTACACCTGCTACTCACCCACGGCGTCAGGCTCCCGCGGCCTCGCCACCGGCCGCTTCACGAGCCGGGACGGCCGGCTGGTAGCCACCACGGTGCAGGAGGGCCTGCTGCGGCTGCCGCGGAAGTAGGCGGGGCGCGCGGCCGGGCCGCGACATGGACACATATCGCTGATCTTCAGCCGATGCATTCCGCGTCATGTGTCCATGTCGGGTCGGGATGAGTGCAATGTGACCTCTCGTGACGATCAAGCCGCTACGGTCCTCCCGTGCGACGGGTGTGGGGGGCGCTGCTGGTTGCCGCGGCAGTGCTTGTCGGGGGTTGTTCGGACGGGGGCGCGGCAGTCGCGCCGGCGGAGCCGAGCGCGATAGATCTCCCGCCGCGTCCGCGCGATGTGCGGATCGACGGGGTGGACCCGTGCTCCCTGCTGATCCCGGAGGACCGGGCGAAGCTAGGGCTGGACGCACGTCCGGTGTCCGACTCGGCGCCCTCGCTCCTGTACAACGGAGGCGAGGTGCCACTGTGCACGGTCGGCGGTTCCCAGCCTCGGGCGATCGTCGTGGGCCTGGGCGTAGTCACTACAGCAGGAATTGAGTTGTTCGTATCGGGCAAGTTGGCGGCCGAGGTGCGACCGATCCAGGTGCAGGGCTTTCCGGCTGCGGTGGCGAAGCCGACTCGGTTCACGGAGTACTGCACCGTGATCGTGGACGTGGCTCCTGGTCAACTGCTCGACGTGCAGTTCCGCGATGGAGGTCGACAGCCACCGATCCCACAGGAACGGCTCTGCCGCGACGCCGAGCAGGTAGCAGGCGTCGCTATGGGTACGTTGCTGTCCGCCCGCTGATGCTGACTCGCTTATTTGCGATTGCACATGATTTTTCCTGATTGCTCTACCGGCACTCGAAATGGGCTTAGCATGCGGGCCTCCGTACGCGCAGCGAGGGAGCGTTCGATGCCTGGCAGCTACCCTTCCCTGACACTCCGGCTTGAGCCGCACATGCTCCCCGCGGTACGTGCGGCGTTCGACGACGCGCTCGCCGACCTGCGACCACAGCTGGTGCGTTTGGGCAACGACGGCTTCATCCCCGAGCCGTGGCTCGGGGACCCGGTGAGTGCGAACGTCGTGACCTACTACCAGGCGAATGTGATGGAGGCTTCGGAAGGACCGTATGCCGCGCTGCGGGCCTACGAGGTGGAGTTGACAAAGGTGCGCGACAACCTCCGGGTTCTCGAGGACCACTACCGCCGCACGGAGGGCGAGAACGCAGCCCTGTGGGGTCGAGTGTGAAGTGAGGCCCTGAAGGTCATCAAAGCCGCTACGGTCCTCGCGTGCGACAGGTATGGGGGGCTCTGCTGGTGGCTGCGACGGTGCTTGTCGGGGGTTGTTCGGATGGGGGCGCTGCGGTCGCGCCGGCGGAGTCGAGTGGGATAGAGCTCCCGCCGCGTCCGCGGGAGGTGCGGGTCGACGGGGTGGATCCCTGCTCGCTACTCACGGAAGAACAGCGGACCGGGTTGGGTTTGGACAGGCCGCCTGTCTTCGACCTTGGGCCATCGCTTCTGTACCCCGGCGCCGATATCCCGGCGTGCCTTTTTCAGGGTTATGAGCCCCGCGCAGTTTCGGTTGGCCTGAGCATCGTCACGATCGCAGGCATCGAGTTGTTCACATCGGGCGAGTTGGCAGCGACGGTTCGGCCGGCTCCGACGCACGGCTTCCCGGCCGTCGTTGCGGTACCAACCCGGTTCACCAGTTATTGCACGGTGATCGTCGACGTGGCGCCGGGTCAGTTGCTCGATGTGCAGTTCGCTGATGGGGGTCGGGAGCCGCCGATTCCGCAGCCTCAACTTTGCCAGGGTGCGGAGCGGACGGCAGATGCGGTGATGGCGACGCTGCTGGCCTCACGCTGATCGACTTCAGTCGGCCGGACAGGCTGGGGTCGTTTGCAATCGCACATGATCGTCCGGCTTTGCTCCCATATGGGCAGGCTGGGTGCCTACCGTGAGCAATGATCCTTCCGTGAGTCGAGGAGCGTTTCGATGCCTGGTACGACGCCCGTCACGCTCCGGCTGGAGCCGCACATGATCCCAGCCATGAGGGCCTCCTTCGAGGAGGCGCTGAGCGAGCTTGGTCAGAAGCTGCTGCGATTGCAGAGGGACGGGTTCATCCCCGAACCGTGGCTCGGCGATCCGGTGAGTGCCCAGGTCGTCAGCTACTACAACACGCAGGTTATGGAGGCTGCCGAGGGACCGTACGCGGCGTTGCGCGCCTACCAGGCAGAGATGGTCAAGGTGCGCGACAACCTCCAGATCCTGGAGGAGCACTACCGACGCACCGAGGGTGACAACGCAGCCCTGTGGGGGCGTGTGTGAGCGAGATCCGGTGGGAGGGGTACAGCCACGAGGAAATCTACGCCGCAGTGCACCAGGGGCCCGGTCGGTCGATCTCTACGGGCGTCGAAGAGCTTTGGGTCTCGACTAGTGAAGCCATTCTGCGAATTGACGAGCGCATCGCCACCGCGATGGCCCAGTCCGCCGGGGGTTGGGAGGGGAGTGCTGCCGACGCCAGCCGCGCGGCCATGACGCCGCTCGGGCAGTGGGCCCTCGATGCCGCCAACGACGCGAAGATCACGGCGCAGGCGGTGACCTCGCAGGGGGAGCAGGCGCGCGAGCTACGCAACGCCATGCCGGAGCCGAACGCCGCGCAGCTCGATGCCGAGTACGAGCGCGCCTTGACCGACCCCACCTACATCTTTCATGGGCTCGACGATCTGCAGGCTGCCGAGCAGGAGAGCGCCAACCGCGCGGCTCGGGCCGTCGACCTGATGAACGGCTACACCAACAACTCCTACGAGAACCGCCGTCACATGGACTACTGGACCCTCCCGCCGCAGGTCACGGTGGAGGCGTCCGGATCTGCTCCGGCTCCGGTCGGCGGGGTGGCTGGTCCCGGAGGCGGCGGGTTCGCTGGGGGAGGCGGGGCTCTGGCGGGGGCAGAGATCGCGCCGGCCAGTGCGTCGGCTGTGGCGGCGGGGACGACAGCGATGCCTACGGTCGGTGCCGCCGCGCCGGGCGGCATCGGGCCCGGAGGTCCGCTGCCCGGGGCCGCTTCCGGGGCCGTGGGAAGTAGCGGAGGGGTGGGATCGGGAGTGGTGCCACCGCCGATCGTGCCGTCGGCGGGCGGCATCCCAGTGCGGTCTCCCGGTCAGGAAGGGGCAGGGCGCCTCGGCGCAGGCCCGCCCGGAGATCGCTCAACCGGCGCTGGAAGCAGTGTTCCGGTCACCCCAGGCGCGCGACCTGGCGTCCGGCAGGTCCTTCCCAGCCCGTCTCCACGCGCCGGGACGCAGCCGAGCTGGCGAGATCTGGTGTCGGCGCGGCCGGGGTCCGAACCAGGCGCGGCGAGGCCGTGGCCCCGCGGTGACGAGGAACGCCGGGTGCCCCCACCGGCGGGGAGCAGGACGGTGGGTGAGATCACGGGGCGCGGGCCCGGAGCCGAACGCGCCGCGGCGGCTGCCGAACCAGGAGCGCGCACCGGCGGGGCCGGCCGCGCCACCACCACCGGGCATCCCGGCCTCTATCCGCCGATGACGGCGGGGCCTGTCGCGGGAAACGGTCAGGAACGTCGCAGGCCCGACTACCTCGTCGACGACACCGACGCGTTCGCCGACGATCGGTGGTTCACGTCGGCCGTGATCGGCGCCGATGATCCCCTTCCTCCCTGTTGACCGTTACCGTCACCGGGATGCAGACCGAGGTCACGTTCACCGCGAGCGACGGGACGACCCTTCCCGGCGTGCTCACGGCGCCTACTGGCGTCACGGGTCCCGGGCCCGCGCTCGTGATGATCTACGAAGCGTTCGGCATGACCGACGAGATGCGCCGGGTTGCCCATGACCTCGCCGCCGACGGCTACACGGTGCTCATCCCTGATCTGTTCGCCCGCGGCCCGATCAAGCCGATCTGCGTGGCCCGCGCCATGCGCACCGCGCAGCGGGGCGAAGGCCGGGAGCTCGACGACCTGGAGGCCGCACGTCGTTGGCTCGCGGAGCTTCCCGACGTCGACGGCGACCGGATCGGCACCATCGGGTTCTGCCTCGGCGGCAGCTTCGCGCTGCTGCTCGCCCGCACCGGCCGGTACAAGGTGAGCGCCCCGTTCTACAGCGGCCGCATCGACCTCCCCCGTTCGTGCCCGGTCGTCGCCAGCTACGGCGGGCGGGACATCACCACTCGTGGCTACCCGGAGCTGCTCGAAGCCCGTCTCGAGGCGATGGACGTGCCGCACGACGTCGTCACCTACCCCGAAGCGGGCCATTCGTTCTTCACACGCACCTCCGGGATGACGGGTTCCCTCGTGGCGCGCTCGCCGCTGCACGCCGAGTACCACGCGCCGAGCGCCGCGGACGCGCACCGGCGGATCGTCGCGTTCTTCCGGGAGCACCTCGGCTGAGCCCGGCCCCGCGAGGCAGGATGAACGGCATGAGCGATCAGGACCGCAACTGGGGCTTCCGCACCCGGGCGGTGCATGCGGGGCACGTGCCCGACTCGGCCACCGGCGCCCGGGCCGTGCCGATATACCAGTCCACGAGCTTCGTCTTCGAGGACACCACCGACGCCGCGAGCCTGTTTGCGCTGCAGAAGTACGGGCTGATCTACAGCCGGATCGCCAACCCCACGGTGGCCACCCTGGAGGAACGGCTCGCCAGCCTGGACGGGGGGATCGGCGCGGTCGCCACGTCCAGCGGGCAGGCAGCCGAGTTCCTGACGTTCGCCTGCCTCGCCGGGGCGGGCGACCACATCGTGGCCGCCGCCGGGCTCTACGGCGGCACGATCACGCAGCTCGACGTGACGCTGCGGCGGTTCGGGGTGGACACGACCTTCGTGCCCGGCGATGCGGCCGAGGCGTTCGCAGCGGCGATCACGCCGCGCACCAAGCTGTTGTTCTGTGAGGTCGTGTCGAACCCGGGCGGAGAGATCGCCGACATCGCTGCGCTCGCCGAGGTCGCCCACTCCGCGGGGATCCCACTGGTCGTCGACGCCACGATCGCCACCCCGTACCTGTGCCGCCCGATCGAGCACGGCGCCGACATCGTGATCCACTCGGCCACGAAGTTCCTCGGCGGCCACGGCACCACGCTGGGCGGCGTGGTGATCGAGTCGGGCCGCTTCAACTGGGGCAACGGCAACTTTCCGCAGATGACGGAACCGGTGCCGTCCTACGGTGGGCTCACCTGGTGGGGCAACTTCCAGGAGTACGGGTTCCTCACCAAGCTGCGCGCGGAGCAGCTGCGTGACGTCGGCGCCTCGTTGTCGGCGCACAGCGCGTTCCTGCTGATCCAGGGGGTGGAGACGCTGCCGCAACGCATGGAGGCGCACGTCGCCAACGCCCGCGTCGTAGCCGAGTGGCTCGCCGCCGACCCGCGCGTGTCCTACGTCCGCTGGGCCGGGCTGCCCGGCCATCCCCACCACGACCGGGCCGCCCGCTATCTGCCGCTCGGGCCGGGCGCGGTCTTCTCGTTCGGCGTGCAGGGCGGGCGCGAGGCCGGGCAGCGGTTCATCGAGTCGGTGCAGCTGTGCAGCCACCTGGCCAACATCGGCGACGCCAGGACGCTCGTGATCCACCCCGGCTCCACCACCCACCAGCAGTTGACCGACGAGCAGCTCCGCGACGCCGGGGTGCCGCCGGATCTCGTACGCATCAGCGTCGGGCTGGAGGACCCCGACGACATCCTCTGGGATCTGGATCAGGCTCTCGCCGCGGCCGCGAAGGCGGACTCATGACCTGGGAGAACCCGTCGGCCACACGGCGGCAGCAGATCCTGCGCGCCACGCGCACCGTCGCCGTTGTGGGGGCATCGCCGAACCCGGCGAGGGCCAGCAACTTCGTGGCCACCTACCTGCTGGCCAGCACCGACTTCGACGTCTACTTCGTCAACCCGAACGCCAGCGAGATCCTCGGGCGCCCCGTCTACAAGAAGCTCGCGGATCTTCCCGTCGTCCCCGACCTCGTCGACGTGTTCCGGCGCCGGGAGGATCTGCCGAGCGTCCTCGACGATGTCCTCGCACTCGACGGCGTGCGCACGTTGTGGCTCCAGTTCGGGCTGTTCGACGAGGAGGTCGCGCGGCGTGCGGAGGCGGCCGGGCTGGAGGTCGTGATGGACCGGTGCCTGAAGGTGGAACACGCGCGCTTCCACGGCGGCCTGCACGTCGCGGGCTTCGACACAGGCGTGATCAGCGCGCGGCGGCGGACGAGCTGACGGGCACGGCAGCGCCGAACCAGCGGCGGAGCGCGGCCTCCGGCGAGTCGGATGGATCGCTGCCGGCCCAGCAGACGTAGCCGTCCGGGCGGACCAGCACCCGGTCGGCTCCCACCGTGGTGCCCACCGACGAGTCGACGACGCGTGCGACGACCCGATCGACGCGAGGATGCACGGCATCGGTCGCTTCGCCCGCATCCGCCGCGCCGAGCTCGAGGAGCAGGCCGCGCCCGGAGCGCAACAGCGTGCTGACCGTGGTCGGTTCGTCCGCGGTCTCGAGCGACAGGTCGACCATGCGGGTGCCGACCAGCGGGTGATCGTCGAGACGTTCGATGCTCATCTCGTAGCGCAGGTCCAGGCCCGACATCATCCCGGCGAGGTAGCGGTTGGCGTCGGGCAGGCGGGCCAGGTCGATCATGATGTCGCGCAGCGCGCGGACGTCGTCGGCGTCGGGTGGCGGGCTCATCAGCACGCTCTGCGCCCGCGTCATCGCGAGGACGCGGGCGGCCACGGGGTGCCGTTCCGCGTGGTAGCTGTCGAGCAGTCCCGCTGGTGCGTCACCCCGTAGCTGTGCGGCGAGCTTCCAACCGAGGTTCATCGCGTCCTGCACGCCCAGGTTGAGCCCTTGACCGCCCATCGGCGGGTGGATGTGGGCGGCATCGCCGGCGAACAGGACGCGTCCGTGCCGATAGCTGGTGAGCTGCCGGGTGGCGTCGCTGAACCGGGTGCCCCAGCGCAGCCGCCCCAGCTTCGTCTCCGGGCCGTGCACCGCTGTCAGCGCCGCGGTCACCTCGGCCTCCGTGACCGGCGCGTCCCTCGGCAGCGTGGCCTGTTCCGGGCCGCCGAACACCACTCGATGCGGCGTGGACGGGTCGGTCGTGTCGCCGAGCGGGTGCATCAGCATCCAGTAGCCGCCGCCACGGCGGGTGTGCTCGCTGATGTGACCCACCGTCTGCGGCACCGTCTCGGAGGCCGTGGCCAGCTCGATGTCGGCGGTCACCGCGGCCATCGTGCCGGCTCGCCCGGGGAACGGGACGCCGGTCACCCTCCGGACGGAGCTGTGCCCGCCGTCGCAGGCGACCAGGTAGCGGCTGCGGAGCACATCCGGGCCATCGGGTCCGGTGACGGTCGCGCTCACCTCGTCGTCGCCGAGGGTCAGGGCGGTGAGCTCGGTGCCGCGGTGGACGACGGCGCCGAGCTCGCGGACGCGCGATTCGAGGACCTGCTCCAGGCGGTCCTGCGGGATCATCAGGCCGTCGGGGTGGCGGGTGCGCCACGGCCGCGCGTCGAGCGGCACCGGCAACCCGGCGAAGTGCCCGCCCCCGGCCCCGAGCGTGACGGCCACCGCGGTGGCGGCGTCGATCAGCCCCCGCATGGCAAGGACCTCACACGTCCGGGCCGAGATTCCGCCGCCCCGGCTCTGTCCGCTCGGGGTCTCCTGCCGCTCGATGACGGTGACGGCGGCGCCGGCGAGGGCGAGCTCACCGGCGAGGGTGAGTCCGGTCGGGCCGGCACCGATCACGAGGACGTCGGCGTCACGTGTCGCGTCGTTTTTCACACCGAGAGCATAAGTAGACCGAGTGCAACTATCAACCCGATGTAATATCGCCGAGTGGAATCAACGGGTGGGCTGCGGGAGCGCAAGAAGGTCCGCACGCGGCAGGCCATCTCGGAGGCGGCGATCGCGCTCTTCCTGGAGCGCGGCTACGACCAGGTGTCCGTCGCCGACATCGCCGCCGCGGCGGAGGTGTCCAAGCGCACGCTGTTCGCGTACTTCCCCACGAAGGACGACCTGGTCCTGCACCGCATCGCCGACCACGAGAACGAGGCCGCGCGGGTGGTCCGCGGAAGGGGGGATGGTGAGGCGCCGCTCGACGCGCTGCACCGGCATCTGCGAGCCCGCCTTGCGGAGCGCGACCCGATCACCGGGCTCTGTGACCATCCCCAGGTCGTTGCGTTCTACCGGCTCATCACCGGCACACAGGCGCTGCAGTCCGCGGTAGTGCGATACCACGCGGCCGGCGAGGACGCGCTTGCCGCCGCTCTGCACGAGACGACGCCGGCAGACTCACGGTTCGCAGAGGTCACGGCTCGCCTGGCCGCCGGCCAGATCCTCCATACGCAGCGCAGTCTGGCCGAGGCCAACCAGGCCTGTATCGCGCGCGGCATGAGCGCCGACGAACGCGAGCCGGACGCACTCGCCGAGGCCGACCACGCCTTCGGGCTGCTGAGCGGCGGGCTCGCCCCCTACCGGGGATGAGGAGGGTTCACCCTCCCACCAGGGTGGCCAGCGCGCGCAGCACCCAGAAGAACGGCGCGGCGGTCACCACCAACATCCAGAACGCCCATCCCCGGTGGCGGGCGATCAGCCAGACCGCCAGCGCCGCCAGCACGGCAGGGACCACCAGTGCGCCCAGGAGCCGGGCCACGGCCGAGCCTGCGGGAGGCGCCCCGGCGACGATCAGAACCAGCACGACGTTGACCGCGGCCCAGATCGCGGCCGCTCCGAGCGCCGTCAGGAACTTCGTGCCGGGTGCAGGCCGCCCGACCGGGGGCGGTGCGGGCTCCGGCGCCGCGGGGTAGGGCGGGGCGCCCGGCATGGGGGCGTGCGGCGGCAGGTCGTCCCGGTAGGGCGAGTAGCCCGGGGCGCCCATCCACGACGGGGGACGATCGGACCCGTCCCCGCCGAAGGGGTCGGACGGCGGCTGCGCGCGGCTCACCGGAGAGACGGTAGCCCGCCTCGGCAGCGCTCACGTCCATCTCACGGCCCTCAGGCGGGCTGGGGAGTGCGGCGTGGCCCGTAGGTCAGCCTGCGCAAGAGGATCTCCGCCGGCCCGCGGTAGCCGGCGCGCTCCGACGCGTCGGCCACCAGCAGGATCACCAGCCACGTCCCGATCGCGAGAAGCGCGGTCTGCCACAGGTGGGCGTCGTCGCCGAGCCCGAGCGTCCAGGCAGGCAGCAGCGCCACGAACGCGACGGACTGGGCGAGGTAGCACGAGAGTGACCGCTGCCCGCAGGCCTGCAGGGCGTGGGTGACCGGTCCGGGGCCACCGCGCTGCGTGAGCCGGATCGCAAGAAGCCCGAAGGCTGCCGCGTACCCGATCCCGCCGGCGTAACCGCCGACGGTGTGCAGCGCCCCGGCGAGCAGAACGAGGCCGATCGGCGGTGCGGTCCACAACTGCGCGGCCATCAGGGCCATGGGCAGCCCGAGCAGCACCGCCGCCGCGACCCCCGCCACGGCGAGGCGCGCCAGCAACAGGCGGTGCCGCTCCGGCTCGTCGAGCAGCCGCCGCCGGGCGGCCCAGGCGCCCAACGCCACCGCAGCGAACACGCCGATGGACTGGAACAGCAGGCCGATGCCGAGCCACTCGACGGACCGAACAGCCATGGCGGCAAGGGGGTTCTCGATGGTCATCGAGGGCAGGAAGGAGTTCTGTTCGCCGGGCAGCGGGATGCCGCTCCCTGCGTTCAGCAGCGTCACCAGGACGACGCCGACGATTGCGGTGGTGATCAGCGCGCGATCCGTTCCGCGCACGAGCATGCCGGCCATCAGCACGGCCAGCAGCCCGTAGCAGCCGATGATGTCGCCGGGCCAGAGCAACACCCCGTGGGCCAGGCCGATGACGATCATCCAGGCGCCGCGCCGCCGCACGAGCTTCGTGACGGCGGGCGCCGGTAGGCCCACCGCGCTGCGCCGCCACGCGAGCTGCACGATCCCGTAGCCGAAGAGCAGTCCGAAGAGCGGATAGGCCCGCCCGTCGACGAGGGTCATCTGGAGCAGGGCCACCACCTGGTCGGCGCTGTCGAGAGTCGTCGGGTAGCCGCGGGGACCGATCGGGTGCCCGTAGACGTAGACGTGCACGTTGGCGAGCGCGATGAGCAGGAGCATGCCGCCGCGCGCCAGGTCCGGGGCGAGAGAGCGTGCGGTCGTGGGGGTGGCGCCGGGGTCGGTGGGTGAGGACGCGGCGGCGGTCATGCGAAAAGGATAATGAGGACGGAACGGTCCGCGGATCCATCGGACGGCCGATAGAGATCCGTTTCCCTTCGCCGGCGGTGGTCGTTGTGCCGATGCCCACTCCGGGCCCGGAACGTGCTCCCCATGACGGCGACTGGCTCGACAGAGGGCTAGCCTGCCTGCGTGTCTTCGTCGACCTCGTCACCTGTCACCGTCACCGTCACCGGAGCCGCAGGCCAGATCGGCTACGCGCTGCTCTTCCGGATCGCCTCCGGGCAGCTTCTCGGGCCGGACAAGCCCGTTCGGCTGCGCCTGCTGGAGATCCCGCAGGCGGTCAAGGCCGCCGAGGGCACTGCGATGGAACTCGACGACTGTGCGTTCCCGCTGCTCACGGGCATCGACATCACCGACGACGCCACCGCGGCCTTCGACGGTGTGAACATCGCGCTGCTGGTGGGTGCCCGCCCGCGCACGAAGGGCATGGAGCGCGGCGACCTTCTCGAGGCCAACGGCGGCATCTTCGCGCCGCAGGGTCGGGCCATCAACGCCGGTGCCGCCGACGACGTCCGCGTGCTCGTGGTCGGCAACCCGGCCAACACCAACGCCCTCATCGCCCAGGCCGCCGCCCCCGACGTGCCTGCCGAGCGCTTCAGCGCCATGACCCGCCTCGACCACAACCGTGCCGTCGCGCAGCTCGCGAAGAAGCTGTCGGTGCCGGTCGAGGACATCGTCAAGCTGACGATCTGGGGCAACCACTCGGCCACCCAGTACCCCGACCTCTACCACGCCGAGGTCAACGGCAAGATCGCCGCCGAGCAGGTGGACGACGCCTGGCTGCGCGACGACTTCATCCCCACCGTCGCCAAGCGTGGCGCGGCGATCATCGAGGCCCGTGGTGCGTCCTCGGCCGCGTCGGCTGCCAACGCCGCCATCGACCACATCTACGACTGGGTCAACGACACCCCGGAGGGCGACTGGACCTCGGCGGCGATCCCGTCGGACGGCTCCTACGGCGTGGCCGAGGGGATCATCTCGTCGTTCCCGGTGACCGCGAAGAACGGCGCCTGGGAGATCGTGCAGGGGCTCGACATCAACGAGTTCTCCCGCAGCCGGATCGACGCCTCCGTGGCCGAGGTGGTGGAGGAGCGCGACGCCGTGAAGAAGCTCGGGCTCATCTGAGAGTGGCGTGACGTCGGTGGGCGGTCCCCCGACGGCACCGCCCACCGACGGTGGGTCACCACACGGGGAACGGTACCCCGCGCTCGTCCTCCGGGCGCGGTCCGAAGATTCGGCGCTCCGATTCATCGATCGGGCGGTCGTTGATGCTCGCCTCGCGGCGGCGCATCAGACCGTCGTCGGTGAACTCCCAGAGCTCGTTGCCGTAGCTGCGGAACCACTGGCCGGACGCGTCGTGGCTCTCGTACTGGAACCGCACGGCGATCCGATTGCCGGTGAACGACCACAGCTCCTTGCGCAGGGCGTAGTCGAGCTCGCGCTTCCACTTCTCTGTGAGGAACGCGACGATCTCGTCCCGGCCCGTGACGTGCCGGTCGCGGTTGCGCCACTCCGAGTCCACGGTGTAGGCGAGCGACACCTTCTCCGGGTCACAGGTGTTCCAGGCGTCCTCGGCGGCCTGCACCTTCTGAGCGGCTGTCTCGGCGTCGAACGGGGGGTAGGGCGGGCGACCGGCCATGGATCAGCTCTCCTCGTATCCGGGGGCGAGAACGATCGTTCTCGCTCGGTGCGAGTAGCTTAGAGAACGCACGTTCTCGTAGAGGTGGGGGAGTGGCGTGGGTCGCACTGACGCCGAACGACTGCTAGGGGCGGCCGAGGCCCTGTACTACGCCCGAGGCATTCGAGCCGTCGGCATCGACGAGGTCCGCACCGCCGCAGGTGTCTCGCTCAAGCGGCTCTACCAGCTCTTCCCGTCCAAGGAACACCTGGTCGCGGCGTATCTCGACGCGCGCGACGAACGGTGGCGCGGCCGGCTCGCCGATTATGTCGCCCGCCACGGCGGGAGCCCCCGAGAGCGGATGCTCGCCGTCTTCGACTGGCTGGGTCTCTGGTTCGCCGAGCCGGACTTCCGGGGCTGCGCCTTCATCAACGCCTTCGGCGAGCTGGGCGGGAGCGCGCCACTGGTCCTCGCGGCCGTCCGCAGGCACAAGGACCTCTTCCGCGAGTACCTGCTCGACCTCGCGCACGATCTCGACGTCCCCGACCCTGCGGGCATCGGCGAGCACCTGCTGCTCCTGGCAGAGGGAGCCATGACGGCCGCGGCGGTGCTGCCGGAGCCACGAGCGGCACAGCAGGCCCAGCGGGCAGCGGCGGCGCTGCTCGACGCCGCCGCAGCAGGTGGGCCGGCGCGCAGCGTCGAGGCGACTGCCTGACGGCGCGGTGCGTGCCGCGCCCGAGCGCGATCAGCGCCCGGATCAGGTGAGCTGCACGATCGCGAACGACTCCGGCGGCAGGCTCACGGTGTCGGCCTCGCCCTCCACCGGCTCCGAGGCCAGCAGAATCCGCGCGAGGGGGGCACCGAGCGCGATCGTGACCACGTCGCTGCCGAGGTTGCACGCCACCCGCAGCCGCCCGCGGTGCAGCACGACGGTGCGCACCTCCTCGTCGACGTCCACCTCCACGTCGTCCAGCCACGGGTCGGACAGCTCCGGCCACGCCTTGCGCAGCGCGATCAGCTCCTTGTACACCCGCAGCAGCGTGGCGTGCGGTTCGAGCGTGGCCTCGTCCCATTCCAGCTTGGAGTCGAGGAAGGTGCTCTCCGCGTTGGGGTCGGGCACCTCGACATCGCCCCAGCCGTGCTCGGCGAACTCGGCGGCGCGGCCGTTGCGCACCGCTTCCCGCAGCGCCGGGTCGGGGAAGTAGGAGAAGAACTGCCAGGGCGTCCGAGCTCCCCACTCCTCGCCCATGAACAGCATCGGGGTGAACGGCGAGCTGAACACCAGCGCTGCACCGCAAGCGAGCAGACCGGGGGAGAGCGTCTGGGTGAGCCGATCGCCCGTGGCGCGGTTGCCGATCTGATCGTGGTTCTGCAGGTACGCGACGAAGCGGTGGCCCGGGATACGCCGGGTGTCGACGCCCGCACCGTGGCGGCGCTGCCGAAAGCTCGACCACGTGCCCTCGTGGAGGAAGGCCCGCGTGAACACGTGTGCCAGGCCGGTGAGCCCCGCCGCGGCGAAATCGGCGTAGTAGCCCTGCGACTCGCCGGTGAGCGCGGTGTGGAGGCTGTGGTGGATGTCGTCGGTCCACTGCCCGTGCAGGCCGTAGCCGCCAGCCTCCCGCGCGGTGATCAGCCGCGGGTCGTTCAGGTCCGACTCGGCGATCAGCGACAGCGGCCGGCCCACGTGGGTGGAGAGCGCCTCCACCTCGGCCGCGAGCTGCTCGAGCACGTGTGTCGCGCGCGTGTCACGCAGCGCGTGGACGGCGTCGAGACGCAGCCCGTCGACATGGAAGTCACGCAGCCACATCAGCGCGTTGTCGATCACGTACCGGCGCACCGGCTCCGAATGCGGGCCGTCGAGGTTCAGCGACGGGCCCCACATGTTGCTGCCGGCGAAGTACGGGCCGAACCGGTCGAGATACGCCCCGGACGGGCCGAGGTGGTTGTAGACGGCGTCGAGCACCACGCCCAGCCCCCGGGCGTGGCAGGCGTCGACGAACCGCTTGAAGGCGTCCGGGCCGCCGTAGTTCTCGGTGACGGCGTACCAGCCGACGCCGTCGTAGCCCCAGTTGCGCGGGCCGTCGACCGCGTTGACCGGCAGTACCTCCACGAGGTCGACGCCCAGCTCGACGAGGTGGTCGAGCCGCTCGACCGCAGCGTCGAACGAGCCGTGCGGGGTGAACGTGCCGATGTGCAGTTCGTAGATCACGCTGCCGGGCAGCTGGCGACCGGTCCAGTCGTGGTCGGTCCAGTAGAACGCCGAGTCGTCGTACACGCGGGACGCGCCGTGGACCCCGTTGGGCTGCCAGCGCGACCTGGGGTCGGGCAGCGGCGTCTCGTCGTCGTCGAGCAGGAAGGCGTAGGAGCTGCCCGGGCTCGCGTCCTCGACGGTGGCGCGCCACCACCAGGTCCCGTCGACGGCCATCGGGTACACGGTGCCGTCGACCAGCACTCTGACCTGGGCACACTGCGGTGCCCATACGGCGAATTCGGTCACGCCGCATGATCCTTCCCGGCGCCGTGGCGCCTCGCCCGGTCCAGGGGTGTGACGTATCGCATCGCGATCACCGGATTGCTAGGCCGGCCGCACGAGCAACGCCACCGGGTACCGCTCCAGCACCCGCGCCAGCGACGGCGCGGAGCCGTCGACGGCGGCTCCCGTGATGACGTCCTGCCAGTCGGTGGCGCCCTCCGGGAGCGGGAGGACGGTGTCCTCCCAGCCGCCGCGCTCCGCGAGCCCCACCGGGAGCCGCGTGGCCACAGCCACCAGCGATGCGGAGCGGGCGAACGCGATCGCGTGGTGCGCAGCCGGACCCTCGGCGTGCAGCGGCCGGTACCCGGTGAACACCTCCGGCCGGAAGCGGCGCAGCCGCAGCGCACTGGCCGTGACCAGCAACTTCGCCGCTCCCGACGCGTCGACGTCGGGCAGCCAGCCCTCGTCCAGACGGGCGAGGAGCTCCCGGCGCTGCGCCCAGTCGACCGGGCGCCGGTTGTCGGGGTCGACAAGGGAGTACTCGAACAGCTCGGTGCCCTGGTAGACGTCGGGCACGCCCGGTCCGGCGATCTGCAGCAGCTTCTGGCCCAGCGAGTTCGACCGGCCGGGCGCGGAGATCCGCCCGACGAACTCCTCGATCTCGGCCACCACGTCGGCGTCCGCCAGCACCTGCGCCGGCCAGGCCGCGATCGCCTCGTCCACCTCCGGGACCGCGTCGACGTGGCTGGTGACGAGCTTGGCCTCCTTCGAGGCCTTGGTGAGATAGCTCGCGAACCGCTCGGGGGAGATCGGCCACGCGCCGACGAGGTTCTGCCAGGCGAGCAGCTCGAACGACGGGTCGGGGAGCGGGTGCGCGGCGGACCAGCGGCGCATCCGCTCGATCCACTCGCCGGGCATCTCCGCGATCACCGCGAGCCGGGCCCGGACGTCCTCGGAGCGCTTGGTGTCGTGGGTGGACAGGGTGGTCATCGTGGCAGGCCAGGAGGCCTCCCTGGCCGCCATGGCGGTGTGGAACTCGCTGGGCGACACGCCGAAGCGGGACGGATCGCCGCCCACCTCGTTGAGCGCGACGAAGCGGTTCCAGCGGTAGAACGTGGTGTCCTCCACGCCCTTGGCCATCACCATGCCCGACGTCTGCTGCACCCGGGTGGCGAGCAGGCCGCGCGGCTCGGCGAGCATCGCCGAGCGGATGCTGCTCAGCACGTCGGCGAGATCGGGCCGGTGGGTGCGGGCCACCGAGACCGCGATCTCGAGTGTGGAGCGTCCCTCGGGCAGGTAGCTGCGGTACACGGGGAAGCCACAGAGCAGTTCGGCCACGGCGGCGCGCACGCGCTCGGCCGCCTCGCCCGGCTCCTCCTCGGTGGCCGGCGCCGCCTCGGGCACGGGTACCAACGAGGCGATACGGCGCACCTCCGCCGCGAGGATCGTGTCGGCCACCTCGCGGCGCGCCGTGTGCTCCGCCGCGTGCAGCGACTCCTTGCGGCCCACGTGTTCGGCCGCGAACTGGGTGAGTAGGCCTGCCCCGGACGCGTCGACGAACACGCCCTGGATCTCGCGCAGCGCCTCGTAACCCGAGGTGCCGTTCACGGGCCACGACGGAGGCAGCTCCTCACCGACACCGAGGATCTTCTCCACGAGAAGCCACCGGCGCGGCCCGATCGCAGCCCGCAGCCGCCGGACGTAGCCGCCGGGGTCGGACAGTCCGTCCGGGTGGTCGACCCGGATGCCGTCGACCTCTCCGGCGTGCACCCAGCGCAGGATCTCCCGGTGTGTGTCCTCGAAGACCTCCGGGATCTCGACGCGCACGGCGGCGAGGGTGGAGACGTCGAAGAACCGGCGGTAGGTGAGCTCCGCCGCACCGCGCTTCCAGGACACGAGCCGGTAGTGCTGGCGCTCGTGGACCTCCTGCGGTGAGCCGGTGTCGCCCGTGCCGGATGCCACCGGGAACACGTGCTCGTAGTAGCGCAGCTCCGAGCGGTCATCGGACAACGACAGCTCCGAGAGCGCCTTCTCCTCGTCGGCGTCGAGGATCGGCAGGAGCACCGGCCCGGCATCCCAGTCGATGTCGAAATGGCCGGCGTAGCGCGACGCGCGGCCGTGGGTGAGGACGTCCCACCACCAGGGGTTGGCCTTCGCCACATCGACGCCGAGGTGGTTGGGCACGATGTCCAGGACGAACTGCAGGCCCCGATCGCGCACCGCCGCCACGAGGGCGCGGCGTCCCTCCTCGCCGCCCCGCTCCTGCGAGACCCGGGTGGGGTCGACCACGTCGTAGCCGTGGTTGGAGCCCGCCCCGGATTCGAGCAGCGGAGAGGCATAGAGCCCGCCGACGCCCAGCGCGTCGAGGTAGGGCAGCAGCTCCACGGCGTCGGTGAACGTGGTGTCCTTGGAGAACTGCAGCCGGTAGGTGGCCGAGGGAACGGTCGGTGAAGGCACAGCCGGGACCGTCATGCGCGCGCGTGCTCCGTCCGCTGCAGGACCAGAACCGACCTGGCAGGCACCGTGAGCACCGCCCCGCCATCGACCGTGCGCGGATCGGCCGCCACGATGCCGGGAGCGGTGGACAGGGTGGTGACCTCGCCTTCGGCCGTGTCGACCACGATCGCCCACCGCGAGCCGTACTCGGTGCCCGGCAGGGTGGCGTCGATGTCCTCGTGGTGGGCGTTGAGGCAGAGCAGGAACGAGTCGTCGGTGACCCGGTTGCCGCGAGTGTCCGCCTCGGTGATGCCGTCGCCGTTGAGGAACGCCGTGACGCACTTGCCGAAGCCCGAGTCCCAGTCCTGCTCGGTCATCTCCTCGCCGGCCGGGGTGAACCAGGCGATGTCCTGCAGCGAGTCGCCGCCGCGGCGCCGCGGCCGGATCGGCCTGCCGTCGAAGAAGCGACGCCGCCGGAACACCGGGTGGGCGGTGCGCAGCGCCACGACGCCTGCGGTGAAGTGGAGCAAGGGCGCGTTCTTCGTGGCCAGCGACCAGTCGACCCACGAGACGGGCCCGTCCTGGCAGTAGACGTTGTTGTTGCCCGCCTGGCTACGGCCGAGCTCGTCGCCGTGCAGCAGCATCGGGACGCCCTGGCTCAGCATCAGCGTGGTGAGGAAGTTGCGCTGCTGGCGGGCGCGCAGGTCGAGCACCGCGGCGTCGTCGGTGGGGCCTTCCACCCCGCAGTTCCAGGAACGGTTGTGGCTCTCGCCGTCGTTGCCGCCCTCGAGGTTGGCCTCGTTGTGCTTCTCGTTGTAGGAGACCAGGTCGGCGAGCGTGAAACCGTCGTGCGCCGTGACGAAGTTGATCGACGCGAACGGGCGGCGGCCGTCGTCCTTGTACAGGTCGGAGCTGCCGGTCAGCCGGGAGGCGAACTCGCCGATGGTGCCCGGCTCGCCGCGCCAGAAGTCGCGCACGGTGTCGCGGAACTTGCCGTTCCACTCCGTCCACAGTGGCGGGAAGTTGCCCACCTGGTAGCCGCCGGGGCCGACGTCCCACGGCTCCGCGATGAGCTTGGCCTGGCTGATCACCGGGTCCTGCTGCACGAGGTCGAAGAACACCGACAGCCGGTCGACGTCGTAGAACTCGCGGGCGAGGGTGGAGGCGAGGTCGAAGCGGAAGCCGTCGACGTGCATCTCGGTGACCCAGTACCGCAGCGAGTCCATGATCAGCTGGAGGGTGTGCGGGCTGCGGACATTGAGCGAGTTGCCGGTGCCGGTGTAGTCCATGTAGTACCGCGGGTCGTCGTCGACCAGCCGGTAGTAGGCACTGTTGTCGATGCCGCGCAGCGAGAGCGTGGGGCCCATGTGGTTGCCCTCGGCCGTGTGGTTGTAGACCACGTCGAGGATCACCTCGATGCCGGCGTCGTGCAGGTCGCGCACCATCGCCTTGAACTCCTGCACCTGGTTGCCAGGACGCGGGCCCGGCATCGCGTAGGCGTGGTGCGGGGCGAGGTAGGCGATGGTGTTGTAGCCCCAGTAGTTGCTGAGGCCCTTCTCCTGCAGGTGGTGGTCGTTGAGGAACTCGTGCACCGGCATGAGCTCCACGGCCGTGATGCCGAGGTTCTTCAGGTGCTCGATCATCACCGGGTGGGCGAGGCCGGTGTAGGTGCCGCGCAGGTCCTGGGGGATCTCCGGGTGGTTGATGGTGAGGCCCTTGACGTGGGCCTCGTAGATCACCGTCTCGTGGTACGGGATGCGCGGTGACCGGTCGGTGCCCCAGTCGAAGAACGGGTTGACCACCACCGACTTGGGCACGAACGGCGCCGAGTCGGTGTCGCTGCGGGCGTCGGGGTCGCCGAAGGGGTAGCCGAACACCGCCTCGTCCCACTGGACCGGGCCGTCGAGCGCCTTGGCGTAGGGGTCGATGAGCAGCTTGTTGGGGTTGCACCGCAGACCCTTCGCGGGGTCGTACGCGCCGTGCACGCGGTAGCCGTAGCGCTGCCCGGGCTCGACGTTCGGCAGGTACCCGTGGTGGACGAAGCCGTCGACCTCGACGAGCTGGATCCGCTCCTCCTCGCCGTCGGGCGCGAAGAGGCAGAGCTCCACCCGCTCAGCGACCTCGGAGAAGATCGCGAAATTCGTTCCTGCGCCGTCGTAGCTGGCGCCCAGCGGGTAGGCGTGACCTGGCCACGGCCGCATCAAGTTCCTCCGGTGTTGTCAATCAGCGATCGGCCACGGCCGTCGTACTCGATCTTCAGGCGCGCCGGAGCGGCGACGCTCCGTCCGTTGGAGGCTACCGGGGTGAGTGGAGGTTCCGCCCGATGCAACGGCGCACCGGGCGCTTGTACGGCGTGTCAGGCCAGGTGAGCGGGGAATCCGCCCGTGGCCACCGGGCTCCACCGGGTGGGCGTGATCCGGATGAGGGCCTTGCCCTGTGTAGTCATCGCGGCGCGGTACTCGTCCCAGTCCGGATGCTCGCCGGAGATCGAGCGGAAGTAGTCGACGAGCGGTTCGAGCGCATCGGGGAGCGTGAGCAGCTCGGCATCCCCGTCGACCTGAACCCACGGGCCGTTGAAGTCCTCGGAGAGCACCACCACGGCGGCCTTGCCGTGCCGGGCGACGTTGATCGCCTTGGCCCGTTCGGGGTAGGTGGAGATGACGATCCGGCCCTCGGAGTCGACGCCGGACGTGACCGGCGAGCCCTGCCAGCCGCCGTCGTTGCGTGGTGTCAGGAGGATCACGTGGTGGCGTGGCCGCAGGAACGCGACGAGCTCGTCGCGGTCGACCTCGGTGTTCGTAGCGATGGTCCTGGCCATGCTCCGACCCTAGAAGATGCCCGTCGAGCCGCTAGGGTCGCGTCTGATGGCCACTCTCTTCACGAAGATCATCAACGGCGAGCTGCCCGCGCGTTTCGTCTGGTCGGACGAGCGCGCCGTCGGCTTCCTGTCGATCAATCCTCTCGGTCCCGGGCACACGCTCGTCGTGCCACGCGAGGAGGTCGACCACTGGATCGACGCCGGGCCCGACCTGCTCGCCCACCTGACAAGCGTGTGCCACACCATCGGCGCCGCCGTGCAGGAGCTGTGGGAGCCGCCGCGCGTCGGGTTGCTCGTCGCGGGCTTCGAGGTGCCCCACCTGCACCTGCACGTGTTCCCGGCCTGGGACATGGCGGCCTTCGACTTCGCCAACGCGGCGAAGTCGGTCGACGCCGCGGAGCAGGACGCCCACGCGGAGAAGCTGCGCGGCGCCCTGCGCGCCGCGGGCCACGCCGCGCACGTCCCGGACTGACCAGGTGCAGCTCGTGCTCGTCCGGCATGCGCTGCCGGAACGCATCCACGCCTCCGATGCGGCGCACGCCGACCGGGCAGGCGGACCAGCCGACCCCGGGCTGACGGAGCTGGGCGAGCGGCAGGCCACGCGCCTCGTCGACGCGCTCGGAGCCGAGGACGTGGCCGGGCTCTACGTCAGCCCGCTGGCCCGGGCCCGCGGCACCGCGGTGCCCCTCGCGGCTGCGCTCGGGCTCGACCCTCAGGTGGTGGCGGACCTGCGCGAGTACGACGCCGACTCCGAGCACTACGTGCCCGTCCACGAGATGGCCCGGCTCGACCCTGCCGCGTGGCAACGGATGCTCGCCGGACTCCTGCCCGAGCACGTCGACGTCCCGGCGTTCACCGCGCGGGTCGACGGCGCTCTCGAGCGGATCATCGCGGCTCATCCCGGCCGGTCGAGCGCGGTGGTGATCGCCCACGCCGGGGTGGTGAACACCTGGCTCGCCCACCTGCTCGGCCTCGCCCGCCCGCTGACGTTCCCGCTGGACTACACCGGGATCACCCGCGTCATCGCCGGTCGCGACGGGCGCCGGGTGGTCCGGACGGTGAACGAGATCGCCCACGTGAGCGACCTTCTCACCATGACGGCGGGCGCCGACTAGGGCAGGATCGGCCGGGTGCTGGTTGGAGTCCCGCGCGAGCTCAAGAACCACGAGTACCGGGTGGCGATCACCCCGGCCGGCGTGCGCGAGCTAACGGGCCGGGGCCACGAGGTGCTCCTCGAGAGTGACGCCGGAGCGGGTGCGGGCCTGCCCGACACGGACTTCGTCGCGGCAGGGGCGCGCACCATCGCCGACCCCGACGAGGTCTGGGGCGCCGCCGAGCTCGTCCTGAAGGTCAAGGAGCCGATCCCGCAGGAGTACCACCGGCTGCGCCCGGGCCAGGTCCTCTTCACCTACCTGCACCTGGCGGCGTCGAAGGAGTGCACCGACGCCCTGGTCACCGCAGGTGCCACGGCCATCGCCTACGAGACCGTCCGGCTCGCCGACGGCTCGCTGCCGCTGCTCGCGCCGATGAGCGAGGTGGCGGGTCGGATGGCCCCCCAGGTCGGCGCCCACTATCTGCAGCGCACCGTCGGCGGGCGGGGTGTGCTGCTCGGCGGGGTGTCCGGCGTGCCTGCCGGGAAGGTGGCCGTCATCGGGTCCGGCGTCTCGGGCATGAACGCCGCCAGCATCGCGGTGGGGATGCAGGCCGAGGTGAGGGTGCTCGACACGAACATCAACCGGCTGCGCGAGATCGACTTCAGCTACCGGGGTCACTTGCAGACGATCACCAGCAACGCCTACGAGATCGAGCGTGCGTGCCTCTGGGCCGACCTCGTCATCGGGGCCGTCCTGGTGCCGGGGGCGAAGGCGCCGAAGCTGGTGTCGAACGACCTCGTGGCGAGGATGCGGCCGGGGTCGGTGCTCGTGGACATCGCGATCGACCAGGGCGGCTGCTTCGAGGGCTCCCGGCCGACCACCCACGACGACCCGGTGTTCCCCGTGCACGACTCGATCTTCTACTGCGTGGCGAACATGCCTGGTGCGGTGCCGAACACGTCCACCCGTGCGCTCACCAACGCCACGCTGCCCTACGTGCTCGCCCTTGCCGACCGCGGGCCGGCGGGCGCCGTGGCCGCCGACCCCAGCCTCGCGGCTGGTGTCAACGTCGTCGCCGGGCAGGTCGTCCAGCCCGAGGTGGCCGCCGCCCACGGGATGGTGGCCGTGCCGTTGAGTGACGCGCTGTCCGACCTGCACTGACGCGCACCGGAGGCCGGCTTGCCCCGTTCTTCGCGGGTCCGTTCCGCGCCGCAGGGCCGGGTAGTTCCGGTCCGGAAGCGTTCATGTGCCGTCCTGACCGGATGCGTTGGTTCGCCTACCCTCCGTTGAGTCGGCCCGCGAGGCGGCTGGCGCACTCGAGGGGAGAACGGCCGGATGGCGGGTGCAGAGCTGCGCGCGGTGTTCCGCGTACGGGAGTTCCAGGTCGTCTGGGCCGCGGAGCTGCTCTCGATCGCGGGCGACCAGTTGGCGCGTGTCGCGCTGGCGGTCCTGGTCTACGGCCGCACCGGCTCTGCGGCGTGGGCGGCCGCGACCTATGCCCTCACATTCCTACCGGCACTGCTCGGCGGGGTGCTGCTGTCGGGCCTCGCCGACCGGCACCGCCGCCGCGAGGTCATGATCGCAGCGGACGTGGTGCGCGCCGTGTTCGTCGCCGCCATGGCGATCCCGGGACTACCGCTGTGGGCGCTCTGCACGCTCCTCGTCGTGGTGGTGCTGCTCGGCGCACCGCACACCGCCGCCCAGGGCGCGCTCCTACCCGAGATCCTGCGCGGCGAGCTCTACGAGCGCGGGCTCGCCGTCCGCCAGATCACGGGCCAGACCGCGCAGCTGGCAGGGTTCGCGAGCGGTGGCGTGCTCGTGGCCGCCATCAGCCCGTCGATGGCGTTGCTGGGCAACGCCGTGTCGTTCGCATTGTCGGCTGTGCTGGTGCGAGGAGGACTGCGCGATCGGCCGGTGCCCGCCACGGACAGGGACGACCGCGGCGACGCGGGTGTCGCCGCCGACGTCCCCGCCGCGGGGCTGAGCGGCGTGGTCGCCGCACTCACCGAGATCGCCGCGGACCCACGGCGGCGCGCGCTCGTGCTCCTTGCCTGGCTCGTCGGCTGGTACGTCGTGCCCGAGGCGCTCGCGGCGCCCTACGCCGACCAGGTCGGCGCGGGCCCCACGGTCGTTGGGCTCCTGATGGCGGCCGACCCGCTGGGGAGCGTGGTCGGCGCCTGGCTCTTCGTGCGGTTCGTTCCAGCCGTGATCCGGGCTCGGCTCGTCGGGGTGCTCGCCGCCGGCGCAGGCGTTCCGCTGGTGTTCTGCTTGTTCCGCCCGCCGATCCCGCTCACTCTGCTGCTGTGGGCGGTGTCGGGGATGCTCTCCACCGCCTACCTCCTGCAGACCCAGGCGAGCTTCGTACGAGCGACGCCTGCGGTGGGCCGCGGCCGGGCGATCGGGGTCGCCGCGTCCGGGATCATCGCGGCCCAGGGCGCGGCCGTCCTCGTCGGTGGGGTGCTGGCCGACCACTGGGATCCGGCGACGGCTATCGCGGTCGCCGGCGCGGTGGGAGTGCTCCTGTCGTCCGGGGTCGCGGTGGCGTGGCACCGCGCCAACCGGAGCAGCAGCGAGCCTGTCGCTGCGACAGTGCTGGCGAGCGGTTGATCCCGGTCGTGCCCTCGCGCGGTTGTCGGTCACCAGTTGTGGTTGCGCATCGCGCGTCCTCCTCCGTTCATCGGTGCGGTGGGTCGGGTTCACCAGTTGTGGTTGCGCACGGTGTGCTCTCCTTCGGGCTGGGAGGGATGGGGGAGTTGGTCACCAGTTGTGGTTGCGCACAGGGCCTCCTTCACGGACGGGTGGGTAGGGGGTGTGGTCCGGGTTCACCAGTTGTGGTTGCGCATGTCGCGTCTCTCCTTCGGGATATGGATGTGGGGGAGTGCTCACCAGTTGTGGTTGCGCATGACGTCCTCTCTTCCATTCGTGGTGGTCTGCTGTGGTCCGGTCACCAGTTGTGGTTGCGCATTGCCACCTCCTTGGGCCGTGCGGGTGGTCGGGCTATTCGTCACCAGTTGTGGTTGCGCACGGGTCCTCCTCGCTCGGTGCGGCTTCGGGGCGGGTTCACCAGTTGTGGTTGCGCATGTCGCGTCTCTCCTTCGGGATATGAGTGCGGGGGGTGTGCTCACCAGTTGTGGTTGCGCATGACGTCCTCTCTTCTTTTTGCGGTCGGGTGCCGGGGTGCGGTCACCAGTTGTGGTTGCGCATTGCTGCCTCCTTGCGTGCTGTGCGGGTCGTCGGGCGAGGGCTCACCAGTTGTGGTTGCGCACGGGTCCTCCTCTCTCGGGGCCGGTCGGGACGGGCGGGCTCACCAGTTGTGGTTGCGCACGAAGGCCTCCTCTGTGGTCCGGGTGACAGGTGGGACGTGGTTCACCAGTTGTGGTTGCGCACGGGGCACTCCTCTGCGGTCGGCGGGTAGCGGAGCGGTTCACCAGTTGTGGTTGCGCACGAAGCTCTCTCCTGTGTCGGTGTGGTCGGGGCGGTATGGCGGTTTCACCAGTTGTGGTTGCGCACGGCTCTCTCCTCCTCCTTAGGTGTTGACGCTCGGCGCTCGCCCGAATCACCAGTTGTGGTTGCGCATGCCGTTACCTCCTCGCATCGCTCGCGGCGCCACTCAGCGGACGTCGTGAGACGCCGACCCGGGCGTGGGTAGTCGAATTGCAGGAGAGATGCGCCGGCGGTCCCGCACAAGCGGTTCGGAGCATGAACGGGACTTTGTTGCATACTTGTGTTGGTTTTCGCCGCGCGAACCTCGGAGCGCCGTGCATTCGGCCTACCTCACTGACCCGGAAGTGGGATCGTTACGGCCTGTCGCTCCGAGCCGCGTCACTGTGACACGAGCGGGTTGCGCCACTCCCCGAGTGGGTGGTCCTTGCCGTCGGGCTCCACTAGGCTTCGGTCCACGCCCAGCGGACACAGAGAGCGCGGATGGGAACTGACGAAGCCACAGAGAAGGGCAGTTCACGGGCGCGCGCGTTCGCCGTTCGACAGTGGGCGGTCTGGTCGCTCCCCACGCGGCTGGTGGGCCCCGTGCTGCTCGTCGAGGCCACGTCGCTGGCGCTCGTCGTGCTGGGGCTGTTCGGCCACCCTCCGCTGACGCCCGGTCAGCTCCAGGTCGCGGTGGTGCTGTGCCTGCTCGGCATCGCACACACCGAGGTCGCCCTCGGTGTCGAGCGTGTTCGCCGCCGGGTCACCGACGGCAACCACGTCGACCTGAGCTCGGTGTGGACGTTCGCGGCCGCGGTGGCCCTGCCCGCCTCGTACGCGGCGCTCGTGGCCGTGATCGTGCACTGCCACCTGTGGTGGCGCGCGTGGCGGCTGCGTGTGCCGCTCTACAAACAGGTGTTCAACACCGCCACCGTGGTGCTCGCGTGCCTCGCGGCCGCCACCGTGCTCGAGCGAGCAGGCGGCGGCACAGATCCCGGCAGCGACCACCAGCTCTGGGCCTTGGCGCTCGCCCTGCTCGTCTACACCACGGTCAACAGCTGTCTGGTCGCCGGCGCCATCGCGGTGAGCACCCCGGAGGCCAACCTCTCCAAGGTGTTCGCGCCGTGGGACGAGAACATGCTGGAGATCGCCACCCTCTGCCTCGGCGCGCTCACCGCTGTCGCGCTCGGCATCAACCCGTGGCTCGTGCTGCTCGTCCTGCCACCTCTACTGGTGCTCCACCGCGCCGTTCTCGTCCGCCAGCTCGAACAGGCCGCCAGCACCGACGGCAAGACGGGGCTGCTCAACGCGGCCGCATGGCACGCCCAGGCCGAGCGAGCCCTGCGCCGGGTGAGCCGTCACGACGGTGCCCGTGGTGTGCTCGTCCTCGACCTCGACCACTTCAAGCTGGTCAATGACACCCACGGCCACCTTGCGGGCGACCAGGTGCTCGCCGCCGTCGCCGACGCCCTGCGCACCGAAGTGCGTGATCGCGACCTCGTCGGCCGGTTCGGTGGCGAGGAGTTCGTGATCCTTCTCGGCGGCCTGGAGGGCAGCGGCACGGCGGAGCTCGAAGCGGTGGGGGAGCGGATCCGCCGTCGCGTCGCCGACCTGCGGGTGGAGATCCCCACCCCCGATGGTCCGCTGACGGTCGCCGGGCTGACCGTGTCGATCGGAGCGGCCATCTCGCCTACCGAGGGCGGCGACCTCCGCACCCTGCTCCAGATCGCCGACACCGCCCTCTACACGGCCAAACGCGCGGGGCGCAACGTGGTGCGGATGGGGTTCACGTTGCCCAGCCACCACGCGGCTCAGCACTCGGCCCACCTGTCCGCAGCGGCGGGCGAGCCGCCGGCCGCCACCGGCTGACGACACCCCGGAGTGACACCACTTCGATACAGAGGGTGACGAGAAGGTCGACTAGTCCACCCCGAAGAGCGATCACGAACCTCCTGACACGTCAACTGCGCCTCACTAATCTCGGCGCCGCACCCGTTCTCGGTGTCGGCGAAAGGGGATCGCGGTCGTGGACGAGCCGTTGTCGCCGACTTCGGACAGGAGCGAGCTGTGGGCCCTGCCGCGCCGGGCGGTCGTCGTCGTCCTGGCCGTGGAGGCCTCCGCTGTGGCGCTCGTCGTCGCCGGTAGCGCCACGCCGCCGCCGGGAGCGGTCGGGCTCGCCGTCTTCCTGACGGTGCTCAGCGTGGTGCACACCGAACTCGCCACCGGTATCGAGCGGATCCGGCGGCGCGCGGCCCAGACCGCGTACTTCGACCTGAGCTCCGTGTGGACGTTCGCGGCCGCGCTGCTGCTCCCGCCGATGCTCGCCGCTGCCGTCATCGCGGCGGTGTACCTGCACCTGTGGCAGCGGGTGTGGCGGCCGGCGAAGGTACCGCTGCACCGGCACGTCTACACCACAGCCACGGTGGTGCTCGCGGCCAACGCCGCGCATGCGGTGGTGCAGGGGGCGGGCGGTCTGCCCGCCGCGGCCGCAGACCTGGGCGGGGTCGCCGGGATCGCGCTCGCCGTGCTGCTCTACGTCCTGGTCAACGCCGTGCTCGTCGCCGTGGTGATCGTCCTCACGAGCGAGCGCCCCGGGCTGCGGGACATCTTCGGCGGGTGGGACGACAACGCCGTGGAGATCGCCACCATCTGCATGGGTGCCCTGGCCGCCGTCGCGCTCGGTTCCACGCCGGGCCTCGTCGCTCTCGTCCTGCCACCGATCCTCGTGCTGCACCGCGCCGTGCTCGTCCGGCAGCTCGAGGAGGTGGCGAGCACCGACGGCAAGACGGGGCTCCTGAACGCCGCGGCCTGGCAGGTGCAGGTCACGCGGATCGTGCGCCGCGTGCACCGCTCGCGCGGCACTGCCGCCGTGCTGATCCTCGATCTCGACCACTTCAAGCTGGTGAACGACTCCCACGGACACCTCGCAGGCGACGAGGTGCTGGCCGCGGTGGCGACAGAGCTGCGCAACTCGGTACGAGAGCAGGACATCGTCGGCCGGTTCGGCGGCGAGGAGTTCGTGGTGCTGCTGCCCGACCTCGCCCCCGGACCGGACGGGAACACCGAGATGCGCACCATCGCCGAGCGCCTCCGCAAACGCGTCGCGGAGCTCGTGGTCCCGGTCGGCACCCCGGATGGCGACCTCAGCATCTCGGGCCTGTCCATCTCCGTGGGAGGCGCCGCGGTCCCGAACGACGGCACCACCCTCGAACAGGTGCTGAACGCCGCCGACGCATCGCTCTACGCAGCGAAGCGTGACGGGCGCAACCTGGTGCGCTTCGCCGGGCCGGTGGAGATCCCCGGCCCGCGCAGCGGCAACTGAACGCCACCATGAAGCCGGTGCGGGCTGCCTCTCGTAAGCTGGGTCGGTGACCGTGTTGCGATCGATCCGCGGACCGGCCGATCTCAAGCGACTGGGGGCCGACCAACTCGCCCCTCTCGCCGCGGAGATCCGCAGAGAGCTCGTGGCCTCGGTCTCCCGCACCGGCGGGCACCTGGGCCCCAACCTCGGCGTCGTCGAGCTGACCATCGCGCTGCACCGCGTGTTCGACTCCCCGCGCGACACGCTGATCTGGGACACCGGACACCAGGCGTACGTGCACAAGATGCTCACCGGCCGCCAGGACGGCTGGGAGCAGCTCAAGAAGACCGGCGGTCTTTCGGGCTATCCGTCCCGCTCGGAGAGCGAGCACGACCACGTCGAGAACAGCCACGCGTCCACCTCGCTGTCGTGGGCCGACGGCATCGCGCGCGCCTACGCGCTCACCGGGCAGCAGCGCCACGTCGTCGCCGTGATCGGCGACGGTGCGCTCACCGGCGGGATGGCGTGGGAGGCGTTGAACAACATCGCCACCGGTGGACGCAGGCCCAGCGCCGACGCCGCCGTCGGACGCGGCCCGGGCGCCATCGGGGGTGCGTCCGGTGTGGACGACCCCGCGGCCCGTACGCCCGGTGCGGGCGACCGCAACATCGTCATCGTCGTCAACGACAACGGCCGCTCGTACTCCCCGACGATCGGCGGCCTGGCCGACCGGCTGGCCACGCTGCGGCTGCAGCCGGGCTATGAGCGTGTGCTCGACGCCGGCAAGCAGGCGCTCGCGCGCACCCCGGTGGTCGGCAACGCCCTCTACTCCGGACTGCACGCGCTCAAGGCGGGCGTGAAGGACGCGTTGAGCCCGCAGGAGCTCTTCTCCGACCTCGGCCTCAAGTACTTCGGCCCCGTCGACGGGCACGACATCGCAGCGATGGAGTCGGCGCTGCGCCGCGCCCGCCACTTCGGCGGCCCGGTGATCGTCCACGCCGTCACGCGCAAGGGCGCGGGTTACCCGCCCGCGGAGAACGACACCGCCGAGCAGATGCACAGCCCGTCCGCGTTCGACCCGGAGACCGGGTTGCCCACCGGGCCCCCGTCCGTCGGCTGGACCAGCATCTTCTCCGAGGAGATGGTGGCGCTCGGGGCGCGGCGGCCGGACGTCGTCGCGATCACCGCCGCGATGCTCGGCCCCACCGGCCTCGCGCCGTTCGCCAAGGCGTACCCCGAGCGCTGCATCGACGTCGGCATCGCCGAGCAGCACGCGATCACCTCCGCCGCCGGCCTCGCGGCGGGCGGGTTGCACCCCGTCGTCGCCCTGTACTCGACGTTCCTCAACCGGGCCTTCGACCAGCTGCTGATGGACGTGGCGCTGCACGGCAAGGCCGTCACCCTCGTGCTGGACCGTGCCGGCGTCACCGGCAACGACGGACCGTCGCACAACGGGATGTGGGACCTGTCGGTCCTCGGGATCGTGCCCGGCATGCGGGTGGCGGCGCCACGCGACGCACATACGCTGCGGGAGGAGCTGGCGGAGGCGGTCGCGGTCGACGACGGGCCGACGGCCATCCGGTTCCCCAAGGGCGCGGTGATCGAGTCGGTGCCCGCGGTGCGCCGGATCGACGGCGTCGACGTCCTGCGCGAGCCCGGCCCGGCAGCCGACCGGAGCTCCACCGTGCTCATGGTGTGCGCCGGGGCGTTCGGTGAGCTGGGCATCGCGGCCGCGCAGCGGCTCGAGCAGCAGGGCATCACGGTCACCGTCATCGACCCGCGCTGGGTGCTGCCGGTGCCCGACGTGCTCGTCCGCCTGGCGCGCGAGCACCGGCTCGTCGTCACGGTCTCCGACTGCGGACGCCACGGCGGGTTCGGTTCCGCCCTCGCCGACGCGCTGCGCGCCGCCGAGTGCGACGTCCCGCTGCGCGACCTCGCGATCCCGCAGCGCTTCCTCGACCACGGCAGCCGGGCCGACGTGCTCGCCGCCGCCGGACTGACCGCACAGGACGTGTCGCGGCGGGTCACCGAGTGGGCTGCTGCCCTCCCCGGCTTCCAGGTCGTCGACGAGCCCGCGCCGTCGGCCCGGGGAGAGCAGGCGCGCTGATGCGCGTTCTCATCGTCGAGGACGAACGGGCGCTGGCCGACGCCGTGGCACGTGGACTACGCCGGGAGGGAATGGCCGTCGACGTGGCCTACGACGGCGACACGGGCCACGAGAAGTCGGTCGTCACGCGCTACGACGTGGTGGTGCTCGATCGGGACCTGCCCGGGATGTCGGGCGACCGGCTGTGCGCCGAGATCGTCGCCTCCGGGGCCACCACGCGGGTGCTGATGCTCACCGCCAGCGGCACGCTCGCCGACAAGATCGACGGCCTGTCCCGCGGCGCCGACGACTACCTCGCCAAGCCCTTCGACTTCCCCGAGCTCGTGGCCCGCTGCCGCGCGCTCGGCCGCCGGGCCACCCCGGCCGTACCGCCGTTGCTCACCGCAGGCGACCTTGCGCTCGACCCGGCCCGGCGCACCGTGCTCCGGGCCAACCGGCCCGTCGAGCTGACGCGCAAGGAGTTCGGCGTGCTGGAGGTGCTGCTCGGTGCGGGCGGCGCGGTGGTGAGCAGCGAGGAGCTGCTGGAGCGCGTCTGGGACGAGAACGCCGACCCGTTCACCACCACCGTCCGGGTCACCGTGATGACCCTGCGCAAGAAGCTCGGTGAGCCCGGTGTGATCGAGACCGTGGTCGGCGCGGGCTACCGGGTGCCGGCCGCAGGCTGACGAGGGCTGCCATGGCCGAACCAGCGAGGCCGGTGGCGAGGGTTCAGGAGCCCGCGCAGGGCACCGTGCGGCCCGACGGGAGCGAGCAGGTGCCTCCCCGGAGCGCCTGGTGGCGGCTCGGTGGCCGGAGCGTCGGACTGCGTCCGCGGCTGACGTTGGTCAGTACGGTCGTCGTCGCGCTGGTGAGCGCGCTGCTGCTGTGGCTGGGGTGGCTGCTGGTCGGCGGTGTGGCCCGGGCCGTTCCCTCGCTGCCGCCCGGCACCACCGTTCGCGTGGGCGACGTGGCCGTGCCCGCCGAGCAGCTCCAGGACGCCGTCGGCGCCGCCGCGCGGGCCGACGTGCTGCGGGCAGGGTTGATCGCCTTCCCGCTCCTCGTCGTGGCGGCCGCGGTGGTGTCGTGGGTGTTGGTCGGCCGGGTGCTCGGCCCGCTGCACGCCGTCACGGCCACCGCGCGGCGGCTCACCGTGGAGTCCTTGGACACCCGCACCGGGGTGCACGACGCACGCGGTGAGGTCGCGGAGCTCGCGGCGGGCTTCGACGCGATGCTGGACCGGCTGCAGGCGGCGTTCGACGCTCAGCGGCGCTTCGTCGCCAACGCCAGCCACGAGCTGCGGACGCCGCTGTCGGTGTTGCGCACGGAGGTGGACGTCACGCTCGCCGACCCTGCGGCCGACGTCACGGAGCTGCGCCGGATGGCCGCTGTCGTCCGGCAGGCCACCCGCCGCGCCGACGATCTCATCGCCGGGTTGCTGCTCCTGGCCCGTACCGAGGGTGCCGAGCTGGCCGACGTGCAGCCCGTCGACCTCGCCGCGCTCGCGGGGCCGGCGTTGGCCGGCGTGCGTGCCGACGTGGCCGCGCGGGGGCTGCGGGTGCAGGTCCGCACCTCGCCCGCTCCGACCAGGGGTGATCCCGTGCTGCTCGAACGGGTGGCCGGGAACCTGCTGGAGAACGCGGTGCGGCACAACGTGACCGGCGGCTGGGTGGATGTCTGCACCGGGGTACGCGACGGCTGCGCCGAGCTACGGGTGACGTCGAGCGGCCCGTTGATCCCGGCCGAGCGGGTGCCCGAGCTGTTCGAGCCCTTCCGCCGTGGACCGGTGGAGCGCACCGCCGACACACCCGGCTCGGGGCTGGGGCTCTCGATCGTGCGGGCGGTGGTGCAGGCACACGGCGGGATCGTGCGCGGCGAACCGGTGACCGGTGGCGGCCTCACGGTAACGGTGCGACTGCCGGCGGCGTGAGATCAGCTATGGGCCTGGAGCGCGGGCTCCAGGAGCGGGGTGAGCAGCTCGACCTGCCACGGCCGGGCGCCGCCCGCCCGCAGGGCCGCGGCCACGTCCCCGTCGGCCGGTGGCGACCAGCACAGGCGGCGCAGGAGATCGGGCTGCAGCAGGTTCTCCACCGGCACGGACCGCTCCTGGCCGATGGCGGCGACCGCGGCGCGAGCGGCGGCGAGGCGGGCGGCCGCATCGGGATCGCGATCCGGCCAGCGACCTACCGGGGGCGGTCCGTCGGCGGGCGGGGCGACCTTGGGTAGCTCCGCGGGGTCGAGCGCCGCGGCCTGCCGGAGCGCGCCGAACCAGTAGCTCGTGAGGCGCCGCTGGGAGCGCCCGCGGAAGACCGGTAGCTCGGAGAGCTCGTTCGGGGACGCCGGCGCGGACGCAGCGGCCTCGATGATCGCCGAGTCGGGCAGGACACGGCCGGGTGCGATGTCGCGTTCCGCCGCCAGCCGATCACGCGCCTCCCACAGGGCCCGGACGATGGCGAGGGCGCGCGGCTTGCGCAGCTTGTGCAGGCCCGAGGTGCGCCGCCACGGTTCGGCACGGGGTGGGGGTGGGCCGGCCGTGCGTACGGCCTCGAACTCCTGCTTCGCCCACTCCAGCTTGCCCTGCTCGGCGAGCAGGCCTGCCAGCACGTCGCGCAGCTCGACCAACACCTCGACGTCGAGGGCCGCGTAGACGAGCCAGTCCTCGGGAAGCGGGCGGCGCGACCAGTCGGCAGCGCCGTGACCCTTCTCCAGGCTGAGGCCGAGCAGTTGCTCCACCAATGGCCCGAGGCCGACACGCGGAAGCCCGGCCAGCCGTCCGGCCAGCTCGGTGTCGAACAGCGCGGACGGGGTGAGGCCCGTCTCGGCGAGGCACGCCAGATCCTGGTTCGCGGCGTGCAGCACCCACTCCGCGCCGTCGAGAGCCGGTGCGAGCTCAGAAAGATCGCTCCGCATCGGAATCGGATCGATGAGGGCCGTACCCGCACCGGCTCTGCGCAGTTGTACGAGATAAGCGCGCTGCGAGTACCGGAAGCCCGACGCCCGCTCGGCGTCCACCGCGATGGGTCCGCTGCCCGCAGCGAAAGCCTCCGCGGTGCGCAGCAGCGCATCGCGGTGGCTGACGACCCCGGTGAGCCCGTCGCGGGGTGCCAGCAGCGGAACGGGTGGAGGAACGGGTGACGGAGCGTCCGGCTCTTGTGCTTGGTGCTGAGGTTCTGCGGTCAGCGGATGACCCCGGCACGCATAGCAAGAGCAACCATCTGGGCGCGGTCACCCGTGCCGAGCTTGCGCCCGATCCGGGAGAGGTGGCTCTTGACCGTGAGAGCCGACAGGCTCAGCGCCTCCCCGATCTCCTTGTTGGACTGCCCGTCGGCCACGAGCTGGAGCACCTCGACCTCGCGAGCGGAGAGCTCGCGCGGCGTGTTGTCGGTGCCCGGCACCCGCGTGCCTGTGGCGAGCAGAGGGGCCACCGTCGGATCGGCGTAGACACCTCCGTCAAGCACGCGCTTGACGCCGTCGGTGACGATCGCCGCCGACGCCGACTTCAGCAGGTACGCCTGCGCCCCTGCCTGGAACGCCGAGCGGACCGCGTACGGGTCGTCCGAGGACGCCAGCACGACGAGCCTGTTCCAGCCCAGCGAACGCAGTTCGGTGACGAGGTCGAGCCCGCTGCCGTCGGGCAGACCGAGATCGAGTATCGCCAGGTCGCACGGCCCATTGGCGTGGGCTCGCGCCCGCGCCTCGGCCACCGATGCGGCCTCGTACACCGTGCCTGCTCCCATGGAACGCAGCCGCGCGGCGATCGCCTCGCGTAGGAGCGGGTGGTCGTCGACCACCAGCACCGAGAACAGCTCTTCCCGCGGATGCGGGACCATCGCGGGCGACAGCACAGCACCTGGAGTGCCGCGAACTGGTGCGCCCTGGCCCACAACGGCCACGTCACTACCTCCCTGGAGTCGGTCGTTGCCCCCCGACCGGCACCAGAACCCCGGTCGGATGGAGCTGTCGCCCGACCGCCCGAGGAGGTGTCGTGGAGGAAGCGTAGCCCCCCAAGCGGTCTAACGTCGTGTGGTGGTTCGAAGTTCTCCGGGTGAAAGTTACAGCGTTGTCGATATCCATCCACCCACACGGGTGATGGGACTGATCACGTCCGGGGTGGAATGCGCAGGTCGCAGTGCATTCAGGGCGTTCGGTGACCGAGCGGAAGCACCCCGACCGGGGGCAGACCGGCCGCCGAGGCCACGAGACCGCAGAATGCCTCTGCGTGACGGGACAGATCCGGTGCGGTAGGTGTCCACGAGGCGCGCAGCTCCACGTCGTCGTCGCGGCGCGGACCTGCGATGTCGCCGAAGCGTACCGAGGACGTCTGGGTGACTGTGCCGCCGAGGGCAACGTACTCCGCGCCGCAATGGTCGAGGGCCTCTGTGAGCCATGACCATCCGACGACGGGCAGCATTTCGTCGCCGAGCTGTTCCGGATCGAGGCGGGCCTGCACGAAACACACGAGCCGGAACGTTCCCTCCCACGCCTCCTGGCCGGCGGGATCGTGCAACAGGATCAGCCGGCCGGAAGTGTCGGGCTCGTCGAGGTCCTCGCCCGGGCTGCGGCAGGCGTCCGCCTCCACGCTGAACGCCCACGTGTACGGGGCCAGTCGGGGTGGCGCCTCCAGGGCCGAGACGACCAGTTCGGGCCTCGGCCGGACGGCGCGCAGGGAGGCGACCGCCTGCAGGAACTCTGGTGGTTGCGCGGTCGCGTCGGGCACGAGCGATCACTTTAGGTCGCTCTCCGTGTTCGGGCGCCGAGGCGCGCCGCGCGATCGCACGCCCGAAGGTGCACGGACGGGTGATCAACTTCAGGTCCGTGCGACCATGAGGTCATGATGCTCGACTCCGCGCGTGTGGCCCGGCGCGACCTGCGTTCCGCGCCGTTGCTCGCCGCGGCGCGTGGCGAGGTCCCCGCGCATGTCCCGGTCTGGTTCATGCGGCAGGCGGGGCGTTCGCTACCCGAGTACCGCGCGCTGCGCGCCGGCGCCGGCATCGGCATGCTGCAGGCCTGCCTGACGCCGGATCTGGCGTGCGAGATCACGCTCCAGCCGGTGCGCCGCCACGGTGTCGACGCGGCGGTCCTCTACAGCGACATCGTCGTACCGCTCTACATCGCGGGCGTCGGGGTGGACATCGTGCCGGGCACGGGGCCGGTGGTCGCCGAGCCGATCCGCACGATGGCCGACGTCGAGCGCATCCCGCGGCTGCACGCCGAGCAGGTCGCCCCGGTGGCCGACGCGATCGGCCTGCTGCTGCGCGAGTTGGGGGACACCCCGCTCATCGGCTTCGCGGGCGCCCCGTTCACTCTCGCGTCGTACCTCGTGGAGGGCGGCCCCAGCCGCAACCACGAACGGACGAAGGCGCTCATGCGGTCCGCCCCTGAGGTCTGGCACGCGCTGATGGGTCGGCTCGCCGAGATCGCCGGGGTGTTCCTGCGGGCCCAGATCGACGCCGGCGTCGACGCCGTCCAGCTGTTCGACTCGTGGGCCGGGGCGCTCTCGGAGCGCGACTACCGGGCCTACGCCCAGCCGCACTCGGCCAAGGTGCTCACCGGGCTCGCCGACACCGGTGTGCCGCGGATCCACTTCGGTGTGGGCACGGGCGAGATGCTCGGCGCCATGGCGGAGGCGGGCGCCGACGTCGTGGGCGTCGACTGGCGCATCCCGCTCGACGAGGCCGCGCGCCGGGTCGGTGGCGCCCATGCCGTGCAGGGCAACCTCGACCCCGCCGTGCTCTTCGCCGACTGGGCGTCCATCGAGGCCGAGACCCGCCGGATCGTCGACGAGGGCCACCGGGCGCCGGGCCACATCTTCAACCTCGGCCACGGGGTGCTGCCCAGCACCGATCCGGACGTCCTCACCCGGCTCGCCGACCTGGTGCACGGCCTGCAGCCGTGACGAACGGCACGACCTCGTCCGGCGCCCCGCGGATCGCGGTGGTGGGGGCGGGCGTCTCCGGGCTCGCCGCGGCGCACCGGCTGCGCACGCGGCTCGGCCCCGGCGCGACGATCACGGTGCTCGAGCAGCGCGACCGCACCGGCGGTGTGCTGCACACCGTGGACCTCGCCGGCGTGCCCTACGACGTCGGCGCCGAGGCGTACCTGGCCCGGCGCCCCGAGATGGCGGTGCTGCTCGCCGAGCTGAGTCTCAGCGGCGAGCAGGTGCATCCCACCGCGGCGAAGGCGTCCCTGCGGGCCGACGGGCACAGCTCGGCGCTGCCCGCCGCCACCCTGCTCGGCGTGCCCACGAGCGCCGCGCGGCTCGACGGCCTGCTCTCCGCGGCCGGGCTGGCCGCGGTCGCCGCGGAGCCCGGCCTGCCGCTGGGCTGGGAGCGCGGGGGCGACGTCGCGCTGGGCGGGTTGCTACGGGAGCGGTTCGGCGACGAGCTCGCCGACCGCCTCGCCGACCCGTTGCTGGGTGGGGTCTACTCGGGCCGGGTCGACGCGCTCGGCCTGCGCGCCACCATCCCCGCTCTCGCCGCCGCCCTCGACGACGGCGCCCCGTCGCTGACGGCGGCGGCCGACGCGGCCACCCCGGCTCCGCCACCCGCTCTCCGGGACGCCGCTCCTGCCCCCGTCTTCGGTGCCCTCTCCGGTGGCTACCGGGTGCTCCTCGACGCCCTCGTAGCCGCGGCGGACGCCCACCTGCGGCTCGGCACCACGGTCCGGGAGCTGCGTCCCCACGACACCGGCTGGCGTCTCACGCTGGGGCCCACCACGGCCCCGGAGGTGCTCGACGTGGACGCCGTGGTGCTGGCGATCCCGGCGCCCGCCGCGGCCCGGCTGCTGTCCGAGGCGGCGCCGTCCGCCGCCCAGGCCGCGGCGGAGATCGAGCTGGCCTCCTCGGTCGTCGTCGCGCTGGCCTATCTCGGCGAGGACGCGGCAGGCCTGCCGCCCACCTCGGGTGCCCTGATCGCCACCGGGGAACCGCTGTCGGCGAAGGCCTTCACGCACTCGACGAACAAGTGGTCCCACCTGTCGCCCGACGGCCTGGTCCGGCTGCGCGCGTCTCTCGGCCGGTTCGGCGAGGCCGCCACCCTGCAGGTCGACGACGCCGAGCTCGTCCGCCGGGTCCGGGCCGACCTCGCCGCACTCACCGGGATCACCGCCGAACCTGTCGCCGTCCACGTCCAGCGCTGGGGCGGGGGCCTGCCGCAGTACGGGGTGGGCCACCTCGACCGCGTGCGGGCGATCGAGCACGGGCTCCCCGCGGGGCTCGCCGTGGCGGGGTCGGCCCTGCACGGCGTGGGGGTCCCGGCGTGCATCGGCACGGGCCGAGCGGCCGCCGAACGCCTCGTCGAGCACCTGACGGCGCATCCCGCGCCGGCGTGACCGCATTCCACGCGAACGGCCCGCTCGGCCGGTTCCAGCGATCGAGAGTGCCGACCGTGCGGTCCCTGCGCAGTGGCAGGATGGGGGCATGGCTCGTCTCGACTACGCCGATCTGAACGCCACCATCCGCTACACCATGTGGTCCGTGTTCCGAGTGGAACCGGGGAAGCTCGGCGAGGACCGCACCGAGACGGCCACACAGTTCACGGAGTTCCTCGACGCGCTGGCCGACAAGGGCGTGGCCGTCCGCGGCGTGTACGACCTTGCGGGGATGCGCGCCGACGCGGATTTCATGATCTGGTGGCACGCCGAGAACGTCGAGGCGTTGCAGGCCGCGTACGCCGACCTCCGCCGCACCACCACGCTCGGCCGCGTCCTCGCCCCGGTCTGGAGCCAGGTGGCGCTGCACCGCCCCGCGGAGTTCAACAAGAGCCACCTGCCCGCGTTCATCGCGGGGGAGGAGGCCAAGCGCTACGTCTGCGTCTACCCGTTCGTGCGGTCGCTGGACTGGTACCTCCTGCCCGACGACGAGCGCCGCCAGATGCTCGCCGACCACGGCATGCAGGCCCGCAGCTACCCCGACGTGCGCGCCAACACCGTGCCGGCGTTCGCGCTCGGCGACTACGAGTGGATCCTCGCCTTCGAGGCCGACCAGCTCGACCGGATCGTCGACCTCATGCGGCACCTGCGGGCCACGGAGGCCCGCAGGCACGTCCGCCAGGAGGTGCCCTTCTTCACCGGGCCGCGGGTGCAGCCGAGCGAACTCGTCGTCACCTTCCCCTGACCGTCCGGTGCCCCTGACCCTGGCTCAGGGGCAGGGCGCGAACAGCGGGCGCGTGTTGTCCTCCCCGGGGCTGCCGCTCGCGGAGTAGGCGGCCGCATCGGTGAAGCGGCAGCCGAAGTCCGGGTCGGCCACGGTCTCGGGGTCCGTCACGTCGTCGCCCTCGGGTCGCGTGCCGTCCTCCACCCATGCCACGAGGTCGTCCCATGCCTGGCCGGCCTCGGCGGGGGAGAACTCGCAGTGGCCGGTGGCGCGGATCGCCCGCTGCACGAGGAGCTCGTCGCGGCCGGCCTGCTGCACCTCCGCCGCGTAGACCTGCTCCATGGAGAACGGCACGAACATGTCGCCGAGGTCGTGCAACGACAGCACGGGCGCATCCGGCTTGCCCAACACCTGCGCGACGGGGGTGAGCCCGCGGGACTCCCGCGTGCGCTCGTCGGCCACATCGACGCGCTGCACGTCCGCGTCGAGGTCGACCGGCTCGTCCGGGGCGTAGTCGGTGCCGACGTTGCCCGCCACGACCCCGGGATCGACGGCCACGCCATCGACGGGCGTCGGTGACGCGTCGGGCACGGCGAGGCCGAACAGGAAGTCCTTCCAATAGGCGAACGAGGCGTCGGCGCCGGGTCGTGGGCCGCCGGAGTCGAGCACGGTGGCCGCCCGCAGCTGCTGGGCAGCCGGGGTATCGACGGCCGGGTCGCCCTCGGCGAGCCCGAGACCGCCGTAGATCCGCGGGAGCACCGCCGTGGCGAAGTCGGGACCGGCCGGGTACGCGGGCACGTCGGCCAGGGCACCGGCGGTCAACTGGTAGTCGAGGAAGTAGTCGAAGAGCTCGTGGTCGCCGAGCACGCCGCACATCGGCAGCGCACCCGCGTAGGTGTTCGGGTGCTCCTCCAGCGCCCGGGCCACCACGTGCCCACCCATCGAGACGCCCGCGAGGTAGGTCCGCTCCGGCGCCCTCACGAGCTCGGTGAACTCCGTCGCCAGCGCCGCGGTGGACTGGACGCCGGAGGCGACGTCGTAACCGTTGCGGTCATAGGACGACGCCGCCCACGCGTAGCCCTGTGAGATGAACCGCTCCCGCAGCCCGTACGGCGGCGCGTCGACCGTGAGGTCCGCCCCGTTGCCGCGGAAGCCGTGGGCCCACAGGACGAGGTCGCCGTTCCACTGCGGCGGGACCTCGGCGGCATACCCCGCGTGCTCGTTGATCCCGACGAAGAGCGTGGTCTCGCCCCCATCGACGGGCAGCGGGTCGAGCTCGGGCAGCACGATCATGTAGCCCGGTCGCGGCCTGCTCCCGTCCAGGCCGTCGTCCGGCGGGTCCGCCGCCGCGACAGCCGGCGTCCATGCCGTCAATCCGATCACGCCGGCCAGCAGGATGTGCAGCGGACGGGAACGCGGCATGGAGGACCTCCGGCGCGGCGACTGGGGTGTGGATCACACTCCTACCGGTCGCGCCAGCCGGACAAAAGGGCCGAGCGGAGGAGATCGCCAGGAGGGTTCAGCGCGCTCCTAGGCGTCGGGCTCCAGACGCAGCGAGATCGAGTTGATGCAGTAGCGAAGGTCGGTGGGTGTTCCGTAGCCCTCGCCCTCGAAGACGTGCCCGAGGTGGCTGTGGCAGTTGGCGCACAGCACCTCGACGCGCTTCATTCCCAGGCTCGTGTCGACGCGTTCGATCACGGCTTCGCCCGCGAGCGGGGTGAAGAAGGACGGCCATCCGCAATGCGACTCGAACTTGGTGTCGGAGCGGAACAGCTCGGCACCGCACGCCCGGCAGGAGTAGACGCCGGCGGTCTTGGTGTCGGTGTACTCACCGGTGAACGCCCGCTCCGTGCCGGCCTTGCGCAGGACCTGGTACTCGGCGGGGGTGAGCTGCTCGCGCCACTCGGCGTCGCTCTTGACGACCTTCGGCGGCTGATCGGTCTGGGGATCCATGCTCTCCAGACTATGTCGGGATGCGCCCTTCGTGCCGCCGAGCGGGGTCCTGCCGCTACAGCCAGGTGACCAGCACGAACACCAGGGCTTCCCAGATGATGTAGGCCGCCACGGCGAGAAGCAGCATGACCACCAGCACGGCCGCCCAGCGTCGGCCGCCCTCCGCCCGGTTGGCCGAGTCGGCGAAGTTGCTGACGCCCGCGATGTAGCCCTCCACCGTGTACGCGGGGGCGTGCTGCTGCATGCGGTCGAGGTGCGCGGCGAAGGCCTGGGCCTCGGGGTCGTCGGGGTCGAGGCCGATCAGCTCGTCGTCGAACTGCCGTGACCTGGTTGTGCGTTTCGGGTCGTGGAGTTCGCGCATCGGTCGAGGGTAGCCGGTAGCGTGCGCCACCGTGGCGAGCAAGAGCGCGGTGGTGCTCACCGTCCCCGGGCCGCACGGCCCCCGTGAAGTGCGTCTGACCAGCGCCGATCGGCTGTACTTCCCGGAGCGCGGGATCACCAAGGGCGAGGTGGTCGAGTACTACCGCGCCGTGGCGGAGCCGCTGCTCGGGGTGCTGCGCGATCGGCCGACCAACCTCAAGCGCTATCCCGACGGGGTAGACGGCGAGCCGTTCTACTCGAAACGGCTGCCGAAAGGCGCCCCCGACTACGTCGAGACCGCGCGGGTGACGTTTCCGAGCGGCCGCACCGCCGAGTCACTGTGCCCCACGGAGCAGGCCGTGCTGGTGTGGGCGGCGAACATGGGCACGTTCGACTTCCACCCGTGGCCCGTGCGCCGCGCCGACACCGACCGTCCGGACGAGCTGCGCATCGACCTCGACCCCCAGCCGGGCACCGACTTCGACGACGCGAAGGCGGTGGCGGTCGTGCTGCGCGAGGTGCTCGACGAGGCCGGTCTGGTGGGCTGGCCCAAGACCTCGGGCGGCCGGGGCATCCACGTGTTCTCCCGGATCCGGCCCGAGTGGGACTTCATCGCGGTCCGGCACGCGGTGATCGCGATCGCGCGCCGGGTGGCCGAGCGGCTGCCGGCGAAGGCCACCGTCGACTGGTGGAAGGAAGAGCGCGGCGAGCGCGTCTTCCTCGACTACAACCAGGCCGCGCGCGACCGCACGGTCGCCTCCGCATGGTCGGTTCGCGGGCGGCCGCGGGCCACCGTGTCGATGCCGGTCACCTGGGACACGCTTCCCGACATCGAGCCGGAGGACTTCGACGTCAGGACGGTGCCGGGACTGTTCGCGGAACGCGGCGACCCGCACGCGGGCATGGACGACGCGATCGGCGGCCTCGAGACCGTGCTCGACTGGTATGCCGCCGACGAGCGCGACCGCGGGCTCGGCGACCTGCCCTACCCGCCCGAGTATCCCAAGATGCCTGGCGAGCCGATGCGGGTGCAGCCGAGCCGCGCCCGCCGCGTGACCAGCGAGGACGCTGGCTGAGCGGCCCCGATCGACGGGAGGACCACGATGGACGACCAGGTCGCCGCGCTGGCCGCGATTCTGCGCGGGGCCGGTGAGACCCATCACCAGGTGTACCGCCTCGTCGACGGTGAGGACTCCGACTGGGCCTCCTGGTACGCCGACTGGTTGATCAGACTGTCGAGGCTGCCGGAGGTCCTCGGTGTCACGCCGGTCCCCAGTGAGCTGGTCTACGTGCTCGTCGGCTCCGGCAAGGAACACACCGCCCAGCATCCGAACACGCCGTGGGATGTGTTCTACGCGGAGCGGATCATCACGCACTTCCGCCCCGCCGCCGAGTAACGGACTCACCCGCGCAGGGCTTGGGTGATCCGCGCTGCCTGCAGGGTGAGGTGGTGACGTTCGGCCAGGTTGGGGGCGGACCGGGCGGCGTCGGCATACAGCCGTGCCGCGGTCTCGAGGTCACCCGCCTTCTCGTGGAGGTATGCCGAGGCGGCGGTGTGGCGAGGCAGGCCGGGGTCCACCCTGGCCAAGGCTGCGAGGCCGGCCGCGGAGCCGTCGGCCTCGCCGATCGCGACGGCCCGGTTGAGCTCCACGACCGGGCTCCCGGTGAGCCGGAGCAACTCGTCGTACCAGCCGACGATCTGCACCCAGTCGGTCTCTTCGGCGCGCGGCGCGTCGGCGTGCAGGGCGGCGATGGCGGCCTGGGCCTGGAACTCACCGAGTCGGTCGCGACCCAGCGCTTTCTGCAGGACTGCAACGCCCTCGGCGATGAGCGAGGTGTCCCAACGGGAGCGGTCCTGCTCGGCCAGCGGGACCAGGCTGCCGTCGCGCCTGGTCCGCGCCGGTCGCCGAGCGTGGTGCAGCAGCATCAACGCCAGCAGCCCCGCGGTCTCCTCGTCATCGGTCAACGACGCCAACTGCCGGGTGAGCCGGATCGCCTCCACCGCCAGGTCGACGTCCCCGGTGTAACCCTCGTTGAAGACCAGGTAGAGCACCCGTAGCACCGTCGCCAGGTCGCCCGGCTCGTCGAACCGCACGTCGCCGACCGTGCGCTTGGCCCGGCTGATCCGCTGCGCCATCGTCGCCTCCGGCACGAGATACGCCTGGGCGATCTGCCGGGTGGTCAAGCCACCGACGGCCCGCAGCGTGAGGGCCACAGCGGACGCCGGGGTCAGCGACGGATGGGCGCAGAGGAAGAAGAGCTGCAACGTGTCGTCCGCGGTCTCCGCCGGTCCGGGCGGCGGCTCGGCCTCGACCCGCTGCTCCCGGTCGCGACGCGAGACCTCGGAGCGGCGGGCGTCGAGGAACTTGCGCCAGGCGACCGTGACCAGCCAGCCCTTCGGGTCGGCAGGTTGCCGGCCCGGCCAGGTCAGCGCGGCCTGGATGAGTGCTTCCTGCACGGCGTCCTCGGCCGTCGCGAAATCGACTCCGCGATGCACGAGGACGCCGATCACCGCGGGAGTCAGCTCCCTCAGCAGCAGTTCGTCCATCAGCCGATCTTCCCTGGCCGGTCTGGTTACTCGGTGACCGTGGGCGCTGCGCCCAGGAACGGGCGCAGCTCGAGCCATTCGTGGATCGGCTTGCCGCCTGCTCCGGGGGCTGCCGACAGCTCGCCGGCGAGCGCGAGCGCGCGCTCGTAGGTGTCGACGTCGATCACCATCCAGCCGGCGATGAGGTCCTTGGTCTCCGCGAAGGGCCCGTCGGTGACCGGCGGCCGACCCTCCCCGTCGTACCGGACGAACGTGCCCTTGGGGGAGAGCGCCTGGCTGTCGACGTACTCACCGGTGCTCTCGAGCCGGGCGGCGAAGTCGTTCATGTACTGCACGTGGTCGTGGACCTCCTGCGGGGTCCACTGGTCCATCGGAACGGGGTTCACGGCCTCGGGGGCGCCGCGGTAGTGCTTGAGTAGCAGGTACTTCGCCATGCTGGTCTCCTCGGTGCGGTGCGGCCACGGTGGCTGCATCTGGCCCTGGGACGGAGCCGCCACGCCGGTCTCGACATCCTCGCCACAACTTCTTCGAGAATCTTCTGACGCAGCACGCTCCGAGCAGCACCTGAGCATCGCGGACGTCCTCGGAGGTCCGTGACCCGACGCACACGTCCTGGTCCCCGGGACCGGCATAAGAACCGGTCCCGGGGTGCTTACACGAGTAAGTTCGTCGCCGACGAACCGAGAAGTGGAGGAGATCGGATGTCACCGAACGATGAGAAGCGCGCGACCGTGGACGTCGACGGCGCGCCGGCAAGCTATTTGACCGCAGGCGACGGCCCGGTCGTCCTGATGCTGCACGGCACGTACTGGAGCCGAGTCTTTCTCCCGATCCTGGACGATCTCGCTGCTGCGGGTCTCCGGCCTGTCGCCGTGGACCTGCCCGGGTTCGGTCGCTCCGGGGGAGAGCTCACGATGCGGACCGCGACCATCCCCGAGCTTTCCGCCTGGGTGATGCGCTTCGCCCGCGCGCTCGGTGTCGACGGGCCTGTGTCGATCGTCGGGCACGACATCGGTGGCGCGATCGCGCAGCACCTGCTCGCCGCGGGCTCCGTCAACGCTTTCGCGCTGGTCAACGGCGTGACCTACGATTCGTGGCCGCAGCCCAGGATCGCCCGGTTCAGCGATCCGGCCCTGGTCGCCGCAACGTCGGCGCGCGACCTGGTCGAGATCCGGCGTGGGGCGGTCGTCGATGCGCTGGCCGGCGCGGCGACCGATGCGCTGGTGGAGGAGTACCTCGAGCCGCTCGCCGTGGAGCGTGTTGCGCGGTCCTGGATGGCCTTCGCCGCTGCGGCGGACAAGCGCTACACCCTCGATCTGATGCCGTCGCTGCGCGCATCCGCCACTCCGAAGCTGCTGGTCTGGGGTCAGGACGATCCCTTCCAGCAGGTTCACAACGCCGAGCGGTTCGCCGCCGAGGTGCCGAACACGACGCTCGTGCGTGTTGCGAACGCCGGCCACATCCCGACGGAGAACGATCCCAGGGCAGTGGGCGCCCCGCTGGCCGACTTCTTTGCGAAGCACGCCGCGAGCAAGCCGAACAAGGGCTGACCTTTCGTCCCACGATCCCGGCGTATCGACGCGCCGTGGCGGATCGATGTCCCGCTCGCCGTTTCCGGCAAGACCGTTCGACGGGTGCTGGGCCTGGCGTCGATTCCGCAAACTCGCGTTCCACGAATCCTCGCTGCTGACTCCTGCCCGCGTCCGTGGGTGGCAACGGATTCGTGCATTCGCAGAATGAAACAGAATTCCCCGCCATTCGTTCCGGATCGGATTCAGGACATGCGAATACTGCCCGCCTCCACAGGTGCTCGTGCAGGCTCTGCCGACGTCTCCGCCGGGCACCGGGAGTGTGCCTCCGATGTGCGCGACAGCGCGGCCGGTCGGCTGCTCGCGAAGGTGAAGGCCCTTCTGCTTGCCGCGCTTCCCGGCGCTCTGTTCATCGCGATCTGGTCGAGCGGCTATCTGGTCGGGAAGATCGGCATGCGCGAGATGTCGCCTCTCACGCTGTTGTGGTGGCGATTCCTGGTGGCCGCGGTGGTGATGGGCGCCGTCGCCATCGCGACCCGTGCCCCATGGCCGCGCAGGCCGATGGCATGGATCCATCTGACCGTCACGGGATTCGTGTTGCATGCCGTTCAGTTCGGCGGCATCTACATCGGTTTGGGCCTCGGGGTGTCCGCGGGTCTCGCGTCATTGATCGCCAGCGCGGGCCCGCTGGTGATCGCGGCGATCGCCGTCCCCGCGTTCGGCGAGCTGCTGCGAAAGCGGCAATGGGCCGGATTGGTGCTCGGCCTGCTCGGAGTTGCGGCCGCGGTCGGTTCCGAACTCGGCGGCGGTGTTTCCGTGGCGGGGCTCTTCGCCTTGCTCGTATCGCTGGCGGCATTCGCCGGGGGCACGTTGTACCAGAAGCGATTCGGTGCGGTGATGGATCTCCGGAGCGGCCTGACGGTGCAACTGCTCGTGGCCACGGCCGCGATCACACCGCTCGCCCTCGGCCATGGCGGCCTGTCCATACCGGTCACGTTTGCCGCGATCTGGCCCATCGTGTGGGCAAGTCTCGTGAGCTCCATCGGCGGGCTCGTCCTGCTCTTCGTCCTGCTGCGGCGCAGGGGCGGCGGGGCGGCCACGAGCTACCTCTTCCTGGTTCCGCCCGTGACCGCGCTGGCCGCCATCCCGTTGCTGGGCCAACCGCTGGAGGCGGGAGCGATGATCGGAACGGTGTTGGCCGCCATCGGCGTCGCGCTGGTCACCAGGTCGGAGCAGACGCCCGCCGACTGACGGAAGGCCCACCGCGCTCGTCGAGGGCGACCGGCACCCGGCAGGGGGTAGGGCGTGGCGTCCCGGCACCTCCGTTCTCGACCTTGACATCTCCTCCCGCAGGGGACGAATCTGAGAAGCGTCTTCTAGAGCCGCATTCCAGTGTGGCTTGGCGTGACATTCGGGTCTTTGCGACAAGGAGGTCGCCGTGAGCCCTTCGTACGTACGCCAACTCGACGAGTACCCCACAGGCAGTCGCAGGCTGCGCATCCTGGCGATGGCCGTGCTGGCCAGTCTCATCTGCTCCTACGAAGCGGTGATCGCCCCGGTCGTGCCGCTCCTGCTCGAGGACCTGCACATGAGCCTGGGGACGTACGGGGCGATCTCGGCCGCCGCGGCCGTGGCGGGTGCGGTGGCCGGGATGATCGGCGGCAGACTCACCGACAAGGTCGGACGCGTACGGCTGCTGGTCCCGCTCATGATGCTCACCTCCCTGTGCTGTTTCGGAATGGTGCTGGTCCAGACGCCGACCGAACTGCTCGTGGCCCGGGTGGTGCTGGCGTTCATCGACGGTGTGGCGGTGGCCAGCACCGCTCCGCTCGTTCGTGACTTCTCCCCTCGCATGGGCCGTGCGCAGGCCTTCGGGTTCTGGACGTGGGGACCGGTGGGGGCGAACTTCCTGGCAGCGGCGATCGCCGGGGCCACCCTGACACTGTTCAACGGCGCGTGGGAGTCCCAGTTCGTGATCATGGGTGCGATCTCGCTCGTGGTCTCGGTGGTGATCGCGCTGAACATCGCCGAGCTCTCTCCCGCGTTGCGGGCCAAGATCGTGCAGACCGAGCGGTCGGTCCGCAGCGCCGTGGACGAGACGCGACCCCCGCAGATGCGTGACCTGCTCGTGCACCGCACGATCTGGGCTCACGTCATCGGCATCGCGTTCTGGCTGGTGCTGTACCTGACGCTCACGCTCTACGGGCAGACGATGCTCGTGCAGACCTTCGACATGAGCACCGCTCAGGCGTCCTCGGTGATGACGGTGTTCTGGATCCTGGACCTGGTGATCGTCGTCGCCGCCGGGCGCCTGTCGGACCGGTGGCAACTGCGTCGCCCCTTCGAGCTCGGTGGCACCATCGCCGGGCTGGTCGTCCTGCTGGTGCTGGTGTGGCTGATCGGGCGCGACACCGTTTCCATTCCTGCACTCATGGTCACCGGACTCTTCCTCGGTGGGCTGCTCGGTGCCGCCTACTCGCCCTGGATGGCGAACTTCTCGGAGGACGCCGAGAACATCGATCCGCGGTTGCAGGGCACGGCCTGGGGCCTGTTCTCCTTCCTCGTGAAGGGCATGGCCGTGGTGGTGCTCCTCGTGGCGCCACAGGTGGTCGCGGCCACGAACTGGCAGGTGTGGATGGGGATCACCGCCGGCTGCATGGTCGTTTTCGGGGTGGCCATCTGCTTCTTCGGAGGTCCGTGGCGGCGCACCGCGCCGAATGCGGTGGCACCGGCGTCGGTCCCGGCCGCCGCGAGCGACTCCACCACGACGTAGATCGACGGGTGGGCGATCGGCGCCGTTCTGACCGTGCGTGACACGCCGGACACGCACAGTTGTAACGGCGCCGACTGCCGTCGCCGATAGCTCCATGGGTCGGGGGACCATCGAGAGTTGGAGCTCGGATGTCTCACTACCTCGTGCCGCCCAGCCATGCCCGGCAGTCGTCCGAGTCGACACAACCCATGTACTCGGCACCGCCCTACCCGGTCCGGCCGGTGCTGGTTGCGCCGAAGGTGAAGCGGAAGAAGTGGCCGTGGAGCGTCGCTGCCGTCGCCGTGCTGCTCATCATCGTGATCAACACGAGCGCGGGACCGGACGCACCGGCCATGGTCCTCGGCGAACACGTCCCGGCATCGGTGAAAGCTGTGCCGGCCGACACGATCGATCTGGCCCCGGGCCCGCCCGCCGCACCGATCTCCTATGGAGGACAGGGCGACGAGGTGCTGAACCTCGAGAAGCCGGTCGGCGTGGCCGTCCTCGATTTCGAATGCCTCCAATGCTCCGGCAACACGGCGCTGAAGACGGACGGCAGAGAGGCTCTTCTGGTCAACGAGATCGGTGGCTATTCGGGGCGCCACCTCATCGACGTCTCCGACACGGCGCGGACGTCCATGCTGACGATCACCGCGAACGGATCGTGGAAGGTGACTGTGACGCCGGGCTTGTCGGCTGTCCGGATCACCGACGGTGCCAGGGTCAGCGGGACGGGCGACGACGTGGTCGCCATCAATGCCGCCACGACACGGGCGCTGATCAAGAACCGCGGAGAGTCGAACTTCGCCGTGTGGATCGTGGGCGGGGACACGACCGAACTCGCCGTGAACGAGATCGGCTCCTACGAAGGCACGGTGCCGTTGCGCGCCCCGGCCGTCGCGATCGTGACGTCGTCCGGCGACTGGTCGATCGCCCCCTTCTGACCGGCGGGCCGCTCGGTCACGCCGAGGTGGCCCGCACGGTGTCGGACGGCGCGACGCGGCGTTCCCGGGGACCGAACAGCATGAGCAGTGCGCCGGCGGCGGCCAGCACGCTCATGAGAACGAAGCCGCTGGTGAACGTGCCGGTGCCGGAGACGATCAGGCCCATGATGATCGGCGCCAGGATCCCGGACAGGGCGAACGAGGCGTCGGTGAACCCGGCCGCGCTGGCCGGCTGGGCGGGCTCGGCGTCGATCGAGGCGACCCACCAGATCCCGCCGGTGATGAACCCGAACCCGACGCCGAGCGAGATGAACACCAGCGCGACGGTGAGGGTGGGGTGGAGGAAGACGGGGATCAGCGAGCAGGCCGACAGCAGCAGTGCGACGCCCATGATCGTGAAGCGGCTGCGGATGCTCTGCGTGCGGGCGTAGAACCGGTCGACGACGAACCCGCCGACCAGCGCGCCGACCACGCCGGCGGCCCACGGGGCCACCGAGAAGGCGCCGACTTCCTTGATGCTCAGTCCGTAGGACGAGAGGTACTGCGGCAGCCAGTAGAGGAAGCCCCAGAACATGAAGCCCCAGGCGAAGTAGCCGGCGGCGACGATCCACAGGTTGCGGTTGGTGAGCAGCGCCCTCCAGTCGACGCGGCCGCGGCTCGCCGACTCCTCCGCCACCCGCCCTGCGGCGATATGAGCCAACTCGCGCCCGTTGACGCGGCGGGACTCCTCGGGGGTGTTGGTGAGCAGGCCGATCGCGGCGATCGCCCAGGCGATCCCGAGCACGGCCATCAGCCAGAACGTGCCACGCCAGTCGATCAGGGCGATCAATTGGGTGAGCAGCGGCCCGGCGATCAGCAGGCTGCCGGAGACCGCGACCCCGCCGATGAGCGCCAGGGCGAACCCTCGCTCCACCGACGGCAGCCAGCGACTGACGATCCGGGTAGCGGCAGGAAAGGCGGGTGCCTCGCCTGCGCCGAGGAGGATCCGCAGGAGCAGCAGTCCGGCGAACCCTCCGGCCACCGGGATGAGCGCCACGGAGATCGAGAAGATGGTGATCGCCACCAGGAGCACGCGGCGCGGGCCGAAGCGGTCGACGAGCGGGCCGGACAAGAAGGCGAACACCATGTAGCCGACCGAGAAGGCGCTGCTGATGACGCCGTACTGGGCCGTGGTGATTCCGAACTCCTGCTCCAGCGGAGCGACGGCGAAGGAGATCGCGCTGCGGTCGATGTAGTTGATGATGATCAGCGCGACGACCAGAACGATCGTCGCCCAGCGAAAACGGGTCCTCATTGGCGGCGTACCTCGCTGTGCTGCGACTGGAACGGGCTCACATCGAATTCGTTCCGCTGGTCGGAACGCTTTCCGTTTGTTCGGTCGAGCCTGGCATCCGGTGCCATTCCGGGTCAATGCGTTGAGCCCGCAATTGTGGGTGTCTACCAGGTCGTTACAACCGTTCCGCTAAGAGGAACGCAATTAAGACGCCTGGCGAAGAAGCTCTGTGACGCCTGCGACGTCGCGTCCGTCCCGAAGATCCCAGACGGCCTGTGCGAGCTGCCGGGCGGCCTCGGGGCTCACCGACCGTTCGGCGTTGCCGGTGAACTTCACCGACAGCTCGGCGTCCGACAGCGGCCGCTGCGGGCCTCCGCGGTTGGCCCGCACCCGTTCGGTGACGGTGCGGCCGTCGGCCAGCTCGGCGGTGAGCACCGCGGGGAACTGGCGCGGGAAGATCGCGGTGGACTCCGCGTCGGCCTCGCACCGCACCAGCGCCGCGAGCGCCAGCCGGGCGGGGTCGGCAGCGGCCGCGTCGGTGAAGTCCTCGTGGAAGAGCCCGAGGCCGCCGCCGCCCAGCAGGGCCGCCGCGACGGTGTACGGACCGCTGAAGGCGGCGTGGTAGCCCGAGCGGGGCCGCGCCTTCTCCTCCGGAGGCTCGGCGATGGTGCGCAGCACGGGAGCGGGGACGCCGAGCGTCAGGCGCCGCACCGACTCCGCCGTCACTCCCGACGCCCGCAGCGCCAGCGCCGCGTCGATGCCGGCATGGGTGAAGTGGTTGCACGGATAGGGCTTGAAGAAGATCCCTGGTGTCTCCCACTGCTCGCCGAGCCCGTCGGTGACCCGCTCGACATGCGCCCGGTCGCCGCAGAACGCCTGCAGGAACCCGAAACGGCCCTCCAACACGGTCGGTGGTCCGGTGAGCCCGTGGCGCGCGAGGTCGGCAGCGGCCACACCGGCGTGCGCTGCCCACCCGCAGTGCACGCGCTTGATCGTGCCGCCGGTGCGGTTGGCCTCGATGATGCCCGCGCCCATGCTGGCCGCGATGCCGATCACCGAGGTGATCGTGTCGGCGTCGAGCCGGCGCAGCATCCCGGCCGCCACGGCGGCCCCGATCGCCCCACAGATCGCGGTGGCGTGCTGGCCGTGCTCGAAGAACACCGAGTTGCCCAGCTCCTCGTCGTAGCCCGCCATCCCGAGGCGGCAGGTCACCTCGATGCCGACGGCTGCGGCGTCGAGCATCGCCGTGCCGGACGCCCCCACCTGCTCGGCGACGGCCAGCGCGGCGGGCAGCACCGCGGAGGACGGGTGCAGCACCGAGGGCAGGTGGGTGTCGTCGAAGTCCAGGCTGTGCGCGAGGGTGCCGTTGACGAGCGCGGCCGACGGGGCGGGCAGCCGGTCGCGCGACCCGACGGCGGTGGCGACGCCCGTGCCGCCCCACTCGCGCACGACGGCGTCGACGATCCGCGCGGGCTCCTCGCCCCGTGCGGCGAGGCAGTTGCCGAGCACGTCGACCGTGCGGGCGGCGAGATCGTCACGCAGGAAGGCAGGAAGGCCGTCGCGGACAACCCGCTCGGCGAGCATCCCCACCTGCTGTGCCGGGGTTGGATTCTTCATACCCCCACCACCGCAACCGGACGCACCGGCGACCCGGTGCCCCCGACGATCCGCAGCGGGGCCAGCACGAACAGGAACTCGGTGAGCCCCTGGCGGGAGGCCTCCTCCATGTCCAGGTGCTCGATGATGTGGATGCCGTTCTCCACCAGCAGGATCCGGTGCACGGGCAGCACGCGGTGGCCCGTTCCCGGCGGGATGCGCTCGTAGGCCGTGGTGTCGGCGCCGGTCGCGATCACGCCGCGCTCGACCAGCCAGCGCGCACCGTCCTCGCTGACCCCCGGCACGCCGCTGTCGTGGCCGATGTAGGCCACGGGGTCGGCGAAGTGCCGGGCCCAGCCGGTGCGCACCAGAGCGACGTCACCCCGGCCGGGTTCGGCGCCGGCCCGCTCCGCGGCCGTCGCGAGGTCGTCGGCGGTGATTCCGTGCCCACCCTCGAGCACCTCGACACCACGCGCGGCCGCGACGTCGAGCAGCACGCCTCGCGTGATCATCGCCGGAATGCGCTCGGCGCCGTGCTCGGCGTGCCTGCCGCCGCGCTGCCCCGCCTCGGCGTCCACGCCGCCGTGCAGGCACCCGTCCTGGCTGACGTGTGAGAGCGCGTCGACGTGGGTGCCGACGTGACCCCCGGTGATGATGAGCTCGTTGGAGGCGGACCCGCCGTCGGGACGCACGGTGTCGCCGTGGCGGCGGATCAACGTCATCCGGAACCCGGGATGGTTCGGCGACGTCGACATGCCGGTGACGAGCGGATGGCTGAGCTCGACGGTCCGCACGCCGCGGGCGATCGCGGCGAGCAGGGCGGCCGTGGTGGGGTCGGTGGCGCCTGTGGTTCGGGCGGTCGTCATGAGCGTTCCCTCCCGGCCGCCGTCGTGGCGGCCGGATCGTCGAGTCCGGGTGCGAGGTCGAGCAGCCAGCGCGCGCCCGCGACCACCGCGGGGTCGACGAACCGGCCGCGTTCGTCCACGAATGCGCTCTCCCCGTTCTCCGCGGCGGTCTGCAGCGAGTCGAGCAGCGCACGTGCCGAGTCGATCTCGGCCGGCGCCGGGGTGAACGCCCGGTGTACGGGTTCGAGCTGGGTCGGGTGGATCACCGAGCGGCCGAAGAAGCCGTCGTCGCGCGCGGCGATGCTGTCGGCGGCGAGGCCGTCGAGGTCGGCGAGGTCGGTCCAGACCGCGGCGACCGGGCTGGGGAGGCCGGCGGCCCTGTTGGCCACGACCACCCGCTGGCGGGCCCACCGCAGCGCTGTGGGGTTGCGGACGTGCAGGTCGGCGGCAAGGTCGGCCTCACCGAGCGACACACCGGCGACCAGCGGGTGGCACCGGGCCAGCAGGAACGCGTTCTCGACACCCAGCGCCGACTCCAGTAGCAGGTGCACCGGCACGGCGAGCCGGTCGGCGAGCTCCGCGGCCGCGGCGACGTCGGCCGCCTTGGGCACGCGCACCCCGTCGGGGCGGGCGCTCGCCAGTGCGTCGATGTCGGCGTGTGCCCACGGGCTGTCGAGGGTGTTCATCCGCACCCACACCGGCACGGACCGGGGCGCCTCCAGGGCCGCGACGGCCGCGTCGCGCGCGGTGTCCTTGGCCTGCGGCGGTACCGCGTCCTCGAGGTCGAGCACCACCGCGTCGGCGGCGCCGGCCAGCGCCTTGGCCACGAGATCGGTGCGGTGGGCCGGGACGTAGAGCCAGCTGCGGGCCCGGCCGAGCGCGGTGACCGGCGCCGTCACACCGCACCCGCTGCGCGCAGCTGCTCCAGCCGCGCCTCGTCCACGCCGTAGCGGGCGAGCACCTCGGCGGTGTGCCGGCCCAGCGGCGGGCCCGACGTCCGGACCCGGCCCGGGGTCTCCGACAGGCGGAACGGCACGTTCTGGAACCGGATCGGGCCCAGCTCGTCGTCCTCGATCCGGACGATGCTGCCGAGCGCCCGGAACTGCGGGTCCTCCAGCACGTCGGCCGCGGTGTAGATCGGGGCGACCGCGGCCTGCGCCTTCTCGAACTCCTCGATCACCTCGTCGCGGTTGCGCCTGCCGATCCACTCGCCCACCGCGTCGTCGAGCTCGTCGGCGTGCTCGGCGCGCTGCCGGCCGGAGGCGAACCACGGCTGCGCGGCCAGGTCGGGACGCCCGACCAGGTGGAGCACCCGCTCGGCGATCGACTGCGCGCTGGTGGAGACCGCGACCCACTGACCGTCGGCGCAGCGGTAGGTGTTGCGCGGCGCGTTGTTGCCCGAGCGGTTGCCGGTGCGCTGCTGCAGCACGCCGAGCTGGTCGTACCCGATGATCTGCGGGCCGAGGAGCGTGAGCAGCGGCTCGATGATCGCCATGTCGAGCACCTGGCCGCGGCCGGTGGTGTCGCGGGCGCGCAGCGCGGTCATGATGCCGAACGCCGTGGTCAGCGCGGCGACACCGTCGGCGAGCCCGAACGGCGGCAGCGTCGGCGGCCCGTCCGGCTCACCGGTGATCGCGGCGAAGCCGCTCATCGCCTCGGCCAGCGTGCCGAAGCCGGGCCGGTTCGAGTACGGCCCGAACTGGCCGAAACCGGTGACCCGCGCGAGCACCAGTCGCGGGTTGAGCTCGCTGAGCACGTCCCAGCCGATGCCCCAGCGCTCCAGCGTGCCCGGCCGGAAGTTCTCGATCACGACATCGGCGTCGGCGGCGAGCGATCGGAACAGCTCCTGGCCCTCCGAGGTGGAGAGGTTGAGGGTGACCGACTTCTTGTTGCGGCCGAGCATCTTCCACCAGAGGCCGACGCCGTCGCGTTGCACGCCATGGGTGCGCGACGGGTCGCCGCCGCGCGGGTGCTCGATCTTGATCACGTCGGCGCCGTGGTCACCGAGCAAGGTGGCGGCCAGCGGCCCGGCGAAGAGTGTGGCGACGTCGAGGACCCGCAGGCCTGCGAGAGCGTCGCCGGTGACTGTGTCCGGCGTGGTGATCACGTCCTTCCCGTGGCGACCGCGGCTGCGGTCGCATTCGTGCCGGTGCCGGAACGCATGTGGGCACCGGGAGTGGCGCCGAGGCGCCTCGAGATGTGTTCGGCCACCGCGACGACGCGCGGGGCGATCAGCCCGACGAGCTCCTCGCCCATCCGGTAGCGCGGGCCGCACACCGAGATCGCGCCGACCACCTCGTCCGACAGCCCGAAGACCGGGGCCGCGACCGACGCCGCGTCGCCCTGCCGCTCGCCTGCGGAGGTGGCGAAGCCGCGCTCCCTGACCAGGGCGAGCTCGGCGGCGAGCACGTCCGGATCGACGATCGTGGCCGGGGTGAGCTTCTCCAGTGGAGCGTCCAGGACACCGGCGATCACCGCGGCCTCGGCGAAGGCGAGCATGCATTTGCCGGTGCTGCCGGCGTGCAGCGGGAACCGGCGCCCCAGCTCCACCGACATCGTGATCTCGTGGGTGCCGGTCACCTGGTCGAGGTAGACGCGGCCGTGCGGCACGGGAGTGCTGAGGGTGGCGGTCTCGCCGAACTCGTCGCGGAGCTGCCGCAACAGGACGAGCGCTGCGGAGCGCAGGTCGGAGTCGCGCAGCGCCCTGGCGCCGAGCGCGGCGGCGGCCGGTCCGAGCCGGTACTCCCTCGTGGCCGGGTCGAGCACCACGAGCTCCCGGCCTGCCAGCGACTGCAGGATCCGGTGCACCACGGCCTTGCTCAGGCCGAGCTCGCGGGCGATCCGCGAGACGCCGAGCGCCGACGGGCCCTCGGTGAACATCAACAGAACGTCTGCGACCCGCGCCGTGCTCTCGGTGCCGCCGCTCGGCTCCCCGGTCGTCGCCCCGGTAGTCACCATTGTCCCCGCCTGTCCGAACGTACCGCCTGACGGAACAAGCCTGAAGGTGTCGCTCTCGGCTGTCAAGGAGCGCTGTCGCAGGCCTTGCCCTTCTTCGACCCGAGATGTAGAGATGAGAGGCACTAACGACCGGCAGGTCGTTCCGGTAAGCGGAACGAAGGGGGCGCATGGACGTCGATCTCGTGGTCGCCGGAGCGGGCGGTGGACTCGCCGGCGCACTCCGGACGGCGCAGCTCGGCATGGACGTGCTCGTGGTCGAGGCCGACGAGCACCACCTGCGTGGCAACAACACGTCGATGTCCACGGCGATGATCCCGGGAGCCGGGTCGCGCTTTCAGCGTGCCGCCGGCATCGAGGACTCCCCGGAGGGGTTCCTCGGCGACATCGCCGCCAAGACCGGCGGGCAGGCCGATCCCCGGGTCGCAACCGCCCTCGCCACGGTCAGCGCACAGCTCGTGGAGTGGCTCGCCGACCACGTCGGGATGCCGATCGAGCTGGCCGGTGACGTGGACTATCCCGGGCACAGCGCGCGGCGGATGCACACCCTGCCGGGACGGCACGGGTCGGTGCTGCTCCAGTGCCTGACCGACGCCGTGCGGGCGCACGACCGCATCGACCTGCTCGCTCCGGCCCGGCTCGTCGGCGTGGGCGCAGACGGTGCGGGAAGCCGGAGCGCCGTCGTCGAGTACCCCGACGGGCGGCGCGAGGAGATCAGCGCGCGGGCCGTGCTGCTCGCCACCAACGGCTTCGGCGCCGACCGCGAGCTCGTCCGCACCCACCTTCCCGAGATCGCCGGGGTCGACTACCACGGCAGCGAACAGTCACGCGGAGACGCGCTGCGGATCGGCGAGTCGCTCGGCGCGGCCACCGGCTGCCTGGACGCCTACCAGGGCCACGCCGCGGTCTCCGCCGCCGCGCGCACCCTCGTCACCTGGACGACGGTCATGCAGGGCGGGCTCGTGGTCGACGGGGAGGGCCGCCGTTTCGGCGACGAGACCGTCGGCTACTCCGAGTACGCAGCGCTGCTGGCCGCGCAGCCCGGCGGGTACGGCTGGATCGTGCTCGACGAGCGAATCAACGAGCTCTGCCGCAGCTTCACCGACTTCCGCGACGTCGTCGACAGCGGCGCCGTGCGTACCGCTGACACCCTCGGCGAGCTCGCGGAGCGCACGGGGATGTCCGCCCCGATCCTGGCCGCCGAGGTCGCCGCGATGGCGGCGGTGGCCAAGGGAGAGGCGAGCGACCCGCACGGCCGCACGCACGTGGCGGCCCCGCTCGCCCCGCCGTACCAGGCGATCGAGGTCGTCCCCGCGCTCTTCCACACCCAGGGCGGCCTGCTGGTCGACGAACACGGCCGGGTGCTCGACACCGCGGGCGCGCCGCTGGCAGGCCTGTACGCGTCCGGCGGCGCGGCGGTCGGCATGTCCGGCCACGGAGCCGCCGGTTACCTGGCCGGCAACGGGCTCCTGCCTGCGCTCGGCTTCGCCTATCTCGCGGCCGATCACCTGGCCACCACCGCATGACCAGCGACAACCCGACCCGTACACCACCCTCGAGAGGTGACCGATGACCGACCTCATCATCCGTGACGTCAGGGTGGTCCGTCCCGGCGTCGAGGACGTCGACACCGCCGACATCGCGGTGGCCGACGGGCGCATCACGCAGGTGGCTCCGCGCATCGAGCCCGAGCCCGGCACCACCGTGCACGACGGCCGTGGCCGCCTCGCGTTCCCCGGCGTCGTCGACGCCCACCAGCACTGGGGCATCTACAACCCGCTCGCCGACGACACGGCCTCCGAGAGCAGGGCCTGCGCGCAGGGCGGCGTCACCACGTCGCTCACCTACATGCGCACCGGCCAGTACTACCTGAACCGGGGCGGGAGCTACGCGGAGGTCTTTCCCGAGGTGCTCGCCGCGGCGCAGGGCCGCTCCTATGTGGACTACGGCTTCCACCTCGCGCCGATGCAGGCATCCCACATCGACGAGATCCCCGCGCTGGTGGCCGAGCACGGCGTGACGTCGTTCAAGATCTTCATGTTCTACGGCAGCCACGGGCTGCACGGCCGCTCGTCGGACCAGAACGCGTTCCTGATGATCCCCGAGGGGGAGCGCTACGACCTCGCGCACTTCGAGTTCGTGATGCGCGGCGTGCAGGCAGCGCGCGAGGCGCACCCGGATCTCGCCGAACAGATCTCCCTGTCGCTGCACTGCGAGACCGCCGAGATCATGACCGCCTACACGCGGATGGTCGAGCAGGCCGGTGAGCTGTCCGGGCTGGAGGCCTACAGCGCGTCGCGCCCGCCGCACTCCGAGGGCCTCGCCGTCACCATCGCGTCCTATCTCGCCCACGAGACCGGGCTGCCCACGATCAACCTGCTGCACCTGTCGTCGGCGAAGGCGATGGAGGCGGCGATGCTGATGGCCCGCACGTTCCCGCACGTGGACTTCCGCAGGGAGGTGACGATCGGGCACCTGCTCGCCGACGTCACCACCGCCGACGGGATCGGCGGCAAGGTGAACCCGCCGCTGCGCCCGCGCGCCGACGTGGAGGCGCTGTGGGAGCACCTGCTCGCCGGGAACGTCAGCTGGGTGGTGTCCGACCACGCCTGCTGCAAGGAGGAGACCAAGTTCGGCGAGGACCCCTCCGACGTGTTCGCGGCCAAGTCCGGCTTCGGCGGCACCGAGTACCTGCTGCCCGGACTGGTGGGGGAGGGTCGCAAGCGGGGCCTGTCCCTGTCGCGGATCGCGGAGCTGACGGCCGCGACCCCGGCGCGCCGCTTCGGGCTGCCCACCAAGGGCGACATCGCCCCTGGCTTCGACGCCGACATCGCACTCGTCGACCCGGACACGTCCTTCGTCGTGGATCCGGCCGACTCGGAGTCGACGCAGCAGTACACCCCGTTCCGCGGCATGGAGATCGGCGCCACGGTCACCTCGACGTTCCTGCGCGGCGAGCTCGTGTTCCAGGACGGAAAGATCATCGGCGCTCCGGGCGGCCGCTACCTGAACAGATCCCGGAAGGCCTGACCGAAGAGGGCCTCGCGGGGTGCCGCGCGGGGGCCCGGCGCGGCGTCGGGGTCCGGCGCTCGTCCTCAGCGGGAGGACGGGCCGGGCCTCGCCATCTGCCGGTGGACGGCGGCCTTCACCCGGTCGGGTAACACCGCGGCCGCGACTCCTTGCGCCATCGTGCCCAGCGACCCGGCCACGAGCCTCGGGTCACCTTTCACCAGCGCCCGGAAGCCCTGCTCCGCGACCCCGGCGGGATCGTCCTTCGACGACGCGCCCACCTTCGTGCCCCGCATGCCGGCGCGGCGGAAGAAGTCGGTCTCCATGGGGCGGGGCATCAGCACGGTGATGGTGATGCCGGTATCCCTGAGCTCGTTCTGCAGCGCTTCCCCGAACGACTGCAGGAAGGACCTCGACGCGTTGTGAACGGCCTGGAACGAGCCCGGCACCGTGGCGGCGACGGAGGAGGTGATCAGCATCTTCCCCTCGTCCCGGACGGCCATGTCGTGCAGGAGCCGCTTGGCCAGGCGCACTGTCGAGGTGATGTTCAGGTCGATGACGTCGAGCTCGTCGGCCAGGTCGTTGTCGAGGAACGCACCGCCCTGCCCGACCCCCGCGTTGAGCGCCGCGACATCGACCGGGCGTCCGATCGCCGTGACGGCCGTGTAGACCTTCTCCACGCCTTCGGCGGTACGCAGGTCCGCGCGCACGGCACGAACCCAGGCGCCGTACCCACGCAGCTCGGCCGCGGCAGCGTCCAGGCGGTCGTCCTCGGCGTTGACGAGGAGATCGAAGCCGTTCTTGGCGAGCCGCTTCGCCAGCTCCCGGCCGATCCCGCTCGACGCGCCCGTGACGACCGCCAAGGGTTTGTTCTCGGTAGAGGTCATGCGGATCGGCTACCCCGTGGTCGTGGGGTTACGCCCGGTTTCCCCCGCTCCAGTGGGGGAATGTCTGCCTCGAGCGATCAACCGCCGAGCAGCGACCGGCCGAGGCGACGAGGAGGGCTCCATGCGAGCGGTCACCTGGCACGGCAGGCGTGACGTCCGGGTCGACACCGTGCCCGACCCGACGATCCAGGACCCCACGGACATCATCGTGCGGATCACGTCGACGGGGATCTGCGGCTCCGACCTGCACCTTTATGAGGTGATGGGGCCGTTTCTCGACGAGGGAGACATCCTCGGGCACGAACCGATGGGTGTGGTCGCAGAGGTCGGGGAGCAGGTCACCGAGGTGCGAGTGGGCGACCGGGTCGTGATCCCGTTCACCGTCTCGTGCGGCACGTGCTTCATGTGCGGCAGCGGGCTGCACTCGCAGTGCGAGACCACCCAGGTGCGCGAACACGGCAAGGGCGCGGCGCTGTTCGGCTACACGAAGCTCTATGGCCAGGTGCCTGGCGGCCAGGCCGAGTACCTCCGCGTCCCGTTCGGCAACACGCTCCCCATCAGGGTGCCCGAGGGGCCGCCCGACGACCGGTTCGTCTACCTCTCCGACGTGCTCCCGACCGCGTGGCAGGCGGTGGAGTACGCCGCCGTCCCGCCGGGCGGGTCCCTCGTGGTGCTCGGGCTCGGGCCGATCGGTGACATGGCCACCCGGATCGCCCTGCACCGCGGGGTCGAGAAGGTCATCGGCATCGACCTCGTGCCGGAGCGGCTGGAGCGGGTGCGCGCCCGCGGCGTCACGGCACTGGACGTGACCGGCCACGGCCGCCACCTCGGCGACTACGTCCGCGAGATGACCGGGGGCCGCGGCCCGGACGCCGTGGTGGACGCCGTCGGGATGGAGGCCCACGGCTCGCCGGTCGGGAAGCTCGCCCAGCAGCTCACGGGCCTGCTGCCGGACGCACTGGCGGCACGGCTGATGGAGACGGCCGGTACTGATCGGCTGAACGCGCTCCACTCGGCGATCGAGCTGGTGCGCCGCGGCGGCACGATCTCGATCAGTGGCGTCTACGGCGGTACGGCCGACCCGATGCCGATGCTGACGCTGTTCGACAAGCAGATCCAGCTGCGGATGGGCCAGGCCAACGTCCACCGCTGGGTGCCCGAGATCCTCCCGCTGCTCACCGCGGCCGACCCGCTCGGCACCGAGGACTTCGCCACCCACCGGCTGCCCCTGGACGCCGCTCCGGAGGCGTACGAGGCCTTCCAGGCCAAGAAGGACGGGATGGTCAAGACGCTGCTGCAGCCCGGGCGGGCATAGGAGGCGGTGCACTCCGAGCGGGCAGCCGGCGGTTCAGTGGTGGCCGGCCGGTTCGCTGCGCGGAAGGGGAAACACCGGATCGGGGTTCGTCCCGTACCCAAGGGGGTTCTGCCCGTAGCTGCCGAGCATCCGCGCCACCCGCTCGATCTCCTCGGGCGGCAGGAGCCGGGGTTGCCCGAGCAGCTGCGCCTGGTGGTACAGGCGGCAGAGCCACTCCAGGTAGATGCTGCGGGTGTAGGCCTTCTCCAGGGTGTCGCCGTAGGTGGTGGCGCCGTGGTTCTGCAGGATCACGCCGTAGCGGCCGGCGAGCGCCCGCACGCTGCCCTCCGCGAGCTCCGGGCTCCCGTACGTGGCGTACGGAGCCACCCGCACCGGGCCGCCGAGCAGCGCCACCATGTAGTGGATCGCGGGCAGCTCGTCCACCAGCGTGGACAGCGCGGTGGCGTACAGCGGGTGGGTGTGCACCACGGCCACGGCGTCGGTCTCCGCGTAGACGCGCGTGTGCATGGGGAGCTCCGACGACGGCGCGAGCCCCTCCTCCACGGGCCTCCCGTCCAGGTCGACCACGCAGATCGCGGCAGCCGTGAGGTTCTCGTACGGCACGCCGCTCGGCGTGATGGCGATGTGGTCGCCGGATCGAACGGACAGGTTGCCCGAGGTACCCACCGTCAGCCCATCGGCTTGCATCTGACGGCAGTACTGCACGATCTCGACGCGCTGGTTCGGCAGCAACATGTCGAACGGTCTCCTCTCGGGTGGCTGTCGCGCGGGGCGCCCCCGGCACCGACGTACCCGAGGACACCTCATCACAGAGAGCCGCCACGAAGGGATGAACGCGATGGACGACATGCAGGGCGACGTACAGGCGGTACTCGACCGGCTCATCGAGTCCGGCGCGGAGCGGGGCCTGCAGGTGGCCGTCTACCGCAACGGGGAGCAGGTGGTGGAGGCGGTCGCCGGCGTCGCCGACGCGGAGACCGGGCGGCTCGTCACGGCGAGCACCCCGTTCTTCGCCACGTCGACGGGCAAGGGTGTCACCGCGACCGTTGTGCACGTCCTCGCCGAGCGCGGCGTGCTCGACTACGACACCCCGATCGTGGAGCTGTGGCCGGAGTTCGGCGCGCACGGCAAGGAGGGAGCCACGCTGCAGCACGCGCTCACCCACAGCACCGGCGTTCCCGGGCTCCCGGTCGCCACGCAACCCGAGGACTTCCTCGACTGGGACGGGATGTGCGCCCTGATCGCGGACGCCGAGCCCTGGTGGGAGCCCGGGACGGCCACCGGCTACCACGCGCAGACGTTCGGGTGGATCGTCGGGGAGATCGTCCGGCGGGTCACCGGGAAGCGGATCTCGCAGGTGCTCCACGACGAGGTGGCCGGGCCGCTCGGTGTGGCCGACGAGCTCTTCTTCGGTGTCCCGCCCACGGAGATGAGCAGGCTCGCCCGGCTGGAGGACCCCGTGCCCGCGGCGAGCGGGGACGAGCAGCCGCCGGCGTTGCCGTCGCCGGGAGCTCCCGATGGCTGGGTGTGGGCGCCGCCTGCGACGGCGCCCGTCGCCGCGTTCGGCAACCGCGCCGACCTGCTCGCCGCCGACATCCCGGCGACCGGCACCATGACAGCGCGCGCGGTGGCGCGGATGTACGCGGCACTCATGCACGACGTCGACGGGGTGCGGCTCATCTCGGAATCGCGGCTGCGGGAGGCCACGGCCCTGGCCGTGGAGGGCGTCGACGCCGTGTTCTCGTTCCCGGTGCAACGCGGGCTGGGCTATGCCGTGGGCGGCCTCGGTGGCGTGTTCGAGGGCCCTGCCGTCTTCGGCATGCCCGGCAGCGGAGGGACCGCCGCGTTCGCCGACAGGGCGAGCGGCACCGCGGTGGCCGTGCTGAAGAACCGGAACACGATCGGCGACTTCACCACGATGCACCAGGTCTCTGCCGCCGTCGCAAAGCGGCTGTAGACCTTCGCCTCAGCCGGTGACCACCTCGTCGTGCCCGAGCGAGAGCCGCGGGGCCAGCGCCCCCGAGCCTGCGGTGATCAGGGCGATCACCACGAGCAGCAGCGCCGGCGTCCACGACCGCCCACCGCTGACGGCGAGCAGCGCAGTGGCGACCAGAGGGACGAAACCGCTGATCACGCTGGCGATGTTGGCCGACAGCGCCACCCCGCTGTAGCGCAGCCGGGCCGGGAAGAGGTCGGTGAGCAGTGCACCGGACACGGCGTAGGGCAGCGAGAGGCAGGCCACGGCCAGCGTCACCCCGAGGATCACGAGCGTGGTCGACGCCGTGTCGATGAGCCAGAACGCGGGGAACGCGACCAGCGCCGACACCAGGCCGCCCACCACCGTCACGCGGCCGGGGCCGTGCCGCTCGGCCAGCCGCCCGCCGACGAGCAGCACGACGATCTCGACGCCTGCGGCGACGAGCGTGCCGCTGAGCAGGACTGAGCTGTCGACCCCCAGGTACTCGGTGCCGTAACTGATCACGAAGGTCGTGGAGAGGTAGAAGCCGCCCACTCCCAGCAGCGTGGAGCCCGCGCCCACCAACAGCTGCGGGAACGCCCGGCGAAACACTTCGGTGACGGGGGAGCGCGCCAGCTCGTCCTCGCGCAGCAGCTGCTCGAACAGTGGCGACTCCTCCACCCGCCGCCGGATCCAGAGCGCGATGCCGAGCAGCGGAAACGCGGCGAGGAACGGCAGGCGCCAGCCCCACGAGTTGAAGCTCTCGGGCGGCAGCAGCGACACCGCGAGGAACGCTCCGGAGGAGAGCAGGGTGCCGATCGGTGAGCCGATCTGCGGCATGGCCGCGTACCGGCCGCGGTGCTCCTTCGGCGCGTGCTCGACGGCGAGGGTGACCGCACCACCCCACTCGCCGCCGACCGCCACGCCCTGCAGGAGCCGCAGCAGCGTGAGGAGCACGGGCGCGGCGACGCCGATGGAGAAGTAGGTGGGCAGCAGCCCGATCACGCCGGTGACGAAACCGATCAGGGCGACCGTGATGATCAGACACGTCCGCCTCCCGATCCGGTCACCGAGATGGCCGAACAGGATCGCGCCGAGCGGCCGGGCGGCGAAGCCCACGGCGAAGGATGCGAACGCGCCCGCCGTGGCCACCACGGGGTCGTCACTGGCGAAGAACAGGTGGTTGAACACCAGCGAGGCGGCGGTGCCGAAGAGGAAGAAGTCGTACCACTCCAGGGCGGTGCCCACGAACGCGCCGAACGCGACCTTGCGGGCGTCCGCGTCGTTGACGGTCACCGGCCCGGCTGGTTCGGCCATGGTCACGCCTCCGGGTCGAGACCGACCGCCGCGGCTCTGTGAATGCAGCGCCCGCCGACGAAGGTGGCGACCACGCCGGTGGATCCGATCCGGTCAGCAGGCACCGTGCGCTCGTCGGTGATGTCGTCGGTGAGCAGCACGAAGTCGGCGAGCTTGCCGGGGGTGAGGCTGCCCCGCTCGGCCTCCTCGCCCGCGATCCACGCCGCGTCGAGGGTGTAGGCGCGCAGGGCCGTGGTGGCGTCGACACGCTCGTCGGGGCCGATGACCACGCCCGACGACGAGAGCCGCTGCACCATCGACTGCATGCCGAGCAGCGGTGCCCCCGCCGCGACCGGACGATCGGAGCTGCCGGGAACGCGCAGGCCTGCCCGCAGGAAGCTCGCGTGCCGGTAGAGGCCGTCGGCGCGGTCCGGCCCGATCGCGGCGGCCATCGTGTCGCCGATCTCGTACAGGAACCGGCACTGGGGCACAGGTGTGACGCCGAGCTGCGCCATCCTCGTGATCTGCGCGGGCGTGGTGACGGCGGCGTGCTCGATCCGCGGCCGCGCGTCCGGGCGCGGGTGGCGTGCCTGTGCCTCGGCGAGCACGTCCAGGGCCAGGTCGACCGCACGGTCGCCGATCGCGTGCGCCGCGATCCGCCAGCCCGATGCGTGCGCGTCGAGGATCCGGGCGCGCATGACCTCGGGGTCGTCCTGGAGGTAGCCGTGTGAGTGCCGGTCGCAGAACGGGTCGAGCATCGCGGCGGTGCGGGCCACCAGCGACCCGTCGAGGAAAATCTTCATCGGCCCGATCCGCAGCCGGTCGTCGCCGAACCCGGTGCGCACGCCCAGGTCCAGGCCGAACCGTACGGCGTCGTCGGCGTGGCCGGACAGCGGCCGCAGCGCATCCACGGTCGGCATCAGCTGCACCCGCACACCGAGCTCACCGGCCTCGCGAGCCTGCTGGTAGGCAGCCAGCTCGAGCGGTGACCGGCCGACCCAGCCGGCCCCGATCCCGCACTCGGTGACGTGGGTCAGGCCCTCCCCGGCGTAGACGGCCGACGCGCGCCCGATCGCCCGCGCCAGCTCGTCGACGGGGTAGGGCACCACGAGATCCACGACCAGGTTCTGCGCCTGCTCCTCGAGCACCCCGGTGGGCTCGCCGGCGCCGTCGGTGACGACCACCCCGCCGGTCGGCACCTTCGCCGAGCCGTCCAGCAGCCCGATCCGCTCCAGCAGCGGACCGTTCACCGTGCACACGTGCCCCGACCTGTGCTGCAGCCAGACCGGGCGCCCCCCGGCCGCCCGGTCCAGCTCGCGGCGGTGCGGGTGCCCGCCGATCTTGGTGTCGTCGTATCCCGTGCCGACGACCATCGCGCCCGTGTCCAGTGATGCGGCGCGGGTGGCCACGCGCTCGTAGAGCGTGGCGAGGTCGGTGAGTCCGGACAGGTCGAGGGCCGCGAGCCCTTGTCCGAACCAGGCCATGTGGTTGTGTGCGTCGCCGAAGCCCGGGACGAGTGCGGCGCCCTGTGCGTCGATCTCGGTGCGCCCGCGCAGGCCCTCGGCATCGAGGGCGAGCACGCGCCCGTGATGCACGGCGAGACTGCGGGCGCGCGGACGCTCGTCGTCCACAGTCACGACGGAGGCGTTGCGCACCACCAGATCGACATCCATGTAGGCGCGTCCTCATCCCAGGTGGTGCAGCCGCGTCAGCGGCAGCGTCGGCGATCGGTGCAGCGGGATCTCCCGGCCGTCGGCGCGCACCGGCACCGGCTCCGGCGCGATCTCCACCTGCGGGGTGGCGGTGTTGTACAGCATGTCCGCGCAGGTCAGGCCGCGGGTGCCGGCGATGGGTGAGTACCGGTGACCGGCGGGGAGCGCAGCTCGCGCGCCGGCGTCGTCGAGGCACGCCTGCGAGACGAACACGTGCGCGAGCCGGGCGGGTGCGGCGCCCAGCCCTCCGTAGAAGGGGCGCATCCGGCGGGGCTGGGTGAGCCGGGTGGACCCGGAGCCCGAGCCGGCCGCGCCCCAGGCCACGAAGCCGGACTTGATCACCAGCTCCGGCTGGGCCCCGAACCACGCCGGGTTCCACAGCACGATGTCGGCCAGCAGCCCGGGTTGCACGGACCCGACGTGCGCCGCCAGCCCGTGCGCGACGGCGGGGTTGTGGGTGAGCTTGGCCAGGTAGCGCAGGACCCGGGCGTTGTTGACGACGTCCGGGCCGGTCTCGCCGGCGAGCGCGGCCTGCACGTGCGCGAGCTGCCACGTACGGCGGGCGGTCTCGGCGACGCGGCCCATGCCCAGCGAGTCGGAGTTGACGATGCTGATGGCGCCCTGGTCGTGCAGCCAGTTCTCGGCGGAGATGGCGTGCTCGCGGATGCGGCTCGCGGCGATCGCCGCGTCGCTGGGCACGTGGGGGTGGCCCCGGTGCACGGTGAACGTCATCGGACCGAGCTCCGCCACCGTGGACGGCGTGAGCGGCAGCGTCGGCGTGGTCGACGAGGTGAGCACGTTCTCGCGGGAGACGATCGAGAGCAGGTCGGGGTGCCCGCCGCCGCCCTCCACGTGGTAGGCGTGCACCGCGCGGCCGTCCACTGCAGCGAGGGTGTCGGCGAGGTAGCCCGCCTCGTTCAGCGTGTCGGTGTGCAGGGCCACCGGCAGGTCGACCTGCTCGGCCACCGTGAGGCAGGTGTCGATCGCCGGGGGAGTGGCGCCCCAGTCCTCGTGCACCTTGAAGCCGCCGCAACCCGACAGCACCGCCTCCTCCAGCAGCTCGCCCGAGGTGGACGAGCCGCGTGCCAGGAACGCGGCGTTGACCGGAACGCCCGCCCAGCCGTCGATGAGGGAGTGCAGGTTGTGGCGGGGGTTGGCCCCGACGTCCCAGACCCCGCCGATGCCCATCCCGACGATCGTCGTGACGCCCGCCGACAGCGCCGCAGGCGCCAGGTCGGCGTTGGACAGATGGACGTGCGAGTCGACGATCCCGGGTGTCGCGATCATCCCCTCGCCGGTGATCATCGCGGTCTGCGCGTCGACCTCGAGCTCGACACCGTCCTGCACGTCGGGGTTGCCGGCACGCCCGACGCCCACCACACGCCCGTCCTTGATGCCGATGGACGTCTTGCGGATCCCGAGCACGGGATCGAGCAGCACGACGCCGAGCACGATCATGTCCAGCGCCGAGGCGCGGTCGGCGGAGCTGCTCACCAGCGCGCCGTGCCGGGCGGTCTTGCCGCAGCCGCCGATGAGCTCCTCACCGGGCTCGGTGTCGTCGGCCTCGACCTCGATCCAGAGGTCGGTGTCGGCGAGCCGGATCCGGTCGCCGGTGGTGGGTCCGTAGAGCTGCGCATACTCGGCCCGGGGGAGTGAAGTCATGCATCGCCGCCGATCCGGACGACCGCGACCTCACGCTGCGCTCCCGGGTCCACGCGCACCGCGGAGCCTGCTGCAACGTCGAGCCGGTAGCGGCCCGATGCGGGGAGCTGCACGTCGAGAGCGGGGTTGAGCCGGTCGAGCGGAACGTGCGAGGACACCCAGATCACCGACGGGCCGGTGTTGCGCAGCACCGCGGCGGCCCGTTCCCGCCCTGGCGCCAGCTCGATGTCCCCGGCGGCGGGCCGGACGGCCCCGGGCCCGTCCGCGGGCGGCGGACCGAACGGCGCGTCGACGTGCACGAGCACGCTCCCGTGTGGGAACAGCGCCTCCACCTGCAGCGCCGGGACCGCGGAGGGCACACCGTCGACGAGCTGCCCGGGGTGGACCACCTCACGAGCGCAGGCGACGACCTCGTCGTAGGGGAGACCGTCCCAGGCGAGCTCGCAGATCTCGTCGCACACCAGCGCCACCGCCTCGGGCGCGCCGAGCCGGGCGCCGCGCGCGAGCCGACGACGGGCCAGGTCGGCGCCGCTCGCCAGGAGCAGACGCTCCTGCTCCCGCGGCGTGAGGTGCATCGGATGAGCATGCGCCCTTTGGAACGGCGTTTGTAGCGTGATTCTGCACGGAAATCGCCGGTTACGTTGTGCAGATGCACGGTGGCGACCCTGAGGACGTCCAGCGGGAGCGCTGGACCGCGCTCATCGGCAGGCTGCGCGACGACGCGTCGGCGTTGGTGGTGGCGTTCATCGAACGAGTGCAGGTGATCCCGCCCTACGGGCGCGGCGTCGTGCCGATGGACCGGCTGGTGACCGACGCGACCCTCACCTTCGACGTCCTCCTGCGCAGGCTGGCCGGCCAGACCCTCCCCGACCGGATGCGCTCCATCGCGCCGTCGATCGGCCGTGACCGGGCCCGGCGCGGCGTGCCGCTGGACGACCTGCTCACGGCTGTCCGGCTGGACTTCCGTGTGCTCTGGTCGGCACTGCGCGATCGCGCCACCCCGGCCGACGAGGCACTGCTCGTGGCCCACGCCGAGGACGTCTGGAACGTCGTCGAGGACTACTCCACCCAGGTCCAGGTGAGCTATCAGGCCGAGGCAGCGCTGCTCGCCCGCGAACTACTGGGTGAGCGCACGATGCTCGTGGCGGCGCTGCTGGACAACGCGACACCCACGCGCGAGGAGGTGGCAAGGGTGGCCGTCGCCCTCGATGTGGATGTCGACGCCGATCTGCTCGTGGCGGCCGCCCCGCCGGCGTCGGGGCAGCTGCTCCGGCGCGCCGCCGACGGGCTCGGCGCCGGCGGCCGGGCGGTGCACGTGCAGTCGACCGGCCGGCACGTGGTGCTCCTCGCCCGCTGGGAGGGGGGCACCGGCGCACCGGTGCGGGCGGTGCTCGCCGGGGTGCCGTGCGGCGTTGGCCCGCTCGCGCACGGGGTCGCGGACGTTCCGCGCAGTGCGCGGCTGGCGGGCGAGCTCGCCGACGTCCTGCCCGGCCTCGACGGGCCGCGCGAGCTGCCCGACGCGTGGCTCCCGCTCGCCGCAGCGAGGCTCGCCGACACCGCCGACGAGCTCGTGCGAGCCGAGCTGGCCGGGCTCTCGCTCGCGCCGGTGCGCGAGCGGGACCGGCTGGTGGAGACCGTGCTCGCCTACGCCGCCACCGGCTCCGTCGCCGACGTCGCGGCGCGCCTGTACTGCCACCGCAATACCGTGCGGAGCCGGCTGCAGCGCTTCGCCGAGCTGACCGGGCGCGACGTCACGGTGCCCACAGACGCCGCGGTCGTTCTCCTCGCGATACAGGCTTCGGGGGACCACGGACGTCGACCGGCGTGACATCGATGCTGCGCGGAGACAGGACGCGTGGTCGACTCGGCGGTGGACGCCGGAGCGCGTCCGGAGATCGAGGAATGAACGTGACAGGAGCGAACGTGACGGAACTGTCCCCCTTCCACCTGGCCGTCCCCGTCGACGACATCGCGCGTGCCCGCGAGTTCTACGGCGGCGTGCTCGGTCTCGCCGAAGGCCGCTCGGATGTCCACTGGGTGGACTGGGACCTCGACGGCCACCAGTTCGTCACCCACCGGGCGCCGGGCTCCGGGCCCGTCGGCCACAGCGATGTGGACGGTCACCGCGTGCCGGTGCCGCACTTCGGGCTCGTGCTCACCGTGGAGCGGTTCCACGAGATGGCCGAGCGGCTCCGCGCGGCGGGCACGGAGTTCGTGATCGAGCCCTACCTGCGGTTCGCCGGCGAACCGGGCGAGCAGTGGACGATGTTCCTGCTCGATCCCGCCGGCAACGCGCTCGAGTTCAAGGCCTTCAAGGACCGATCACAGCTGTTCGCGAGGTAGGCGGCAGATCGCGGGGTTCCGCAGAGAGTCCGGTATCCGACCCGAGGTAGGTGTGTCCCTTCGCGGGTAGGGTGATCACGCATGAGCGATACCGGGACGGACACCGCTTTCTGGCACCCCTTCGCCCCGATGGGCGCGGTTCGCCACTCCGAGTTCGTGATCACCCGCGGCGAGGACGTGTGGCTCTTCGACGAGCAGGGGAGCCGCTACCTGGACGCCACGGCGAGCCTGTGGTGCGTCAACGCCGGGCACGGGCGCGCCGAGATCGTCGAGGCGGTCGCGGCCCAGATGCGCGAGCTCGCCACGTACCAGACGTTCGGCGACTTCGCGAACCGTCCGGCCCAGGAGCTCAGCCGCCGTCTTGCCGCGCTCGCGCCGATGCCCGGGGCGAAGGTCTTCCTGGCCAGCGGCGGCGGGGACGCGATCGACACCGCGGCCAAGATGTCCCGGGAGTACTTCGCGCGCACCGGTGAGCCGGAGCGCACGGTGCTGATCAGCCGCGAGTACGCCTATCACGGCACCCACGGTTTCGGCACGTCGCTCGGTGGCATGTCGGCCAACCGGCTCGCCGCGCCGTTCGTACCGGACGTCGTCCGCGTCGCCTACGACGACCCGGCCGCGCTCGAGAAGGAGATCGAGCTGATCGGGGCGAACCGGGTGGCCGCGTTCTTCGTGGAGCCGGTGATCGGTGCGGGCGGTGTGCTTCCACCGCCTCCTGGCTATATCGAGCAGACCCGCGATATCTGCAGCCGCCACGGCGTGCTGTTCGTGGTCGACAGCGTGATCTGCGGTTTCGGACGGCTCGGCGACTGGTTCGGCGTCGACCGTTTCGGTGTCGTCCCCGATCTCGTCGTTTTCGCCAAGGGCGTGACGAGCGGGTACCTGCCGCTGGGCGGAGTCGTGGTCCACGAACGCGTGGCCGCTCCGTTCTGGGAACCGGGCGCAGCCGCATTCCGGCACGGCGCCACCTACGCCGGGCATCCGACGGTCTGTGCCGCCGCCCTCGCCAACCTCGACGTCCTGGCCGACGAGGGCCTGCTCAAGCGGGCCGAGTCGTTGGAGACCACGCTGCACGCGGCTCTGCGTTCGCTGGGTGACCATCCGCTGGTGGCGGAGGTCCGCGGTGGCACCGGGGTGCTCGGGGCACTGGAGTTCGACCCCGAGCGGCTGGCGGCGGAACCGGGACTGCCTGCCGCGGTCGCACGCCAGGCGCGTGAACGGGGCGTCCTGATCCGACCCATGATCAGCACGGTCGCGTTCTCGCCGCCGCTCACCCTCACCGACGATCACCTCGACCTGCTCACCGCGGCCGTTCGCGGAGCACTCGACGCCGCCGCTTGATCGCTGTGATTACCCGGAGCGAACGACACGCCGAAGGGGCCGGTTCTGTCGTGGGTTGACGATCACATCGGGTGAGAAAGGTGGGACATCGCGCCCCGGGAATCGCCACAGGTGGTACCGGGTCTCACTCAGCCAGGCACCCTTCCGCCGGGACCGCGCCTTTTCTCGACATCGGGTCGTTGACCTGAGTGAGAAAAGGCCGGATGGCGGCCCTGGATGGGGAGTGTGCGATGGCCGGTGAGGTGGTAAGTGGACGGCCCTTGGCCCGGCACGCCGCGACCGATGACGGTATGAGCGGTGTGCTGGGTGACGGCCGCGAGAGCGTTCTGACCGAAGATCGTCCGTACATGGGGGATCTCCTCAGGACACCGCCCGTGAGCATGGAAGCGCTCGACGAGCTCGCCCGCAGGCGGGCCGCCGCGGAGCAGGCCGCCATGGTGGCCGAGATCGACGCCGCCGCCGCGGCGGCCAGGGCTGCAGCGGCCATCGCGGCAGCCGCGCGGGCGGCTGAAGAGGCGGAGGCCGCGGCGGACGCCGCCGGCCGGGCGTCCGACGAGGCGACGGCCGCGGCTGCGGCCGAGGAACGGACCAGCGCGGCGCTGCATGCCGGTCTCCGGCCGGGAGCACCTGCCGGACCAGGGCAGGCCTCGTGGGTGCTGGCCGGCGGGCCGGACGAGGGCCCGCGGTCATGGACCGTGATGCCGGGCGCGGCTCCGGGTATGGGTGCGCTGCCTCCGGGCCGTCCGATGCCCCCCGGGCCGGCATCGTCGTACCCCTCGATGTTCCCGGTCGGCCACCCCGAGCGGGCTCCGTGGGACGTGCCGCCGGACGAGACGCCCACGGTGGAGGGAGCGACGGGCGGTCGCCGTGCGGCTCGCCGGCACTCGGCCGAGGCCGCCGAGGCGGAGACCACCGTCTTCCCCGTCGACGACGGCGAGTACGACGCGGAGTATGCGGAGGACATCGACGTCGACGAGTTCGACGACGAGCCGGAGTCCGACGAGGACGCGGTCGAGGACCAGCGGGTGCGGCGGCTCGACCGCAAGCTCGCCGAGCAGCAGCCGCGGCGCTTCGGCCGGCGGCCGGTGCTGGTGGTCGTCGGGGTGGGTGCCGTGCTGGCGATCGTGGCCCTACTCGCCGCGCTGGTCAGTGCCGGGCCTGATCGCCGGCCTGCCGATGTCGGCTCGCCGGTTCCCACGGTGGCTCCGCAGGCTCCGGCAGTCCAGGTGCCGCCGCCCGCACCCGGCCCGGGTGCAGGCCCCGTCGAGGTCGACCCGACGAGCGAGAGCGCCGTGACCTTCCTGCGGGCGCTGCGTGCCGCCGAGATCCCGACGAGCCGGTCCGGCCGCGCGGAGATCGAGACTGCCGCAGTGATCTGCGAGGAGCTCGGCCAGGGCGTCACCGCGGACAAGATCGCGAGGACGGTGCCCGCCGCTCTTCCGTCGGTGCCGCGCAGGCAGGCGGCCGAGGTCGTCGACCTCGCGAAGGATCTCTACTGCTGAGCCTGGGGGGTCGGCGCGCTCTGCTCCCGTGGGGGGATCACGGGGGGCAGAGCGTTCCGGCTTGGGGGATGACCCCGTCCACCAGCATGGCGTCCACGACCGAGCTGACGCAGGGGGTGCGTGGATAGGCCCCCGTGCCGGAGCCCTGCCACCCGAGGAAGCGGGCGGATGCCAGGGAGTCGGCGGTGCGCCGGGAGCCGTCCTGCGGGCCGCGAGGATCGGCCGCCGTGCCGATGACCAGGATCGGGGGTGCGCCGTCGGCCTGGCCGGTGGCACGCATCGGACCGCCCGCCGGCCATGGGGCGCAGTCCAGCAGCCGGAGCGCGAACATTCCGCCGAAGATCGGGTACGTCGTGCGCCACCGCTGCGCGAGATCGCTGATCTCCCCCGGGGACAGTCGCCGCCGGGCATCGTTGCAGCTGGCCGCGAGCATGCCGTCGAACTGCCCTCTCGGCCCGACCAGCGGTGCGAGCCGGGTGAGCAGGGGAGCGGGGTCACCGGTGTTCGCCGCGGCCAGCGCACGGCCGAGCTCGGGCCAGTCCCGGGGCTCGGCCAGTCCGGCGAGCAGTTCCGTGACGGTGGCACCGGCGGTGAGCCGTTCGCCGTCGGCGCCCGCGAGGGGTTGCGTGCGCAGCCGCTGGAGCAGCGCGATGACCGTGGCACGCGGGTCCTGGCCGAGCGGGCAGTCGGCACGGGCCGTGCACGCAACGGCGAACGCCCCGAACGCCGCCTCGGCGGCCCCGGCTCGGCTCTCGCTGAGGTCGGGCTCGTCGAGCGTGGGGTGCGTGGGGCCGTCGAGCACGAGCCTGCCGACCGTCGTCGGTGTGGTTCGCGCCCAGTCGGCGAGCGCCGATGCCCCGTCGCCCACACCGATCGCGGACAGCCGGTCGACGCCGAGCGCGTCGCGGAGGAGTTCGATGTCCGACGCCGAGGCCGATGTGCGGTAGCCGCTGAGCCCGCCGTCGAGCGCGAGGTTGCACTCCTGCACGACCGCCCGGGCTTGCTCCAGCAGCGAGTCGAGCGTCGACTCGTCCGACTTCCCGGGATCGGCGTCGACGAGGGCGGCGCGGGCGTTGTCGGGCGCGCAGTCGAGCAGATCCTCGCCCGCGCCGCGGCGGTCCAGCCCGATCAGCGTGTACTGCTGGAGCACCTCGGGCGCCACCTGCTCCGCGAGCCGCACGGCGTTGCGGGCCGAAGGCACGGTCGCGGAGTCGCCCAGCGCGAGCAGCGGCGGGTTGTCCAGCGGGGACGAGGCCAGGCCGACGCGCACCACGCCGAGCGAGGCGGCGCCGAGTCCCGGCTGGTCGGGGTCGGCCGGCACCGTGAGCTCGCTGCACTCCACCCGTAGCGTCCGGTCCGCGGGGACGGGCGTGGGCAGCATCGCGAGCTCGTCCTCGGTGCAGTCGGTGAACGGCATCGAGGAGTGCTGCGGCTGCGGCGCGGGCAGCGAGACGTCGGGGAGCGGTGGCTGATCGGCCGGGCTCGTCGGCGCGGCCGGCATGTTCTCGCCGCGCACGGCCACCGGCGGGCGTTGTGACGGGCCGACGGTGCAGCCCGCGATGAGCGCGGCCAGGCAGACGAGCACTGCGGCGACCGCGTGCCGCGGTGGTCGTGCCACGTGCCCTCCCGATCCTGCTGGTCGGCGCACAGACTGCCCCACCAGCGGTGTGGGGAGAGTGAACAGAGGGTCAGGCCACCCGGGGATGGGGTGTCGAGGTGTCGAGCTCCAGCCGTACGGCGGTGGGCAGCGCCGCGATCCCGAGCGAGTCGCGGGCTACCCCGAGCACCTCGTCGTGGAGCCGGGCGAGCACGGATCGCACCTCGGCGTCGTCCGCCAGCCACAGCGTCAGGCGCAGGGCCGGCGCTTCGTCGGTGCCGACCAGCCGTGCCCTGGCCCGTCCCACACCGGGGATGGCGCTCACCTGGGCACTGATCGCGTCGGCAATGGCCGAGGAGCTGATGACGATCGCGGTGTCCGGTCCGCCGTCGAGCACGAGGTCGGGGTGCCGCTCGGGGCGCAGCGACCGCGCTGCCCACATCAGCCCGAGGAGCACCAGCAGCACGCCGGCGCCGAGGACCACCAGGCGCGCGACGTCGGGCTGGACGCGCATCGCGTCGACGATCAACGGGTCGAGGATCGGCCGTCCGGCCCGGGCGACGCCGAAGACGCCGTAGGACAGCAGAGCGACGAGTACACCCGCGGCCATGAGCACGAACCCGATCAGCACCGCGAGGGTGCGGTCGACCGCTGCCGACCTGGTCAGGGCTGCGCGGGCGCGTCTGTGCAGCACCGCGTCCGAGGGCGTCGGGCGTGCGGGACGCTCGGCCGGGACGGTGCCGTTCTCCGGCGCGACGGGCGTGGTCATCGGGTTCCCTGCCGTTCCTGGACGAGGACGGACACCCGCGGGCGGCGGTGCAACGGAAGCTCGTCGAGCAACTCCTCGACGCGGGCGCGGACGATATCGCGCAGCTCCGGATCCGCCGCGCCCCACGCCTGCGCGATCACCGACACGTGCCGCGGTGAGACGGTCACCGAGGCGCTGAAGATGTCGTCGGTGCCGCGGACCCGCCTGCCCACGAGCCGGGCCAGCACACGGGGTGCGGTGACGGCGGTGATCTCCGGCGCCGGGCCGTCGAGGTTGATGTGGGAGCGCCGGGCCAGCAGCCCGACCAGCAGCAGCAGGAGGCCGAGCACGGCGACCGTGATCGCGATCCCGGGAACGGGAGCCTCGTTCCACGACGTCATCTCGACCTGGGGCCGCCAGAGGTGCCACGGCACGACGAGCCCGGTGACCACGTTGCGGCGCAGCCACGCGGCGATCACCTCGATCACGATGAGCACCCCCGCCGCGGCCATGGCGAGACCGATCAGCAGGCCGAGCAGACGAAGCAGCATGCGCATGGCGTTCCTCCTGGCCTGGGGCTACCGCGGCCGTGGCCCGAGGTGATGGGCACCGCGCAGTCCGGACACGACCACCGTGCAGGCCCGCATGTGGTGCCCGGCGAGGCGGTCGAGCTCCTCGCTCACCCGCTCACGCACGGCGCTCACCACCGTGCGTACGGCTGCCGGGTACTGCAGGTGGAGTTCGAGCCGCACGTCGACGGCGGACGGGTCACCGGACCCGGTGGTGATCTTCGCGCTGGCCCCCGCCTCGCCGACGTCGATCCCGGCGAGCCGCCGCTCGTGGCGCAACGTGCCCGGCACCTGGTCCGCGGCGTGCTCGACGATCTTCCGCAGGACGACCGGGTTGATCTCGAGCCGCCCGCGCTCCTCGACCGCCGGGAGCGTCCGGCCGTTCACCGGTCCCGACCTCGGCCGAGCATGGTGTTGATGTCGAGCCTGCCGTCGACCACCGAGCCGATGAGGAGGCCCAGCACGCCGACGACCAGCACGATCAGGAAGACGCCGAAGCCGCCGAAGGCTCCGGCGAGGCCGAGGACGAGACCGGCGAGCAGGCCGGTCTGGGTGTAGTTCATCTGCTTCTCCTCACGGGTGCTACTCCACGCGGCGACGGCGCTGGCGGTGCCAGGTGCGGATCAGTGCGACCCCGACCCGGACCGCGAACGGTAACGGCGGGACCACCTCGACCGGTGCGTCGTAACGAGCGTCGGGATCGGTGGCGGGACTCGGTGGTACGGGGGCCGTGACGCCGAACCGGGCGAGCCCCGCCTTGAAGACCTCGGGATCGCCACCCCGGTCGGGATGGTGCTCGCGGACGAACGCGCGGAACTCCGACCTCTCCTGCTCGTTCACGGTGCCGCGGGCTCCGTCTCGCCCGGGAGCACCGCGTCGCCCACGGTGATGTCGACCGGTCCGCCGCCGCACATCGTCGAGACCTTCCGCCGCAGTTCGCGCACGACCTCCGGGATCGGCCGGTCGAGGCGGAGCACGACACCCAGCTCGACGGGCTCCTCACCCATGCCGATGCGCACCCCCGTGAGCTTGCGCCCCGGTAGGTAGGTGGCGACGTCACCGAACACCCCACCGTGCAGCCGCACGACCGACGGGTGCGAGGTCACGACCGCTGCCACCTGCTCGGCGAGCGACGAGGCCTCGGTTGTGGTCGGGACTGTCACGAGCACCTCTCCTGCGGGGGCGGGACGGATCACTCCACGCGCGCGGTCTGCACGGTCGGGATCTCCTCGTCGCCGTCGATGTCGGGCAGGTGGATGTCGTTGACGGCGATGTTGACCTCGATCACCTCGAGCCCGGTCATGCGCTCGACCGCAGTGATCACGTTACGGCGCACGGCGCGGGCCAACTCGACGATCGACGCGCCGTATTCGACCACAATGTCCAGATCGACGGCCGCCTGCTTCTCGCCCACCTCGACCTGCACACCGGCGATGTTGGCGGCGCCGCCGGCTCCGCCGCCGGGGATCCGCTCACGGATCGCGCCGAACGCTCGGGACACACCGCCGCCCATCGCGTGGACACCGGAGATCTCGCGCGCGGCGATGCCCGCGATCTTCTGGACCACGGAGGCGGCGATCGTGGTGCGGCCCTGCGACGACTCGTCCGCCAGCCGGGCAGGCGAGGAGACGGTGCTCTTCGGGGTGGCGGTGGTGGGGGTAGCTGTGCTTTCGGTCATGGTCCCTCCGTGCTCGACTGTGCGGGAGTGTTCGCCCGTCTGATGTCTGTACCCGCGCACACCTCACGGGAAGTCACCCGATCGGGGCAGCTCGGCAATACCGCAGGAGGAGAGTGCCGGCCTCGTGCAGGGCCCCGGCCAGCTCCATGGCACGCGGCTCGGTCCCGGGCGGCCCGGAGGAGATGCGCCCGGCGGTGCCGCCGGCCAGCAGCGGGCTGATGGTGAGGCAGAGCTCGTCCACTGCGTCGGCGGCGATGAGGCTGCCGAACAGCATCGGGCCGCCCTCGCAGAGCACCCGGTGCAGGCCGCGGCGGGCCAGTTCGGCCAGCACGAGGTCGGGGGTGAGCCGCTCCAGCACGACCACGTCGCCACCTGCCGCCGCCAGCGCATCGCGGCGCTGCGCCGGGGCTGCGGCGAGGGTGAGGATGATCGGGGGCACGACGGTCTCCGTGAAGAGCCTGCTCGCGGGATCCAGGTCGGCCGATCCCGTCACCACGGCGATGGGCGGCGGGGTGTCCCTCCCCATCGTCGGCTTCCGGGCGCCGCCGTAGTTCTCGGAACGCACGGTTCCGGCGCCGGCCAGCACGACGTCCGCGAGCCGGCGGAGGACTCCGAAGACCCGGCGGTCGGCGGCCGAGCCCAGACCGCCCGACCGGCCCTCCACGGACGCCGCCCCGTCGGCGCTGGTCACGAAGTTCACGCGCACGTAGGGCGCCGTGAGCCCGTCGGGATAGGCGTAGTGGGCCGCGAGCGCGGTGTCGTCGGGCGGGGAGGGCGTGGTGGCGTCGAGCGTGCCGGGGGAGGACGGCAGGAGGCGGTGCACGCCGTCATCCCAGCACGGGACGCGGGCCGTGGCAGCCCGACCCGCGGCACCCGGCGAGGCGGATCACGAGGCAGTCACAGATCACCCGCGCCCGATTTGCCAAGGCGAGCCTCACCTATGGTGATGCGGCATCGAACCGGTGCATGATCGGAACGCGGAGGACCATCTTGGGCGAGCACAGCGTGCTGACCCCTCCCGCGCCGTCCCCTGTACCCGGCGCCCTGCGGCGCCGCCGGCTGCTGGGGCTCGCGCTGCTGGTCGTCGTGCTCGTGGCCGGCTGCCTCGCCAGCATCGCCATCGGCACGAAGGCCATCCCGCTGGACGCCGTCTGGCACGCGCTCGTCGCGCCCACCGGCACCGAGGACGACATCGTGGTCCGGTCGCTGCGGATCCCGCGCACCGTCCTGGGCGTGCTGGCGGGCGCCGCTCTCGGGCTGGCAGGCGCCCTGATCCAGGGCCACACCCGCAACCCGCTCGCCGACCCCGGCCTGCTCGGCATCAACGCCGGGGCCGCGCTGTTCGTCGTCACGGGGATCTACGCCTTCGGCGTCACCGGCCTGCTGGGCTACGTGTGGTTCGCCTTCGCGGGGGCGCTCGTCGCCAGTGTCGCGGTGTTCGTTCTCGGGTCGGTGGGGCGGGGCGGCCCCACCCCGGTCACGCTGGCGCTCGCCGGGGCCGCGGTGTCCGCGTTGCTCGCCGCGCTCACCTCGTCGATCATCCTGATCGACGTCCAGGCGCTCGACGCCTACCGGTTCTGGGCCGTGGGCTCGATCGCCGGTCGTGACGCCGCGGTTGCGGGCCAGGTGCAGTGGTTCCTGCTCGCCGGGCTGGTGATCGGGCTGGCGAGCGCGCCCGCGCTCAACGCGCTCGCCCTCGGCGACGACGTCGCCCGCTCCCTCGGCCACTCCGTGCTCCGCACGCGGGTGCTCGGCATCGTCGCGATCACCCTGCTGGCGGGCTCGGCCACCGCGGCCTGCGGACCCATCGCGTTCGTCGGGCTCGTGGTGCCGCACATCGTCCGCATGGTCACCGGGCCCGACTACCGCTGGCTGCTTCCGGCGTCGGCGCTCGCGGGCGCCGCGCTGCTGCTCGTGGCGGACGTCATCGGGCGGGTGGTCGTGCGGCCGGGCGAGCTGCAGGTCGGGATCGTGCTGGCGCTCGTGGGCGGCCCGTTCTTCGTGTGGCTGGTGCGGCGGCGCAAGATGGTGGCCATCTGATGGCCGTGCTGGACAAGGCCTCGCCGTCCCGAACCGCCCGGGAGCGCGTCCCCGGTCGCCCCGCGCTGCGGCTCGGGCCCTTCTCGGTGGTCTGGCGGCCCCGCACGGTGCTCGTGCTCGGCATCGGACTCGTGGTGCTGCTGCTCGGCATGGCGCTCAACATCGGCCGTGGCGACTTCCCGATCAGCGTCGGGGAGGTGCTCTCGGTACTGGCCGGAGGCGGCGACCAGGGCCAGCGGTTCATCGTCATGGACCTGCGGCTGCCCCGCTCGCTCACCGGCCTGCTCGTCGGTGCAGCGCTGGCCGTGGCGGGTGCCATCACGCAGTCGATCGCGCGCAACCCCCTGGCCAGCCCCGACATGATCGGCTTCACGGCAGGGGCGAACGCCGCCGCGGTCGGCGTGATCGTGCTCGGTGGCTCCGGCTGGTTCCTCGGGGCCGTGGGCCTGCCGGTGGCCGCCCTCGTCGGTGGGCTGGTCAGCGCCTTCGCGATCTACGGGCTGGCCTGGCGGCGGGGAGTGCAGGGGTTCCGGCTGGTGCTGGTGGGCATCGGCATCGACGTGACCCTGACCGCCCTCGTCCACTGGCTGACCATCGTCGCGGGCGTCACCGAGGCCGCTCGCGCCTACGTGTGGCTCAACGGCAGCCTCAACGGCCGCGGGTGGGAGCACGTCGTGCCGGTGGGGATCGCGCTGGCCGTCCTGGTGCCGGCCGCACTGGTGCTCGCCCACGTGCTCGGAGGCCTCCAGTTCGGGGACGACACGGCACGCGGGCTGGGCATCCCGGTCGACCGCGCCCGCACCGCGCTGCTCGTCGTCGCCGTCGGGCTCGCGTCGGTGGCCACTGCCTCGGCCGGCCCGATCGCGTTCGTGGCCCTGGTGGCCCCGCAGATCTCGCAACGCCTCGTGGGGTCGGCTCGTCCGCCCATTGCGGTGTCCCTCGTCGTGGGGGCCACGCTCACCGTGCTCGCCGACCTGATCGCCCGCACCGCCTTCGGCGCCACCGAACTGCCGGTCGGCATCGTCACCGCCGTGCTCGGAGCTCCCTACCTGCTGTTCCTGATCGCCCGTTACGGCCGGGAGGCCCGCGCATGACCCAGGTGCACGTCTCATCGGAGGCCGGGATGCAGGTGGACCCCACCGTCCGGCTACGGGCGGAGCAGGTCCGGCTGGGCTACGGCGACCGCACCATCGTCGACGGGCTGGACCTCGACGTCGTCGCGGGCACGATCACCGCGGTGATCGGGCCCAACGGCTGCGGCAAGTCCACGCTGCTGCGGGCGCTCGGGCGGCTGCTCAAGCCGACCGCGGGGCAGGTCGTGCTCGACGGCAAGCGCATCGACCGGGTCCCCACCCGCGAGGTCGCGAAGGTTCTCGGGCTGCTGCCGCAGGCCCCGAGCGCACCCGAGGGACTCACGGTGGCCGACCTCGTCGCCCGGGGCAGGCACCCCCATCAGGCCTGGTACCGGCAGTGGTCGGCCGACGACGAGGACGCCGTCGCCCAGGCCCTGGACTGGACGGGTATCGCCGACCTCGCGGAGCGGCCGGTCGACCAGCTCTCCGGCGGCCAGCGGCAGCGCGCCTGGATCTCGATGGCGCTCGCCCAGGGCACCGACCTGCTGCTTCTCGACGAGCCCACCACGTTCCTCGACCTCGCCCACCAGGTGGACGTGCTCGAGCTCGTGCGGCGCCTGCACTCCGAGGCGGGCCGCACGGTTGTGATGGTGCTGCACGACCTCAACCTCGCGGCGCGCTACGCGGACCGGCTCGTCGCCATGCGGGAAGGACGGATCGTGGCCGCCGGGAAGCCTGCCGAGGTGATCACCGAGGAGTTGCTCGAGGAGGTCTTCGGTCTCGCCGCGAGGGTGATCCCGGACCCTGTTGCCGGCACTCCGCTGGTCGTTCCGATCGGCGGTTACCTGCGGTCGTCATGATGTCGCCCGATCGGGCGTGCCACCATGTGCGCCCGAGCACCGGGTGACGACCGAGAGGTGGGGGCTGTGGATCCTGCAGTGTTCGACCACGAGGGACCGTGGACCGAGGACGTGTTCCTGGACCTTCCGCACGACGGCCATGTCGAGGTGGTGGACGGCACCCTGTTCATCGGGCCGATTGCCACCGAGCAGCGCGCCGACGTGGTGAGCCGGGTGCGGGAGGCCGTCGAGTCGGCGTTGCCCGACGGGTTGCAGGTACGGGGGCAGGTACCGCTGCGCCTCGGCCCGGACTGCGTGCTGGTGCCCGACCTGGTGGTCACCGCCGCCGCTACGGAGAGTAAGAGCAAGGATGCCGACGGGGTGCTCGAAGCCGCGGCGGCTCTGATGGTGATCGAGGTGGTCGGACGGGACCACGGCATCGCCGACCGCTCGTTCAAGCCGCAGCTCTACGCCCGCAGCCGCATCCCGTACTCGCTGCTGATCGACCACGACGGCCCCACAGCGGTGGCCGACATGATCATCGGTGGCCGGTACCACGAGTACGCGCGGGCCGGGGCGGGGGAGCAGCTGCGCATCGAGGAGCCGTTCGTCCTCGAGCTCGACCTGGTGGCCGTGGCCGGGCTGGACGAGGGGCCGGAGGCTCGCGCCGGCGCGTAGCCACCGGGTGGCGGGGGCCGCTCGGACGACCACCACTCCAGCGACAACAGGCATGACACCGGGTCCGGCGGCCTACCCTCCACCCATGGGGACATCCGTCCGTGAGGCCTTCCGTGTCGTGCCCGCCGGGCCAGGCCTCTCGGGGATCGACCCCCGCGGCCGCCCGCTCGGCCCGAAGGACAAGAGCGCTGCCGCGGAGAGCACGGTCGATCTCGGTGAGCGTCTCGACGGCCTGCAGGAAGCCCTCTATGCGGAGGCGACCGCCGGGGGCAGGCGCGCGCTCCTGCTCGTGCTGCAGGGAATGGACACGTCCGGCAAGGGCGGCACGATCCGCCACGTCGGTGGGCTGGTCAACCCGCAGGGCCTGCACATCGCGTCGTTCAAGAAGCCCACGCCCGAGGAGCTCGAACACCACTTCCTCTGGCGGATCCGCCGGGAGGTGCCCCGTCCGGGCTTCATCGGCGTGTTCGACCGCTCGCACTACGAGGACGTCCTCGTTCCGCGCGTCGAGGGCGTGATCACCGAGGACGCCCTGCGCGAACGCTACGACGAGATCAACGCGTTCGAGGCCGAGCTCGCCGGTCAGGGGGTCACGGTCATGAAGTGCATGCTGCACATCTCGCCGCAGGAGCAGGCCGAGCGGTTGCTCGCCCGGCTGGACGACCCCACGAAGCGCTGGAAGTACAACCCCGGCGACCTCGTCTCCCGTGCGAAGTGGGGCGACTACCAGCAGGCCTACACCGACGCGCTGCACCACTGCGACTCCGACGCCGCGCCCTGGTACGTCGTGCCGTCGGATCGCAAGTGGTACCGCAACTGGGCGGTCGCCGCGCTGCTGGCCGAGACCCTCGCCGAGATGGACCCGCAGTTCCCCCAGCCCAACATCGACATCGACGCCGAGCGGGCCCGCCTCGCAGCGAGCAAGGTCTCCTGACCGTCGGAGCCGGGCTCGCGAGTGCCGCGATCGGGGGCGTGAGCACCCGCGCGATCGTCCTGCCCGAGCTGTTCAGCCGACGAGTGCGCGTCCGATGATCTCCTTCATGATCTCGTTGGTGCCGCCGTAGATCGCCTGCACGCGCGAATCGACGAACGCCTTGGCGATCGGGTATTCGAGCATGTAGCCGTAGCCGCCGTGCAGCTGCACGCAGCGGTCCACCACGCGCTTCTGCACGTCGCTGGCCCACCATTTGGCCTTCGCGGCGTCCTGCACCGTCAGGCGCCCGGCCACGTGCTCGGTGATGCAGCGGTCGACGAAGACCTGCGCGACGGTCACCTCGGTGTCCATCTCGGCCAGCTCGAAGCGGGTGTTCTGGAAGTTCGCGACCGGCCGGCCGAAGGCGGTGCGCTCCTTGGTGTAGTCGAGCGTCAGCTCCAGGGCGCGCGCCGCGCCCGCGACGCTGCCCACGGCGATCGAGAGCCGCTCCTGCGCCAGGTTCTGCATGAGGGACACGAATCCGCTCCCCGGTGCGCCCAGGACGTTCGCCGCGGGCACCCGTACGTCGGTGAACGACAGCTCGGCGGTGTCCTGCGCCTTCAGCCCGACCTTCTCCAGCCGCCTGCCGCGCTCGAAGCCGGGCATCCCCCGCTCCACGACGAGCAGGCTGAACCCGCGGCTCCCGGCGTCCGGGTCGGTGCGCGCGACGACGATCACCAGGTCGGAGAGGATGCCGTTGGTGATGAAGGTCTTCGAGCCGTTGAGCACCCAGTCGTCGCCCTCGCGGCGGGCGTGGGTCTGGATGCCCTGGAGGTCGGATCCCGCTCCCGGCTCGGTCATCGCGATCGCGGTGATGATCTCGCCGGAGCAGAACCCGGGCAGCCAGCGCTTCTTCTGGTCCTCGTCGGCCAGACGCAACAGGTACGGCGCGACGACGTCGTTCTGCAGCGGGAAGCCGATGCCGGTCGCACCCGCCCTGGTGAGCTCCTCGAGCAGCACGGCGTTGTACCGGAAGTCGGGCACCCCGCCGCCGCCGTACTCCTCGGGCACGTCCGTGCCGAGAAGCCCGGCGCGGCCCGCCGCCAGCCACACGTCCCGGCTGACCTGACCGTCACGCTCCCACTGGTCGTGGAACGGCGTGATCTCCTTCGCGATGAAGGTGCGCGCCAGGGAGCGGAAGGCATCGTGTTCGGCATCGAAGATGTCGCGCTGCATGGCGGGAGTGTCACACGATCGTCTCGACCCCGGCGTTAGCGCAGGGTTCTTCGCGGGAACCCGGGGGAGCGAGCCGCGGAGGTCACGGTCCACATCAGACCATGACCGGCCGGGTCGGAGGCCACTGTGGATTGGACGAACCGGACAACTTGTGTGCGCCTGGGCAACTCCTGTGACGAAAGCCCTATCTGAGCGGTTGGGCAGCATCCGTTCGCCGACTAGCGTCCCCGTCATGACCGTGGCCGGATCATCCGCCCCACCTGCGGTGTCACCTGAGGCGCACGCCGCTGCGGTGAAAGACCTCATCGGCAAGTACCGGGCACTGCCCCCGGGTGCCCGCGTGCGGCTCGGAAAGAAGTCGTCGAACCTGTTCCGGTTCGGCGCGGGAGCAGCAGCCGACACCACCCGGCTCGACACCTCAGCGCTGACCGGCGTGCTCGGCGTCGACGCGGAGTCCCGCACCGCCGAGGTGCAGGGTATGACCACCTACGAAGATCTCGTCTCCGCCACGCTGGCGCGCGGGATGATGCCGCTGGTCGTGCCGCAGCTGAAGACGATCACGCTGGGTGGCGCGGTCACGGGGCTGGGCATCGAGTCCACATCGTTCCGCCATGGCCTTCCGCACGAGTCCGTGCTCGAAATGGACATCCTCACTCCCGGTGGCGAGATCGTCACGGCCACGCCGAACGGTGAGCACGCCGACCTCTTCCAGGGCTTTCCCAACTCCTACGGCACGCTCGGCTACGCGCTGCGACTGAAGATCGAGCTGCAACCGGTGGCCCCGTACGTGCGGATCGAGCACCGGCGCGTGGCATCGTCCGATCTGGCCTCGGTGATCACCGAACTGTGCGATCCCGACGCCGCGGGCGGTCCCGATTTCGTCGACGGCACCGTCTTCACACCGGGAGAGCAGTACCTCACCGTCGGTAGGTTCACCGACGACCCGGGGCCGGGGCCGAGTGACTACACAGGACAGCAGATCTTCTACCGGTCGATCCGCGAGCGCACTGTCGACCATCTGACGGCGCACGACTACATCTGGCGCTGGGACACCGACTGGTTCTGGTGCTCGCGGGCCTTCGGAGTGCAGCACCCGCTGGTGCGCCGGGCGTGGCCTCGGCGCTACCGCCGCTCCGACGTCTACCGCAGGATCGTGGCCTACGACCGGCGCATCGGGTTCAGCAGCCTGGCGCACCGGCTCACCCGCACGCCGCAGGAGGAGCCGGTCATCCAGGACGTCGAGATCCCGGTGGAGCGGCTCGCGGAGTTCCTCGACGCCTTCCACACCGATGTCGGGATCACGCCGGTGTGGCTCTGCCCGCTACGGTTGCGCGGGAAGCAGCGTTGGCCGCTGTATCCCATGGAGCCGGGCGAGCTCTATGTCAATGTCGGGTTCTGGTCCACCGTCCCGGAGGTTCCCGGGCGGCCGGACGCGCACAACCGGCGCGTGGAGGAACTCGTCGCCGACCTCGGCGGACACAAGTCGCTGTACTCCACAGTGCACTACGACGAGGGTGAGTTCTGGAAGCACTACAACGGGCCCGCCTACCGTGCGCTCAAGAAGCGCTACGACCCGCACGGCCGGCTGCCCGACCTTTTCTCCAAGGTCACCGGTTCAGGGAGGGCATGATGCAGGTCGCTGAAATCATCTCGGACGTCCTCGGCCAGGACGTGCCGATTCGGGTCGTGGCGTACGACGGCAGCAAGGCCGGACCGGACAGCTCCGACGTCGCCCTGCGCATCCTCACGCCGCGGGCGCTCGCCCGGCTCGTCACGGCACCGGGGACGCTGGGGCTCGCCAGGGCCTACGTCACAGGTGAGATCGAGGTCGACGGTGACGTCTACGAAGTGCTCGACGCGATGGCCGACCTCACGCTGCACGACCTGACGCGCGCCGAGCAGGTGCGACTGGCCCGGCGTCTGCTGCCGCTCTGGCTCCGGCACCGCCAGCCGCCGCCCCCTCTCGAGTACCGGCCGCCGGGTCGCCTGCACTCCAAGGCGCGGGACCGGAAGGCGATCTCGCACCACTACGACGTCTCCAACCGGTTCTACGAGTGGGTGCTCGGCCCGTCGATGGCCTACACCTGCGCGGTCTTCCCCACGGCGTCAGCCACCCTGGAGGAGGCGCAGGCCGCCAAGCACGAGCTGGTGGCGCAGAAGCTCGGTCTGCAGCCCGGCATGCGGCTGCTGGACGTGGGCTGCGGATGGGGCGGGATGGTCATGCACGCCGCCGCCGAGCACGGCGTCAAGGCTCTGGGTGTGACGCTCTCCCGCAACCAGGCCGAGTGGGCCCAGGCCGAGATCGTCCGGCGTGGCCTCAGTGATCTCGCCGAGGTGCGCCACCTCGACTACCGCGACGCGCCGGAGTCCGAGTTCGACGCGATCAGCTCGATCGGGCTCACCGAGCACATCGGCAAGGACCAGCTGCCGAACTACTTCCGGTCCCTGTACGAGCGGCTCCGCCCGGGCGGGCGGCTGCTCAACCACTGCATCACCCAGCCGCGCACCCCGCTGACCCGCAGGCTCGACCCGTTCATCGCCCGCTACGTCTTCCCGGACGGGCAGCTGGAGCCGGTCGGGCACCTCATCTCCGTGATGAACGACTCGGGCTTCGAGGTCCGGCACGAGGAGAACCTGCGCGAGCACTACGCCCTCACGCTCGCCGGGTGGTGCGCCAACCTCGAAGCGCACTGGGACGAGGCCGTGGCCGAGGTCGGTGTCGGGCGGGCCCGGGTGTGGCGGCTCTACATGGCCGCGTCCCGGCTCGGGTTCGAGCGCGACAACATCCAGCTGCACCAGGTGCTCGGGGTGAAACTGCTCGATCAGGGACGGTCCGGCTTCCCGCTCCGGGGCTGGTAACCGCTCCCCTCGTTCGTGTGCGGGCATGCGTGCTGCAGCACCCATGCCCTTACACGATCGTGCTGGTCGGAGACAATGAACACCGTGCCGGATCGTCTCTCACCGCTCGACGCGTCGTTCCTCTTCGCGGAGCATCGCACCGCAGCGATGCACGTCGGCGCCGTGATGACGTTCGAGCCGCCGGAGCACGGGCGGTTCGACGCCGATGCGTTCACCGAGCTCATCGGCAGCAGGCTCGCGCTCGTCCCGCGTTATCGCCAGAAGGTGCGGGACGTGCCGGGCCGGCTCGGGCTGCCCGTGTGGGTGGACGATCCGGATTTCGACCTCGGCTTCCACGTGCGACGGTCGGCGCTGCCCGCCCCGGGCACCGAGGACGTGCTGCGCGATCTCGTCGGCAGACTGCTGGCGCGCCAGCTCGACCGCTCCCGTCCGCTCTGGGAGGTCTACCTCGTGGAGGGTCTGGCCGACGGACGCTTCGCCGTGGTCACCAAGACCCACCACGCCATGGTCGACGGGCTGGCGTCGATGGACATCGGGGCCGCGCTGCTCGATCTCACCCCGCAGCCACGCGAGAGCCCGCCCGACGACTGGTGCCCCGCGCCGGAGCCGTCGGCGCTGGAGCTCGCGGCGATGGCCGCGGCACACTCGCTGCGCCGCCCGCGCGCCGCGCTCGACGTCGCCGGCCGGGCGGTGGCCGACGTGCGGGAGGCCGCCTCGGCGGTCGGGCGCACGGTGGAGGCGGTGGTCGCCGCAGGGCGCAGCGCGGCGGCGACACGCCCGGTACAGCCCCTGAACGGCGCCACCGGTGAGCAACGCCGCTACGGCATGGAACGCACCACGCTGGCCGACCATCGGGCCGTCCGCAAGGCGTTCGGCGGCACCGTCAACGATGTGGTGCTCGCGGTGGTCGCAGGCGGGCTGCGCCGCTGGCTGATCAGTCGCGGGGAGCCGTTGACCGCCGACACCAGCGTCCGCGCGATGGTGCCCGTGAGTGTCCGGGCCCGCAGCCGCAGCGAAGGCTCGGGCAACAGCATCTCCGCCTACCTCGTGGACCTCCCGGTCGCCGAGCCCTACCCGCTGGCCCGCCTCATGGCCGTGCGGGACGCCATGGAGATCCACAAGCGCAGCGGCCAGGCCGTCGGCGCGTCCACGCTGGTCGGGCTCGTGGGCCTCGCCCCGCCGATCCTGCACAGCCTCGGTGCCCGGCTGGCCAGCCAGTTCTCCAGCCGCCTCTACAACGTGCTGGTCACCAACGTCCCCGGCCCGCCTCGCCCGCTCTACGCGATGGGCGCGCGGATGCTCGACATGTACCCGGTGGTGCCCCTCGCAGGCGGCCAGGCCGTCGCGATCGGGGTCACCTCCTACGACGGCGGCGTCCACTACGGCCTCACCGCCGACCGCGACGCGATGCCCGACGTCGACGTGCTCGCCGCGGCGATGGGCGACTCGCTGGCCGAACTGGCCGACCTGGCCTGACGCGGCCCCCCGTGCGTGAATTGCACCGTTCCGGCCCATCGGACCGGCCCGCGGGGGTCACAAAATCGCAAATGGACTAGCCCGATGCTCCGCTCGGCGGAGCGACGCGCCATCCTTTCGTGGTGCAGATCGAGGTGCGGCCGCTCCTCCAGGCCGAACTGGACGATGCGGACGGCATCCTGCGTGACGCGTTCGGCACCCTCCTCGGCATCGACATGAACGACGACACCGAGGTGTTCCGCACGCGTTTCCGCGCTCAGCACACCGTCGCGCTCGCCGGCCTGGTCGACGGCGTGCTGGTCGGCTCCACGCTGGTGACGCTGTGGGGCAGCGTGGGTTTCCTCGGGCCGTTGTCGGTGACGCCGCGCATGTGGAACAGCGGTGTGGGCACGCGGCTCGTCGGGGCGGCCACGGAGTTGCTCGACGCGCGGGGCGCCACCCACCAGGGCCTGTTCACGTTCCCGCAGAGCCCGATGCACCACTGGCTCTACCACAAGTTCGGGTTCTGGCCGCGGTATCTCACGGTGATCATGTCGCGCCCGGTGGGCGGGGAAGAGCCCGTGCTGGGCTGGCGTATGTCGGCTGCGGCGCCCGCGAGCCGTCAGGCGCTGCTGGACGCCTGCGCCGCCGTGACCGACTCGATCCACCCTGGGCTCGACGTCCGCGGAGAGATCACGGCCGTGCTCGACCAGGGTCTCGGCGAGGTCGTGCTCGTCGGCGCGCCCGACGCGCCGAGCGGGTTCGCCGTCTGCCATTCCGGAGCGGGCACGGAGGCGGGCAGCGGCACGGTCTACGTGAAGTTCGCCGCCGTACGGCCCGGTCCGCACACCGCCGCCGTGTTCGCCGCACTGCTCGGCGCCTGCCAGGGCTTCGCCGCGGGTGCCGGTGCTCGCCGGCTCACCGTGGGGGTGAACACCGCTCGCCACGAGGCCCACCGGCATCTCCTCGGCGCCGGATTCCGCGTCGACACGGCGGGCGTCTCCATGCACCGCCCCAACGAGCCTGCCTACGACCGCGCGGACATCTACGTTCTCGACGACTGGCGCTGAGCGCCCGCGCACCGAACGAGCGGCACTCTCGTCCGATAGGTCTGGGTGGACGTGTCGTTCGTCCGGAGTGGGCGGCTCAGCCCAGGCGTAGCGCCGCCCGTGCCGCCGCCACGGCCTGCCCGGCGTAGCCGCGGCCGAACAGCACCACGTGCACGAGCAGCGGGAAGAGCTGGTGAAGCGGCACTCGTTCGCGCCATCCCGCGGCGAGCGGCGCCGCCTCGTCGTACGCGCGCAGCACGGTGTCGAGCTGCGGGCAGCCGAACAGCGCGAGCATCGCGAGGTCGGTCTCGCGGTGCCCGCCGTGGGCGGCGGGGTCGATCAGCCATGCGCCGCCGGGCGACCACAGGACGTTGCCCGACCACAGGTCGCCGTGCAGCCGGGCGGGTGGCTCTGCCGGACCGGCGAGCGCGGGGAGCCGGTCGCACACCCGCTCGATGACCGCGGCCTCTTCCCCTGTCAGCTCCCCGGCGTCCGACGCTGCACGCAGATAGGGCAGCACGCGGTCGGCCGCGTACCACTCCGGCCAGCTCGGGGACGGCTCGTTGCGCATCGGTGCCCGCCCGATCCAGGCCGCGGAGGGCCCATCGGGCGGCGCGGCGCCGAAAGCAGGGGCCCCGCTGCCGTGCAGGTGGGCGAGGCTGCGGCCGAACGCCGCCGCGGCGCCGGCGCCGGGTGAGCCGCGCGGGACGAACTCCGTGACGAGCCGTTGCCGGTCGACGTCCAGCACGGCGGGCACGGATGTCCCGCCCGGCACCCGCAGCCAACGCAGCCCGGCCGCCTCGGCGGCGAGGGAGCTCTCCTCCGCGTTCTTGACGACGACGGTGCGCCCGTCGGCGAGTTCCGCGCGCACGGCCCCGCCACCGAGCGGTGTGCTGGTGCGCACCACGACGCCGAGGACGTTCACACCCGACTCCGCACCCAATCCAGCATTCCCGGCATGGCCGCCCGGATCATGGTGAGGACCTCGGTGAACCCGTCGGCGTTGCCGTAGTAGGGATCCGGCACCTCGGCCCCGGCGGGCGCGGCGGGGTCGAACGAACGCAGCAGCCGCACCCGCTCGGGCTCGCGGACCATCGACTGCAATGCGCGGCGGTGGGACTCGTCGAGCGCGACGAGCAGGTCGGCCGAGAGCAGCTCGGCGTCCACCTGACGGGCCGTGTGCTCGTCGGGGTAGCCCTCGGCGCGCAGCAACGCCGCGGCGCGTTCGTCGGCGGGTGATCCGATGTGCCAGCTGCCGGTGCCCGCGCTGCCGACCTCCACGGCGTGCGCCAGGCCGGCGCGCTGCAACTCGTGAACGAACACCTTCTCGGCGATGGGGGAGCGGCAGATGTTGCCGGTGCAGACGAAGACCACACGCAGCGGGCTCTTGGCAACGCTCATAGGACGAGTCTGGCCGGGCGACATCCTGGCCGTCCTCGCAGGGGCGCTGTCGTCCTCGCAGACCGCCCGGCGTCTGCGAGAAGACCGAAGACTCTGCGAGGAAGGGACGAAGCGGCCCGTAGGCTGCTGTGATGGATCACGCGCCGGATGGCCTCGCTGCGGATGGTGTCGCAGCGGATGGTGTCGCAGCCTTGCGTCACCACGGCGACGTCGACGCCGAACCCGGCCTGCTCGACTTCGCCGTGAACGTCCAGGGCACCGGACCGCCTGCGTGGTTGCGTGACCGGATCGCGGCGACGCTGGACGGGCTGGGCCGCTACCCCGCGGCCGCACACGACGCCCTCGCCCGCGAGTCCGTCGCGGCGCGGCACGGGCGCAGTCCTGACGACGTGCTGGTCCTCGCGGGCAGCGCGGAGGGGTTCGCCCTGTTGCCGGCCCTGCGCCCTCGGTTGGCAGCGGTGCTGCACCCGGGGTTCACCGAGCCCGAGGCCGTGCTGAGGGCTGCGGGAGTGCCGGTCGTGCGGGTCCTGACCAGCGAATACGACGGCCATCGGCTGCATCCCGGCGACGTCCCGGCCGAGGCCGATCTCGTCGTGGTCGGCAACCCCACCAACCCAACCGGCGTGCTGCATCCGGCCGCTGACGTCCGGGCCATGGCGGCGCCGGACCGGGTGCTGCTGGTGGACGAGGCGTTCGCCGACGCGATCCCGGGGGAACCGGAGTCCCTCGCTGGTGAGGCGGACGTCCCCGGGCTGCTCGTGTTCCGCAGCCTCACCAAGACCTGGGCGCTCGCGGGGCTGCGCGCCGGATACGCGCTCGGCGAGCCCGGCCTGCTGGCCCGGCTCGCCGCGCCCCGACCTCCGTGGCCCGTCTCGACGCCCGCGCTCGAGGCCGTGATCGCTTGTGCGGGCCCGGAGGCCGTCGCCGAGTCCCAGCGGGCCGCGGAACGGCTGGTCGCCGCCCGCGCCGAGCAGGCTGCTGCGCTCGCCGCTGTTCCGGGGGTCACGGTGCTGCCGGGCCGCGCGCCCTATCTGCTGCTGCGACTGCCCGAGGGAAGAGGGGAACGGGTGCGCGCCGTGCTGCGTGAGGCTGGTGTCGCGGTGCGTCGCGGGGATACCTTCCCGGGTCTCGGGCCGGACCACGTCCGTGTCGCGGTGCGTCCCGCGGCGCAGGTCGCCCGGCTCGCCGCCGCCCTGGCCGATGCGCTCATGGAGGTCGGCGCATGACCGCAACAGTCGCCGATGTGATCGCCGCGTTGGAGACCGCGTACCCGCCGTCGCTGGCGGCCGACTGGGACGCGGTCGGCCTTGTCTGCGGTGACCCCGCCGATCCCGTGTCGTCGGTGCTCTTCGCCGTGGACCCGGTGCCCGAGACGGTCGCCGAGGCGCTCGACGGCGACGAGGGCGGCGCCCAGATGCTCGTCACCCACCATCCGTTGCTGCTTCGTGGCGTGCACGGCGTAGGCGCGGACACCCCGAAGGGGGCGCTGCTGCACCGGCTGATCCGTTCGGGCACCGCGCTGTACACCGCGCACACGAACGCCGACTCCGCCGACCCCGGCGTCTCGGACGCGCTGGCCGCAGCGATCGGCCTGGAGGTCACGGGTCCGCTGGTCGGTGCCCCGGCCGAGCCGCTCGACAAGATCGTCACCTTCATCCCGGTGGGTCCGGCGATCACCGAGGTGCACGAGGCACTGTCCGCGGCGGGCGCGGGACTGGTCGGCAACTACAGCCACTGCTCCTTCGCCACGGCCGGCACGGGACAGTTCCGGCCCCTCGAGGGCGCCCAGCCGACGATCGGGTCGGTCGGCAAGCTGGAACGGGTAGCCGAGACGAAGCTCGAGATGGTGCTCCCGCGCAGCCGACGGGCGACCGTCGTCGCCGCGCTGCGAGCGTCGCATCCGTACGAGGAACCCGCGTTCGACGTGCTCGAGCTCGCCGACCTGCCCTCGGCGCTCGGCCTCGGCCGGATCGGCACGCTGCCGGCGGCGGAGTCGCTCGCGACGTTCGCCGAACGCGTGGCCGCGGCGCTCCCGGCCACGGCGTGGGGCGTGCGCGCCGCGGGAGATCCCGATCGCGTGATCGAGCGGGTCGCGGTCTGCGGCGGGGCGGGGGATTCCGCACTGGACGCCGCGATCCGCGCGGGCGTCGATGCCTACGTCACCGCCGACCTGCGCCACCATCCGGCGTCGGAGCACCTGCTGGCCGGCACGCTCGCGGGCCGCCCGACGCCGGCGCTCGTCGACGTCGCCCACTGGGCGTCGGAGTGGCCCTGGTGTTTGCAGGCGGCGGACATCGTCGGTAAATCGCTTGGCGGTAGCGTCGAGGTCCGCGTTTCGCACCACTGCACCGATCCCTGGTCGGTGGCGCCCCTGACCGGGAGGCAATGACAAATGGATGGGATGGATGTGATGGCCGCGTGAAGGCCGACCCTGCCGTCCAACGCCGGCTGCTGGATCTCGCCGAGATCGACGCCGAGCTGACGAGGCTCGCACACCGGCGCCGCAACCTGCCGGAGCACACCGAGCTGACCGACGCCGAGACGGCGGTCCGCACGGCCAAGGACAAGCTGGTCGAGGTGGAGACCGCCGCGGGCGACCTCGACCGCGACATCCGCCGCATCGAGCGTGACGTCGACGGCGTCCGCGCGCGCACCGAGCGCGACAACCAGATGCTCACCGGCGCCGGGATCGGAGCCAAGCAGGCCAACGACCTGCAGCACGAGCTGGAGACCCTGGCCCGGCGCCAGAGCGTCCTGGAGGACGAGCAGCTCGAGATCATGGAGCAGCGCGAGGCCATCGGCGCCGACGTCGACCACTCGCGTGCGGCGCTGGCCTCGGCGGAGCAGAAGCTCTCGGAGATCACCGAGCGGCGCGACTCGGCAATCTCCGACATCGACGCCGCGGAGACCGGGCGGCGCCGGGCCCGCGACGAGGCGCTCCCCGGCATCCCCGCCGAGTTGCTCGCCGCGTACGACAAGCGCCGCGAGCAGCGGGGCGTCGGCGCGGCGCTGCTGCTGCAGCGGCGCTGCCAGGCGTGCCGGTTGGAGCTGGACCGCACCGCCATCTCGGAGCTGCGGGCTGCGCCCGACGACCAGGTGGTGCACTGCGAGGAGTGCGGCGTGATCCTCGTCCGGACGAAGGAATCGGGTCTGTGAAGCTGATCGTCGAGGCCGACGGCGGTTCGCGCGGCAACCCCGGTCCCGCGGGCTACGGCGCGGTGGTACTCGATTCGGCCACCGAGGAGGTGCTCGCCGAGTGCTCGGAGGGGCTCGGGGTCACCACCAACAACGTCGCCGAGTACAAGGGCCTCATCGCCGGGCTGAGGGCGGCGATCGAGCTCGGCGCCACCGAGGTGGATGTCCGGATGGACTCGAAGCTGGTCGTCGAGCAGATGTCAGGGCGCTGGCAGGTCAAGCATCCGGCGATGAAGCCGCTGGCGCTCGAGGCGGGGCGGCTCGTACACGAGGTCGGCTCGGTCCGGTTCGGCTGGATCCCCCGTTCCCGCAACACCCGGGCCGACACGCTGGCCAACAAGGCAATGGACGCGCAAGCGGCCCGGTTGACGGGACCGTGAGCGAGCCCGCTCCCGGCGTCGCCACAGCTCCGGCGTCGGCTTCGTGGACGGGGCAGGTCGGCGCCCCGTCGCGGCTTCTGCTCCTGCGGCACGGACAGACCGCCCTGTCCGTGCAGCGCCGCTACTCCGGGCACGGCGACCCCGAGCTCACCGAGCTCGGCCTGCGGCAGGCCGCTGCGGCCGCTGTCCGGCTCGGCGCACTGCCCGACGTCGCCGCCGTGCTCAGCTCGCCTTTGCTACGCGCCCGGCAGACCGCGGCCGACGTCGCCGAGGCGACGGGTGCGCCACTCGTCGTCCGGCCGGGGTTGATCGAGACCGACTTCGGGGCCTGGGAGGGCCTGACGTTCGCCGAGGCCCGGGAGCGCGACCCCGAGCTGCACGCGTCGTGGCTCGGCTCCGAGGACGTGGCACCACCCGGCGGGGAGAGCTTCGCCGCGGTCGGCAGGCGGATCACGGAGGAGCAGGCCGCCGTGGTGGAGGAGTTCCCGGGCTCCACGGTGGTGGTGGTCAGCCACGTGACGCCGATCAAGATGCTGCTGCGCCATGCCCTGCAGGGCGGCCCGAGCATCCTCTACCGCCTGCATCTCGACCTGGCCGCCCTGTCCATCGTGGACTTCTACCCGGACGGCGGCGCCAGCGTCCGGCTGGTCAACGACACCAGCCACTACCCCCCGGGCTGATCACCGACGGTTTTCCGCTGCGGGTAGAATCGCTGCGCGGACGAGCTGGCCGGGCGGCCGCGTCGATGGCCTTCGGGCCACCGGCGAGGAAAGTCCGGACTCCGCAGGGCAGGGTGGTTGTCAACGGCAACCCGGGGCGACCCGCGGGACAGTGCCACAGAGAACAGACCGCCTCGGCCCGGACCCACGTCCGGGAACGAGGTAAGGGTGAAACGGTGGTGTAAGAGACCACCAGCACCCCGGGTGACCGGGGTGGCTCGGTAAACCCCACCCGGAGCAAGGTCAAGAGGCTCTCCGTCTTCGGACGGGGAACTGCGCAGGCGTTCGAGGACGGCCCGTCCGAGCTTGCGGGTAGACCGCTAGAGCCTGTCGGCGACGGCAGGTCCAGATGGATGGTCGCCGAACGGTGCGCCGCAAGGCGCCCGGGAACAGGATCCGGCTTACAGGCCAGCTCGTCCCACTTACCCGGTCTGAGCTGCGGAAACGCGGCTCAAGATCGCTAGAATGGCACACAGATGGCACAAGGACCCGCGATCTTGATGTAGCAAGATCAGTTAAGTGGTGCGCGCATCCACCATGGTCGATCTCCGCTCGTAATCGCGAATGACCGCTATCAAAGGGGAGCGGTCGGGCGTCGGTCCAGAAGATTCGCGCGCCTGGAATGACGGTGGGCGGGCAGCACGGCTCTGACGGGTTGGTGGTCTCCCGTTGGGCCTGGCGACGGGCCGGTCGCACTCGCGGCGAGGAGATGGGTGGCGGAGCCGCAGTACACGTGGGCGTCGGACTAGGAGCCCGCCTACCGCGAACTTTCGCTGGGGCGAAGCGTCATTCTCTACATCGAGAGGAGCGTGTTCAGGATCCGTGCGGCCTCGGCCATGGTGGCCGGTGCGAAGCGGATCAGGTCGGCCTCGCCTAGTTCGTGAATGCTTCTCAGCGCGCTGTGCCTGCCGTAGAGGGGAGTGCCGTCTCGGCCGGTGCCCGTCCACAGCTTGGCGGCTGGGTAGACGACGGAAGAGACAGTGGCGGTGAGTGCGCGCAATGCCGGGTCGCCGGGAGTCCAGAGCTTGCCGGTCTCGTTCTCGTAGGCGAAGACGATCCCGTTGCCTGTGCGCCAATCGGACATCTTGACGTTGTCACGACCGAGCGCGCCGTGCCGGACCAGGTTGGGGTGGTCGTTGAGGTGCTCTCGGATCGCTGCGTGCAGACCGATGGGCCCGACGGTGACTCGTGCGGCGGTAGGGCGCGGCCGTGGGGGCGCGGAGCCGGGAGTCCTGGCGGTGTCGGCGGACGCGCTGGGCGGGCAGACGCCGAGAGCGAGGCGAACACCAGCGGTGGCGTCGGCACGCTTGCGATGGGGCTCGTCGCTGATCCATGTGCGGAAGTGGTTCTCCGACAGGCGCGACGGGTGTTGGAGAAACGTCCAGACCACTCCAGCGGCGTGCACAGTGGTGGCATTGACGGCGCGAAACGTGGTCGGGTGTATGTCCCGGAGCCGAGCCGTGACCGCGGTGACGTAGCTGTCGGTTAGCCCGAGCAGTACGACGAGACGAAGCCGCGGATTGGGATGGATCAGCCAGCGCTGCATGCAGTTGCGCACCCACCGGTCAGCCGGTGTCGATCGCATTGCCCGCCCGAGTGGGGATCCGGAGCTCTTACCGTCGACAGTGCTGAGGCTGCACCGGACGAGCGAGGCGAACCCGAAGTACTCCTCGCTGGCAGTGAACCGGCTGTCGAAATCGGTGGTTCCCACCGGCACACCGACTTTGGTGAGAATGGCGCTGAGCCGGTCACGGATCCCCGCGAAGGCGACCGCATCGAAGTGGCCAGTCAAGGCCTGCCATTGGGTACGACCCTTGGATTGCCCGAGGACGAGGACGACGGGGTCAGGTGCACCCCAGTAGCCCGGGTCGTTGACGCGCCGAAATCCGTCAGTGTTGATTGCGTTGATGGCTGAATCGTGGCCGATGAAGCAGAGACGGCAGCTCAGCGGACCGTGCTGGATGGTGGTCATTGCGGGGTGGTCGCCCCCTTCGCGTCGTCTCTGACGGCTGTGCACGGTGGTCGTCGGACACTGGCGCGTCCGCGAGAGCTCTGACCGACCGCGGACCAAGCCGTGATCACCGAGGATGCCGCGACCATGTTAAGCCACGTGCAGGTGGGCGGGCGTTACTCAGTGGATTTGGTCGAGGCCGGGTTGTCCTGCGCGTGATCGACTCATGGCCGGGCCGCCGCGGGTCGGCCGTCCGTCCGCGGCGCGGCCGCCGGATGTGGCGTGGTCCGTGCCGGCGTGGTCGGTCGGAGGACGGCGTCGATCGCAGCGCGCGTGCGGTCCTAGGAGTCCGGCCACAGGTGAGCGTAGGTGTCGAGCGTCTCCGCCCCGGGACGCCACCCCCGCCGCAGTCGTAAGCGGAGCAATCTCCTTCGGCTGCTTCCTCGGGAGCTTCGCGCACCCGCACGGACGCTTTGACACGCCGATCCGAATTGCCACCGCGAAGATCGCGGCAAGAATGCCGGTCACCCAAACCTATGAGTGGGATCGTGTATATGAGTCGCTCTATCAGGGCCTCTGACTGAGAAGACCCCGTCACTCAAGAAATCTACCAGCGGGCCAAAGCTGCGTCGATGTTCGCCAGGGCAAGGTTGTTTCTCCACGGACCACAGCTTGCCGACTATCGCCCGGAACTCGGCTCGCGGTTCCTCGTTCAGTTAGGCGTACTCGGGCTCGGGGTGGGGTATCGGCACGACGAGGAGTGGGTGCCCTGTCGAGGCCACTGCATTGGCGTCGGCGACGAAGAAGAAGTAAGGGGCGCCCGTGTATGGTTCCGAGAGAAAACGGTGGCCAGAAAATCGTCCTCCGATGGAGCCCTGATGCCTGCGCAGAGGGCTTCCCGCGATCGCTCGTCTACTGAAGTCGGTGCGTATGAGAAGCGCGCACCCGGAAGGTAGCAGCGGGCGCGGTGCAGCAGGGTCACCGGGCGGCGGACCGCCGGTGAGACGCTCGGCAGATCATGACGTGGCCGTGCTCTCGGTGTTCGCCGACTTGACGCTGAGAACCGTGTGGAGGTAGTCGGCGATCGCGTCTCTGTTGCGGGTCAGGAACTCGATGCGTTCGGACAGCCGGGCTTGTTCGCGTTGCATTGTGGCGATCATTTCGGGTGTCACGTAGGGGACGTAGATGGTGTGCGGCTTGTCCAGGCACGGCAGGAGCTGCTGAATGATGCGGGTAGGTAGTCCGGCATCGAGCAGTCCCTTGATCTGCAGCACGGCGTCTACGTGTGACTCTCCGTACTCACGGTAACCATTGGGAGCGCGGCTGGGTGTGATCAGCCCCTGCTCCTCGTAGTAGCGCAGTAGCCGACGGGATACGCCGGTCCGCGCCGCGAGGTCTCCGATTTTCATGTGTTCAAGCCTACACTTGACCCTCACATCAGTGTGAGTGTTCAGGCTCGCTGGTGGACCGAGAACAGCCGAGATCTGCACTCTGCCTGGAAAGCGGGTGTATGTCTCAGGCTCGGCTCAGTTCCGGCGGCGCCACGACAATCACGACATCGGAGGTTTCACATGAAGCTCGGCCTTCGTCTTCCCCAGAGATTGGGAGTCGACCTGCAACACGACCTGGTCGAGGCAGCCAGAACGGCCGAAGCGGCCGGATACGCCAGTTTGTGGACGTACGAACAGCTGCTGTTCGCGGAGACGCCCGTCGAACCCTATGCCCCGCCGAACGTGCCGTGGCCGGAAAGCGGGCGGCAGACCGCCGACCCCCTGGCGGTCCTCACGGCAGCGGCGGTGGCGACCGAAAGGGTGCGCCTCGGTACGGCCGTTCTGATCGCTGCCCTCCACACGCCCGTCCAGCTTGCGAAAGCACTGGCCACGGTCGATCAGATCAGCGGCGGCCGCATCGTCGCAGGTATGGGCGCCGGCTGGTCCACCGACGTACTCCAGGCCACTGGCGCCACCCGAGCGGATCGCGGCGGCTTCCTCGACGAGACGCTGGACGTCTTCGATGCCGTGTGGGGGCCCGACCCCGTGACCTTCCGGAGTCCTCGCGTCATCATCAACAACGCCTCGATCCTGCCCAAGCCCGCCTCGAAAATCCCCGTGATGCTCGGCGGCGGTGGCAGCAACCTGGGCCGTAGCACCAGTTCCAAGGCCGTGCAGCGCATCGCCCAGCGGGCAGACGGCTGGCTGCCGCTACTTACCACCACCGGGCCGGCCGGAGCCGCAGAACTGCGCGCAAGCTGGGACCGTATTCGGGGAATGGCTTCTGAGTACGGCCGGGACACGAGCCGGATGGAGATGGTGGTGGTGGGAAACGTCACCTTCACCGACCGTCCGGCAGGGCCTGACCGGTCGGCTTTCGTCGGCACTCTCGACCAGATCATGGACGACATCCACACGGCCGCAGAAGCGGGCGCAGACGAGCTCATCGTGGATCTGAATCTGCAGGACTGGTTCACCAGCACTCGGCAGATGCTCGAGACAGCGGTGGAGATCCGCGAAAGGGTCGCAGCCGCATGACCGATGTCGCCATCGCCGTAGACGGCGGGCAGTACTCGGGAGGCTGCCGGACTGAGCAGGGGGAACCCGCCTAGCCCTCGCCCTGGCTGACGTCGGTGGTCCAGGCCGGCGCCGCGGCCCACGGCATGACCCGCTGCTGGGCCGGCGCGTACGGGGTCGGGTTCTCTTGCATGCTCCGGTCCATCGGCACGAACAGGCGCCCGAAGGCTCCCATGTCGGAGGTGAGGTCCCTGCGGTTGAACAGCTCCGTCAACTCCCGCCCCAGGTGCTTGGTGTCGCTGCGGCTGGCGAGGAAGTAGTTGAGGACGGGAACCATGTTGTCGGCGTGCCGGGCCACCCGCTCGCGGGAACCGCGGCCCAGGTCCTTGTTGCCTGCAACGTCCCTATCGGCGTGAGTAATAGCGCTCACCATTCTGGCGAGACTCGATAAAGGGGAATGTTGACAAGCGGCCGCAACGCTGCCATGGCGTATCCCGTCCCGCGCCTCGATCAGCTCGTCCGGTCACGTGCCGGCAGAGGGCCAGGGGCCGCAACGGCCCGGTGGATGCGCAGCAGCGCCGGGACGTCCTCAGGGGGCCTGCGGCCGAAGCCGCACTCCGTCGCCACGCCGAACGCGTCGAGGTACCGGCTCGCGGCGCGGATTCGCTCGCGCGTGCCTTCCGCGCCGTCGGTCAGGTGGACGAGTCCCAGATAGAGCTCGGTCTCCGGATGCAGCTGCAGACCGGTGAGCGGCGCGAAGTACTCATCGTCGGTGCGGTCGCGCGGCACCGGGAGGTGCAGCCAATTGATCGGTCGGGCCACGACCTCCGCGATTGCGTTGGCGAGGGCGACAGCGATGCCGGTGTCCTTCGGCTGCACGAAGTGGCGGTGCTGCGCGTCCCCGTAGCACAGGTGGAAGCCGAGCTCCGCCTCGTCGGGAACGGCAGCCGCCAGCCGCGCGAGCCGCGCGACGGTCTCCACCCGGGGATCCCCGTCGAAGAATGGCTGGAAGAAGCCCTCCCACGTCCCGATCTCGTGGGGGGCATCCCACTGGACCGCCAGATCCTCGTGTGGGACGGCCGCAGCGATCGTCGCGAGCTCGGTCAAAATCGCCGCCTCGTACGCCGGCTCCAACGCGGCACGGTGGTCGGCCTCGATGAACCGGTTGATCGGCGCCAACGGCGTCGGCATCGCCACCATGAAGCGCCAGTGGCGAGGGACGAAGCCTGCGTCCCTGGCGGCTCGGAACTCCGCGTACGAACGCAGCGCATGACTCGCGTAGCCCAGCGCGCCGAACCGTAGCTGGGCCGGGTCGACGCCCGGCCGTGGGAAGAAGCGGGTGCGCAACCACGACCCGTACTCCCCGTCGGCACCGGTCGCCTCGGTCTCCACGAGGCCGGGCTGGCTCCTGAAGACCGACGCTTGCCAGTCGATCCAGCCACTGCGAACACCGGTCTCCCCATCGGAGACGCGCCGGAGGTGCTCAGGTAGAACCTCGCCGGCGGCAAGGAACACCGCAGCGGCGCTCTGCAGCGGAACACTTCCGACCAGGTGAGCTCCCCGGGCCCGGCTTCCTTGCGGAGAAAGCTCTGGCATCGGTGAAGGCTTGGGCATCGTGACGACTCCTTATTCGGGGTCCCGTTAGGGTTCTCAGCTTCGGCCCGCGAATTCCGATCGGTCTGGTGCTGCTTCTACTCGTGCTCGGGCCGACGTTCTCGGTCGGCGAGTTCGCCGCGAACCTCCAGTCACCACGGCGACGATGCGTTCGAGCAGGTCAAGCCGGTCCTCAGCTTGCCGGCGGCCACGTTGCACGGCCACGCCGAGCCCGAACGAACAGCTTTCGACTCCGGCCACGCGGGGCAGGGAGCAGCGGGCGGACCGGTTTCGTTTCATAACGCTGACGATGCGTTCTATGCGTGCTCCGAGAATTGGCCCGAAATCGCCGCACCTGATGACTCCGGGTCTGCGATGCCGATCTCTGTATCGGTGCAGTGGTCGACGGTCGCCGTGCGGCGATCCCCGAGCGCTGCCCGAGGTGCCGGGATGCCTCACGAGAGCCGTTCGCGCAGGTCGCCGATCGTTTTCGGGCGGGAACAGACGTTCGATACGGGCACTGGACCGAGGGGGTGAGATGCGGCCGAGTTTCTTGTTCTGTAACGCCCAGGATGGAAGATGGCCAGATGCTGTTCATCGGGCCTTGTGACGACGAGCCTGCGGACGGGCACGAGGGTTACGTGGCGGGTCGGTACCGCAACGGAACGTACAGCGACAGCTGGACGGATGTCGCGCGGTGCGCAGAGCAGACATTCACGGCATACGCGCCTGCCTGCAAGTGTGGATGGCGTGGCCCCGCTCAGGAGGCCACTGACGTCGGTTATGCGGCGTGTCAGCGCGTCCTGCTCCGTGATCACCTCAAGCTTCTTGATGGAGGCCGCCCGGTCCTGGGCAAGATCGACAGACCGATCCGGGTGGCCGACTTCCTGCCCTGAAACCTCGGAGAGCAGCGTCGCGTCAGAGATCGCTGGGGAGTCCGCCGCGACAGAGGTCGAGGACGTCGTTCGTCGCTTCGAGGGCTTCGATGACTTTCGGGCTGGGAGCGGTGAACAGCCGGTGGTAGTCGCGTTCGCCGAGTTCCGGGCGGACCGGCCAGGCCAGGCGTTCTTCGCCGAGTGAGAACTGGGCGTCGATGCCGGGCTTGTTGCCACGGGCGTCTTGCCGGTGCCAACTCCCGTCGAGGAACACGGCGACAAGCCCGTGCAGCATGAAGGTGGCTCCGTCGTCGGTCAGCCGCTGGTAGCAGAAACCGGTGGGTATGCCCTGGGATCGAAGGATGGCGGCCAACAGGTGGGACTTGGCGAAGCAGAGGCCGGTGCCGTGGGCGAGCGTGTCCGATGCACTGATGGACATGCGGGTGTCCTGCACGTCCCACGAGTGCCGGATGTTGTCACGCACGTGCTCGAAGGCGGCTCGGGCGAAGTCCACGTCGTCCGTGTGGCGCGAGCGGAGGCCGCTCGCGAGCTCGCTGATTGCGGGCCGGCCGAAGTCGACGACCGCGTCCTGGCCCAGGTAGGCCTCCGGGGCGTCCGAGTCCACTGTCACCGGCGGATGGTAGGCAGCCACCGGGTCGTGTCGCCTGTGATTAATCGATGCCGGTCGCCGAGCTCCACACGACAACATGCGCGCAGCATGGATCCCGCGGAGCCGGCCATGCAGTTGATGTCGGGCTACCTCGGGCGATTGTTCGAAGTGGCTGACAAGCGCACCGCGCCGCAGCGGCTGGACGCCAGGCGGACCGCGATCGAATTGCTCGCGATGGTGCTACGGGACGTGATGCCTTCCGTGCCGGGCGGAGACGGCCCGGAGGAGGTGTTGCTCGAGATGATGCGAACGCACGTCCGCGAGCACCTGGCGGACCCGGACCTGCGGGTCGGGATCCTCGACCGCGGGACGTTCGAACGGGCATTCCGGCGGCAGTACGGGACGACGCCGGCCGGCTGGCGGCGCGAGTACCTCTACGCGGGATCCGCTCCCGCAACCCTGGCGTAGGGAATGCCTCGACGCCGAGCGGGAAACATCCCGGCGAAAAGTGGACCTGCGTCGGTCGTCGAGCGCTGAGGCGGCCCGATGGTCACCGAGTTGCGCGCAGCGTCTCGCCCGGCAGTTCTCCGAACTCCCCTTCGTGCGCGGCGGCGAAACGGCCGAGGTGGGTGAATCCCCACTTGTGCGCGACGGTCGCGACGGTTGTGTGGAAGGGGTCGGCCGTGCGGAGCTCGTCGTGTGCCCGGTGGAGCCGGATCCGACGCAGGTACGTCGTCGGCGACATGCCGACATGGCGCTGGAAGCCCTCCTGCAATGTGCGGACGCTGACGTGGCATCTCGCCGCGAGCACCGAGGTGGTCAGCGGTACCTGTGGATCGGCCTCCATGATGTCGATCGCCGCGCGAACCGCGGACGGACGGCAGGGCGACGCCGGCGTGCTCAGTTCCTTCGAGTAGGGATGCTCGGCGGCCAGCAGGAACCCTCGCACCACGCTCTCCGCGAGGGGGCCGGCGACCAGCGGTTGCCGCACGATGCTGTCGCTCCACGCGAGTTGGTCGTTGAGCGTCAGGAGCAGCTGTGCCCAACTTCGGGCGGCGCCGCTCCTGATGTCCATGGCCGCGGCGAAGGCGATCCGTCCGGGGACCGGACGCCCCAGCAGGGCTTCCAGGGTGTGGTCGACCGCTGCCCGGTCGAGCTTCACGCACAACTGCCGGCAATCAGCGGCCCAGCGGGTGAGGATGACCTCGCCGTCGGGCCGGTACACCGCGGCCCGCTCCCGCGTCGCGACCACGTCCACCCCCCGGTGCCGGGACTCCAGACAGCCGGCGACCGGCAGGTTCACGTGGTAGCTCGAGCCGAGCTCGTCGAGCTCGAGTCGGACGTCCCGGCCGTAGGTGATGTCACCCATCGTGATCGGCCCGATCCAGCTGAAGCGATGTGCCTCGCCAGACCGGCGTTCACCGAGAATGTCGAACCGCGCCGGATAGAAAGCGGAACGGCATTTCTGTGCCAGGTTCGCCGAAGCTTCGACGGCCGGCGGCGAACCTGCTCGCCCGACATCGTGCGGCGATTTCTCGCTCATGTGCCAACCAGGGTCCGGTCCGGCTCGACGTGCGCTCTTGCCGCCCATGTTATGACCGTGATCGTGGTTCGGGTCCGGGTGACCTATGATTCCTGTCACGACAATGTCGGATTCGCTGAATGTCCGGCCTGCGGGGTTTGCGCCGCCCTGCCCCGTACGCTTATGCGAAACCCTGCATGAGCGGCGAATTCAAGGCTCTGCGGCGCACATCACTGTGAGCTGTCGGAAAGCTGTTGATCTCCTGTGAAGTTTCCGAGGGCGGCAACGGACAGACGTTGCCCAACGTCATCAAGGTGTGGAGGGAAAACGTCGACGCGCACCTAAGAGGTCAGCCCTGCTCGTGGTGCTTCTGGCCGTGTTCCTGGGGGCGGGCGCCTTCTTGGCGGAGGGCAGCACGGACGCGGGTGCAAGCCCGGAATCAGTCGTGTCGCGGGCCAACATGGCGCCCGCGGCGATGCCCGCTCTCAAGGCCGGCAACGCCGCCGGGATAGCGGCGGCCTCATCGGCCGCGGTGAACAGTGCGGTGCAGGCGGTCGATGCCGTCCACGCGGCCAACCCGGGCACTCAGATCGGGGCGGCTGTACTCGACCGGAAGACCGGGATGCTTGCGCTCGGCACCGACGGGACCACCCGGTTCTATTCGGCGTCGGTGGTGAAGCTCTACACCGTGGTCGCGATCCTGCACCGGGTCGACGCGGGGGAGTTGACGCTGTCGGCCACCGATCGTGACGACATCCAGCGGGCCCTCGTCGCCAGCGACGACAATGCGATGGATGCGCTCTGGGTGAAGTTCGGTGGCGCTCAGACGGTGTCGCAGACGATCAGCCTGGTCGGCCTCAAGGACAGCAAGCCGCCGGCCGATGCGTCGCAGTGGGGCGAGACCAAGATCTCCGCGCGCGATGTGACCGCCGTCTACAACTACGTGCTGCAGTCGATGTCACCGGCCAGCCGCAACATGATCATGGACGCTCTCGGCCATGCGCAGGACAAGGGGGCCGACGGGTTCGACCAGGCCTTCGGCCTGATCGCACCCCCGCGGCAGTCGAACGTGGCGGCGAAGCAGGGGTGGATGTGGATCAACTCCGACTTCGACCTCCACACCACCGGCGTGCTGGGCAGCGACGACCGGTACGTCGTGGTGATCCTCAGCAAGAACCCGGCGAACTCGGGTTCCGCTGCCGCCCGGACGATCGTGAACAAGGCGACGGCCGCTGCCGAGGCCGCGATTCCTCAGCCGCGATGACCTCGGGCACTCGCGGCCCCGGGTCACGTGCGACTCGTCGAGCGCGCGCTCGAGGTGCTCGCCAGTTCGCCCGCGGCCTCCAGTTCGGCGCGCATCGCACGCAGGCCGTAGTAGAGCCGTGACTTGACGGTGCCCTCGGGCACCCCGAACTCCCGCGCGGCTTCCCGCACCGTGTGGCCGTGGAAGTAGCACGCGTGCAACGCCGTGCGGTGCTCCGGTGACAGGCGGTTCAGCGCCGCGGCGACCGTCCAGCTCTGGACGGCCCGGTCGATCGTGTCCTCCGCGATCACCTCGGGGACGACGTCCACGGTGAACTCGACGAACTGCCCACGTGACCGCCACTCGTCGATGGAGATCCGCCGCGCGACCGTGAACAGCCAGGTGCGCTGAGAGCCGCGGCTCTCCTCGAGCGCGTCGAGATGGCGCCAGGCACGCAACATCGTCTCCTGGACGACATCCTCGGCTTTACCGGTATTACCCCTGGTGAGCCGCATGGCGAACGACCAGAGCGCCCGGCCGTGCTGATCGTGGATGTGCCGCATGAGCGCCGCCGCGGCTCTCGGATCTCTGTTCTGAAGACGATTATCGCTCCGGGTGGCGTCTTTCTTGGCCGGCACGTGCACAGTCTATCCACAATATCGACACCCGCCCCGAAGAAAGTCCGGAGCGACGGAGTTCGTTAGCTCGCGGTATGTAAATCGGAGCCATCTTCGGGTGTGTGCGACGTATAGCTCGGGAGAGTTCTGGGTAAATCTCGATCATTGTTCTGCCGAAGTAGTCCTGTTTGTCTGTTGCGTGTAGATCTACGTCCATTCATGTACTTTTTCTTCCTGAGTGCAGCGATGATTCACCCGAGATTTCCGAAGGATCCCCCGAGGAGTCGGACGGGATTGCGAGCCCCGCGCCTCGGCAGCGCGCTTTGACAGGCCGGGGGGATCACGATCTGCGGCGATGGCCTGGGCCACATGCGGGGATCACGGTGAACCGGACGACACCGGGAACCGTCAGGGGGCACGTGGTGCGGTCAGAGGTCTTCCGCGGAGCGGTGACGTGGTGAGCGGAGAGGATGACGACGTCTGCCTCTCGCTGGGCGCCTACCTGGTAGGCAGTCTCGTGAAGTCGGAGCGTGCCGCGTTCGACCGTCATCTCCCCGATTGCGCGGACTGTCGCCGGGAGATTGCGGAGCTGATGCCCTTGTTGAGCCTGCTGCGCTGCGTCGATCCCACTGAATGGTGCAACCAGGCGCCCCGTCGGGACGTGACCGGGCGCCGCGGGTCGTCGTCGCGGCCGGTCCCTGGCAGGAAGCCCGGTGACGTGGGCGGATGCGGAGAACGTCGGCGGCTCTGGTGGTGGCGGTGGTCGCGGGGCTGATCGCCTGCTGTCAGAGGTTCTTTGCCGCATGTTCGACGCCACCGAAAGGCATCGGGCGCAACGATCCCGCCTTCGGGCTGTGAGTTGCATCATCGCAGGCGACTCTGATCGGCCCGGTGTCTCCCCGGCACTGACCACGGCTTCTGTCCTTTGCCGATGGGATCCGAAGCACATTAGGTTCCGATGAACCTTCCGACTCGGAACTTCGTGATCACATGTGGGATGCAAGGCGCCGCCGGGCGCCCCGGCGATCAGGAGGGTTCAGATGCATCGCGCCCAACTTGGTGTCCTCTCCATCTTGGCAGGAGGGACCTTGCGGCGCGCCCTCGCCTGTCCAGCGCGCCGCGCTGCAGTCGGATGACCGCCGTGTCCTGGCTGTCGTCGACCGGCGAACCGGAACCGCGGGAGCCGGAGGAGCTGGCGCGACCGTGGTGCGGCACCGCCAACCCGATGGATCGGCTCGTCCTGCTCATCGGCCGCGGACTGAGCGCCGCGCTGCTCCTTGCGGTTGGCGGCAGTCATCTCCTGCTCTGGTTCGTCGGATATGGGTCGATTCCGCGGATCGGTGTGTCGTTCCTGGCCAATGCTGCCGGGGCGCTGTTTCTGGCGGCCGCGATGGTCGCTGTCCGACCGCGGCATGTCCCGTTGACCGCCGCGCTGGGCGGCCTGTTCATCGCCGGCACCCTCGGGGCGCTCACGCTCGCCCTGACCGTGGGTCTCTTCGGGTTCGTCGACGAGCTCACGACGCCGTTGGTGCCGACCACGCTGGTCCTGGAGCTCGCCGGGGTTGCGGTGCTCACTGCGACGGCTGTCGTCACGACGCGCATCCTCCGCGTTCACTGACCGCGCCACGGGCGGCCGTTCACGTCTCCGGCGTATATTGTTCGTAATGCTAACGAACTCCACGGCGGGCCACTACAAGTGGGTGGCCCTCTCGAACACCACGCTCGGTGTGCTGATCGTGACGATCAACATGTCGATCCTGCTCATCGCGTTGCCGGACATCTTCCGCGGGATCGGCATCGACCCGCTCGCACCGGCCAACATCAGCTACCTTCTCTGGCTGATCATGGGCTACCTGGTGGTCACCGCTGTACTGGTGGTCAGCTTCGGCCGGCTCGGTGACATGTTCGGGCGCACTCGCATGTACAACCTCGGCTTCGCGGTCTTCACGGTGTTCTCCGTGCTGCTCGCGGTCACCTGGACCCATGGCGACGCCGCCGCCATCTGGCTGATCGGCATGCGCGTGCTGCAGGGCGTCGGTGGCGCGCTGCTGCTGGCCAACTCCACCGCGATCCTGACCGACGCCTTCCCCGCCGACCAGCGCGGACTCGCGCTGGGGGTCAACCAGGTGGCGGCCATCGCCGGGTCGTTCCTCGGGCTCGTCATCGGTGGGGTGCTAGCGCCGCTGAACTGGCACTGGATCTTCTTGGTGTCGGTGCCGGTCGGCGTCTTCGGCACGGTCTGGGCCTACTACAAGCTGCGCGAGACGGGTGTCCGCGTCCCCGCGAAGCTGGACTGGTGGGGCAACGTCACGTTCGCTGTCGGGCTCGTCGCGCTCCTCACCGGCATCACCTACGGCATCCAGCCCTACGGCACACATGTCATGGGCTGGACGAGCCCGTCGGTGCTCGGCCTGATCATCGGCGGCATCGTGGTGCTGACCGGCTTCGTGGTGATCGAGAGGCGCGTGCCGGACCCCATGTTCCGCATGTCGCTGTTCCGGTCACGCGCCTTCACCGCCGGCAACGTGGCCAACCTGCTCGCTGCGCTCGGCCGTGGCGGCCTTCAGTTCATCCTGATCATCTGGCTGCAGGGGATCTGGTTACCCGAGCACGGCTACGACTTCGAGCAGACGCCGTTGTGGGCCGGCATCTACATGGTGCCGCTGACCGTGGGCTTCCTCGTGGCCGGTCCGGTGTCCGGAATTCTGTCGGACCGGTTCGGGGCGCGCGCCTTCTCGACCGGCGGGATGGTGCTCGCCGCCCTCAGCTTCCTCGCGCTCGACCTCGTGCCCGTCGACTTCGACTACCGGGTCTTCGCGCTGCTCCTCGTGCTGAACGGGCTGGCGATGGGGATGTTCAGCTCACCGAACCGGGCCGCGATCATGAACAGCCTGCCGGCCGCGCAGCGCGGGGTCGGCGCCGGTATGACCTCGACCTTCCAGAACGCGGCGACGGTGTTGTCGATCGGGGTGTTCTTCTCGCTGCTCATCATCGGCCTGGCCGGGACGCTGCCGGGCGCGCTCTCCACCGGTCTCATCGCGCACGGTGTGCCCGCCGACGTCGCGAACCGCGTGGCCGGTCTACCGCCCGTCGGCACGCTCTTCGCCGCACTGCTCGGTGACAACCCGATCCAGAACCTGCTCGGGCCGCAGGTGCTCGGGGCGCTGCCGCCTGCGGACGCTCAGTTCCTCACCGGACGCGCGTTCTTCCCGGAGTTGATCTCCGGGCCGTTCGCGGCAGGCCTCACGCTGGCCCTCGGGTTCGCTGCGGCGGCGTGCCTGGTGGCCGCGGTCGCGTCGGCACTACGGGGCGGGAAGTACCGCTACCAGGAGCCCGACCAGCCCCTGCCGGCCGCAACGAGCGCACGGGTCTGACCTCGGTCACCGAACGGGCGCACGGGTCCTCGTCGCCGTCCGGGACGGGCAGCGGGCGCAGGTCCGGCTGCTGGGTGAAGAGCACGCCGACCGATTCGTGCGTCTCGCGCTCGTGCCGCAGCGCGACCTGGAACAGGCCGGTCGCGCTGGGCAGCCGGCGCCGGTCGGCGGGCACCAGCGTGCGCACGAGCACGTGGCGGCGTCCTCCCGGACTGTGCAGATGGGCGGTCACGAGGATCGCGGCGGAGTCCTGCTGCTCGACACCGCAGAGGTAGTCGAAGGACGAGCAGCCCAGATCGTCGCGGGCCCATCCCAGGGCGTGGCACCACGCGCCGGGCTCGACGATGACCGTGACGAGCCGCTGCCCGATCTCCGGTTCGCCCATCGCCAGTGCGGCGCCGACCAGCACGGCGAGGTCGTCGGCGGCGGTGTTCGCGCCGGCGCCCGCACCGTCCCGCAGCCGAGCGGCCGGGCGGCGACCGTCTCCCGTCACAGGCACCCTCACCATCCCCTCGCCCGGGGAGGGCTGCCCCGGCGCTGCTCCACCATGGGGCCCGGACCTGCCGCCGTCCATCAAGAGTCGTCAGCAGACCGTCAACCATCTGCTCAAGGTTCCGCGACGTCAGGCGCCGCTACCCGGGGGTACCGCAGTGGCCGTTCCGCGGGGACCATGCGGGAGTGACCACGAACGCCAGGTTGCGGGCCCTGGTCGAGCTGGCCGACACCGGCTCGGTTCGGGCAGCCGCACAACGCCTGGTGGTCACGGAGTCCTCCGTCTCGGCCGCGGTCAGCGCACTCGCCGCGGATGTGGGAGTGCCGCTCGTGCGCCGCAACGGCCGGGGCGTGCTGCTCACCCCGGCGGGCGAGCGGTACGCGAGCTACGCCCGTCGGATCCTGGGGTTGCACGACGAGGCGATGGCGGCGGCGCGCGGCGAGGCCGATCCGGAGCGGGGGCTGCTGCGGCTGGCCGCCGTCACCACGGCGGGGGAGCACGTGCTTCCGGCCATGCTCGCCTCGTTCCGGGGCAGGCACCCGCAGGTCACGCTGCGGCTGGAGGTCGCCCACCGGGCCCGGGTGTGGCCGTTGCTCGCCCATCACGACGTCGATCTCGTGCTCGCCGGACGTCCCCCCGACGAACTCGCGGCCGGGATCCGGGCCGTCAGCCCCAACACGCTGCTGGCGGTGGGCCCGCCGTCGCTCGCCGCCGGCTTCTCGCCTGCCCACACGACCTGGCTGATGCGTGAGCCGGGCTCCGGCACCCGCGAGACGTGCGAGGCACTGCTCGCGGCGGCGGGTGCCGACCCTCCGCGGCTCGTGCTCGGTTCGCCGGGCGCGGTGATCGCCGCGGCCGAGGCAGGCCTGGGTGTCACGCTCGCGTCCCGCCAGGCCGTGGCCCGCCAGCTCGAGGCCGGGGGCCTGGTGGAGCTGCCGATGCCGGGCACTCCGTTGAACCGCCCGTGGCACGTGGTGAGCCACCCGCACGCCACGGCGGGCACCGACCTGTTCGTGACCCACCTGCTGGCACGGCCCGAGCTGGGGTGGAGCGCTCCGCCGCCCGGACGCTGAGCGTCAGATGGGGACGGCCGGGGTGGCCGGGACCGTCACCGTCACGGTGGTGCCCGATCCGGGCCGCGAGCGCACCGTGAGCGTGCCGCCCACCAGTTCGGCCCGCTCGGTCATGCTGCGCATCCCGTAGCCGGAGGCCTCCGGCTGCAGGTCGCGACCCGAGAACCCGCCCACCCCGGTGTCGAACCCGCACCCGTCGTCGCTGACCTCGAGCCGGACCGTGCCCTCGCGCACCGCGAACCGCAGCTCGACACGGGTGGCCCTGGCGTGCTTCTGCACGTTCTGCAGGGCCTCCTGCGCGATCCGGTACAGCGCGATCTCGACGTGTTCGGGCAGGCGCTCGTCGCCGAGGATCAGCTCGCAGTCGAGGTCGGGCACCGTGCGGGAGAGGCTGGTCAGGCCCCCGGCGAGCCCCAGGTCGTCCAGCACCGGGGGCCGGAGGCCACCGATGGCGATCCGTGCCTCGTCCACGGTGATGTCGGCGAGCTCGCGGGCCAGGATCAACTGCTGCTCCGCGTACGCCGGATCGCTGCGCAGCGTGCCCGCCGCGGCGTCGAGGTGGTAGCCGAGGCTCACCAGGCGCTGGGAGATGCCGTCGTGGATGTCGCCCGCGAGTCGTCGCCGTTCGGTCTCCTGGGCGGCGATCACCTGCTCGGTGAACCGCTCGTTGGCACGCTCCCGGGCGACGAGCCTGCGATGCAGCCGCGCGGAGTGCAGGGCTCCCGCGACGAGCCTGCCGATCGAGGTGAGCAACCGGATGTCCCGGGCGGTGAACTCGCGACGGACCACCGTGTGCACGTTGAGCACACCGACCAGGCCGGCGAGATCGCTGGTCATCGGCACCGAGGCCATGGAGGTGTAGTCGACGCCGCGCAACGCCGCGATCGGCACGTAGCGGGGGTCGGCGTGCTTGTCGTCGACGATCACGGCGGGCTCGCCGTGCTCCGCGACCCACCCGGCGACCCCCGTGCCGATCGGCAGCCGCACGCGGCCCACCTGCCCGTTGAACGGTGGGGTGGCACCGGCGAGGGTGAGCGAGCGCCCGGCGTCGTCGAGCACGTGCACGAAGCAGACGTCGGTGGCGGTGGCCTCGACGATCAACCGCGCGACCGCGGCGGCGAGGGGCTCGACGTCCGGTCCCGACGACGTGGCCTCCACGATGGCGAGCAGCAGTGCGTTCTCCGCCTCCAGGTCGGCGAGATCGCCCAGGGTGGGACGCCGTGTGCCCGTCATTGGAAGATGCCCTCGCGCAAGGCCGCGGCCACGGCCCCGGCCCGGTCGTTCACCGCGAGCTTGCGGTAGATCGAGCGCAGGTGGCTCTTCACGGTCTCGTCCCCGACCGTCAGGCGGGTGGCGATGGCCCGGTTGGACAGGCCGCTGACGATCAGGGAGAGCACCTCGCTCTCGCGGTGGGTGAGGCCGTGGCGGGCGCCTGGCCAGAACTCACCGCTGTGCAGGCGCGCCGCGGAGGCGACCGCGCGCCCGGCCATCCCCGGGTCGATCACGGTCTCGCCTGCGTGCACCAGTTCGAGGTGGCGTACCAGGTCCTCCCCGGTGATCCGCTTGATCAGGTACCCCGCAGCTCCGGCGCGCATGGCCTGGAACAGGTACTGCTCGTCGTCGTACACCGACAGCAGCACCACCCGCCGCTCGGCCCGCTCCTCGCGCAGCCGCCGGCACAGGTCGAGGCCGCTCGCCCCGTTCAGCCGGACGTCGGAGAGCACGATGTCCGGGTCCAGCCCCGTGACCAGCGGGACGGCGTCATCCGCGCCCTCCGCCTCGCCGACGACCTGGACACGGGTGCGGAACGGCGCCAGCATCGCCTTGAGCCCATGGCGCACCATCTCGTGGTCGTCGACCAGGACGATTCGCAAGGGGCCGGGCATCACATGACGATAGGGCCCCGGCATCCGGGCGAACACCTCTTCAGAGGCGTCATCGCGACGGCATCCCCCGCCGTACCCCCAGCGCGGGGGACCCGGAGCAGCCGTGATCCGCCTAACGTCTTCCTACTGCGGCATCGGCGCCGCCATTCCAGGGTGGTGGCGCGGCGGAGGGGCAGGTGGATGCGATGGTGGACAAGGCACTCCGGATCGTGCGGGCCGGTGCGGTGTCGCGCCCGGTGATGATCGCGATCGCGGGGGACAGCGCGTCGGGCAAGACGACCATCACCCGCGGCCTGGTGCAGGCTCTGGGCCCGGACAACTGCGTGTCGATCTGCGTGGACGACTACCACCGCTACGACCGGGCCGAGCGGCGCGACCTGCCCTTCACGGCGCTGCACCCCGACTGCAACCACCTCGACATCATGGAGCAGCACCTGCAGCTCCTGGCCAGCGGACAGCCGATCCTCAAGCCCGTGTACGACCACCGCACCGGGGAGTTCTGCCGGTCGGAGCGGGTGGAGCCGAACCGGTACATCATCGTCGAGGGCCTGTTCCCGCTGTACAGCAAGCTCTCGAGGGCGTGCTTCGACGTCACCGTGTACCTCGACCCGCCGGAGCGGATCCGCCGCCGCTGGAAGCTGACCCGCGACGTCCGAGCCAGGGGCTACACGCGGCCCGAGGTGCTCGCCGAGATGAACCGCCGGATCGCCGAGTCGGAGGCCTACATCCAGCCGCAGCGCAGCCAGGCCGACATCGTCGTCCGGTTCGCGCCGATCCCGTCACGGGACGACCTGCCGGCCACCTCGCTCTCGGCAGAGCTCGTGCTCCGGCCGACCATCCGCCACCCCGACCTGAGCAGCGTGCTGGCCGACCACCCCTCGATGCGCCTGAAGCTGTGCCGCGACACCGACGGCAGGCCGGTCGACACGCTCCACGTGCACGGTGACGTCGCCGAGGAGGAGAGCCGCACCCTCGAGAAGGCGATCTGGGCGCTGCTCGACCAGCCTGGCGATGTTCCGGACAGGCTGGGCATGCTCAGCTGGGGCAAGCGCAGCGGGCCGCTGGCGGTCACCCAGCTCCTGCTGCTCTTCCACATGCTGGATGCCGCGTAGCGAGCGGCTCCGGCGGCGTCCGACGTGCGCTGCGCGATCGTGGTTGTCTGGTCGGTGGGAAGGCCGGCCAGCGAAAGGACGCAGAGAGCATGCACGTACTCGACGCCGAGGAGTCGGCGATCGTCGACACGGTCCGCGACTTCGTGGACCGCGACGTCCGGCCGGTGGCGCGCGAGCTGGAGCACAGCAACACCTATCCCGAGAAGCTGATCGACCAGATGAAGCAGCTGGGGATCTTCGGGCTGGCGATCCCCGAGCCCTACGGGGACGTGCGCGTGTCGACGCCGTGCTACGCGATGGTCACCGAGGAGCTGTCGCGCGGCTGGATGAGCCTGGCCGGCGCGATGGGCGGGCACACCGTCGTTTCGAAGCTGCTGCTCGACCACGGCACGGAGGAGCAGAAACAGCGCTACCTGCCGCGGATGGCGACGGGCGAGCTGCGGGCCACGATGGCGCTCACCGAGCCGGGCGGAGGGTCGGACCTGCAGGCGATGCGCACGGTCGCGCGCCGCGACGGCGACTCCTACGTGATCAACGGCGGCAAGACCTGGATCACGAATGCCCGCCGCGCGGGTGTGGTCGCGCTGCTGTGCAAGACCGACCCGCAGGCGCAGCCCGCCCACAGCGGGATCAGTGTGCTGCTCGTGGAGAAGGTCCCGGGGTTCATCGTCTCCGCGGATCTGCCCAAGCTCGGGTACAAGGGCGTCGAGAGCTGCGAGCTGTCCTTCGACGACTGCCGGGTGCCGGCGGACGCGCTGCTCGGCGGGGTGGAGGGCCGTGGCTTCGCGCAGATGATGCGCGGGCTGGAGATCGGCCGGATCCAGGTGGCCGCCCGGGCCACCGGCGTCGCACGCGCGGCGTTCGACGACGCCCTGCGCTACGCCCAGGAGCGGGAGAGCTTCGGCAAGCCCATCTGGCAGCACCAGTCGGTGGGGAACCTCCTCGCCGACATGGGCACCAAGATCACCGCGGCCCGTCAGCTCCTCCTGCACGCCGCACAGCGCTACGACTCCGCCGAGCGGGCCGACCTCGAGGCCGGGATGGCCAAGCTCTTCTGCTCGGAGACGGCGATGCAGGTGGCCATCGACGCCATCCGGGTGCACGGCGGCTACGGCTACTCCACCGAGTTCGACGTGGAGCGCTACTTCCGCGACGCCCCGCTGATGATCGTGGGTGAGGGCACCAACGAGATTCAGCGGAACGTGATCGTGCGCCAGCTGGTGTCGCGCGGCGGGCTCTGAGCGGGTCCCGTCAGCCGATGCCGCCCCGTTCGTGCGCCTCCTCGATGGCGGCGAGCGTGGACCGCAGGTGCTGCAGGGTGAGCTCCACGGCGCCGTCGGTGTCCCGCTCGCGGTAGAGCTTGATCAGCTCGTCGTGTTCGTGGTTGGCCTGGGGCACCTGCTCCGGCCGGGCCTCGAGCGACAGGCTGACGTAGGCGGAGGCGCTGTCGCGCAGGCTGGCGAGAATCCCGGCCAGCCTGCTGCCCTCACCGATCTCGCTGAACACGGAGTGGAACTCGCGGTTCAGCTCCACCCAGGTCGACAGGTTCGTCTCGATGCGCATGCGCGCGGCGAGCCCGTCGGCCCGGTCGAGCTGCTCGTCGGTGATCACCTCGGCGACCCGGCGCACCATCAGCGGTTCGAGGGTGATCCGCAGCTCGTAGATCTCGCGGACCTCCTCCATGTCGAGGGGCCGCACGATCGCGCCACGGTGCGGGTCGAAGACCACGAGTCCCTCGCTGGCCATGTCCCGCAGCGCTTCGCGGACGGGTGTGGTGCTCACGCCGAGCTGGCTGGCCAGCTCGGCCTGCACGAGACGGGTGCCCCCGGCGAGAGTGCCGCCCAGGATCGCCGAACGCAGTGTGCCCAGTACGTACTCATGCGCTGTCCTGGACCGTCCGACCGGCCTCAGGTTACTGAGAGTCACGCTTCCTCCACCTGTCCATCGTGGAGTCTAGTTCTGATCCGGACCGCTGGGATGCCCGCCTCTGGCGGCCACCACCTCGCGGATGCGGCGCAGTGGGGAACCGGTGGCGATCAGCGACCAGAGCAGGATGCGCGCCTTGTGTGCGTCCAGCCAGCCTGCCGACACGACCCCGCGGGCGAGCAGGTCCTGCTCCGAGCCCGTGAACCCGTACGTGCGGGAGAGCACCGAGCCGCTCCCGGTGCGGCTGGTGAGCAGCACCGGTACGTGCTCGACCGCCTTGGAGACGGCGGCAGCCATCGTCGCGGACACGTGACCGGCGCCGAAGGCGGAGAGCACGACGCCGTCGTATCCGGCGTCGCACACGGTCTCGAGCAGGGCGCCGTCGTCGCCGAGGCTCGCCTCCAGCAGCGCCACCCGCGGCACGTGTGCGGCGGTGGGCCGGGGTAGGGCAGCCCACCGCCGGGGCCGGTTCGCGTACACGACCGCCCCCTCGTGGATGCGGGCGAGCGGTCCGAACGGCGCCGAGGTGAAGGCGTCGAGCGCGGTGGCGTCGGACTTGCGGATGCGCCTCGCGGCGTGCACCTCGTCATTGATCGTGACCAGGACCCCGAGGCCCCGCGATGACGGCGCGGTCGCCACCGCCGAGGCGGCGAGGATGTTCGCCGGGCCGTCGGCCCCGGGCTGCCGGGGTGGGCGCATCGCACCGGTGAGCACGAGCGGCTGCTCCCGGTCCCAGTGCAGGTCGAGCAGGTAGGAGGTCTCCTCCAGGGTGTCGGTGCCCTGGACGAGAACCGCTGCGGCGGCACCGTCGTCGACGGCTTGGCGAGCCCAGTCCATCGCGGCGAGCACGTCGGCGAAGCCGAGCGAGGCACCTGGCGCGGTGGCGAGGGTGCGGGTCAGCAGCTCGGTCGAGTTCGCCAGGCCCGGGACCGCCGCCAGCAGGTCCGCGACGGTGAGGGACGGCGTGACGCCGCGCCCGTCCCCATCGTCTCGGGTCATCGTGATCGTGCCTCCCAGTGAGCCCACTGCCAGACACGGCTTCGTCATCCCATCTCCCACCTAGTTGACGCTCTGTACCCTGCACTTTATAGGATGCATTGTTGCCTCGCGTTGATAGGGAAGAAGTGGTGGTGTCGTGGCCCGTCCCGACGTGCAAGAACCGGCAGTTCGTCCTCCGTCCGACGCCGCGCGGTTGTCCAGAACGGTCGCCCTCGTCGGCCTCGTCGTGCTGGCAGGCTCCTACGTCGTCAATGCGATGGATCGACAGGTCTTCCCGGTCCTGCTGACGCCGATCAGCCACGACTACGGGTTCACGCTCGCACAGGGCGGGTTGCTATCGACGATCTTCACGCTCGGGATCGGCCTGTCCGGCGTGCCCGCCGGCTACCTGCTGGACCGGCTGTCGCGCAAGTCGGTGATCATCCTCGGCGTCTTCATCTACTCGGTGTTCACGCTGCTCACCATGGTTGCCGCCGGCTTCTGGGACATGCTGGCCTACCGGGCGCTGTCCGGGGTGGGCGAGGCGCTGCAGAACGCAGCGCTGTTCTCGGCGGTCGGGGCCTACTTCTTCGCCAGGCGCTCCCTGGCGCTCGGCAGCCTGAACTTCGCCTACGGGCTCGGCGGATTCGTCGGCCCGCTGGCCGGCGCCAAATTGGCCGGCACCGGCCACTGGCAGATGCCGTTCCTCGTCTACGGCCTGATCGGCCTGGCGTTCTGCGTGCTCATCGCGGTGGTGATCCGCAGGGCCTTCACCGAGCGGCAGGAGGTGGCCGGTGACGTGGACCGGCCGCTGGACGTCTCGCACGTGCCGCAGCGGCTGTACAACCGCAACACCGTGCTGCTCGGCGTGACCGCCGTGGTGGTGGGGATGTCCATGTACGGCTACATCGGGCTCTACCCCACGTTCCTGGTCACCCAGCTGCACTGGAGCAGCGGGCAGGCCGCGCTGGCCGCGAGCATGTTCGGGCTCGGCGCGCTGCTGGGCATCCCGGCAGGCTGGCTGGGCGACCGCGTCAACCAGCGCGTCCTCATGACCGTGGCGTTGCTGATCGGCGCGGTGGTGGGTTACCTGCTGTTCAACGGGCCCACCGGAGCCGCCGCCCAGTACGTGCTGTCGTTCGCCGAGGGGGCGATCGCCAGCGGCTTCCTGTTCGTCAACATCTACTCGGCGATGCAGCGCGCTGTCCGGCCACATCTGATCGGGCGTGCCTCCGGCGTCTACGTCAGCGCGTTCTACGTCCCGGCGGCGTTCGCCGGGTACCTGTTCTCGGCGCTGGTCGCCGGCACGGGCTGGGGCGGGGCCGCGATCTGGCAGCTCACGGTGCTGCCGCTGGTCGGGGTGGTCGCCCTGCTCTTCGTCGATGTCGGCAGGTTCGCGAACGCGCGGACCCGGACCGCGTCCTGAAACCGCCCGTGGAGGGGACTGTGACGATGGATCACGAGATCGGCCCGCGCCGGTGGCGCGAGCAACGCTGGATCACCGACTCCGTACTGCGCACCGACGGCCTCGAGTGGGACCAGCCGCGGGTGGCCTACACGCTGCGGCCCATGGGCGTCGACGCCACGCCGGACTTCCGGGTGGCGGAGTCGCGGATCAACAAGTTCGCCGACATGGTGCCGGTCTTCACCGAGCTCGCCGAGCGTCGCGAGCGGATGGCCCGGGCCGCCACGAACGCCGTGACCGCTCGTGAGCACTACTTCCACGCCGCGCTGCTCTACGTCACGGCGGAATGGCCGATCTGGCACGACGGTCCCGATCTCGTCGCGCTCGACGACCGCAAGAACGCCTGCTACCAGGCGTACGCCGAGCTCGCCGACCACCACGTCGAGCGGGTGGAGATCCCCTTCGGGGACAGCTTCATCCCGGCGTGGTTCCACCTGCCCAGCGGTGACACCGGCGACCCGCTGCCGACCGTCATCTCCTGCGGCGGGATGGACGCGCCGAAGGAGCTGAACGTCAACCTCTACGGCGACAAGTTCCTCGAGCGCGGGTTCGCGGTGCTCGCGTTCGACGGGCCGGGGCAGGGCGAGGCCCCGGTACGCGGGGTGAAGTTCACGCCCACGGCATGGGTCGAGGCGGGGGAGAAGATCGTCCAGTGGTGCCGGCAGCGCCCGGAGGTGGACGCCGATCGCATGGTCGGTTTCGGCCTCTCCTTCGGCTCGTACTGGATGAGCCAGATCGCCGCGACCCAGCCGGCACTGCGGGGGTCGGCGGTCGGGCTGGTCTGCCACGAGCCGGGCTGTCACATGATCTTCGAGATGGCCTCCCCGTCGTTCAAGGCCCGGTACATGTGGATGTCGGGCCTGGAGCGTGACGAAGCCGCCTTCGACAAGATGGCGCAGCAGATCGACCTGCGCCCGCTGATCGGCGGGATGTCGGCGCCGTGGCTGGTGATCGCGGGCGACGAGGACGAGCTCTCGCCCATGGAACACAGCTACGACCTGGCCAGGCGCTGTCCCACTCCCGCTCCGATGCTCGTCTACCAGCAGGGCAGGCACGCGCTCTCGCTGCCGACCCCGTCGGTGGCGCTCGGGCCGAACTGGGTCACCTACGCCGCCGACTGGCTCCGCGACCGCGTCGACGGCAAGCCCGCCGAGGACGTCGTGGACTACGTGCTGCCCACGGGGCAGATCGAACGCCGTTCCCACCCCAAGGAGGCCGCTTCCGTATGACCCTCCCACTGTCCGGTCGCCGAGCCGCCGTCGTGACCATCGACCTGCACCGTGGCCATCTCGATCCCGAGGTGGCGACGATGCCTCTGCCCGCCGACGCCGCCGCGCGTGTCACGAAGGCCAACGCCGAGTTCCTGCGCGAGGTGCGCAACCAGGGCGTGCCGGTGGTGCACGTCGTCACCTCCTACCGGTCCGCCGCGGAGATCGCCTCCAACCCGTGGTGGGCGGCCGTCGCGGACACCGGCGCCAGCCGGTCCAACGCGATGCGCCACCAGTTGCCGGGGAGCCCCGGGCTGGAGCTGATGCCGGAGGTCTACGAGGCCGACTACGACCTCGTGGTCGACAGCAAGAAGCGCTACGACTGCTTCGTGGCGACCGACCTGGACCACGTCCTGCGCTCCCGATCCCTCGACACGGTGCTGCTCACCGGTGTGAACACCAACAGCTGTGTGCTGGCCACCGCCGTCGCGGCCAACACCCGCGACTACGCGCCGGTGGTGGTGGAGGACTGCGTGGACACCATGGACCGGCAGCTGCACGACGCCGCGCTGGCCGTGATCCGGCAGGCCTTCGGCTGGGTCGCGCCTGCCCAGGACGTGCTGGAGGCTCTGGGAGAGTCCCGGTGAAGGTCGTCGACACGCACGCCCACGTCATCCCGCAGACCCTGGTCGACGCGATGTACGACGGCGGCGCCCCGGACGGCATCACGATCGCGGAGCACGAGGGATCGCCCTGGGTGGTGCACCGGCAGGGCTACCGCTACCCGCTGCTCGCCGAGTTCCACGACGTGCAGATGCGGCTCAAGGCCATGGACGCCTGCGGCATCGACAGTGCCGTCCTGTCCGTCGCACCGCCGCTGTTCCTGTACTGGATCGAGCCGGCCGGTGCAGCTGCGGCCGCCCGGATCGTGAACGACGCGATCGCGGGCATGGTGGCGGCGGCACCGAACCGGTTCACCGCCATGGCGACGCTGCCGCTGCAGGATCCGCGTGCGGCGGTCGACGAGCTGCGTCGGTGCGTGATCGAGCTCGGGTTCCGCGGAGCCGAGGTGGGCCCGCACGCCGAGGGTGTGCCGCTCGACGACGAGACGCTGCGGCCGGTGCTCGCCGCGGCGGCCGAGCTGTCCGTGCCGCTGATGGTCCACCCCTACTACGTCGGTTCGACGCCCGGTCCGCTGAGCGACTTCTACCTGACCAACCTGCAGGGCAACCCGTGGCAGACCGCGGTCTGCGCGTCCCGCCTGATCTTCTCGGGAACGCTGGACGCCCTGCCCGGACTCGACCTCGTCCTGGTGCACGGTGGCGGACACCTGCCCTACCAGATGGGCAGGCTCGATCACGGGCACCGCGTGCGTCCCGAGGCGCGGGGTTGCGCGCATCCGCCCAGTGAGTACCTGCGGCGGTTCCACTACGACACCCTGACCCACGGCAGCGCCGCGGTCCGCTTCCTCGTCGACCAGGTCGGCTCGGACCGGGTGGTGCTGGGCACCGACATGCCGTTCGACATGGGCGCCGGCGGGCTCGACGAGCAACTGGGCGAGCTGCAGCTGTCCGCCCGCGAGCTCGAGGCGATCGCGCACGGCAACGCCGAACGACTCTTCGGCAGGCATCAAGGAGATGACGAGCTGTGACGGACTCAAGCATGCCCGCGCGCATCATGCTGCACATCGACGGGAAGCAGGTCCCGGCGGCGGACGGCGCGACGTTCCCGCTGAACAACCCCGCGACGGGCGAGCACCTCGGCGAGGTCGCGAACGCCGGTGCCGCTGACGTCGACGCCGCTGTCGGCGCGGCCAGGTCCGCGTTCGAGGACCGGCGCTGGAGCGGCATGCGCCCCCGCGACCGGGCCCGCATCCTCAACCGTGCGGCCGCACTGCTGGCCGACCGCATCGACGAGTACGCCCGGATGGAGACGCTGCAGATCGGACGACCGCTGCGGGAGATGCGCGCCCAGCTGCGTCGTCTGCCGGAGTGGTTGGAGTACTTCGGTGCGGTGGCGCAGTCCGCGGAGGGCACGGCGCCGGAGTTCGGCACCGGCTATCTGAACGTGGTGCGGCGGGTCCCGCTGGGTGTGGCCGGGTTGATCACCCCCTGGAACCACCCGCTGCTGATCACGATGAAGAAGCTGTCGGCCGCCCTCGCCGCAGGCAACTCCATCGTGGTGAAGCCGAGCGAGCTCGGCCCCGCTGTGCCCTCGGCGCTCGTGGCTCTGCTGGAGGAGGCGGGTGTGCCGCCCGGCGTGGTCAACTCCGTCACCGGGTTCGGCGCCACGACCGGCCGGTTCCTCTCCGAGCACCCGGGGCTCGACAAGCTCGACATCACCGGCGGCACCGAGACCGGCCGCGTGGTGGCGGGCAACGCCGGACGGTCCCTGATCCCGGTGACCGCGGAGCTCGGTGGGAAGGCGCCGGTCATCGTCTTCGACGACGTGGACGTCGACGACGCCGTGGCCGGCGCGCTCTTCGCAGCTTTCATCGCGACGGGCCAGACCTGCGTGCAGGGAGCCCGCGTACTGGTGGCGGAGAACATGTACGACGCGGTGGTCGACCGGCTCGTCGACCGCACCCGGGCGCTGCGGCTGGGCGACCCCCTCGACACAGAGACCCAGATCGGCCCGCTGGTCTCGGGGCCGCAGCGGGACAGGGTCGCGGCGGCGGTCGACCGCGCTCGCGAGCAGGGCGCCACCGTGCTGTGCGGAGGCCGCGTGCCCGAGGACCCGCGGTACGCCGACGGCTTCTTCTACGAACCGACGATCGTCGCGGGCATCACCCCGGCACACGACCTGTGGTACGACGAGGTCTTCGGGCCGGTCACGCTGGTCCGTCCGTTCCGGGACGAGGCCGACGCGGTCGAGCAGGCGAACGACTGCGAGTTCGGGCTCGCAGCCTCGGTCTGGACCAGGGACGTCGGACGCGCCATCCGGGTCGCCGACCAGCTCGACATCGGCATCGTGTGGATCAACGACCACCACCGGATCGACCCCGCGTCCCCCTGGGGCGGCTCGAAGGACAGCGGCATCGGCTCGGAGAACGGATGGGACTCCTACCGCGGCTACACCCGCACGCAGAGCCTGATCGTCAACGCCGGGGCGGGTTCCTCCGACTGGTTCGGCAGCAGCGCCGATCTGCGCTACTCGTAGCCGGCCCGGTAGAGCTCGATACGGCAGAAGGGGAGGAGCACGAGATGCCCGACATGGACCTCGTCATCGCGGGCGGCACCGTGGTGACCGCACAGGGACGCAAGAGGCTGAACGTCGCCGTGCAGGACGGCCGGATCAGCTATGTCGGACCGGAGCAGCCCTCGGCCCGTGAGACCGTGGACGCCGGGGGGCTACTGGTGCTTCCCGGCGGGGTCGACACGCACGTGCACCTGATGGACCCGGGGAGCACGGAGCGGGAGGACTTCCCCACGGGCACCAGCGCGGCGGCCGCGTCCGGGGTCACCACGATCATCGAGCACAGCCACGGCCAGCCGGTCGTGAGTGTGGACGACCTGAACGCCAAGCGGGAGTACCTGCGCGACCGGTCGAACGTCGACTACGGGCTCGCCGCGCACGCCTGGCCGGGCCGCTCGTCGGTCGTCCCGGAGCTGGCGGCCGCGGGCGTCGCCTTCTTCAAGGTGTTCACGTGCACCACCCACGGCGTGCCGGGGCACGACGCCGCCGCGCTGAAGGAGCACCTCACGCAGACCGCGCTCGTCGACTCGGTCAGTCTGATGCATTGCGAGGACGAGTCCCTGACAGGAGCCGCGGAGAAGATCCTGCGGGAGGCCGGTCGCTACGACGGCGGGCTGGTGCCCGAGTGGCGCAACCGGGACGCCGAGGTGGTGGCGGCCGCGGTCGCGGCACTCCTCGTCCGGCGTACCGGCGCCCGGGCCACCATCGCGCACGTCAGCCATCCGGAGGTGGCAGAGTACGTCGCCCAGGAACGGGCGCGCGGGGCACGCCTGGCGGCCGAGACCTGCCCGCAGTACTTCCTCCTGCGCGAGGACGAGGTGCTCGAGCAGGGAGCGCTGCGCAAGTTCACCCCGCCGGCCAGGGCTCGTACCGACGACGACGAGAAGCTGATGTGGCAGTTGCTGCGCGGCGGCACCCTGACCCACATGTCGACCGACCACGCACCGTCCACGTTGGAGCAGAAGCGCGAGGGCGACATCTGGAACGTCCATTTCGGACTGCCCGGGTTGGACAGCACCATGGCGCTGTTGCTCGATGCGGCCGCCCGTGGCCATCTGTCCTATGAGGACGTAGCCAGGGTCTACGCGGAGGTGCCGGCGCGCACCTACGGACTCTGGCCGCGCAAGGGCCGGGTCGCGCCGGGAGCCGACGCCGATCTCGTGCTGGTCAACCCCTCGGGCGAGCACGTGTTGCGCAACCAGGACGTGCTCTCCAAGGCCGGGTGGACACCGTTCGACGGGCGGCGGGTGCGCGGCCAGACCGTGCGGACGTACCTGCGTGGCGCGCTGGTCGCGGAGGAGGGCAAGCCGGTAGGTGCCCGCGGAGGCCGCTTCGTGCCGGGCCGGAGTGCTGCGGCCGGCTGACCGCGTGAGCTCCCGTCGAAGCGGAAGAAGGAAACGTGAAGGTCTGTGACGCCGTCGCGCGGTGGTGCGCCGATGTGGAGACGCCCTTCGTGGCCGGAATCCCGCGCAACGGGATCCTGGAGATCATCGACTCGGTGTCGACCGCGACGGATGTGCCGTTCATCCTGACGCGCCACGAACAGAGCGCGTCGATGATGGCGTACTCGTACGCCTTCCAGACCGGCCGGCCCGCCGTGGTCGTCGGCGCCAGCGCGCCGGGCACGACCATCCTGACCATCGGCGTCATGGGGGCGCACGTGGAGTCGCTGCCGATGCTGGTGGTCACCGCCCAGGGCAGCAACGCCCATGAGGGTTGCGAGGCCTTCGGGGAGATCGATCTCTCCGCTCTCTTCGAGCCCATCACGAAGTGGTCCGTGCAGGTCGACGACCCGGGCCACACCATCGAGATCCTCAACGAGGCCTACCGGCGCACGCTCACCGGCCGCCCTGGGCCGGTCCACGTCGCGATTCCGTACGACTTCATGCAGCGGGGGGCCGGTCCGTACGTGCGCCCCACGCGGCCGGTCAGTCCGATCGCGCCGCAGGGCTCCCTCGACGGGATCGTCGAGCTCATGCGCTCGGCGCAGCGACCGCTCATCATCGCCGGAGGCGGCGTACCCCCGCAGAACGCGGACGACCTGCTCGCTGTCGCCCGCGGCTTCTCCGCTCCGGTGGTGCAGTCGTGGCTTCGCAAACCGGTGCCCGACCGCGACCCGCACTGCATCGGGATGGCCGGTATCGGCGGCTCTCCGGCGGCACGGCGGGGCATCCAGGACGCCGATGTCGTGCTGGTGCTGGGATGCCGGTTCTCCGAGCAGATGACCGAGCAGTACGCGATGAGCTTCGCCGCGGACGCGAAGCTCGTGCACGTCGACCTCGACCCCGCCGTCATCGGCCGCGTCTACCCGGTGCATCTCGGGGTGCAGGCCGACCTGGGCGACGTCCTGCCGGGGCTCCGGGCGGCCGTCCAGGCGGCACCGCCCGCCGACCCGTCGGGCTGGTTGACGATGCTGCAGAAGGAGCAGGCCGGTTACGTGCAGGAGCTGGCCTGTTACCGGCGGGACGACACGACACCGCAGAGCCGGTACGTGGTGGAGCAACTGCGCGAGCTCCTCGACGCGGACACGCGCCTGGTGCTCGACTCGGGCAACTACATGCACTGGGCGGAGCAGTACTTCCCGGTCGAGCACGCGGGGCTCTTCCACTATCCGATGGCGGGCACGATGGGGTTCGGGGTTCCGGGCGCGATCGGGGCGAAGATCGCCCACCCCGACGCGTTCGTCTGTGCCCTGGTCGGCGACGGCGGGTTCGTGATGACCATGGGCGAGCTGGAGACCGCGGTCCGGCTCGGCACCCCGCTTCTCGTCGTCGTGATCAACAACAGCACCCTCGCCCACATCCGTATGCGGCAAGAGGCCGACTTCGGGGGGCGCAGCGTCGGCGTGAACTACGGCGAGCAGCACTTCTCGCACGTCGCTGCGGCGTTCGGCGTATTCGGTGCCGAGGCCAACTCGACCGCGGACGTACTCCCGGCGCTGGAGGAGGCGGTCGAGGTGGTTCGCGGTGGTGGCTGCGCCGTCGTCGACGTCCACGTCTCGGCCGAGATGGCCGCCGCTCCGCTCGTACGGTGGTGGCCCCGGAGCGTGTGACATGGTCCGCGCATGTCGGGTGAGGACAGTCGGGTGATACTGCAAGCGCGCGGGACGCTCGTCCAGCAGACTGGTGGAGGTGAATGTCGTGACCACTCCACCGGCTGAGCAGGTGGTTCTCCTCGATGATGGCGGCCGTCCGATCGGGGTGGCCGACAAGGCCACCGTGCACGGCGCGCAGACACCTCTGCATCTCGCCTTCTCCTGCTACGGCTTCGACGAGGCCGGGCGGCTGCTCGTCACGTGGCGGGCCCGGGACAAGCGCACGTTCCCCGGCGTACGCACCAACACGTGCTGTGGCCATCCCGCTCCCGATGAGGCGGGCGAGGCCGCCGTGCGGCGACGGCTGGCCGACGAGCTCGGGATGACCGCGGTGGACCTGCAGCTGGTCCTGCCCGACTTCGCCTATCGCGCATCGGCGGGCGGTGTGGAGGAGAACGAGCTCTGCCCCGTGTACGTGTGCAGGCTGGTGGGGGAGCCCCGACCGCGCCCCGACGAGGTGGACTCGTGGGAGTGGTACAGCTGGGACTCGTTCGTCGCCGACGCCCGCGCCGTTGACAGCGACATCTCACCGTGGGCCCGCTTGCAGGCGCCGTTGCTCGATGCGTGCCGCGACACATGGATGCCACGCCCCGCTTGACCGGTTCGCGTGAAAGGCTCGCCTCACAACCAGCTGGGGGAGCAGCGAATGCACGAGATCACCATGTTCAGCGGGTCGGCGCACAGGGAGTTGGCCGCGGCGATCTGTCATCACCTCGACATACCTCTGGCCCCGACGCGCGTCACGAGATTCGCGAACGACTGCCTCGAGGTACAGCTGCTCGCCAACTGCCGTGAGCGTGACGTCTACATCGTGCAGCCGCTGGCGCCGCCCGTGCAGGAGCACCTGGTCGAGCTGCTTCTGATGCTCGACGCCGCTCGCGGTGCGTCGGCCGCGCGGATCACCGTGGTGATGCCGCACTTCGCCTACGCGCGTTCGGACAAGAAGAACGCGCCGCGGATCTCGATCGCCGCCCGGCTGATGGCCGACCTCATGCAGACCGCAGGCGCCGACCGGGTGCTGACCATGACCCTGCACTCGCCTCAGGTGCACGGGTTCTTCGGCGTTCCCGTCGACCACCTGCACGCCCGGCACGAGTTGGCGAAGCACTTCCGGCGTGGCGACCTCGGGAACTCCGTCGTCGTCTCTCCGGACCTGGGCTACGCCAAGGAGGCCGCGCGGTTCGCGCGGCTGCTCGGGGTGCCGGTCGCGGCGGCCGCCAAGGAGCGGCTGGCGGACGACAAGGTGGTGATCAGCGAGATCATCGGCGACGTCAGGGGGCGCGACGTCGTGGTGCTCGACGACGAGATCGCCCGCGGCACCACCATCCTGGAGCTGCTCGACCGGCTCGCCGAGCACGACGTGGCGTCCGTACGGGTCGCCTGCACCCACGGCCTCTTCACCGACGGCGCGCTGGCCCGGATCGGGGAGCGCGAGGACGTCACGGAGATCGTCTGCACGAACACGGTGCCGGTGCACGACGCGGATCGCGCCTCCAAGCTCACCGTGCTCTCGATCGCACCCGCGCTCGCCGAGGCGGTGCGGCGGATCCACAACGGCGAGTCGGTGAGCGTTCTGTTCGAGCAGATCTGACGGGCGCGGAACCGGATATGACGGCCAGGTACTCCTCCAGGTAGGGAAACCAGCACGAGGAGGCCCGGTTGGGACGCGACGACGCGGGATTCCGGGCTTTCGTCACCGCGCGGTACGGGCCGCTGGTCCGGGCGGCCGTGCTGCTGGGCTGCAGCCGTCCGGACGCCGAGGACGCCGCGCAGGACACACTGAGCCGCTGTTACGCGGCATGGTCGCGGGTGCGTGCTGCCGACGACCCGGAGGCCTATGCCTACCGGGTGCTGGTCAACGGGATCTCCAGGGGCAGGCGCAGGCGGTGGTGGGGTGAGGTGCCGCACGCCGAGCCGCCCGAACCGGCAGGGCAGGCCGGTCCCGAGCCCGAGGTCCTGCTGCGTACGGCCGTCGGCGCGGCGCTGGCGAAGCTCCGGCACGAGCACCGGCAGGTCGTCGTGCTGCGCTTCTTCGCCGATCTGAGCGAACGCCGCACCGCGGCCGTCCTCGGTGTGCCGGCCGGCACCGTGAAGAGCCGGACCGCCCGGGCCATCGCCCTGCTGGCCGCGGACACCACGCTCGCGGACCTGCTGCCGACCGCGGAGACGGAGCCGGGATGACGCCAGACGACATCAGCCCAGACGACATCGGCACGGACGACATCGGCACGGACGACATCAGCGTGCTGCTGCGGCGCACCGCATCGGGGCTCGACGTGCGGGACGCCCCCGTGGAGGAGATCGTCCGCGCGGGCCGTCGCCGCGCCCGCCGACGGGTCGTGGCGCAGGTGGCCTGCACCGTTGCGGCGGTCGCGGTGGTGGTCGTGCTCGTGCCGCTCGGGATCGGGGCACGTCCCACCTCGCCGGCCGCGCCGCCGGCATGTGCGGCCGAAATCGCTCCTGCTGTGCTGCCCGAATGGGCCAGGACCGGCTTCTCCGCGCCCGAGCCGACGATGCCCTACGTGCTCGGCGACGGCGGGCACATCGCGGCGATCCTGTTCGGCCCACTCACCTCTCCGCCCGAGCCGGGGCGGAACAACAAGATCCTCTGGGTGGCCCGGGAGCCGGCATCCCCCGGCCCGCTGCTGATCACCGCGCGCCGAAGCCCTGACGCCCCGCCTGTGGTCCGCGAGGTGCCGGGAGGACCAGGGCCGTCGGGGATCGACCTGCCCACCCCCGGTTGCTGGACGCTCGACCTGCGGTGGGGCGAGCGCACCGACACCGTCCGGCTGAACTACCTCCCCGGCTGACCGCCGCGGCCTGCGGATGCCGCGACGATGGGCGAAGATCCGGCCGTGCACAGCAAACTGGTCGCCGTGGCGGTCGACTGTCTCGACGCCGAGCGGTGTGCCGCGTTCTGGTGCGCGGCGCTCGGCGTCGAGGTGCTCGGCCGGTGGCGGGACGCCCATGAGGTGCAGTACGTGGAGATCGGCACGCCGGACAGGCCGATGCTGGTCTTCCAGCCCGTTCCCGAGGGCAAGGCCGGGAAGAACCGCCTGCACCTGGACATCGCGCCGGCAACCGGGTCGCAGGAGGACGAGGTGGAGCGGCTGGTGCGGCTCGGTGCGATGCGGGTCGCGGACGAGGCCGAGCACCCATGGGTGGTGCTCGCCGATCCCGAGGGCAACGAGTTCTGCGTGCTACCCCCGCGCTCCGGCTGAGCGCCGGGGGTAGCACGCGGTCGGGCGAGCGCTCAGCCCGGCGTGCCCTCGACGCGGCAGGTGTTGCGGCACTCGCCGATGCCCTCGACGCGTGTGACGACCTGCGAGCCTGCTCCGAGGTAACGCTGGGGCTTGCGCGCGTGGCCGACGCCGCCGGGGGTGCCGGTGGCGATCAGGTCGCCGGGTGCCAGCGTGATGATCGAGGACACGTACTCGACCAGCGCCGCGGGGTCGAACACGAGGTCGCTCGTGTGGGCCTTCTGCATCAGCTCGCCGTCCACGCTGCACGTGAGCTCGCCGGGCACCGCCCCGTTCTCGGTGGTGACCAGCCAGGGCCCGACCGGCGTGCTCGCCTCGAAGGTCTTGCCCTGCAGCCACTGCAGAGTGCGGTACTGGAAGTCCCGTGCGGTGATGTCGTTGACCACGGTGTAGCCGGCGATGGCCGCCGCGGCCTGCTCCCGGGTGGCGTGGCGCACCTCGGCCCCGACCACGACGCCGAGCTCGGCCTCCCAGTCCACCTGCTCCGACCCGGCCGGCAGCGTGATCGGGTCGTAGGCGCCGATCAGCGACCGCCCGTACTTGGCGAACAGCGTGGGGACGTCCGGGAGCTCGCGGCCCATCTCCAGGATGTGCGCGCGGTAGTTCAGCCCGACGCACACGATCTTCTCCGGGAACGGCACCACGGGCGCGTAGTCCAGGGTGGCCAGGTCGTGGCGGATGCCGTCGGCCGCGGCCGCCTCGGCACGCCAGTCCGGCCTGCGCAGGAGAGCGCCCAGGTCCGGGTGGCCGAGGTCGACGGCGTCGTCGTCCTCGACGCGGACGGCGCGGGTGCCCTCGGCGGTGCGGACGGTGGCGAGTCTCATGCGTGTTTCCCTGCCTGTTCCTTCTCGACGGTGCTGCGGGCGAGGCCGAGAGCCTCGAAGACCGGGTCGTCGCTGAACCGGAAGGCGTCGAGGCCCTCGTCGGCCGTGATCGTCACCGGGGCCCAGGACGGCACGGCGAACAGGTCGCCCGTCGCGACCTCGTACCGCTCTGCGCCGACCGTGACGACGCCGGAGCCGGAGAACACCTGCCACACAGCCGAACCGGCCACGCGCGAGGTGGCCGACCGGGCGGCCGGGGCGAGCCGGTGCATCTCGCAGCGGATCGTCGAGAGCGCGTCGCCGCCGGTGGCCGGGTTGCTGAACCGGATGGCGGCGTGCCCGGGGGAGATCACGCCGGGGTGCCCCTCCCGCTCCAGCTCGAGCTGGGCCGTGAGCGCGGCGTCGGTGTGCTCCCAGCGGTAGGCCATGAGCGGCGACGCAGGGGTGCGCGGCGCGCCGATCGGCCGCAGCCCGGGGTGCGCCCACAGCCGCTCGTTGCGCGATGCCACCGGCGTCTCCCGGGTGGCGAGCTGGTCGGGGCCGAACTCGAAGAACCCGGCGTCGAGCTGGCGGACCAGCGGGATGTCCAGTCCGTCGACCCAGGCCATCGGGTGATCGGTGGTGTTGTGATGCTCGTGGAAGTGCATGCCCGGGGTGAGCAGCAGGTCGCCGCGGCGCATCGCGACCGGGTCACCCGCCACGTTCGTCCAGACGCCCTCGCCCTCGACGACGAACCGGAACGCGGTCTGCGTGTGCCGGTGCGCGGGCGCCTCCTCGCGCGGGCCGAGGTACTGGATGGCCGCCCACAGGGTCGGGGTGGCGTAGGCGGTGCCGGGCAGACCGGGGTTGGCCAGCGCGATGGCCCGGCGCTCGCCGCCGCGGCCCACCGGCACCAGCTCGCCGCTCCGCGCGGCCAGCGGGTACAGGGTGGACCAGCGCCAGAGCATCGGGACGGCAGCGGGCTCCGGGGTCTCGGGCATGAGCCCGGCCCGCTGGGTCCACAGCGGCGCCATGTGGGCTGCGGCGAAGTCGGCGTAGAGCTGTTCGAGCGCCGCCGCTTCCTCCGCGGTGGGCTCGGCGACCGGCCGCGTGTCGGTGCTGGTCATCGAAGCACTCCTTTCCGAAGATCTGTCTCTCCCGAAGCTAGGAACTTCCGCCGGACCCGTCTCGTCCCGCGCACGACATTCGGTCATGCAGAATCTCGGGGATGCCGACACCGACCGGCTCGACCTCCGCCGACCGCGTGTTGGACCTGCTCGCACTCCTGCATGCCCGCGGCCGGCTCCGGGTGCACGAGGCGGCACTGGTGTTGGACGTCGCCCCGTCCACGGCGCACCGATTGCTCACGACCCTCGTCCGGCACGACTTCGCACGCCGGGACGTCCGGCACGAGTACTTCCCCGGACCGGCCCTCGACGTCGTGGCCGTGCCGCCGGTCGAACCCGTGGACCTGGTGGCCTGCGCCCGCCCGCACCTGGAAGCACTCGTCGCGCAGGTGGGGGAGACGGTGCACCTGGTGGTGCTGGAGGGCACCAGCGCCCGGTTCGTCGCGGTGGTCGAGGGCAGCCCGGCCCGGCGGGTCGCTCCCCGGGTCGGGCTCCTGATGCCCGCGCACCTGACCTCCGGCGGCAAGGCGTTGCTCGCCGAGCTCACCGCCGACGAGCTGGGCGAACGCTATCCGCGCGGCCTACCGCTCACTCCGGACGCCGCGGGCCCGGCTCTCGCCGCGCTGCGCCGTGAACTCGCCGGGATCCGGCGGCGCGGCTACGCGCGCAACGTCGAGGAGACCGAACGCGGCGTCAGCGCGGTGGGCGCGTGTGTGCGCGACCGGCGTGGCCGCGCGGTCGCGGCGGTCGTCATCGGCGCTCCCAGTTCGCGGGTGCACGGGCGTGCCCTCGACGAGCTCAGCGCGCCCCTGCTCGCCGCCGCGGCGGCTGTCACGGAGGCGATCTCCGCTGGGTAGCCCCTGCGGGAGAGCGATCCCGACCTGACCGCGCTCGCTGTGCCGACGGCACAAGTTCCGCAGTACGGAACATCGTCGTCATATTCTTCCTATCAGAGGAACAAGCTCGTAACCTTCCGCTCGCCCCTGGCGTGGGCATCGGAGCGAGCGGGAGACCTGCATGAGCAACGGCGCGGACGGACGAACGCTCGTGTGGACACTGGCGCCATGAGCACACTGCTGGACCGAAAGGTCCCGCCCGCCCTGCGCGCGGTGCTGGACCAGGACGACAACGAGGGCTTCACGATGGCCCTGCTGACCGTCACCGAACAGGCGTTCCCGCACCAGGCGCTGATCAGCGTCGGTGAGATCGTCGTGCTCGACGAGGAGCACGTTCGGCTCGCCACCTGGCCGTCGAGCACCACCACCCGGAACATGGCGCGGACCGGGCGCTGCGCACTCACCGCGGTGGTCGACGGCGTCTCCTACACCGTGCTCCTGGCCCTGGCCTCGCACGGCGAACTCGCCCTCCCCGGAACCGCGCTGACCGTCGTCGACGGGCGCGTGGTGGAGGCGAGCGCCGACACGGCGCCGTATGCCGTGCTCGAGTCGGGCATCCGGTTCCGGCTCACCGACCCCGCATCCGTGCTCGACCGATGGGTCACCACGCGCCGCCTGCTGCGCGAGCTCGGCCCGTCCGTCTGGTCAACCCGAACGACAGGAGATCAAGCACCACCATGACCGCAACCAACCGCCCCGAGATCGTCATCGTCGGTGCCGGAGTCGCCGGGCTCGTCCTGGCCCTGGAACTGCACGACGCCGGGATTCCGTGCCGCGTCTACGAGTCGGTGTCCGAGATCCAGGCGCTCGGGGTGGGGATCAACGTCCTCCCGCACGCAGGGGCCGTCCTCGGGCAGCTCGGTCTCGAGGCCGACCTGTCGGCGGCCGCGGTGCTGACCAGGGAATCGGTGTTCTTCACCCGGTTCGGCCAGCTCGCCTACCGCGAGCCCGCGGGCCGTGACGCCGGCTATCCCGACCCGCAGTACTCCATCCACCGCGGCGACCTGCAGGCCGTGCTCCTCGCCGCGGTACGCGAGCGGCTCGGGCCCGACGTCGTCGTGACAGGACACACCTGCACCGGCGTTCGCGACGAGGAGGGCCACGTCACGGCCGAGTTCCGTACCGCGGACGGTGCGGTCGTGCGGGTCCGGGGCGATGCGGTGATCGCGTGCGACGGGGTCAACTCGGTGATCCGCAAGCAGCTGCACCCGAAGGAAGGCGAGCCCCGCTACTCGGGCGTCACGATGTGGCGCGGGGTGACCGTGTGGGAGCCGTTCCTGTCCGGCGGCAGCATGGTGCGCATCGGCTGGCTCGACAAGGGCAAGCTCGTGATCTACCCGATCCGCAACAACGTCGACGCGCAGGGCCGCCAGCTGGTCAACTGGGTGGCCGAGCGGGAGACCCCACAGCGCACCGACCGCGACTGGATCCGTCAGGGTGAGCTCGCGGACTTCGCCTCCGCGTACGCCGACTGGCACTTCGACTGGCTGGACGTGCCGGCGTTCCTCGAGGCGACGGACACCGTCCTGGAGTACCCGATGGTCGACCAGGAGCCGCTGGACTGGTGGACGGCCGGGCGCCTGACGCTGCTCGGCGACGCCGCACACCCGATGGTGCCGCGCGGCTCGAACGGGGCCGGGCAGGCTGTGCTCGACGCGAGGGCGTTGCGGATCGCCCTCGTCGAGGAGCCGGATGTGCACAGCGCTCTGCAGGCCTACGAGAACAAGCGCAGGCCCGCGACGGCCGCGGTGGTGCGCACCAACCGCGCCAACCCGCCGGACGCGATCCTGCGGGAGGTGAGCAGGCGCAGCGGTGACCGGCCCTTCGCCCGCATCGAGGACGTGATCAGCCACAAGGAGCTCGCTGCGATCTCCGACGGCTACAAGAACGTGGCGGGTTACGCGCTCGGCACCTCCGGAGCGCGTTCCTGAGCAGCCGTTGACCTGACTGTATTCAACACTGTATTCAGAAGGGGCCCCAGCGTCGCGCAAGAGCGAGGGACCCGATGCCGACCACCACGAGCTCCACGGCGAGTCTCGCTGAGCGCGCCGTCCTCGCGGTCCGTGAGCTGATCCACGACGGAGGGCTGCTGCCCGGCCAGCCCATCCGTCAGCTCGCGCTTGCGGAGCAGCTGGGCATGAGCCGGGTTCCGCTGCGGGAGGCGTTGAAGAACCTGCAGGCCGACGGGCTGGTCACGGCGTCCCCGACCGGCGGGTTCGAGGTCACGCGGCTCTCGGCCGACGAGCTCGGGCAGTTCTACCTGATGCGCAGGTTGCTCGAGTCCGAGCTGCTGCGTCGCATCGAGGCGGTGCCGGAGTCCGAGCTGGAGCTGCTCGCGGGGCTCAACGCCCGGATGGCCGAGATGGTCGACCAGCCGTCACGAGAGCTCCGCGCGCTCAACCGCGAGTTCCACTTCCGGATCTTCGGACTCGCCGCCGGGCTGGGTCACGTCGTGGCCGAGGTCTCCCGGCTCTGGGACCGCACCGTCCCCTACCGCGCCGTCTACAGCTCGGAGCGCTCGGCCCGCGCCCTGATCGTCGCGGAGCACGACGCACTACTCGCCGCGCTCGGCGACCGGGACGTCGAACGGCTGGTCGCGGTGATGGACGGCCATCGCTCCGCCAGCGAGCGCGACGTGGTCCACGTGCTCACCCGGCCGGGCCCCGTGCTCGGTTAGCGCGCACGTCGACGCCCGGCACACCCACGCCGGCGCCGTACCCGCACGTCATCACTGGAACGTCATCACTGCGCTCGATGAGGAGGAACGCACGATGACCGCTTCACAGACCCCCGCCGGGGACGTACCGACGGCCGCGTCCGCTCCACCGTCCCGGCGCTCCGGCTATGTCGCCTTCGTGGTCATCGTCAGCTTCCTGGCCTGGGCCCTGGTCTCGATGGACCAGACCATGCTCGGTGTCGCGGTGCCGTCGTTGTCCGATGCGCTCGGCGTGTCCCTGTCCACAATGGAATATCTGGTCGGAATCTTCGCCTTCGTGACGTTCGCGGCGCCCGTGATCGGCGGGCGTCTCATCGACCGACTGGGCAGACGCTGGGGCTTCCAGGTGTCGCTGCTGGGCACCGGGATCTTCGGTGGGCTGACGGCGGTGGTCGGCGCGGCCTGGCAGTTCGTGCTGGTGCGGATCGTCGCGGCGACGTCGTACGGCCTCACCGAGCCGGTGGTGAACACCGTGGTGGCCGAGGAGGCGCCCGCCCGCCGCCGCGGGCTGATCATGGGCTTCGTGCAGGCCGGCTACCCGCTCGGCGCCGCCATCGCGGGCACGCTCGCCGCGGTGCTGCTGCCGTCGTCGGGCTGGCGGCCGCTGTTCCTGATCGCCTTCGCCCCGGTGCTCATCGTGCTGGTCTCCGCGCGGTTCCTGCGCGAGTCCCGCAGCTTCACGGCCGTGCGCGCAGAGACCGAGCGTCGACAACTCCACCACCGCCCCGGCTGGCGCCAGCTCTTCTCCCCGGAGCTGCGCCGGCAGACCATCGTCACCAGCCTGTTCGGGTTCTGCATCAACGGCGGGATCGGCCTGATCATCGGCGTGGTCACCACCTACCTCGTGCACGTCGACGGGATCGGGATCGGCGCGGCCGCGTTCCTGTTCGGCCTGAGCAACTGGGTCGCCCTCGGCAGTCAGGTCCTCGTGGGTTTTCTCGCCGATCACCTTCCGGCGAAATGGCTGATGACCGGTTACTCGGTGCTCGCCGCCGGCGCGTTGGCGCTTCTGGTGACGCCGCACCTGACCTACTCGATGGCGCTGGTCAGCCTCGTCGCCTTCGGGTTCTTCGGGAACGGAACTTTCGGCTGCTACACCCGCTACACCGCCGAGTCCTTCCCCGCGGAGCTGCGGGGCACCGGCACGTCGTTCTCGCTCGGCTTCTCGTTCCTGACCCTGTCGTTCATGCCGATCATCGGCGGTGCGTTGATCGAGTCGAGCACGCCCGCGGTGATTCCGGCGATCTCCGCGGCGCTGGTGCTGGCCGGTGCCGTCGTCATGGCTTGCGGGCGCAACCTGCCGCCGCAGCGCGAGCTCGACCAGCTCACGCCGTCGCGGTTACTGGCCCCCAACTGATCAGTACAGATTGAGAGGAGGTGTCCCGTGGCGGATCTGGAGTACACCGTCGCCGACGGCATCGGCACGATCCTGCTGAACCGGCCGCATCGCAAGAACGCCTTCACGATGGACATGATCGATGTGTGGGCGGAGGCGCTCCGCGAGGCGCGTACCGATCCGGACGTGCGGGTCGTGGTGCTCACCGGCGCCGGTGACGCGTTCTGTTCGGGAGTCGACCTCGACCGGCGCGACGGCGCCGCACCCCCGACGCCGTTGCAGCGCAAGGAGAGCCTCACCGAGCGGATCCACCGGATCCCCTACGCGCTGGAGGACCTCGACAAGCCGGTGATCGCGGCGATCAACGGGGTGGCCGTCGGCGCCGGGATGGACATGGCGCTGATGTGCGACATGCGGATCATGGCCCGCTCGGCACGGCTGTCGGAGGGATACGTCCGCGTCGGCCTCGTCCCCGGCGACGGTGGCTGCTACTACCTGCCGCGCCTGGTCGGCACGGCGAAGGCGCTGGAACTGCTGCTCACCGGTGACTTCATCGACGCCGAGGAGGCGGGCAGGCTGGGGATCGCCAACCACGTCGTCGACGACGCGGACCTCGCCGATGCGGTCTCCACTCTGGCCCGCAAGATCGCCGACGGTCCGCCGGTGGCGATCCGGACGATCAAGCGTGCGGTCTACCAGTCGGCGCGGTCCGACCTGCGCACCGCGCTCGACCTCATCTCCTCGCACATGGCGGTCGTCACCTCCACCGAGGACTCCGCCGAGGCGCTCGCCGCCTTCCGCGAGAAGCGCCCCGGCCGGTTCGTCGGGCGCTGACCAACAGTGGGCCCGGGGAGGGCCCGGAAAGGAGGAACGCATGACGTTCGCAGGATTCGACCTGCCCGACGACCTGCGGCTGCTCCGGGACACGGTCGCCGACTTCGTCCGGGAGGAGATCGTCCCCGTCGAGGCCGGCGTGCCTGGTGACGCCCGGGGACTGCCGGTCGACGGGCTCAGGACGCTGCAGGCCAAGGCCCGCGACGCCGGGTTCTGGTGCCTGGAGGCGCCGGAGGAGTACGGCGGCGGAGGACTCGGCGTGTTCGAGGGAGTGGTACTGGCCGAACAGATGGCCAAGCACCGCTACAGCTTCCCGCGGCCGGGGGCGGGCGTCTTCGGCTCCGAACCGCCGAACGTCCTCTACAAGGGCAGCCCGCGTCAGATCGAGAAGTACGTGCGTCCGACGATCGAGAACGCCTGGACGGCGTTCAGCGCGATCAGCGAGCCGACGGGTGGATCGGACCCGGCACGGGCCATCCGCAGCGTCGCCACGCGCGACGGCGACGTCTACCGGATCAACGGCCACAAGATGTGGACCAGCGGCGCGGACACGGCGCGGTACGGCATCGTCTACGCGCGCACCGACCGCGACGCCGGGCGGCGCGGGATGAGCGCCTTCATCGTCGACTCCGGAACGCCCGGGATGACGATCACCCCGGTACCCGTACTGCGCGACCACTGGACCACCGAGGTCGTGTTCGACGACGTCGAGGTTCCGGCGGAGAACCTGGTGGGCGAGGAGGGGCAGGGCTTCGGCCTGGCCCAGGAGTGGCTGGTCCGCGGCCGGCTGCGATATGCGGCGCAGGCGGTGGGGGTGGCCGAGGAGTCGGTGCGTATCGCGCTGGAGTGGGCCAAGACCCGGGAGACGTTCGGGGCGTTGCTCGCCACCCGGCAGGCCGTGCAGTTCCCGCTGGCCGACGCGCGCATGCAGATCGCGGCGGCACGCCACCTGACCTGGGAGGCCGCATGGGAGGCCGACCAGGGCCGGGACGCCCGCACGAAGGCGTCGATCGCGAAGGTCTACGCCACCGAGGCCGGGTACCAGGTCGTCGACGCGATGATGCAGATCCTCGGCGGGATGGGGATGACCAAGGAGATGCCGCTCGAGCACTGGTTCCGCGGGCTGCGGGTGGCCCGGGTCGTCGAGGGACCGAGCGAGATCCAGCGCTTCCTCGTCGCGCGGGACATGCTGGGTGCCGCCGCCCTGGGCAGGGCGTCGTGACCACGGCGTCGGACAGGACTTCAGCCGGCGGCCCTGCGGGGCCCACGAGCCCGCTCACCTCCCGGCCGCTGGACGTCGAGCGGCTGCTGCGGCCGGCGTCGGTCGCGATCGTCGGCGCCTCGGCGAACGACGGGGTGATCAGCGGGATCCCGCAGCGGGTGCTCGCCCAGCACGGCTACACAGGCGCGGTGTACCCGGTGAACCCCCGCTACGACGAGATCGACGGCGTGCTCTGCTACCCGGACATCGAGTCGGTACCCGGGCCGGTCGACGTCGTGCTCGTGGTGGTGAACGCGAGTCGCGTGGTCGAGGTGCTCGACGCCTGCGGGCGGGCGCGCGTCCGGTTCGCCGTGGTGATCAGTTCAGGGTTCGCCGAGCAGGCCGACGCCGCCGAGCGGCAGCAGGCGCTCGCCGACGTCTGCGCGCGCCATCCCGACATGCGCGTGCTCGGCCCCAACGCCGAGGGGCTGATCAACGTCGTCGACGACGTGCCGCTCGGGTTCAGCCCCACGATCGACTACCGGCGCGGGCTGGTCCAGCTGCGCCGCGGTGACGTCGCCGTGGTGGCGCAGAGCGGCGGGCTGGGGTTCGCGCTGTTCAACGACGGGCTCAGCCGCGGTCTCGGGTTCAGCCACGTGGTCACCACGGGCAACGAGGTGGACGTCGACCTGACCGACCTCGCCGAGGCGCTGCTGTACGACCCGGAGACACGGGTGCTGCTGCTCTTCGTCGAGGGGGTGGCGGAGCCGGAGCGGCTCGCGGCGCTCGGGGACGCGGCCCTCGCGGCGGCGAAGACGGTGGTCGTCGCGAAGGTCGGGAACACCGAGGCGGGCCGGCGCGCGGCGCTCGCCCACACGGCGCACGACGCAGGCGACGAGGCGCTCTACGCCCAGGTGCTGGACCGGCCCGGGATCCTGCGTGCTCACGACCAGGAGCACATGATCGATCTGGCCCTTGCGCTGTCCCGCACCCCACGGCTCGCCGGCCCACGGGTCGGGATCGTCACCGTCTCCGGAGGCGCCGGCACCTGGCTCGCCGACGACCTCGTGTCGGCCGGGCTTCAGGTGCCGCTGCTCTCCGACGGGCTGCAGGCGCGCCTGCGCGAGGGGATCCCCCCGTACGGCAGCCCGGCCAACCCGGTGGACGCCACGGCGCAGGTGCTCGGTCTCGGCGGGATCAGCCCGGTGGTGCGGCTGCTCGCCGAGAGCGGCGAGGTCGACGCGGTGGTGCTGGTGGCGACGCTGGCCGATCAGAAGCAGCTCGAACGCGAGCGCGAGCACCTCGTCGCGCTGGCCAGGGCGGTGCCGCTCGTGATCTACAGCTACACCAGGCCCGCCCAGGCCAGCATCGACCTCCTCGAGGAGCTCGGGATCGCCTACTTCACCAGCACCGCCCGCGCGGCAGGCGCGCTGGCAGCGTTGGCGCCTCGCGATCAGCCGAGGTAGGGCGGGGCCTCGCCCCAGCCCCACCGCGGGGTGGGCGCGTTCTGCATGGGAGTGGCGCCCGGTGCCGCGTTCTCCCGGGCGATGCGCGTGCCCCACTCCACGTAGGCGACGAAGGCGGAGCGGAACTCGGGGTCCTCGGGGAGACCCGCCTCGTCCGCGCTCGACGCGATGAGGCTTGCCCACCGCACCCGCTGCTCCTCGGTGATGCCGAGGCCGATGTGGTGGCTCAACATCGCGGGGTAGCCACCGAGCTCGTCGGTGTAGTCGGTGGGGCCGCCGAACACCTCGCCGAGCCAGCGGGCCACATGGTCGCGGTGGTTCGGGCCCATGTGCCGGAACACGGGTTCGAGCACGGGGTCGGCGAGCACGCGGTCGTAGAACACCTCGGTGAGGCGGTGCAACGCGGCGGATCCGCCGCACCAGTCGTAGAGCGTCGGGACGGTGTCTGTCACAGAAGGGCTCCTGCAATTACTTCATTACGGTGTTGATGGGCGACCATCCTCGCGCGCTTCCGTCAGGAGCGCCAGTGCCGCCGCCCGGAGAATCGCGGCCTCGGACTGCAGCGCGAAGAAGGTGAACCCCAACTCGCGGAAGCGGTGCACGTGCGCGGGGGTGCCGCAGTAGATGCCCACCGGAAGGTCGCGGTCACGGCAGCCGGCGACGACCTTGCGCAGCATCTGCTCGTAGTCCGCGTCGTCCTGGGCGCGCGGCAGCCGGCCCGAGCTGAGGGCCAGGTCCGACGGTCCGACGAACACTGCGTCGAGCCCGTCGACCGCCGCGATCTCGGGAAGTGCCTCGACCGCCGCGACCGTCTCGACCATGACGATGCACTTCGGGTCGGGCCGGCCGGGTGACCAGGCCGCCCGCGTGGGGCCGTAGCTGCGCCCGCCACGGGGCGGGTAGTGGCATGCCTCGACGGCGCGCGCCGCCTCCTCGGCCGTGTCGACCAGCGGCACGATCACCGCGGCGGCCCCCCGATCCAGGGCCCGCCCGATCGCACTGGGCTCGTTGCCGGTGACCCGCACGACGGCCGGGGTGCCGGTGGCGTCCAGCGCCTGGAGCATCGGGAAGAGTGCGTCGTCGCCGATCAGGCCGTGTTGCTGGTCCACGCACAGGAACCCGAAGCCCACCGAACCCATGAGCTCGGCGGATGCGGAACCGGGCAGCTGCAGCCAGCCGCCGACGATGTCGGCCGTCAGGTCGAGAGGGGGAGCGTTCACAGCGCGAACTCTGCCACGCCGCCCCTGGCCACGAGATGAACGAGCGAGTACAGAGGGGGACAACCGCGCGCGTCCGTTGCGTATGCAACCACGGTCACCGGGATGACGGGAGAACGAGGATGAGCGACATCGCTCCGCACGGTCTGCATCACGTCACGGCGATCGCGTCGGACCCGCAACGCAACGTCGACTTCTACACGCAGGTACTGGGGCTGCGGCTGGTGAAGCGAACGGTGAACTTCGACGCCCCCGGCACGTACCACCTCTACTACGGCGACGCGCAGGGCACGCCGTCCACACTCCTGACGTTCTTCCCGTGGCAGGGCGTGCCCCCCGGGCGCCAGGGCAGCGGGCTGACCACGGCCACCGCGTTCAGCGTGCCGCCGGAGTCGATGGGCTGGTGGCAGCGCCACCTCACCGGCCTCGGCCTCGAGATCGACGGCCCGCACACCCGCGACGGCGAGGAGGTGCTGACCCTGCGCGACCCCGACGGCCTGGTCATCGACATCGTCGCGGCGCCCGGTGACACCCGGTCGGGCTGGGACGGAGTCGCTCGTGTGCCCGCCGAGCACGCCGTGCGCGGCCTGTACTCCCTGACGCTGTCCGAACGGCTGCCGGAGGCCACCGCCGAGATGCTCGGGGGGCTGCTCGGGATGCGTCTGCAGGGCGAGAACGGCGACCGGGCGCGCTTCGCGATGGCCGACGGGGGCGCCGGTGCGGTCGTCGACGTGGCAGCCGACTCCGGCCCGCGGGGCCTCCAGGCGGGCGGCACCGTGCACCACATCGCCCTGCGCGCGCCCGACCAGGCCACGCAGGCCCGATGGCGCGAGGAGTTGATCGACGCCGGGCTGCGGGTCACCGAGATCTTGGACCGGCAGTACTTCACGTCCATCTACTTCCACGAGCCCGGGGGAGTGCTGCTGGAGATCGCGACCGACCGGCCGGGCTTCACCGTCGACGAGCCGCTGCTGGAGCTGGGACGTTCGCTGAAGCTGCCACCGTGGCTCGAGCCCGACCGCGATCAGATCGCGGCCGCGCTCCCGAAGCTGCGGGTGGACGAGCCGGCCTCGTCCTCCTAGACCGACCCGTCCGACGAGTTCAGGAAGGCCACCCCCGGTCCGCCCGGCGATGGCCTTCCTGAACCGCAGGGGAGCGGTTGCCCGGGACTCAGCCGGAGGCCGGCACGGTCGGAATGCCGTTGGCCGGTGGTGCTGTCTCCTGCTGCGTCGCCTCGGTGATCGGTCCGTCACCGTTGTCCGTCACCAGCACGGGGGTGAGGCTCTCCGTGGTGCCTCCCTTGATGCGGGTGACCTCCACTCCCGAGATGCCGGCGTGCCGATCGGCCGAGAACCGGAACGGCGCCATCCACGGTCCCTGGAACTGCGCGCCCGACCGCTCGATGGCCTGCACGATGCTCTCGCGCGTGGGGTCGGCGCCGGCCGCCTGCAAAGCCTGGACGAACGTGTAGGCCTGGGACATGCCGTAGATGCGGTAGTTCGTCAGGTCGCCGTCGCCGCCGTACTGGTCCCACACCCGCTGGAACAGCTGCGTCCACGGGTCGTTCGGAGCGTCCACACCGGGCAGGTACTCGGTGGTGATCACGCCGTCGAGCATCGCCGCGTCGGTGACGGCGCCCTCCGAGAAGCGGGCAAGGAGCGACCCGACCAGGCCCGGGTCGGAGCCGACGTTGGAGTAGATCCACTGTGGCTTGTAGTTCAGCCGCAGCGACTGAAGCTGCGAGAGCGCCGTGTAGGACGGCACGTTGAAGCCGATCACGAGGTCCGCGCCCGACGCCTGCAAGGCCGCGATCTGCGGGGCCACGTCGGTGTTGCCGGGGGTGTAGCGCTCCGCCGCAACGATCTGCTTGTCGAGGAACCGGCGGGCGCCGAGCTCGCCGTCGCGACCGAAGTCGTCGTCCTGGAGGAAGAGGCCGACCTTCGCGTTGGGGAAGTTCTGCGACACGTACTGCCCGACGATCTTGCCCTCGATCTCGTAGTCGGGCTGCCAGCCGAAGGTCTGCGGGTTCTTGTCGGGCTGGTCCCACAGCAGCGAGCCGGAGGAGACGAACAGGTCGGGCACGCCCTCGCTGTTCAGGTAGTCGAGCACCGCGGAGTGCGTGGGGGTGCCGAGACCGCTCAGGATCGCGAACACCTGGTCCTGCAGCACGAGCTCGTTGACGACCTGGCTGGTCTGCGTCGGGTTGTACGCGTCGTCGCGGTAGACGTAGTCGATCTTCCGCCCGTTCACGCCGCCCGCGGCGTTGACGAAGTCGAAATAGGCCTTCGTCCCGGTCGGGATCTCGCTGTAGCCGGGCGCGGCGACACCGGTGAGCGGGAAGTGCCCCCCGACCTTCACCGACGTCTCCGTGATCCCGACGGACGGCGCCGCGCCGTCTCCGGACCCGCCGTCGGGCCGCCCACCCGCTCCGCACGCGGTGAGAACCAGCGCTGCTGCGACCGCTGCCGCGGCCGGCGCCCAGCGCCTGCTTCTCCTGATCATCCTGACCTCCTCGTCGAGGGTTCCCGGCGGTTCGTCCGGCTTCGGTTCCAGATCTGTTTCACCACGCCGACGGCCCCCGACGGCGCGAGCAATATCACGAGCACGAGCACCACGCCGTAGACGAACGGCGCGAGCTGTGCGGCCTGGGTGCCGTCGAGTCCCGCACCGATGCCGATGTTCGTGACGGCGGGCGGCAGGAACACCAGCAGCGCGCTGCCGAGCAGGGCGCCGACGAGGCTGCCGAGCCCGCCGACGACCACCGCCGTGAGCAGCCCCAGCGACAGCACGATGGTGAAACCACTGGGCGCGGCCAGCCGCACGACGATGCCCAGCACCGACCCCGCCAGCCCGGCACAGACCGCGCTGACGACGAACGCGAGCACGCGGACGCGGCCCAGCCGGATGCCGGCCAGCTCCGCCGCGACCTCGTCGTCGCGCACGGCACGCCAGACCCGTCCGGTGCGCCCGGCCATCAGGTTGGCCAGGAGCAGCAGCACCAGCAGCAAGGTCCCCCAGCCGAGGTAGGCGAGGTACTTGGCGGTGGGCGTCTCGTTGGCGGAGAGGAAATAGACGGCGTCGGAGAACCAGTCGGGGACGTCGGGCGATGCGACCGGGAGGCCCTGTTCGCCGCCGAGCGTGTGGTCGAAGTAGATCGCGAGCCCCGGCACCGCGACGGCCAGCGCGAGCGTGGCGCCTGCCAGGTAGGGCCCGTGCAGCCGGGCCGCGGCCGCGCCGACAACCGCGCCGACCAGCGCGGTGACGACGGCCGCGATGACCATGACCAGCAGCAGCGGGAGGCCTGTGCCGTCGTCGCCGAGCAGCAGCCCTGTGGTGTAGGCACCGACCGCCATCAGCGCGCCGTGACCGAGCGAGATCTGCCCGTTCAGCCCGGTGAGCACGGTGAGGCCCGCCGCGGCGATCGCGTAGTAGGACATCGTGGCGAACTGGGAGTTGCGGAACGGGCTCGTCAGCTCCAGCACGAGCACCACGGCGACCAGCGCCACGACGACGATCAGCGCGTGCCGGCCGAAGGTGGAGCGCGGCAGCCTGCGGCGCAGGGCGTCCAGGCGGCGGGGCTGCGAAGCCTCGGTGGTGAGCGGGGAGGACGCCTGTGCGGCGGCTGCGGGCTCGTCGGTCTGCTGGGACATCAGACCCTCCGCGCCGCGGTGCGGGCGAACAGGCCCTGCGGACGCGCCAGCAGCACCGCGACGAGGATGACGAGTGCAGCCAGCGCCACCAGTTCGCTGCCGAGGTAACCGCTCACATAGGACAGCAGCAACCCGATCGTCAGGCCGCCGACCACGGCGCCCGCGGGCGAGTCGAGCCCGCCGAGCACAGCCGCGACGAACCCGTAGACGATCACGGCGTCCATGTAGGCGGGGAAGACGAGGCTCCCGCCCGCGATCAGCAGGCCCGACAGCGACCCGACCCCCGCGGCCAGCGCCCAACCGAGCGTGAGCATGCGACCGACGCGCACGCCGAGCAGCCGCGACACCTCCTGGTTGAACGCGGCGGCCCGCATCTTCAGGCCGAGGTCGGTGAAGCGGAAGAGCGCCACCAGGCCGAGCATCACCACGACGACGGCCACGATGATGTAGATGCTGTTCGGGGTGAACGCGATGTTGACCCCTCCCACGGTGAACCCGCGCAGGTCGAACGGCGCGGGGAAGGACTGGAACGTGGAGCCGAACAGGATGGCGGCCAGCGCCTGCAGTGCCACGAACAGGCCCAGCGTCACGATCACGGCGTTGAGCTCGGGGCCGCCCTCGACCGGCCGGATCACCAGCCGCTCGATGCCGGCGCCCAGCACCAGACCGGTGACGAGCGCGACCACGAGCGCCACCCAGTAGGACTGGCCGCCCTCGATCACCGTGAGCGCGAGGTAGGTGGTGAACATGGCCATCGCGCCCTGGGCGAAGTTGACGATCCGGGTGGACCGCCAGATCAGCACCAGGGCCAGCGCGAAGGCCGCGTAGACGGCACCCTGGCCGAGCCCGGTCAGCGTGACGTTGAGGAACTGCTGCACTGCTCTCCTCTCCAGAGATTCGTGACCGTGCGCATCAGAAGCCCAGGTACGCGTGGCGCAGACCGTCGTCGGCGGCGAGGGCGTCCGCGCTGTCCCGGGCCACCACCCGGCCCAGGTTGAGCACGATCCCGACGTCGGCGATGGAGAGGGCGCTGCGCGCGTTCTGCTCGACGAGCAGCACCGTGACCCCGTCGCTGTCGACCAGCTCGCGCAGCAGTCCGAAGATCTGCGCGACGATCCGGGGCGCCAGCCCGAGCGACGGCTCGTCGAGCAGCAGTACGTCGGGCCCGGACAGCAGGGCACGTCCGATCACGAGCATCTGCCGCTCGCCGCCCGAGAGCACGTGCGCGTCGCGGCGGCGGCGCTCCGCGAGCGCCGGGAACATCTCGTACACCCGGGCCAGGTTGTGCTCCGTGCGCTTGCGGGAGGCGCCCAGCAGTGCGCCGAGGCGCAGGTTCTCCTCCACCGTGAGCTCGGTGATCACGCCGCGGCCCTCGGGGACGTGCGCGATCCCGGCGCGGGCGATCGCCTCGGCGGGGGCGCGAGTCAGGTCGGCGCCGTCCAGGAACACCGTCCCCGACACCGGCCGGACCAGCCCGGACACCGTGCGCAGCAGCGTCGACTTGCCGGCCCCGTTGGCGCCGAGCACGGCGGTGACCTGCCCCCGCTCGGCGGTGATGTCGACGGAGTCGAGCGCGGTGACCGGACCGTAGGCCGTGGTCAGGCCGGAGATCTCCAGCGTCCCCGTACTCATGAGTGAGTGGCCTCCTCGCCCAGGTACGCGTCGATCACCGCGGGGTCGTCGCGCACCTCGTCGGGGGTGCCGTCGGCGACGACCTTGCCGAAATCGAGCACGGTGATCCGGTCGCAGACCGACATCACCAGGTCCATGTGGTGCTCGACCAGCACCACCGACATCCGGCTCGTCAGCCTCCGGATCAGCTCGCCGAGCTCGCTCATCTCGTCGCTGCTCAGGCCGCTCGCAGGCTCGTCGAGCAGCAGCAGGTCGGGTTCGGTGGCGAGCGCCCGCGCGAGCGCGACCCGCTTCTGCACCGGGTACGGGAGGCTCCCGGGCAGCCGGGTCGCGTAGCCGTCGGCCCCGAGTTCGGCGAGCGCGGCCATCGCGCGCTCGCGCAGCGCCCGCTCGTCGCGGTCCGACGTGCGCAACGCGAACAGCGTGGCGGCGAAACCTGCCCGGCGGTGCCGGTCGGCGCCGACCATCACGTTCTCCACGACAGTGAGCCCGCGGAAGAGCCCGACCCCCTGCAGGGTGCGCGCGATGCCCATCCCCGCGAGCCGGTGGGGCCGCAGGTCCCGCACGGGCCGGCCGTGGCGCAGCACCGTGCCCGTGTCGGGGCGGACGAAGCCGCAGCAGACGTTGAAGAGAGTGGTCTTGCCCGCGCCGTTCGGCCCGATCACGCCGTGCACCTCGCCCGGGCCGACGGTGAGCGACACGTCGTCCAGCGCGACGAGGCCGCCGAACCGGACCCCGATTCCGCTGACCGCGAAGACGGCCGACGCGTCCGGGGACGCCGTCGGCCCGGTGGGCGATGTCGACACTGACACGTGGGCGTCTCCCGGGTGGCGGGCGGCGGTGACCCCGATCACCGGGGTGGCCCAACTTTGGGCGCTGCGCCCAGTCCGCACCATGTGCTCAGAGCCCAAGATCCCTTCCGATCGACTGGGCAGTGCGCCCGCAGTAGTGGACGGCGCTGTGCGGTCTGTTGCACAGTGCCGGGATGATCCCCACCCGGCGGACCGCCGGCGAAGGCCGCCGGGCCACCGGTGCGCGCACGGGCGTCGCGCGGCGCCCCCTCCCCGAGGAGTCCGCCGAGGCGTTGCGCGTCCTGGGGGGCGTGCTGATCGGCGAGGTCGACGGCCTGGCCGACCGGCTCACGGTGATGGTGCTGCAGCGCGAGCCGATCTACGCCGAGCTCGACATGGTGGAGGAGCTGCGCAGCGCGTGCCGCGCGAACATGGAACGCGGGGTGCAGACGCTCGCCGAGCAAGTGCCGGGCGGCGTGGACCCCGAGGACACCTCGCGGCGGACCGGCCGCCTCCGTGCGCGCCAGGGCGTGCCGCTCGAGGTGGTGCTCAAGGCGTACCGGCTGGGCGGGCGCGTCATGTGGGAGGCCCTGCTCAACACCTCCCGCGGCCGCTTCTCCGGGCGCTACGACAGCGCGCTGCTCGACGCGGCGAGCTACGTCTGGCGCGTCAACGACAGCAGCGCGACGGCGCTGGTCGAGGCCTACCGGCTCGAGGAACTGCGCCTGCAGAGCCACGACCTCAGCAGGCGCCACGCCGTGATCGACGGCCTCATCGAGGGCCGCGGGAGCGACCCGGCGTTCCTCCGGGAGGCGGCCACCGTGCTCGGGATGCCGGAGCGCGGCCCGATGCTGTGCGTGGTGACGCCGCTCGAGCCGACCGGCGAGGATCCGCTGCGGTCGCCGCTGGAGGCGCTGGCGGCCCACGGCATCGTCTCGGCCTGGTTCATGCGCCCGCGCGACGAGGTCGGCCTGGTGGCGCTGGGGTCACGACCGCTCGAGGTGGCCGTCGAGGCGTTGCGCCCGTGCGCCGAGGGCCGGGTGGGCGTCTCCCCGGTGGTCGACGGCCTGGGCGCGATCGATGCGGGCTACCGGATGGCCCACACCGCGGCCCGCACCCTGGTCGAGCCCGGTCTGGTGGTGCTCGACGAGCGACTGCCCGAGGCGCTGCTGGTGGACAGCCCGGAGCTGGTGCCCCGGGTGGTGCGAAGCGCGCTGGGCGGCCTGCTGGACCTGCCCGCCGCCGACCGGGACATGCTGCTCGACACCCTGCAGGAGCTACTGGCGAACGGAGGCTCCCCGACCCACGCCGCGGCGGCGCTGTTCTGCCACCGCAACACCGTGATCTACCGGATGCGGCGGATCGAGGCGGCCACCGGCCGCTCCATCGGCGATCCCCGCGACCGGCTGCTGCTCACACTCGGGGTGATGGCGGCGCGGGCGGGCGGCTTCCCGGCCGACCGCTGACCTGCGGCAACGCGGTCAGGAACTGACGAGCTCGCGCTCCAGCGGCGTGCGGAACCGCGGCGTGACCCGGACGCCGCCCACCCGGCCCGCGAGGCGCTCGGCCGCCGCGTGCACGGCGGCGGTCGCCTCGGCACCGATGTCCTCCAGCAGCCGCAGCGCCACCGTGCCGTCCGCGCGGTGTGCCCAGCCGCCGACGATCCTGCCGTCGCACCACACCGTCGGGCCGATGTTGCCGCTGCGGTCGAACAGCGGGGCCTTGTGCTCCCCGAGGAACCAGCCGCGCTCCTGCCAGCCCATCGGCGTCGGGTCCAGCCCGGGGAGCAGGGCCACCCACGGCTCCGGTTCCGCCACGGGCTCGATGTCGTCGGGCAGCACCACTCCCGGGACGCCGTCGAGATCGACGGGCACGGCACCCACCGCGGCCAGCGCGGCGCGGGTGCGCGCCATCGTCCAGCCCGTCCACCACTTCAGGTCGGCAACCGGCGCGGGACCGAACGCGGTGAGCCACCGCCGCGCCAACTCCGTGCGCGCGGCGTCCGGCTCCAGCGCGGGAAAGCCGTCCGGCCACCACGCCGACACCGGTGACCAGCGGTACTGCGTGGACGTCCAGCCGCCGAGGGGACGGCCGCGGACGATGTGGCCGTCCGCCGCCATCACGAGCAAGGCTCGGCTCGTCATGTTCTGCGGGGTGTCGTCGGGAGGCACGACGATCTGCGTGCGCAGCCGGGGCTCGTCGGCCACCAGTTCCACCGCCGTGGCCTCGCCACGCTTGACCAGCGCCTGCAACGCCGAGGCTTCGACGTCGGCGAGCCACGTCGCCCCGTCCTGGATCACGCCCGCCCGCTCGATGTGCTCCACGAGCCGGCGGCGCTGCACGGCGGCGACGTCGAGCGTGCACGCGGCCTGCACCACCGGGGCGACGTCGAGCGCCACCACCCACACCGTGCGCCGCATCGACAGCATCCGCACCAGCGCGCGCTCGTCGTGCAGCGCCCGCTCGACCGTCGGGACGTCGGCGGCCGACCGGGCGAGCACGGCGAGCACGACGGACGCGGGGTCGGTGGCGTGCAGGGCGACGAGAGCGTCGGCCACTTCGACAACCCCGGACACCGAGCCCGGTGCGGAACGCCCGGGGGTGAGGAGATGGCGCTGTCCGAGCCGTGCGCGCCGCTGTGCTGTGGTGATGACCGGATCAGCCGCCATGGCGAGGATGATGGACCATTCGTCGCCCAGGAAAACCGGTGGGCGGTCGCATGACTGGGGCCGGGTAACGTTGCAACCGCACTGGCGACGTGGGAGATACAGTAGTTCCGCACTGCCGGGCCACAATCACCCGGTTCTCCTTTGCAGGCATCCATCAGTGAGCGGCCCGCTCCTTTCGCGGTTTCGCGCGGGCTTCTCGACGTCCAAGGAGTCGGCGTGTCAACCGACCTCAGCAGCTCCGATGAGCAGTCCGGGGTGCGTCCCGACAACCCTCTCGAAGAGCGGGCGCACACTGCGACCGTTGCCGGTTTTCGGGTTGCCCGGAGAACTTTGGCGTGGACGATCGCCGGGATAATCGTTGCCGCGCTCAGTGGGATTTTCACTTTTCTGCAACTGGTCGACGACAAGCCTGCGCAGAATGTCGAAGGTAGTTCCAACCAGGTCGTCCAGGGCGACGGGACGATCACCAACAACTACTTCCGCGAGGTCGACGAATTCAAGGGTGCCCTGCCTCTGAACCCGGGTGCGGAACAGATTCGGAAGTCGGCCGAGCAGTACGCCGAGAAAAATCCTGACGGCACGGGACCGTGGCCGTTCGTGGTGGTGGCGGACCCGAACCTGGGGTTGAAGGTCCGCACGACCGGTACCGCCGACGGTGTGCAGGTCGGAACAGCCGCGTACAACACATCTGTTTGGGTCGAATGCCGGAAGGACACCGGTTTCAATCCCACCCCCGGCGATCCGAACGGTGCGATGTGGTACAGGGTCAACTGGCCGTCCGATCAGCCGACCAGCAAGTTCTACAATTCTTCTCCCGGTGACCGCTTCGATCAGTGGGTCTACGGGGGATTGATCGTTCCGATCGGGCAGAACGGAAAGGTGCCTGCCTGCCTCTGACACGAGCGGCGAGCGCCTCAGTGCGCCACCGTCGTGCGCTCCAGGGCGTGCTCCACCAGTGTGATCACCGTGGAGAGGCAGGAGTCGCCGTTGCGGGCGTCCATTCTCACGATCGGGACCTCCGGGGAGAGGGCGAGTGCGTCGCGCACGATCTCGACCGGGAAGGTGGACGTGCCGGGGAAGAGGTTCAGCGCGACGACGAACGGCAGTCGCCGGTTCTCGCAGTAGTCGACGGCCGGGAAGCACTGCTCGATCCGGTGCAGGTCGACGAGCACGACGGCTCCGACGCAGCCGCGGGCGAGCTCGTCCCACATGAACCAGAATCGTTCCTGCCCCGGTGCGCCGAAGAGGTAGAGGATCAGCGCGTCGTCGACCGTGATCCGGCCGAAGTCCATCGCGACGGTCGTGGTGCGCTTACCCGGCAGAGCCGTGACGTCGTCGACCCCCACCGACGCGGAGGTCAACGCCTCCTCGGTCAGCAGCGGCGGGATCTCCGACAGAGCACGCACCAGCGTCGTCTTACCGACGCCGAACCCGCCGGCCACGACGATCTTCAGCGGCACCGGGCCGGCGTCATCGGGCACGGAGACCGTCCAGCAAGCGCTGCAGCATCGCGGTGGCAGGGCCACCGTCCCGGCCTACCGGTGGCGGGGTGTGCACCATGAGGAACCCGGCGTCGGCGAGGTCGCTCACGAGCACCCTTGCCACCCCGACCGGTACGCCCAGCCGCGCACCGACCTCCACGAGCGACACCGGACGGGTGGCCAGCTCGATGATCATCCGGTGCTCCTTCTGCAGGTCGCCGGCCCACCGGTCGGTCGCGACCACGAGCGACTCGACCGGGAGGTCGGGCCCCGCGGAGCGGGTGCGGCCTCCCGTCACGGCGTACACCGGGACGACGCGGTCGTCGTGGCGCTCCTGGGCGGCGTTCCCCGCCGCTCCGCCCGGCCGCGTCACGAACGGTTCCCGGCTTCGGCGCGGGTCGCCGGGGTCAACGCGTGTCCGACTCGGGCGGCCAGCAAGGTCATCTCGTAGCCGATCATCCCGATGTCGCAGCGCCGCGCGGCGTGCACGGCGAGGGTGGAGCCCTGGCTGATCGTGGTGACGAACAGGTAGCCCTCCTCCATCTCGAGGATCGTCTGGGTCACCGGTCCGGCGTCCAGCAGCTGCGCCGTTCCCCGGGCGAGGCTGACGAGCCCCGACGCCGCTGCCGAGAGCTGGTCGGCGAGGTCCTCGTCGACTCCGGGGGACGTGGCGAGCCGCAGCCCGTCGCCGGAGACGACGACCACCTGCTCGACGCCGGGCGTCTCCCGGGCGAACTCGACGAGCATCCAGTTGAGCGTCCCGTCGGTCACGACAGTCCTCCACTCCCGTTCTCCGCGACGGCCAGCGCGGCCTGCCGGCCGGCCTGGTAGCGGGAGAGCGCGTTCGCGGCGTCCGCGCTGCCCGTCGTCGTGTGGTGATCCGCGGGTACGACCCGGTGATCGGGCTCGCGCAAGCCCGGAGCCAGGCTCGCCTGGGGGACGCGCCGGCGAAGGGTGTGCCGGCCCGCCGGATCGTGGTCGAGCCGGGCCGGAGGTGACAGTGCGGCGCCTGGTGGGCCCACCGGCTCGGCAGGTCGAGGCGCCGGCACCCGGGCGACAGCGGTGATATCCCGGGGGGTCGGCGGGATGGCCGCATGGTTGTCATCCGGGGCCGGCGGGCTCTCGGCTGGGGAACGGTCAGGGGCCGGCGTGCCGCCGGCGGGGGTGGGACAGCGAGGTAACGGCACCGCCACGGCCGCCGGCGGGGCATGCTCGGCGGGGGTGACGGTGCCGCTGGTCTGGAGGTGGTCCGGCGGGGTGGTGCTGGCGGGACCGGCGAGGGGCCGGTCCCACCAGCCGGGCCAGGTGGTCTCGGCGGCGGGCACTGGTTCGGGCGGGCGGCGCCGCACCGGCGACCCGTTCCGTGTGGTGCCGACTGACGGCGTCGATCCGTTGCGGGTCGTCCCGGGCCGGACCGACCCGTTCCGCCGGGACGTCGCCGGTGCGGACTGTGTCGGCAGGTCACGGGTCGGTGCGGCCGACGCCGGCTCGGACATCGACGGCGCGAACAGCTCTGTCTTCGGGGGTGGGACGTCGAACGGCGGGGCCTCGAACATCCCGGCGGGCAACGCCACCATCGCGGTCAGCCCGGATCCGGGGAAGGCGGTCAGCGACACGCGAATGCCGTGCCGCACGGAGAGTCGGGCGACGACGTGGAAGCCGAGACGTTGCGCGACCGAGAGGTCGACCTCCGGAGGGTCGGCGAGGAGGTGGTTGGCAGCGACCAGCTCGTCCCGCGGCATCCCGACGCCCCAGTCCTCGACGGTGATGAGTTGTCCACCCCGGGCGGCTCGGTCCGGGCACGATCGGATCGTGACCATGGTGTCCGGCGGCGAGAACCGCACGGCGTTCTCGGTGAGCTCGGCGATGAGGTGCGTCAGGTCGGTGACGCTGCTCCCGGAGACGGCCGGGCGCTCGTCGACGACGAGGATGACGCGCTCGAGGTGCTCGATCTCCGCGACGGCCGCTCGCACGACGTCACGCAGCGGCACCGGCGCACTCCACGTACGGGATGGCTGCTCGCCCGAGAGCACGAGCAGGCTCTCGGCGTTGCGACGGACACGGGTGGCCAGGTGGTCGAGCTTGAACAGCTCGGCCAGCGCGTCCGGGTCGCGCTCGGACTCCTCGAGCTGGTTGATGATGTCGAGCTGCCGGTAGAGCATGCTCTGGTTGCGCCGTGCGAGGTTGGTTCACCAGCAGATCCGAGGCGAACTGGCGGCGGCCGATCTCGGCGTCGGAGAGCCGGCGCGACATCGTGTCCTTCTCCCGCTGCGATTCCTCCGTGACCCGCCAGAAGAGCGTCATGCCCACACAGGCGAGAAGGACGGCCACGCCGTGGATCGCCGACCAGAGCCACGGATTCGCCTGCGCCGCGGGGTGGTTGAAGATCAATGTCGGGTGCCACGCCGAGCCGATCCCGTGACTGATCACCGTAAAAATGATGTTGAACAGTAAAGGCGCCCAGTCCTGGTACAGGGAGATGAATCCGATGATGATGAAGAAATGGAAGTGCGCCTCGATGGTGCCTCCGGTCAGCCCCACCAGGGCGGCCGACGAGTACACGAGCCCCGCGGTCACGAGCACCGCCGCCGTGCGGCGCCTGCTCCGCAGCCAGTACCCGAACGCCAGGCACACACCGGGTGTGACCAGCACGTATGCCACCGTCAGCAGTGGGTGTCCGAGGAGTAGGCCGAACAGTGCGAGCCCCGGAACGTGCGTGGCGAGGACCCCCAGGAGGAGCCGGTGCCGGCGTTGCCAGTCCCTCTCGTCGAGGGAGTAACCGCGGGGGAGCGTATCGAGGACCGATCTCCACATCGTGTGTCGCACCGTTCCTGAGACCTCGTCACTGGGGAGTGGTGGCGAGGCTACAGCGATCTGACGCAGTGTGAAGAACCGCTCACGGAATGACAGAAAATTGCACGCGGCCGGCCTATCGGTGGACACTCGATGGTGTAGTGGGTTACGAGGAACGGGGGAGGGCGGCGGGTTCCCGGCGCCCCGGTCAGCTCCAGATCGTCACATACACAGGGGGCCGGAACCGCGACGGCGGCACTCCCGCTCCGGGAGATCGCAGTAGCTTCATCGCCTCGGGGGTGCCGAGGAAATGGCGAAGCGAGGCCGCCGCGGCCGAGCGCCGGTCGACCGGCGGGGTGGTGGCGTGCCAGCACAGCTCCAGCGGGGTACCCGGAACGTCCACCACCTGCAGCTCGCGGCGGCGCAACTGGTGCACGGCCAGGTGGGCGATCCCCGGGGCGACACCCGCCCCGCGGGCCGCGGCCTCCCACGCCGCGATCTGGTTGGGGAAGACGCTCAGGCGCGACTCGGGCACGCCGAGCCCGCGCAGCAGCCGGCTGACGTCGCTGCCCGGGTCGGTGGCCGCAGGCTCGACCAGCCACGGCCACTGAGTGGGCGAGCCGCGCAACCGCGCGTCGGGCGACGCGAGCACCACGAGCCTGCAGCGGAAGATCGGCTCGCTCACCAGTCCCAGGCTGCGGTCGGCGCCCAGATACGGGCCCAGCGCCACGTCGGCGAGACGCTGCGAGACCAGCACGGCCATCTCCGCGGTGGCCGACACCCCGGCCGACACCTCGATCGATCCGGCCGAGCGTGCGGTGAACGCATCGGCCAGCGGCCCCGCGACGAACTCGACGATGGCGCTCGGCGCGACCAGCCGCAGCTGCTCGGCGGCGCCCTTCGCCGACCGGACGGCCGACTCGGCCTCGGCTCCGAGGGACACCATCTGCGCGGCGATCGTCAGCAGCCTGCTCCCGCCGGGCGTCATCGCCATCCCGCCGCCGCTGCGCGTGAGGAGGGGATCGTCGAGGTACTTGCGCAGGGCGGCGAGCGCCTGGGAGACGGCGGGCTCGCTCACCCCGAGCGCGCTCGCGGCTGCCTTCACCGAGCCGAGCCGGGCGACCAGCACGAAGGCGCTCAGCTGCGTCAGCGTCATAGCTGAATTGTGACCCAGCACACGACTAAGCAAAGGGTTATTCACCGATTGCCCCTTGTCCCGGGGCCCAGCAGCATGGTCCGCGACTAGGCTGATGTCTTCCCGCAGTGCGGCGAGGAGGGTGCGGACATGGCCCACGAGAGCGACGCCCCCGAGAGCGAGGCGCTGCCGGTGCTGCGCGGCATCTGGAAGGCCCAGAGCCAGTCCGCCGCCGACATCGATGCGCCCAGCACCACCAAGGTGTGCAAGAACATGAAGAACATCGGCTTCGGCGGCATCGCGAACGGCGGCGCCGACACCGACTCCACCGCAGGCCCCGTCGGCGACGATCTCCGCAGCGCATGGCGCGACCGGCTCGCCCGCGAGGGCAAGATCGTCCCCGGCGCAAGGAGCGTGCGTGACCTCGTCATGGGGCCGGAGCAGAACGAGCGCTGAGCCCGCACCCGGCAGCTGGAGGACCCCGACCGTGAGCTCACCCACCAGCGTCGCCGAGCTGACCGAGACGCTGCGCCGGGGCCAGTACCTCGCCGACCGAGGGCTGTCGACGGCCGTGTTCGTCGCGCTGTCGCTGCAGCGCCCGCTCCTGCTCGAGGGCGAGCCAGGGGTCGGCAAGACCGAGATCGCGAAGGTGCTGGCCGGTGTACTGGGACGCGACCTGATCCGTCTGCAGTGCTACGAGGGCATCGACACCAGCCAGGCGCTCTACGAGTGGGACTACGCGCGGCAGCTGCTGCACATCCGAGCCATGTCGGAGCGCGCGACCGTCGGGGAGAACGAGGATCCAGGAGACGACACAGCCGTCGACAAACTGTTCGGGCCGCGGTTCCTGCTGGAGCGGCCCCTGCTGCAGGCGGTTCGGTCCGGCGATCGCGCCGTGCTGCTGATCGACGAGATCGACCGCGCCGACGACGAGTTCGAGGCCTTCCTGCTGGAGATGTTGTCGGACTTCCAGATCACCATCCCGGAGGTCGGCACGATCGCCGCGCCGGCCCCGCCCTTCGTCGTGCTCACCTCCAACCGCACGCGCGAGTTGCACGACGCCCTGAAGCGACGGTGCATGTACCACTGGATCGACTACCCGTCCCTCGATCGGGAGGTCGAGATCGTCCTGGTCCGTCGGCCCGGGGTGAGCGAGGCGCTCGCCCGCAAGGTCGTGGCCGCGGTGCACCGGCTGCGCGAGCTCGATCTCGCCAAGCCCCCCGGCGTCGCGGAGACGATCGACTGGGCCCGCACGCTGGACTTCCTCGGCGAGACCACGCTGACCGCCGACGCCGCCGACCTCACGCTCGGCTCGGTGCTCAAGGAGCGGGAGGACATGGAACTGGCCCGCGACAACCTCGACGAGATCACGTCCCAGGCGTGACCGGCACACGGATCGCAGGCCACGAGCTCGTACGGGTGCTCGTCGCGTTCGGCCGCGCGCTGCGGGCACGGGGGATCTCGGTCGGCTCGGGGGACATCTCCACGTACTGCGCGGCCATGGTCCCGCTCGACCCCACCGACCTCGTCGACCTCTACTGGGCCGGACGCACCACGCTGATCAGCCGGCACGAGGACATCCCCGGATACGACGACGTCTTCCGCGAGTTCTTCCTGGGCGAGCGCAACCCCGTCGAGGAGCTGCTCCAGCTCACCGCCAGGTCCACCGCCGAGTCCGAGGCCGTTCTCCAGGTCCCTGCCGTCGACCCGGCCGGCTCGGAGCAGGAGGAGGACGAGGCGCTGCTCGGGCTCCTGGCGTCGAACGTCGAGACGCTGCGGCACAAGTCGTTCGCCGCCTGCACCCCCGACGAGCTCGCTTCGTTGCGGCGGATCATGGAGCGGATCCGGCTCACCCCGCCGCGTCGCCGCACCCGCCGCACCCGTCCGTCGTCGCGTGGCCGCCGTCCCGACCTGCGCCGGACCGTGCGGGAGTCGCTGCGGATGCACGGCGAGCCGGTCCACCTGCGGTGGAAGCGGCGGCGACACAAGCTGCGCCCGCTCGTGCTCATCCTGGACGTCTCCGGCTCGATGGCCGACTACTCGCGCGCGCTCCTGCAGTTCGCCCACTCGGCGCGGCGGGCGACGCAGCGGGTGGAGGTGTTCTGTTTCGGCACCCGGCTGACGCGGATCACCGTCCCACTCCAGCGCCGCAGCCCGGACCAGGCGTTGGCGGAGGCCGCCGAGCTGGTCGTCGACTGGGAGGGCGGCACCCGCATCGGCGACTCGCTCGACGAGTTCGTGCGCGGCTGGGGCCGCCGCGGCGTCTGTCGCGGGGGCGTGGTGGTGATCTGCTCCGACGGCCTGGACCGCGGTGCCCCCGACACACTCGCCACCGCCATGGAACGGCTGAGCCGGCTGTGCCACCACATCGTCTGGATGAACCCGCACCGGGGCGACGACCCCGGCCACCGCCCGCGGACCGTCGGGATGATGGTGGCCGAGCCGCACATCGACGTCCTGTTGTCCGGGCACGACCTGAGCAGCCTCGCCGAGCTCGCGGAGCTGCTCCCGACGCTGGCCCGGTGAGAGGGGAGCAGATGACCAGGTGGAGCGTCGGCATCGAGGCCGAGGGCGACCGCGTCATGCAGCTGGAGGAGGTCGTCGAGCTGGCCGACGCCGTCGCGCCCAGCGGCGGGATCGCCACCGGGATCGGCACCACCCGCTACGGCGCCCAGCTCGTCGTTGTCGCCGACACCCGCGACGAGGCCGTCGAGAAGGGACGCGCGGAGTTCGCCGCCGCGGTGGCCAGGGCAGGCCTCCCCGACTACCCGGTCGTGCGGGTGGAGGCGGTGAGCGAGGACGAGGACCGGGAGATCGACGCCGACCCGGACCTGGCGCAGGGATGATCCGCCTCGGCTCCCTCGCGGGGTACGCCTTCTCCGGTCCCCGCGTGCTCGGCGGCTGGACCCCGCCCGCCCGGCCAGGGGTCTACGCCATCCTCTACAAACCCGACCCCGAATCGAAGCCCGAGACGTACGCGGTGATCTACGTCGGGCACGCCGACGACCTCGCGGCCGAAGGTTTCCCGTTCACACACCGGCGGGCGCGGTGCTGGACCCAGCGCGCCGGGTCGAAATGGAAGGTGCACATCGCGTTCCTGGAGGTGCCCGGGGGAAACCGGCCGCACCGGGAGATGATCACCAACGAACTGGTGGCGGTGTACCACCCGTTCTGCAACGAGCAGCAGTACGACAACGCCTGGCGTGACGAGTGGATCGGCGAGTACTCCGACGCCCCGAACACGGCACCCCTGCCGCCGCACCGGCGGGACGGTCCTTGATCACCATGAGATCCGGATATGCGCCCTCGCGAGGGCGGATCGGCCGAACTCGCAGCGATCACCTCACCGGAGGAACCGTCATGACGTGGCGGTAGGTGACGGTGTCGGCAGGCTCACCGATGGGCCGGCCGCCGACCTCGACCCAGGCGTGCGCGGCGAACGGCGGTGTGCGCACGCCCGTGCACCAGGTGGGCCAGACACCGCGCATCCGGCACACGAGCGCAGTGGCGAGGGAACGCTGCAGGCAGTACCGGCCCGAGCAGAGAACGCTGACCGCGACGACGTCCTGGCGGGCGGCGAGGGCCTGCTCCGGTGTGGCGGCAGCGGCTCCGCGCCTGAGCAACTCGAGCACCCGCCGGATTCGCCCTGGTGGGAGGCGGGCCAGCATCCGGGCGGCGCCGACGGCGAGGTGGACGGCGACGCGACGGCCCACCGGTGGCCGGCTTCCGCGGTGCAGCGCCTGGCTCGCGCCGCCTGACGGTTCGCTCGCAGGCTCGATCACCGTGCCTCCTCGCTAGCGCTCGTCGGGGGCGTTCGCGGTGCTGCTGTGGCATTGGTTCGCTCGCAAGCTCGCTCACGCGACCACCAGTCCGGCCGAGCGGAGCCGCTCCAGCAGGTCGGCGACGTCGGCCGTGGCCTGCGCGGGGGCGACGGCGTAGACCTCGGTCAGGCGCCGGGCCGCGTCCTCGTCGGCGAGCACTGCGTCGAGGATGAGCGCCCCCGACCGGTTCAGCTGGAAGTAGCGGCCGGTGCGCTCGTCGAGGAGCACGCGCGCGTCCTCCGTGTCCACGGCGACGACGTCAGTGCGCAGTCGCATGGTGCTCCTTCAACAGGTAGGCGGGCGTCGGATGGGCTTCGAGGTCGCGTAGCCACATCTCGTGGCCGAGCGTCTGTTCCAGTGGCTGCGCCGGCACGGTGGAGAGCTGCGGGCTGAGCAGCGCCCGCCGTAGCGGATCGGCATCGACCAGGCCGTGCCGGACGAGCAGGGAATCCTCGGCCAGTGCGGCGAGCGCCGGGCGCTGCAGCTTCAGGCCCGAGAACCACTCGTGGCCCGAGTGGTCCTTGGTGGTGCGGGTCAGCACCTCGTCGGGGACCAGGCCGCGCATGGCGCGGACCAGCAGCGGCTTGTACGCCCACGGCGAGGCGGTCGCCTCGGCGCGGACCCTCAGGCAGGCCTCGATCACCTTGTCGTCGCAGAACGGAGAGTCGGTGACCAGCTCGCGCATGGTCATCTGGCGGCCGAGCCGGCCGACGGTCTGTGCCTGGTGGATTCGTGCATGACGACCGCGCGCAGGGTCGAGCGGCTCGGCCTCGGTCCGACGCAGCAGGGCCGCGACCGCGGCGACCGCGTCGCCACTTGCCCACGGGGGCATCCTCGGCGACGTGCCCCATGGCTCCGGCCAGTCCGTCGGCGGAGCGGTCAGCGAGTCGCTCGCTGCGGTCAGCCACCGGCTGTACGGGGTGCGGTCCAGCAGCATCCGGGCGGTGGCGGCCGCAGGCCACCGATGCCGCGCCCGGTAGCCCATCGCGTTGCGCAACGCCTCGGCCGGGGAGCGGCGGAGCAGGTCGTGCACGTAGGAGGCTGGGGATTGCACCACGTGGTCGCCGCCGTGACCGCCCAGCCGAAGGCGCACGCCGCGCGCCAGCAGTTCCTGGTCGATCGCGTCCTGCTGCGCGTCTTCCCGCACGCTCATCGTCGGTTCGTCCTCCGAGCGGCCGTCGCCGAGCGACCCGACCCCCGTGAAGAAGGGCGGCAGTTCGTCCGGTCCGTAGACCAGGCGTTCGCAGCCGGGCAGGTGGGCGGCGGCCCGGTCGGCCCAATCCGCGTCCTCGTTGCCGGCCGCGGCCCACCGCAGCGTCACCGTCACCAGCTGGGCGCCGGTCCGGGCGGCCAGGAAGCACAGCGAGGTGGAGTCCAGCCCACCGGACAGATCCATGCCGAGCACCCCGCCGCCGCGGGTCCGCAGCTCCACCGCCTCGAGCAGCGCCTCGCGAAGCGCGTGCGCCCCCTCCTCCAGCGGCAGCTCCGGCTCGGGCGCCTGCCACCAACGCCGGACGTGGGCGGCGCCGGTCGGGTCCACGGTCAGCACCGATCCACCGGCCAGCGCCTCGACGCCCCGCCACACCGCGGTGTCCTCCAGCGGGTGCGGCGGCTGCGGGTACGCCATCCGCACCGCCAGCCGGCCCTCGTCCAGCGGCGCGCCCGTGAGCCACGCCAACGTCCTGGCCCGGTCGGCGGCGACCGTCACGCCGTCCACCAGCGCGTGGAAGACACGGTGGGTGCCGGACATGCTGCCGCGTACGCGTACACGCCCGTCGAGGGAGGCGATCAGGTGGAGAGCCCCCGCCGGCTCCGGCTCGTCAGCTCGTGCCGCCCACCGCGAGAGGTCCGCTTCGGTTGCCGAGAAAGTGCCGATCGCGGCCATCCGGTTCGCGTCCGAGGAGCCGACAGCGATCCCGTCGCCGTCCCAGCAGCCCATCAGCCAGGGACGGCCCGACGCATGCGCTATCGACTCGCACACGAACGGCTGCACGCGGCGCGCGATCGTGAGCGCCTGCTCCGAGTCGGGCAGGACAAGGAACCAGCGCCCGCTGTCCACGGGAACTCCCCCCTCAGAGTTCGGCGACTGCGTACAGATCGGCGGCGAGCGCCGGCTCCCGAGTCGAGACGACCAGGAGCCGGCGCCCGCCGCACGAATCGGCCTGCGGAGCGCCTGGTTCAGGAACCGAGGTACCGCATGGCGGGGCGGCCCTCGGGGTAGACGTAGCCCGCCCCCATCGTCTGCTCCGCGAACCCGCCGACCTCGACGAACGCGGGCGGCTCGTAGGTCTCCTTGACGGGCACAGGCGACTCGTAGGTCTCCGTGATTTCCATTTCCATGGGATCCCCTTCCCTGGGTGGATGATCACGGTATGTCTACTACATACAGTATGTCAATATTGTCCGTTTCTTGCGTCGGCACATAACTCTCGCCTGACGCTGCTCTTTCTTTCTGATCCCGGACGCCCGAGCGCCCCTTCACGACCGGCTGTGAAGGGGGCGCTCGGCGAATCTGCTGTTCGTGAAACGACCGTCAGTGGCGCGGCGAGGCGAACCCGACGGCGTCGAGCAGTCGGGAGCGGCGACTTCCGGTGGCCGGCGTCGCGACCTTCGGGCGCTCGGGGTTGGGCGAGGACTTCCGGATGATCTGCTCGGCGAACCCGTAGAGCAGCGGGAGGGCGCCCGCCACGACGCCGCCGGAGCGGTTGATGTGTTCCAGGCCGGGCTTGATCACCGTGGCGTCGTCGACGATCTGCCGGACGAGCCCGTCGCCGGCCTCGAGCGTGGTGGCGATCTTCGCCAGCAGCGAACCCACCCAGTACAGGAAGAACGCCAGGCCGGCGATGAGCACGACGATCTCGACGACGGTCAGGACGATCAGCGTGGTCTCCGACATGGCCTAGGCACTCCCTTCCGAGCGCGGGGCACTCGCGGCGGGCGTGGGGATGCTGTCCACGACGCGCCCGAGGAACAGGTGATGCTGCAGACCCTCCGCGAGCACGAGGTCGAGGCCGTCGCCGGTGGCCGGGATCAGCTTCGTGTCGGCGGTGTTGGCGGTGATCGCGGTGAGGGTGCCACCGATCGCGGTGGTGTGCCGGTCGATCCGCTTGACGTACGCGACGAGCATGCTGAGCAGCATGACCACCGCGACGATGACGACCAGACCGATCAGCAGGATCACCGACCAGTAGGTGATCTCACCCGGGGAGAGCGACATGGGTCAGCCTCCCAACCGCGCGCGACCGCGCTGCAGGCCACCGATGATCGCGGTGGCGTGGTCGATGGTCTCGTTCAGTCCCGCAAGCCCTGCCGTGTGGACGCGCGCGCGGTCCAGCTCTGCGTCGAGCTCCTGGGCCTGCGTGCCGATCTTGTAGGCCAGCACCAGGATCGGCGTGACCAACGCGACGACCACCACGACCACCACCAGCCCGATGATGAGGCCGAGGGTCCATCCGAAGGGAACCATCACAACTCCGCTCCTCACACCGTCTCGGTCCAGGCCCGCACGGGGGCGAGGTTGGCGTTCACCGACGGCACCACCTCGGGCACCGTGCGAGTGCTGTCCGCAACCGCCCGCACGCCGCCGAGCAGGGCGCCGAGGGTGGTGTGCACGTGGCGCAGGTGCAGGATCACCCGCAGCAGCCCGACCGCCGTGACGGCGATGATCAGGGCGGCGATCACGATCGTGACCCAGGCGACAGCAGGCATCGTCCCGTCCCCTCTACTTCGCCGGGAGCAGCGCCGCGACGCTGCCCGCGTACCTCGTGGCGCCGACCGCGATCTGCTCGACGGTGGCGTCGGTCGTCGCGAGCAGTTCGGGGACGCCGTCCACCTCGCCGACCAGTTCGACGCCGTGGACGAGGAGGTCGTCGGCCGCGGCCCGGATCCGCTCCACGGCCGCGAGCACCCGGTTGAGCAGGGCGATCACCACGGGCAGCACGACGAACAGCAGCAGTGCGTTGCCGATCCACCAGAGCACCACGTCGAACTCCTTTCAGCGCAGGCGCGACGCGTCGTAGGGCAGGAAGAAGCGGGCGAAGACGCGCTTGAGAGCCATCACGGCGGCTCGCAGCCCGATGGCGAGCCCGCTGGCGGGTGCGGCGGCCCGCACGGCCGTGGCGGTGGCGCCGCCCCGGCCCTGGTTGTCGATGTTGTACTGCAGGCACTCGGCGAAGCTGTTCATGAGCACGCTGGTGACGTCGGAGATCATTCCGCGCCCGAACTGCGCGGCGGCTCCGGAGACCGTCAGATCCTGTGCGACGTGCACGCGCGTGCCCCGGCCGGCGGCCCGCAGCGTGGCGGTCACCGTCATCTCCGCGGTGCCCTTGCCCCGGTCCTCGGAGCCAGACGCTTCGAGCACCATCCGGTGGGCGGTCTCATCGGTATCGATGATCTTCGCCGTGCCGCTGAAGTTCAGCCGCACCGGGCCGAGTCTCGTGGTGACCTTGCCCTGGTAGGTGCCGTCACCGTCGTCACCGACCAGCTCCGCGCCGGGCAGGCACGGGGCGAGGTTGGGCACGTCGAGCAAGTAGGCCCAGACCTTGTCGACGGGAGCGGCGACGTCGAACTCGTTATCGATAAGCATTCGTCACCTCCTCCTCGGCACTGCGGATCGGCGGTGCCCCGGACACGTCCTGACCGTCCTGGATCGCTTGCCAGACCCGGTCCGGCAGCAGCGGCATGTCGATGTTGCGGACGCCCGTGTCGGACAGGGCGTCCAGCACGGCGTTGACGTACGCGGCCGGGCCACCGACCGCCGCGCACTCTCCGACGCCCTTGGCGCCGATGGGGTGGTGCGGGCAAGGGGTGACGACCTCGTGGAGCTCGAAGCCCGGCGTCTCCCAGGACGTCGGGAGGAGGTAGTCCATGTAGTTCGAACCCACGATGTTGCCGTCGGCGTCGTAGGTCTGGAACTGCATGCTCGACACCGCGTAGGCCTCGGTGAGCCCGCCCATGATCTGCCCCTCGACGACCATGGGGTTGATCCGCACCCCGCAGTCGTCGACGGCGACCACCCGCAGCACGTCCCACACACCGGTCTCCGGGTCGACCTCGACCGTCACGATGTAGCAGGCGAACGGCCAGGTCAGGTTGGGCGGGTCGTAGTAGGCGTTGAACTCGAGGCCGGGCTCCATCCCGTCGGGCATGTTGGAGTACGCGGCCATCGCGCACTCCTGGATGGTGGCGCCACGGTCGGGAGCGCTGCGCACGAAGAACCGCCCGAGCTCCCACTCGATGTCCTCTTCGGACACCTCCAGCAGGTGCGCCGCGAGCTTGCGGGCCTTGGCACGTACCTTGCGGGCCACCATCGAGACCGCGGCGCCCGCCACGGGCGTGCTGCGCGACGCGTAGGTGCCCATCCCGAACGGTGCCGTGTCGGTGTCGCCCTCCTCGACGACCACGTCGGCGGCCGGGATGCCGAGCTCGTGGCTCACGATCTGCGCCCAGGTGGTCTCGTGTCCCTGGCCCTGCGTCTTCGCGCCGGTTCGCAGAATCGCCTTGCCGGTCAGGTGGACCCGCAGCTCGGCGGAGTCGAACATCTTGATGCCGAGGATGTCGTACTCGCGGCTGTTGCCCGCCCCGAGCGGCTCGGTCATCGTCGAGATCCCGATACCGAGGCGGCGGCCCCGTGAGCGGGCGATCTCCTGGTCCTTGCGGAACTCGTCGTAGCCGATCGCGTCGAGCCCGAGCCGCAGGCATTTCCCGTACTGGCCGGAGTCGACGAGGAACCCGAACGCCGTGCGGTGCGGGAACTGGTCGTCGCGCAGCAGGTTGATACGGCGGAACTCGGCCTGGTCGATGCCCAGGTCGGCTGCCGCGGCCGCCACCATGCGTTCCTGGAAGTACATCGCCTCGGTGACGCGGAACGAGCACCGGTAGGCGACGCCGCCGGGGGCCTTGTTCGTGTAGTGGCCCTGCGCGGTGATGTGGCCGGTGGGGATGTCGTAGCAGGCGAACGCCGAGTGCAGCAGCCCGATCTTGAACTTGCTGGGCTGCGCGTCGGCGAAGAACGCACCCTGGTCGGTGTCGGCGCGCAGGCGCACCGCGAGGATCTTCCCGTCGGCGCGCAGGGCCATCTCGCTGTCGAGGTACATGTCCCGGCCGAACCCCGTGGAGCTGAGGTTGCCGGACTTGTCCTCGATCCACTTGACGGGTTTGCCGAGCAGGATCGAGCAGAGGATCGACGCGACGTAGCCCGGGTAGACGGGCACCTTGTTGCCGAACCCACCCCCGATGTCGGGCGAGACGATCCGGATCATGTGTTCGGGCAGCTCCGCCACGAGCGCCACCGCGGCCCGGATGATGTGCGGGGCCTGCGTGGTCATGTAGACGGTGAGCTTCTGGGTGGCCGGGTTGAAGTCGGCGATCGATCCGCAGCACTCGATCGGCGACGGGTGGCTGCGCGGGTAGTGCAGCTTCAGCCGTGACACGTGGTCCGCCTCGGCGAACGCACGCTCGGTGGACTCCCGGTCGCCGACCTCCCACCGGTAGCAGGTGTTGTCGGTCTGGCCTTCTTTGTCGTCACGGATCAGCGGCGCGCCGGGCGCCTGGGCCTGCTCCGGGCTGACGATCGGTGGCAGCGGCTCGTACTCGACGACGATCGCTTCGCAACCGTCCTTGGCGATGTACGGGTCGTCGGCGACGACGACGCACACCTCCTGGCCCTGGAAGCGCACCTTGTCGGTGGCCAGCACCGCCTGGGTGTCGTAGGACAGCGTGGGCATCCAGGCGAGGTTGCGCTGGGCCATCATCTCGCCGGTCAACACCAGGCGGACGCCCGGGATCTCCCACGCCTTGCTCGTGTCGATCGAGGTGATCCGCGCGTGCGCCAGCGGGCTGCGCAGGATCTCCATGTGCAGCATGCCGGGCAGCTTGATGTCGTCGGTGTAGTTGCCGCGGCCCCGGACGAACCTGCTGTCCTCGACCCGGCGCCGGCTCGCGCCGAGCCCGCCGATCTTGACCTCGTCGAGTGCGGTCATGACTCAGCCTCCCGGCCCGACCCGTTGGTGCTCGCCCCGTTGCCTGCGGGGGCCTGCTTCCGCGCCGCCCACAGCACGGCCTTGACGATGTTCTGGTAGCCGGTGCAGCGGCAGAGGTTGCCCGACAGCGCCCAGCGCACCTCGTCCTCGGACGGGTCCGGGTTGCGCTCCAGCAGGGCCTTCGAGGTCAACATCATCCCCGGGGTGCAGAAGCCGCATTGGAGCCCGTGCTCGATCGAGAACCCCTCCTGAACGGGGTCGAGCTCGCTCGGTGTGCCCAGGCCCTCGACCGTGGTGACCTCGTGTCCGTCGGCCTGGACGGCGAGCATCGTGCAGGACTTCACCGGCGTGCCGTCCACCAGCACGGTGCACGCGCCGCAGCTCGTGGTGTCGCACCCGAGATGGGTGCCGGTGAGCCCCAGACCCTCGCGGATGAGATGGGCGAGGAGCAGCCGTGGCTCCACCTCCACCGCCCGGCGCCGCCCGTTGACCGTGAGCGTGATCCGGCGCTCGTCCTGCACGACGTCGCTGACCTCGTCGACCGGCTCGCCGTACCTCATGCCGCCACCGCCTCTCTGCGGGCGAGCCCGCGCCGGACGAACGTCGCCACGACGTGGCGCTTGTAGGCCGCGCTGCCGCGGTGGTCGCTGCGCGGTTGCGCCGCCTCGGCGGCGAGCGTGGCCGCCTCCTCGATCGCGTCGGTGTCGAGCAGCCGCCCGGTGAGCGCCTGCTCGGCCGCGACGGCCTGGATGGTGCTGGGCCCGACTCCGGTGAGCCCGATGCCGGCCCGGAGGACCCGGCCGCCCGAGGTCTCGAGTGCGACGGCCACGCCCGCTGTGGCGAAGTCGCCCACACGGCGTTCGAGCTTGAGGTAGCGGCCCGACCTCGCTCCGACCGGCGGCGGGACGACGGCCTCCACCGCGATCTCGTCGGGCTGCAGGGCGTTCTGGAACGGCCCGACGGAGAAGTCGGCGGCCGGGATCGTCCGGCGTCCGGACGGTCCCTGCGCGACGACGTGCCCACCGAGCGCGAGGAGCACCGAGGCCCAGTCGCCCTGGGGGTCGGAGTGGCAGAGCGAGCCGACCAGCGTGCCGCGGTTGCGCACGATCGGGTCGGCGATCAGCGGGGCGGCCGAGGCCATCAGCGGGTGCTTCGACGCGAGCAGCGCGGATCGTTCGAGGGTGGCGTGCCGGCAGAGGGCGCCGACGTGCAGCGTGCCGTCCGGGTCCTCGTGGTGGTGGTCGAGGCCGGGGACACCGTTGATGTCGACGAGCAGGTCGGGCGAGGCGAACCGCAGCTTCAGCAGCGGCACGAGGCTCTGCCCGCCCGCCAGCACCTTGGCCTCGTCACCGGACTGCCGCAGCAGCGCGAGTGCCTCGTCCAGGGATCGGGGGGCCTCGTAGCGAAAACGGGACGGATACATCCGGGTCTCCTGCCCTGTCGGCGGTCTACGGGCGGGGGCGGCGTTCGGGCTCGGCCACGGCGACGGGGAGCGACTCGTCCACGGGGTCGGGGCGCGGCTCCTGGTGCGGCGGCCACGGCCCGGCCACCGGCTGGCCCGCGATCTTGAGGTACTCGGTGATCTGCGGCCAGGCCCAGATCGTCGGGCTCTTCCCGGTCTTCGGCGCGCCCTCGATCAGCTCGTACATGCGCGGGTTGTCCTGGCTGTGCCCACTCGACTCGATCGCCATCCGTCCTCACTCGCCTCGTTGCGGGAAGTGCCGGTCTGTCAAGTGCGGACATGCTGCACCCGATCGGCGCATCCGGCGCCCCTGGCCTAAGCGAAGACTTAAGAGGTCTTGCCGGGTGATGTGACGGGAGACACGATGGCTCGCACCCAGCGTCGGGAGCGACATGCAGGTGCCTGCGCAGTTCGAGTACCAGCGCGCCACGAGCGTTGAACACGCCATCGCGCTGCTGAACCGGCACGGGCCCGAGTCGCGCGTGGTGGCCGGTGGCCACAGCCTCATCCCGATGATGAAACTCCGGCTCGCACAGCCCGAGATGCTGATCGACATCAACGACCTGACCGAGCTGGCCGAGCTCCATTTCCAGGAGGGTGTCCTGCGGCTGGGCGCGTTGCTGCGGCACGCCGACCTGCTGGCCTCACCCGAGGTCGGGCTGCTCTGCCCGATGCTGCACGACGCCGAACGCGTGATCGCCGACCCCGTCGTGCGCAACCGCGGCACGGTCGGCGGCTCGGTGTGCCAGGCCGATCCCTCCGAGGACCTCTCCGGTGCGTTCTGCGCGCTGCGTGCAATGGCCGTCATCCGGGGGCGCTCGGACGGGGGTGAGGCGTACACCCGCGAAGTACCGATGCGCGAGTTCTTCACGGGCCCGTACCAGACGGTGGTTGCGGACGCCGAGCTGCTGGTGGAGCTGCGGGTGCCGATCTTCCCGGACGCCGGAAGCGCCTATGTGAAGGTGGACCGCCGGTCGGGGGACTGGGCGGTCGCCGCCGCGGCGGCGGTGGTGCGGCTCGACGGCGACACGATCACCGACGTCGGGATCGGGCTCACGGCCGTCGGGGCGCGGAACTTCGTGGCGCGGGAGGCGGAGGAGTACCTGCGCGGTCGCGCGGCGTCGCCCGAGCACTTCGCGGAGGCGGGCCGGATCGCCGCGGAGCACTGCTCGCCTGCCGACGACCAGCGCGGCCCGGCCGACTACAAGCGGCACCTGGCGGGCGAGCTGACCGTGCGAGCGCTGGAGCAGGCGGTGGCCCGGGCGGGCCGGGGGGTGAAGTGGAGATCACGGTGACCGTCAACGGGCAGGAGCACACGCGGGAGGTCGAACCGCGGCTGCTGCTCGTGCACCTGCTCCGCGACGAGCTCGGCCTGACCGGCACGCACTGGGGCTGCGACACGTCGAACTGCGGGGCGTGCACCGTCTGGATGGACCGGATCCCCGTGAAGTCCTGCACCGTGCTCGCCGTGATGGCCGACGGGCGGGACGTGCACACCGTCGAGGGGCTGGAGACGCCGTTCGGGCTCGACCAGCTGCAGGTCTCGTTCATGGCCTGCCACGGGCTGCAGTGCGGATTCTGCACGCCCGGGATGCTGATGACCGCGCGCTGGCTGCTTGACCAGAACCCCGACCCCACCGACACGCAGATCCGCGAGGCGATCTCCGGGCAGACGTGCCGGTGCACCGGCTACGAGAACATCGTGCGGTCGGTGCGGCACGCGGCCGACGCGGAAGCGGAGAGGGCGTCGTGAGCGCGCTCCCGGCGGACTCCTCGCCGATCGGCCACGGGCGCATGCTCCGCAAGGAGGACGCCCGGTTCATCAGGGGGCGCGGCACCTTCGTCGACGACGTGCGGCTGCCCGGCATGCTGCACGCAGCCGTGCTGCGCAGCCCGTACGCCCACGCCCGGATCCTGTCGGTCGACGCCAGCGCGGCCGAGTCGCACCCGAAGGTGCGCGCGGTGATCACCGGTGACCTGCTCGCGGAGCGGGGCCTGGCCTGGATGCCGACGCTCTCGCACGACGTTGCCGCTGTGCTCGCCACCGACAAGGTGCGCTACCAGGGCCAGGAGGTGGCGTTCGTCGTCGCGGAGAACCGGTACGCCGCGCGCGACGCCCTGGCGCTGATCGACGTCGAGTACGAGCCGCTGCCCCCGGTGATCGACGCCCGCCGCGCGCTGGATCCCGGCGCGCCGCTGGTGCGCGACGAGATCGACGGCCGCGCCGACAACCGTGTCTTCGACTGGGAGTCCGGGGACGCCGCCGCCACCGACGCGGCCTTCGCCGCGGCCGAGCACGTGAGTGCTCTCAACCTGCTCTACCCGCGGGTGCACCCGGCGCCGCTGGAGACGTGCGGCACCGTGGCGAGCGTCGACCGGGTGAGCGGCAAGCTCACGGTCTGGGGCACGACGCAGGCTCCGCACGCCCATCGCACCCTGTACTCGACGATCGCCGGAATCCCCGAGCACAAGATCCGGATCATCGCACCCGACATCGGCGGCGGGTTCGGCAACAAGGTCGGGATGTACCCCGGCTACCTCTGCGCGGTGGTCGGCTCCCGGCTCACCGGTGCGCCCGTGAAGTGGACGGAGGACCGCTCGGAGAACCTCATGAGCACGTCCTTCGCCCGCGACTACCACATGAGCGGCGAGATCGCGGCCACGAAGGACGGGCGGATCCTGGGCCTGCGGGTGCGGGTGCTCGCCGACCACGGGGCGTTCAACGGCACGGCTCAGCCGTCGAAGTTCCCGGCCGGGTTCTTCCACATCTTCACCGGCTCCTACGACGTGCCTGCGGCGCACTGCCAGGTCACCGGCGTGTACACGAACAAGGCGCCCGGCGGTGTCGCCTATGCCTGCTCGTTCCGCGTGACCGAGGCGTCCTACCTGGTGGAGCGGCTGGTGGACGTGCTGGCCCACGATCTCGGGCTCGATCCTGCTGAGGTCCGGCGGCGCAACCTGCTGCGTCCCGAACAGTTCCCCTACCGGTGTGCCACGGGCTGGGAGTACGACTCCGGCGACTACCCGCGCACGCTCGAGCTGGCCCTGGACCTCGCCGGGTACGACGAGCTGCGGCGCGAGCAGGCGCAGCGGCGGCAGGAGCACGCGGAGACCGGGAACGGCACGCTCATGGGCGTCGGGATCAGCTTCTTCACCGAGGCCGTCGGCGCGGGCCCGCGCAAGCTGATGGACATCGCCGGTCTCGGCATGGCCGACGGCGCCGAGCTGCGCGTGCACCCGACGGGCTCGGCGGTGCTGCGGCTGTCGTGCATGTCGCAGGGCCAGGGCCACGAGACGACGTTCGCGCAGATCGTGGCCGAGGAGCTGGGGATTCCTCCCGACGAGGTGGAGGTCGTGCAGGGCGACACCGACCGCACCCCGTTCGGGCTGGGCACCTACGGCTCGCGGTCCACACCCGTCTCGGGAGCGGCGGCGGTGCTGGCCGCGCGCAAGGTGCGCGAGCGCGCACGGCTGGTGGCGGCCGCCGTGCTGGAGGTCGCCGCGAACGACCTGGTGTGGGAGAAGGGCCGGTTCCACGTGCGCGGCGACCGCGCCGCCGGCGTCACGATGCGCGAGATCGCGTTGGCCGCCCACTCCGACCTCGATCTCCCCGACGGCGTCGAGGGCCATCTGGACGCCACCTGCGTCTACAACCCGCCGAACCTGACGTTCCCGTGCGGTGCCTACATCTGCGTCGTGGACGTCGACCCGGGCACCGGGCGGGTGAAGGTCCGCCGGTTCGTCGCGGTGGACGACTGCGGTGTGCGGATCAACCCGATGATCGTCGAGGGGCAGGTGCACGGCGGCCTGGCCGACGGGATCGGCATGGCGCTGATGGAGCTCATGGCGTTCGACCGTGACGGCAACCATCTCGGTGCGTCGTTCATGGACTACCTGCTCCCGACGTCCATGGAGTGCCCGTCGTGGGAGCTGGGGGAGACGGTGACGCCGTCGCCCCACCACCCCATCGGGGCCAAGGGCGTGGGGGAGTCGGCCACGGTCGGTTCGCCCGCCGCCGTCGTGAACGCGGTGCTGGACGCGATCGGGGTGCGGCACGCCGACATGCCGCTCACCCCTGCGCAGGTGTGGCGGGCCCTGCAGGGCACACCACTGAGGACGGATCTGGCGATCGGAGAGCGATCATGAGAGCCGACCTGTTGTCACGTGTGGACGGACTGCGGTCCGGCCGCACCCCCTTCGTGCTGGCCACGGTGGTGCGGGCCGAACGGCCGACGAGCGCGAAACCCGGCGACTGCGCGCTGGTGCTGGCCGACGGCACGATCGACGGCTTCGTGGGCGGCGCCTGCGCCGAGTCGACCGTGCGGCTGGAGAGCCTGCGGTTGTTGCAGGCGGGGGAGTCGGGGCTGCTGCGGATCACCCCGCGCGCCGGGGACGGCGGAACTGCCGAGGAAGGCGTGCGCACCGTCGGCAACCCGTGCTTGTCCGGCGGCACGCTGGAGATCTTCCTGGAGGCGATGATCCCGCCCGTGCTGGTCGTGGTGCACGGGGAGGCGCCGGTGGCCAGGGCGCTGGTTCGGGTCGGGCACGCCCTCGACTGGGACGTGCGGACGGGCGTCGATCCCGCCGCACCGATCGCCCCGGACACCGCGGCCGTCGTCGTCGCCTCGCACGGGCGCGGCGAGGCGCCTGTGCTGCGGGCGGCGCTCCGCGCAGAGGTGCCGTATGTGGCATTGGTGGCGAGCAGGCGCCGGGCTGCGGGAGTGCTGGACGACCTGGCGGCGCAGGGGGTGCCCGCCGGGCAGCGCGAGCGGATCCACGCCCCCGCAGGCCTGGACATCGGGGCGCGGACGGCCCAGGAGATCGCGCTGTCGGTGTTCGCGGAGATCGTGGCGCAGAGCCCGCGGGTGGTGCTGCCGGCGAGCAGTCCCGCAGACGTGCCTCCGGCCGGGGAGCCTGCGGTGGCGATCGACCCGGTCTGCGGGATGGAGGTGGCCGTGACCACGGCGAGCATCTCCGCCCAGCACGACGGCGAGACGGCCTACTTCTGCGGCACCGGCTGCCGGCAGGCCTTCCTCGACGATCCGCAGCGGTTCGCCCGGTGACCGACGGGGGCGGGATCACCGACGTCGACGGCCTGGCCGCCGCGCTCGACCACACCGCCTACCTCGCCGACGAGGCGCTCGCCACCGCGCTGTTCCTGGCTGTGCGGATGCGCCAGCCGATCCTGCTGGAGGGTGAGCCGGGGGTCGGCAAGACGTCCGCGGCCGTGGCACTCGCGGCCGCGCTCGACACGCCGTTGCTGCGGGTGCAGTGCTACGAGGGCCTCACCGCGGCCGAGGCGCTCTACGAGTGGAACTACCCCCGTCAGCTGCTGGCCATCCGGCTGGCGGAGGCCCGCGGCACCGACCTCGCCGACGCCGACCTGTTCACCGAGGACTACCTGCTCGCCCGCCCGCTGCTCGCCGCGATCACGCATCCGGGCCCGGGACCGGCGGTGCTGCTCGTCGACGAGGTCGACCGCGCCGACGACGAGTTCGAGGCGTTCCTCTTCGAGGCGCTCGCCGAGTCGGCCGTGACGATCCCGGAGCTGGGGACGCGCCGCGCCACCGTCGCGCCGGTGGTCGTGCTCACCTCGAACCGCACCCGCGACCTGCACGACGCCCTCAAGCGCCGCTGTCTCTACCACTGGATCGGCTATCCCGACCGGGAGCGGGTCGAGGAGATCGTGCGGCGCCGCGTGCCGGAGGCGGCGGGCTGGCTGGCGGCGGAGGTGACCGGTGCGGTGCACCGCCTGCGCAGGCTGGACCTGCAGAAACAGCCAGGTGTGGCGGAGGCGATCAGCTGGACGAGGGCTCTGGACGCCCTCGGCGTCGACCGGTTGGACGCGGTGGCGGCCGAGCGCACCCTCGGCGCGGTGCTGAAGTACGAGGAGGACGTCCGGCTCGCCCGTGCGACGGGCCTCGACACCCTGATCAGCGGTGCTGGATGACCCCCGGCGACCTCCCCGCGCTCGTGGCCCGCTTCACCGCGGAGTGCCACGCCGCAGGCCTGCCGGTGGGGCCGGAGCGGGCGCAGCGGCTCGCCCGCGCCGTCGTCGAGGTGTCCCCATCCACCACACAGCGGCTCTACTGGTGCGCTCTGGCCACTTTGGTGTCCGACCCGGCGCAGATCCCAGTGCTCGACGCCGTGTTCGACAGGGTCTTCCGCGGCAGCGATCCGCGGGTGTTCCGCGGGGATCCCAATGCCCCGCCGCTCCGTGAGGATCCGCCGGTCACGCCTGTCGCCCGCGGAAGCGAGGGCGCCGCCGGGCCTGCGCGGGTCGGAGGCGGCACAGCGTTCGGGTCGGATGCGGCGCCGTCCGAGGTGCCCGTGCCCGCCCTCGCCTCGGCGACCGAGCGGCTCGGCGGGCGGGAGTTCGACGCGCTGTCGCCCGCCGAGCTCGCCCGGCTCGCCGAGGCGATGCGCGCACTGCGTGTCGCCACGCCGGTACGCCGCTCACGCCGCACCCGCGGCGCCGCCCACGGCGACCGGCTCGATCTTCGCCGGACCCTGCGGTCGGCGCGCCGCACGGCGGGCGACCCCGTGGCGCTCGCCCGCCGTCGCCGTCGCCTGCGGCCGCGGCGGCTCGTCGTGCTCTGCGACATCTCCGGGTCGATGGCGCCCTACGCCCGGGCGCTGATCCAGCTGCTCTACTGCGCGGCCGGCGCCGAGCGCGCCGAGGTGTTCACCTTCGCCACCCGCCTGACCAGGCTGACCAGGGCGCTGGCCCGCTCCAGCCCCGCCGTCGCGCTGGACCGGGCGGCGCGGCTCGCGCCGGACTGGTCGGGCGGCACCCGTATCGGGGAGGCGCTGCGCCGGTTCAACGACGAGTACGGGCGCCGTGGACTGGCGCGCGGTGCGGTGGTGCTCGTCGTGTCGGACGGGTGGGAGACCGGCGATCCGGAGCTGCTGCGCCGGGAGATGGCCCGCCTGCGGCAGGTGGCGTACCGGATCGTCTGGGCCAACCCCCGGACCAGGCATCCGGACTACCGCCCCCTTGCCGGCGGCATGGCGGCGGCGTGGCCGTACTGCGACGAGGTGGTCAGCGCACACAGCCTCGACGCGCTCGGCGAACTGCTCGCCGCGCTGGCCGGCCCCGTGTATGAGGCCGGTCAGCTCCAGGCGCGCGCCGAGCGCTCCGACCAGTAGTCGGCAGGCCGTTCGGCGAGCGCGCTCAGCTCGGCCAGCACGTCGGCCGGCAGCTGTACCTGCTGGGCGGCGGCGTTGCTCACGACCTGTGCGGGGTCGACCCCACCGGAGAGCACGCACCACGTCCAGGGCTGGGCCAGCGCGGCGGCGATCGCGAGCTGGTCCAGGGGGATGCCGAGCCGCTCGGCGACCTCCACCACGCGCGGCGGGGTGTCGGGCGCGCCGGGGGTGAGGCGCCCGTTCGCCACCGCCTCCTTGACGATCACCCGCGCGCCACGGGCGGCGGCCTCGGCGAGGGCGGGACCGACGGAGGGTTCGAGCAGGTTCCAGGTGGACTGGATCGAGGTGAACAGCGGGGCGCCGCCCACCTCCACGTCCAGTGCCTTGAGCACCGCCTCCGGCTGGGCCGGGCCCGAGGTGGAGACGCCCACCCGTACCCCGCGGTCGCGCAGCGCAGCCATCGCCTTGTGGAGCTCCACGTCGTCCAGCACGCCGGTGTCGAGGGTGGCCGAATGCACGTGGTAGACGTCGAGCCGGGATCCGAGGAGAGCCTCGGTCTCCGCCAGCTGCTCGGTGAACGCGGCGAGCGAGTGGTCCTTCACCTCGTGCACGGGAGCGTCGAGGCGCCACTCACCGACGTACCGGTAGCCCCACTTCGACCCGACGACCACGTCGTCGATCTCGGGGTGCGCCGCCAGCCATTCGGCGAGGAACTCCTCCGCTCGCCCGTACGAGCGCGCCGCGTCGAGGTAGCGCATACCGGCGGCGTACGCGGCGTCGAGCACCGCCGCGGTACGGGCCCGCAGCTCGTCCACGGCACGGTGTGTGCCCAGGTCGTGAGCCCGTCCGGAGTTGATGTACGCGGGCCGCCCGACAGCGGCCAGCCCGATGCCCACACCCACCGGCCGGGTCGGATCGGTAGTGCCTGCACCCACAGCGGCGTAGCTTACGCCCGCAGGTTGTTGCACGTTCACCGATGATCGTCGAAGAGGTGCCGCCGTGAAGAAGCTGATCAACGATCCGGCCGACGTCGTCTCCGAAGCGCTACTGGGAATGGCGGCTGCGCATCCCGAGCTGCGCATCGACCACGAGAACAAGATCGTCTATCGGGCCGATGCGCCGGTTCAGGGCAAGGTCGCGCTGGTCTCCGGCGGCGGGTCCGGCCACGAACCGCTGCACGGGGGTTTCGTCGGGCCGGGCATGCTCGACGCGGCCTGCGCCGGTGAGGTCTTCACCTCGCCGGTGCCCGATCAGGTGATGGCGGCCACCCGCGGCGTCGACGGCGGCGCAGGCGTGCTGCACATCGTCAAGAACTACACCGGCGACGTGATGAACTTCGAGATGGCGGCCGAGCTCGCCGCCGCCGAGACGGGCGTCGAGGTCGAGGCCGTGATCACCGATGACGACGTCGCCGTGCAGGACAGCCTCTACACCGCCGGGCGGCGCGGGGTCGGTATCACCGTCGCGGTGGAGAAGATCGCCGGTGCGGCGGCCGACGAGGGGCGCGATCTCGCAGGCGTGGCCGAGGTCGCCCGCCGGGTCAACGCCAATGGCCGCAGCATGGGCATGGCGCTCACCTCGTGCATCGTTCCTGCCGCCGGGCATCCGACCTTCGACCTGCCCGACGACCAGATCGAGATCGGCATCGGCATCCACGGCGAGCCCGGACGGCGCCGCGTGCCTGCCGCGCCGGCACGTGAGGTGGCCGAGATGCTCGTCGAGCCGATCCTCGCCGACCTCGACTTCACCGGCGGTGACGGCGTCCTCGCTTTCGTCAACGGGATGGGTGGCACGCCACTGCTCGAGCTGTACCTCATGTACAACGAGGTGGCGGCGATCCTCGCGAAGTCCGGCGTGACGGTCGCCCGGTCGCTGGTGGGGCCCTACATCACGAGCCTGGAGATGGCGGGCTGCTCGGTGACGTTGCTGAAGCTGGACGACGAGCTGCTGCGGCTCTGGGACGCTCCGGTCCGCACCCCCGGGATGCGGTGGGGCGTCTGACGCGCCGGGGCGTGTAGGACAGGAGCGTGATGGCCGACTCGACCGCGACGATCGACGCCGCACTGATGGACCGCTGGATCCGCGCGTTCGCGGCGGCGGTCGCCGAGAACGCGGAGATGCTCACCCGGCTCGACTCCGCGATCGGCGACGCCGACCACGGGTCCAACCTGGCGCGCGGGATGAAGGCGGTGCTCGCGAAGCTCGACGGGAGCCCCCCGGAGAACCCGGCCGCCTTGCTGAAGCTCACCGGGATGACGCTCGTCAGCTCGGTGGGGGGCGCGAGCGGGGCGCTCTACGGCACGTTCTTCCTGCGGATGGCCACTGCGGCCGGCACCGCCGAGTCGCTCGACCAGGCAGGCTTCGCCGCGGCGCTGCGGGCCGGGGTCGACGGCATCGTCGCCCGCGGCAAGGCCGAGGCAGGCGACAAGACCATGTACGACGCACTCGCCCCCGCCGTCGACGCGCTCGACGGCGCGCTGGGCGGCGAGGACTTTCCGGCCGCGCTGCGGGCTGCTGCCGACGCGGCCGCCACCGGACGCGACGCCACCACCCCGCTGCAGGCGCGCAAGGGCCGGGCGAGCTATCTCGGGGAGCGCAGCATCGGCCACCAGGACCCGGGCGCCACTTCGGCGGCTCTGCTGATCGCCGCGGCGGCGGACACGCTGGCATGAGCTGCAGCTCGGGGCAGGAGGTTTCGTGACGCCACCGGTCGGCCTGGTCGTGGTCTCGCACAGCGCCGCGCTCGCGGCGGCCGCGGTGGAGCTGGCCCGGGAGATGGCGCCGGGGGAGCTGCCGATCGAGGTGGCCGCCGGGGTGGCCGACGGCGGGCTCGGCACGGATGCCGTGGCCATCGCGGGCGCGATCGGCGCCGCCGACACCGGGTCGGGCGTGGTCGTGCTGATGGACCTGGGCAGCGCCGTGCTCTCCGCGGAGCTCGCGCTCGAACTGCTCGACGACCCGGACGCGCGCGACCGCGTGCTGCTCTGCCCCGCGCCGCTCGTGGAAGGGCTGGTCGTCGCCGCGGTGGCCGCGTCGGGCGGGGCCGACCGCGCGGAGGTGGCGGCAGAGGCCGCCGGGGCGCTCGACGGGAAGCTCGCGCAGCTCGCGGCGGACGAGCCGGCCGCGCCGCTCACCGTGGCACCGGAGCCGGAGCCGGAGGCGCCGCCCGCGCCCGCGGAGCAGTCGGAGATCGTCGAGAGCTTCACGGTCGCACTCCCACACGGTCTGCACGCCCGGCCTGCGGCCCGGCTGGTCGCGCTCGTCCGCGAGCTGGACGGCTCGGGCGTGCGGCTGCGCAACGCGACCACCGGCTCGCCCTGGGCACCTGCCACGAGCCTCGCCCGCGTCACCACGATCGGAGCGTTGCGCGGCCACCGTGTCGAGGTCGCGGCCTCGGGCGAGCGGGCGCAGGTCGTGGTCGACGCCGTGCTGGACCTCGCCGCCCGCGGCTTCGACGAGACGGCGGCACCCGGCGCCGCTACCCCCGAACCCGCACCCCGCCTTCCCGCGAGTCGCCCGGTTCCCGCGGTCGAGTCACCCCGGCCCGGCGGGCCACTTCCCGCGTCGCCCGGGATCGCGATCGGCCCGAAGCGTGCGGACGTCCCCGCCCCCGTCGTCGTGCCGGACGAGCCCGGCGGCGACCCGGCAACCGAGCAGGGCAGGCTCGAGGCGGCGATCGCCACGGTCGCAGGTGAGATCCGCGACGGTCGCGACACGGCCGCACGCGAGCTGGGACCGGCCGAGGCAGCGATCTTCGACGCGCATCTCCTCCTGCTCGACGACCCCGATGTGGTCGACGAGGCCAGGGCCGCAGTCGCGGCGGGAGCGTCGGCCTCGCAGGCCTGGTCCGACGCCACCGCGCGGGCGGCGGCGGAGTTCGACGCGCTGCCCGACCCCTACCTCGCCGCCCGCGCCGCCGACGTCCGCGCCGTCGCGCAGCAGGTGCTCCGCACCCTCGTCGGGGTGCCGGACGCCCTGGACGATCCGGGGGACGGGCCACCACCCGTGCTCGTCGCCGCCGACCTCACCCCGGCGCGGGCCGCGGCGCTCGATCCCGCGCGCGTGGCGGGTGTGGTGCTCGCCGGCGGGAGCCCCACCGCGCACAGCGCGATCCTGTTGCGGGCCCGCGGTGTGCCTGCGGTTCTCGGCGCCGGTCCGGCGATCCTGGACGTCAAGGACGGCACGCTGCTCGCGCTCGACGGTGCTGCGGGCGAGCTCCTCGTCGACCCCGAACCCGACACCGTGGCGGCGTTCCGCGATCGCGCTGCCGCGCAGGCGGAACGCGAGCTGGAGGCCCGCGAGCGCTCGTCCGCCCCGGCGGTCACGCGCGACGGTGTCGACGTCCTCGTCGGGGCCAACGTCGGATCCCCGGCCGATGCCACGGCGGCCGCGGCCGCGGGTGCCGACCTCGTCGGGCTGGTGCGCACCGAGTTCCTGTTCCTCGACAGGGCCGCCGCACCCGACGTCGACGAGCAGGAGGCGGCCTACCGCGGCGTCGCCACCGCCCTCGGTGGGAAGCGGATCACGCTGCGCACCCTCGACGTCGGCGGCGACAAGCCGCTCCCGTATCTGCCGCTGCCCGCCGAGGCCAACGCGTTCCTCGGCCTGCGCGGCATCCGGCTCGCCACAGCGTTTCCGGAGTTGCTGGCCGACCAGCTCCTGGCCATGGTCCGGGTCGCCCACGACACACCGGTGAGCGTGATGTTCCCGATGGTCGCGACCGTCGATGAGCTTCTCGCCGCCCGCCGCGTGCTGGACGAAGCGATCGCCCGCGAGGGCCGGGGCACCCCGCCCGAACTGCAGGTGGGGATCATGGTCGAGGTGCCGGCGGCGGCGTTGAAGGCGGCCGCGTTCGTGCCGCACGTCGATTTCTTCAGCATCGGCACCAACGACCTCACCCAGTACACGTTGGCGGCCGAGCGGGGCAATCCGGCGGTCGCCACCGTGGCCGATCCGCTCGATCCGGGCGTGCTCCGGCTCGTCGACGCCGTGTGCCGGGCGGCGGGGGAGCAGGTGCTCGTGGCCGTGTGCGGTGAGGCGGCGGCCGACCCACTCGCGGCGCAGCTGCTGATCGGACTCGGGGTGCGGGAGCTGAGCGTGGCGGCGCCCGCGGTGGCCGGGGTGAAGCAGGTGGTGCGGGAGGTGGAGCTGGCCGGGGCTGTGGGGCGGGCAGCGGCCGCGCTGACCGCGAGCGGCCCGGCCGAGGTCCGCGGCTGATCGTTACCCCACAGGGCTGCTCTCCCGCCCGGTGACGGCCGCGAGAACGCCGGCCAGCGAGCCGGCGTCCGCCTTCACGGAACGCCAGGCAATGAACCCGTCGGGCCGCACGAGCAGCGCGCCCGTGTCGTCGATGCCGACCGACTCGGGCCAGTCGCCGCCGATCCGCACCACCGGCAGGTCGAGCGCGCGCGCAGCGTCGTCCCAATCCGGAGAGCTGGTCAGCAGGCTGAATCCCGGACCGATGAGGTCCAGCGTGGACACTCCGTCGACCCAGCGATGCCGCAGGTGCGAGCCCGGCGCGCCGTCGAGACTCGTGGCGACGTCCTCCGTGGACGGCAGCGGCAGCACCGGGTCGATGACGGCGCAGGAGTCGTAGCGGTAGCCCATGGTGACCATCCAGGCGTTCCATGCGCCCGCCGCGGCGCGCTCGACCACTGCCGTCGGATCCCAGTGCAGGCGTGGGTTCGCCCATCGCAGCATGGCCTGCTCGGTCACCATCTCGGCGATCGCGTGCCGTTCCTCGTGGTAGCTGTCGAGCAGCCGGTCGCCTGCCTTCCCCGCGAGCACCATGGCGAGCTTCCAGGCCAGGTTGTGCGCGTCGGCGACTCCGGTGTTGAGGCCGAACGCGCCGAGGGGCGAGATGGCGCGCGCTGCGTCACCGACGAGGAAGGCGCGTCCGGAGCGGAACTCGTCCGCCATCCGGACCGTCGCCCGCCACGGCAGGACGCTGATGACCTCGAGCGGGACGTCCGCTCCCACGGCTGTGCGGATCGCTGCGGCGCACGTCTCGTCGGTGAAGCGGCCGTCTGCGGGCGGCTTGGTGTGGAACACCCAGCGCCGTTCCCCGACGGCGAGAAGCATTCCGGGCGCCTCCGGATGGCTGATCTCGGTCATCGTCGGCATCGAGCCGAAATGCCCGACCAGGTCGGCGTCGAACAGGATGTTCAGGGTGGGGTCGCCGATCTCCCCCGGTCCGGTCGTGCCGATGCCGAGCGCGGCACGAACGGTCGTGGTGACGCCGTCGGCCCCGATCAGGTAGTCGGCACGGACCGTCCGACCGTCGGAGAGCGTCACGTCGACGCCCTCGGTGTCCTGCTCGATACCGGTCACGGCCACGCCGAACTCGATCGTCGCGCCTCGTTCGTGAGCCGCCGGAAGCAGGACGGAGTCGAGCCTGTCCTGCGGGTAGTGGCCGCGCGGCGTCTCCGGTGACAGGTCATTTCCCACGAACCGCCGAGCGGGAGACGGCTGCGTGCGATCGATCTCCGCGACTGTGCGCGCATCGACCTTGCCCGGCACCGCCGAACGCACGGCGATCGCATCGATCGCCTCGCTGAGCCCGGCGGAGCGGAACAACTCCAGTGTGCGAGCGCTGACGCCGAGCGCGCGCGGATGCACGGACGGTCGGGTCCTGCGCTCGACGACGAGCGCCGGGATCCCGTACCGGCCGAGGAAGACGGCGGTGGCCAGGCCGACGGTGCCACCGCCTGCGATCACAACCTGCGCCATGGGGAACCTCCAGAGTGGGAACAGTGTGCCCGTTATGGGAACACTGTAACCACACTCGTACACTGTGCCCATGTCTGCTCGTGGACGTCCGCCTGCCGCGCTGGTCTGGATGCGCGATCGCGATCGCGGCGCACGCCCGGTACTGAGCGAGCAGAAGATCGTGCGCGCTGCCGTCGATCTGGCCGATGCCGAGGGCATCGACGCGCTCTCGATGCGGCGCATCGCCACGGAGCTGGGCTCGGGCACGACATCGATCTATCGGCACATCACCGGCAAGGACGAGCTGATCGAGCTCATGATCGATTCCGTTTACGGGGAGGCGCCGTTGCCGCCGCCCCCCGGCGACGACTGGCGGGCCGGGCTGACGGAGGTGGCCCGGGGCTTCCGCGTGTCGCTGCTGCGGCACCCGTGGCTCGCCCAGCAGGCCTCACGCCGCGTGGCGCTGGGCCCGAACGTCATCGGTCGACTCGACCATGCCCTCGCCGTGGTCGACCGTTTCACCCACGACGCGACCAGGGCGCAGATGATCGTCAGCGCGGTGAACACCTACGTCCTCGGTTCGGTGGCTGCCGAACTGGCCGATCGCGAGGCCCAGCGCGCCACCGGGATGACCGAGGACGAGTGGCGCGCGTCCATCGGCACCTACGTGCGCCAGGTCGTCGAGTCGGGCCGCTACCCGCATTTCAACCGCCGCATCCTCGAGGCCGACGACCCGGACGCCGACGCCCGGTTCGAGTTCGGCCTCGACTGCCTGCTCACCGGGATCGCGTCGGGAGCGGGAGGCACTACACCCTGACTCGCTGCCCGTAGTCGGGGAGCGTGATGTTCCCGGCCTTCGCGAACTGGGCGGCGATCAGAGGGCGTAGCGGCCAGCGGGTCATCCACCTCATCGACGCCGTCCGGACGGCGATGTCGAGGCGGCTCCCCGGAGCGAACCCGTTGATGCCGCCGGGCGGGAGCTTCTGTCCCTCCGTCACGTAGGGACGCATGATCTGCTCGTAGTGGGCGAACGCCACGCGATGGTCGCCGTCGGCGGCGGCGAGTTCCCCGGCGAGCACGTAGGCGCCGACGAGGGCGAGGCTCGTGCCCAGGCCGGTGAGCGGGCTCGGGCAGTAGCCCGCGTCGCCGAGAAGTGCGACCCGGCCCGCCGACCAGCGGTCGAGATGCACCTGGCCCATCGAGTCGAACGAGAAATCCGCTGCCTCGTGCATCGCCGCGACGAGCCGCGGGGCCTCCCATCCGACGCCCGTGAAGTGCCGGGACACGATGTCCCGTTGCTGGGCGATGTCCCTGCGGTCGTAGGAGATCGGGTCCGAGCGGAAGCTGAGGCCGGCCTTGAGCTCGTGCGGGAGTCGGCCGGGCCGGGCCGACGCCACGAGCCCGCCGGGGGCGTTGTGCATGAGGTACCAGCCGTCGAGATCGATGTCGGCGGGCGCGGTGAACCAGGCGGTGTAGCCGCCGATCGGACGGACCGTGGCCGACTCCGGCCCGAACGCGAGTGCCCGGACCGTCGAGTGCAGTCCGTCGGCGCCGATGACCAGCCCGAAGCGGCGCGGCGCCGCCTTCTCGAAGGTGGCGGTGGCACCGTCGTCGTCCTGGTCGATTCCGGTGATCGTGTCGTCGAACAGGTACTCGGTGCCCGGGAGCGTCGCGCGGTGGAGGACCTCGGCCAGGTCGCCGCGCAGGACCTCGATCTCCGAGACGATGCCCTCGCCGCCGAACGCGTCGGCCCCCAGCCGGGCCTTGATCCGGCCCCTGTCGTCGACGTACGCGATGCCGCGCTGGTCGAGGGTGACGGCCCGGACGTCGTCCATGAGTCCCATGCGCTCCACGACGGTGCGTCCCGCGCCCCGTAGGTCGACGGCTTGGCCACCGGGTCGCGGCGCGGGTGCCCGCTCGACGACGGTGGGAGTGAAACCGTTCTCGCGTAGCCAGTACGCAAGCGCGGGGCCGGCGATGCTCGCCCCGGAGATGAGGATGTTCGTGTTCTGCATGTGCGGTAGCGTACGACGTACAGACACTTCAGATCAAGTCGTCTAGCAGCATAAATGATGGAATCAAGTGCACTAGTACGGGCCATCTGGGGTCGACCTGCCTCGACGGTTCGCCGGGGGAGTGGCTACCCTCGGCCGGTGTCAAAGTGCACTAGTACGGAGGGAACCGTGGAGAGCAGTCCGCCGTATGCGCGGATCGTCGCCGAGCTGCGCAGGCGAATCGAGACGGGTGAGCTCGCGCCCGGCGACCGGGTGCCGTCCACGCGGGAGATCACCCGGGGCTTCGGCGTCGCCATGGCCACCGCCACCAAGGCGCTGGGCGTGCTGCGTCAGGAGGGGCTGGTACGCGCTGTGCCCGGATCGGGCACCGTGGTGGAGACGCGCCCGGGGGCGACGCAGCCCAGGACGGTCGTGCCCCCGGCAGCATCGGAACCGTCGCTCGAACCGGCCCGGCCCCGCGTCCGCCCCGCGCCCGACGCCGCCCTGACCCCCGAACGGATCGTCGCCGTGGCCGTCGCCATCGCCGACGCCGAAGGGCTCGACGGCCTGTCGATGCGACGGGTGGCCGCCGAGCTGGGGGCGGCCACGATGGCCCTCTACCGGCACGTCGTCGACAAGGACGACCTCGTGCTGCGGATGTTGGACGCCGCACTGGGCGAGTGGCGGGCGCCTGCGGACGCCCCGGACGGGTGGCGGCCCCGGCTGGAGATCGCGGGCCGCACGCTGTGGACGTTGTTCCGCCGCCACCCCTGGCTCGCCCCGGCGATGTCCATGACACGGCCCCAGGCCGTCGCCGGAGGGCTGGCCCTGTCCGAGTGGACGCTGGCCGCGCTCGACAGCAGCGGTGCCGACCACGTGACACTGATGACGGTCTACCTCACGCTCGTCAACTACGTGCGTGGTACGGCGGTGAACCTCGAACCGGAGGCCGAGGCCGAGGCGGCCACCGGGCTCAACCCCGACCAGTGGATGGACACCCAGGAAGCAGCAGTGCGCTCGATCGTCGGCGACGGCCGCTTCCCGACGTTCGTGCGGGTGCTCTCCACCCCGTACGACTTCGACCTGGACACGCTCTTCGAGTTCGGCCTGCAGCGCCTACTGGACGGCTTCGCCGTCGTGATCCCCCAGGGGCCTAGACCTGCGGCGTGATCTCGCTCAGCGTCTTCGACGAGCGCACGGCGGCGGCCAGGTCGACCAGTGCCGAGCCGTGCGTAGCGGCGATGGTGGCGCTGCCCTCGGTGAGCGTGCTGCGATCGAGGAAGCCGCCGTGGTCGAAGTACAGCCCCGGCGACAGCACCTGCACCGCGAAGAAGTTCGCGAGCACGTTGCGCAGGTCGCCGAGGGCGAGGAAGTGGTGGGCGCTGGCGCCGGTCAGCACGATGGCCGCCGCCTTGCCCTGCAGCGGAGCGGTGGTCTCGCCCCACTTGCCGCGCTCGGTGCCCTCGAGCAGCCCCTTCAGCAGGGCGCTGTAGGTGGCGCGGTAGACCGGGCTGCCCAGCACCACGGCGTCGGCGGTCTCGATCGCGGCCACCACCTCCGAGTGCGGGGTGAACGCGAGCTCGACGAGCGTGGTGGCGGCGCCCGCCGCGGCGGCGCCGCTGAGGATGCCGGCGATCGCGGTGCTGGTGCGCCCGCCGGCCTCCGGGCCGCCGGCGATGCCGAGCACTGACAGCGATCCGGGTGAACGCTCGGTCATGGAGTTTCCTTCGGATCGGCTGTGACGCTGTACCGGCCGCGGTAGTACAGCAGGGGCAGGCGCGCCGGATCGGCGCCGAGGTCGTTCACGAGGCCGACGGCGATCGTATGGTCACCGCCGTCGTACTCGTTCCACAACGCGCAGTCGATCCACGCAGTAACTCCGTCGAGGATCGGAGTGCCGGACGGAGCGGGCTGCCACCCCACCCCGGCGAACTTGTCCACACCGGAGCGGGCGAACCCGTTGCTGATCTCCTGGTGGTCGGCGGCGAGGACGTTGACGCAGAATGCGCCGAGCTCGCGGATCCGGGGCCAGGTCGACGACGAGCGCGCCGGTGCGAAGCTGATCAGCGGCGGATCGAGCGACAGCGACGCGAAGGACTGGCACGTGAACCCGATCGGCCCGTCGGGTCCGGTGGCAGTGACGACCACGATGCCGGACACGAAGTGACCGAGCACCTCCCGCATGACGGCCGGAGAGACGGGACCGGGTGGTGCGCTCATGAATCGAGCGTAAATCGCCGATGCCGTGCGCGGTGATGTCGGCGTGTCGGAGCCCACATCGGACGTGGACCGCAACGGTCGGCGCTCGTACGGTCGGGCCATGGCTACCGAGCTGGAGCAGTTCCGGATGACGATCGGCGGGAAAGCCGTCGACGCACTGTCCGGCCGCACCTTCGAGTCGCAGAACCCCTACACCGGAAAGCCGTGGGCCGTGGTGCCCGACGGGGGACCCGAGGACGTCGACGCGGCTGTCGCCGCTGCGCGTGCGGCCTTCGAGAGCGAGGAGTGGTCCGGGCTCACCGGGTTCGCGCGGGCGGCGCTGCTACGCCGACTGGGCGACCTCGTCACGGAGAACGCGGAGCGGCTGGCCCGGCTCGAGGTGAACGACTCGGGCAAGCTCTACCGCGAGATGATCGGCCAGCTGAACGGGATCGGCACCTGGTTCCACTACTACGCCGGGCTCGCCGACAAGATCGAGGGCCGGCAGATTCCTCCGGGCAATCCCAACTACCTCGTGTACACCCGCCGCGAGCCGGTCGGGGTGGTCGCGGCGATCACCCCGTGGAACTCTCCGCTGCTGCTGATGACCTGGAAGCTGGCCCCCGCGCTCGCGGCGGGCTGCACGGTCGTCGTCAAGCCGTCGGAGCACGCGCCGGCGTCCACGCTCGCGTTCGTCGAACTGGTCGAGCAGGCCGGGTTCCCGGCGGGAGTGGTCAACGTCGTCACGGGCCTCTCCCGGGAGGTGGGAGCCACGCTCGCCGCCCACTCCGGCGTGGACAAGGTGGCGTTCACGGGGTCCACCGCCACCGGCAGGGCGGTCGCCGCGGCGGCTGCCGAGAACATCAACAAGGTCACGCTCGAACTGGGCGGCAAGTCCCCGCAGATCGTCTTCCCGGACGCCGACCTGCAGGCCGCGGCCAACGGGCTGGTCGCCGGCGTGTTCGCCGCCACCGGTCAGACGTGCATGGCCGGCTCGCGGCTGATCGTGCACGCCGACGTCCACGACGAGCTGGTGGGCCTCGTGGCGGAGCGCGCCGCGCGGATCCGGCTCGGCGACCCGAACGACCCCAGTACCGAGATGGGTCCGGTCGCCAACCGGCCGCAGTACGAGAAGGTGCTCGGCTTCCTCGAGTCCGCTCGGGCCGAGGGCGCCACGATCGCCTACGGCGGTGCCGCCGACGAGGGGCTGGGCGGGCTGTTCGTCCGGCCGACCGTGCTCACCGACGTCACCCCGGGCTCCACCGTGGTGCGCGAGGAGGTGTTCGGCCCGGTGCTCGCCGCGCTCACCTTCACCGACGAGGACGAGGCGCTGAAGCTCGCCAACGACACCCCCTACGGGCTCGCCGGTGCCGTCTGGACGAAGGACGTGCACCGCGCCCACCGCGTGGCCGCGCGGCTGCGGGCCGGCACCGTCTGGATCAACGCCTACCGCGTGGTCTCGCCGGGTGTGCCCTTCGGCGGGTTCGGCGCCAGCGGCCTCGGCCGGGAGAACGGAGCGGCCGGGCTCGACGAGTACCTGGAGAACAAGTCGGTGTGGGTCGAGCTCACCGGCGGCACCCGCGATCCGTTCACGCTGGGCTGATCACGGTCGTCAGGCCAGGACGCGTCGCCGGGCGAACCGGAGCTGCGGGTCGCTGCCGGTCATGACGCAGTACGTCGAGCCCCGCTGCCCGGACGCACCGCCGTGGCGACCGTCGGGGGTCAGGGCGAGCACCCGCAGCTCCGCGCGGAACTCGTCGGGCAGCGTGGCGGCGTCGGCGAGCATGGCTGCGCATGCGGACTCCGGGTCGTCCCCGGCGGCGAGCCGGTCGACGACGACACGGGCGCCGGTGGCCCGGATGCTCAGCTCACCCCGGCCGGTGCACGCCGCGCCCCCGTAGCGCAGGTCGCAGTAGTTGCCTGCGCCGGCGATCGCCGAGTCTCCGACCCGGCCGGGGTACTTCCACGGGTAGCCGCTCGTGGAGACCCCGACCACCAGCTCGCCGCTGCTGTCGAGGGCGAGGACGTTGATCGTGCCCCACGGCCCGTCGTGCGGGGCCAGCCGCTTCACCAGCTCCAGCGCCGCGAGCCGGTAGGCGATGTCCCCCGAGCCACCTCGCGTGTTCTCGCCCTCCACGGACTCGCCGGTGACCGACAGCGCCTCCCGCCACTGCTTGCGCGCCTCTTCCGTGAGGAGCTCGGCCTTGCCGAACCCGCACTCGTCGGCGAAGAGCTCGGCGCCCTCGCCGACGAGCAGCGCGTGCTGGGGAAGGCGTTCCATGACGGCGCGGGCGACGGAGATCGGGTGGGGGTAGCCGTGGAGCGCGGCGACAGCCCCGAACGCCCGGGTGGAACCGACCATCACGGAGGCGTCCAGCTCGACCTCTCCGCGGGCGTTGGGCAGGCCCCCTGTGCCGACGTAGTGGTCGGCGAGGTTGTCCTCGCACAGCCGCAGGGCTGCCTCCACCGCGTCGAGCGCGGATCCGCCGGTCAGGAGCACAGCCATCCCGGCGGGCAGGCCCGCCTCGCTGCGCTCGCTACCGATGATCACCGGTTCGGTCACCGGGCATGTCCTTTCGACGTGGGGTCGCGGGTCGTTCGGGTGCGTGCCAGCAGGCAGCCGCCCGCTGCGGGTCGTCCGGGAGCGGAAGCAGGTGCGGTTCGGTGGCGCAGGCGGCGACCGCCACCGGGCACCGTGGCCGGAACCGGCATCCGGTGCCTTCTCCCTCCACAGCGTGTGCGGCGAACGGCGACCCGTCCGCCCCGGGTTCGCCGTCCACCACCGCAAGCGGATCGGCCGTGCCCTCCGCGTGAGCTCCGTGGACCCGGGTGAGCATCCGCGGCACCGAGCCGAGCAGCAGCCGGGTGTAGGGGTGCGCCGGGTCGGTGAACAGTTCGTTCGTCGTGCCGGTCTCGACGATCCTGCCCCGGTACATGACGGCGATCCGGTCGCTCACCTGGCGCACTACAGCCATGTTGTGCGATACGAAGATCATCGACAAGCCGAGCGACTCCTTGAGGTCGAGCAGCAGGTTGATGATCGTCGCCTGGACCGAGACGTCGAGGGCCGAGACCGGCTCGTCCGCGATCAGCACCTTCGGCTCGAGGGCCAGCGCGCGGGCGATGCCGATCCGCTGGCGCTGGCCGCCGCTGAACTGCCGCGGGGTGCGTCCCAGCGCGTCGTGCGGCAGGCCGACGAGGTCCATCAGCTCCCGGCTGCGGGCCGCGACCTGTTCACGTGGGACGACCCGGTGGTAGCGCAGCAGCTCGCCGATCGTCTGGCCCACGGTCATCCGCGGGTTCAGAGAGCTGTACGGGTCCTGGAACACCATCTGCGTTGTACGTCGCTGCTCCCTGTTCGGCCGGCCCTCGACCAGACCACCGCCGTAGCGGATCTCGCCGGCGGTGGGCCGGTACAGGCCCATGACGGCACGGCTCAACGTCGACTTGCCACAGCCGGACTCGCCCACCAGGCCGAGCGTCTCACCCGCGGCGAGCGTGAGGTCGACACCGTCCACGGCCTTCACCACGTGGGCCTGGCGACCGGCCAGCCGGTCGGTCCAGGTGCGGGCGCCGACGAAGTGCTGGACCAGCCCGGAGACGGTCAGGACCGCCTCGTCCGGCGCCTGCGTGGTGAGTGCGGTGACGCTCATGACCGGCGCTCCAGCGCATCGACGGGCAGGGAGGTGTCGTCCCACTCCGGCGCGGTCTCCCAGCGGAGGCAGGCGCTGTCGTGATGGCCCTCGGCGCTTTCTCCCGCGGCGACGGGGACGAGCCCGGGATCGCCCTCCTCGGCCGTGCACTGCTCCTGCGCGAACGCGCAGCGAGGCGCGAACGAGCAGCCGCTGTGTGCGGCCGTGAGGCTCGGAGGCTGGCCGGGGATGGTCAGCAGCCGGTGGACCGGCGCGTCCGGGTCGGGCACCGACCGCAGCAGCGCGAACGAGTACGGGTGCCGCGGGCCGGTGAGCACCGCCCGTATCTCCCCGGACTCGACGACACGCCCGGCGTACATGACGTAGACCCGTGAGCAGGTCTGGCTGATCACGGCCAGGTCGTGGCTGACGAGGACGAGGCCGAGCTGCTCATCGCGGCGCAGTGTGTCGATGACGTCGAGCACCTGCGCCTGGATCGTCACGTCGAGGGCGGTGGTGGGTTCGTCGGCCAGGATCAGCCGCGGTGCGGCCGAGAGCGCGATGGCGATGCACACGCGCTGGCGCATTCCGCCCGACAGCTCGTGGGGGTAGGCGCGGAACCGCTTCTCCGGGTCGGGTATCCCCACCCGGTCCATCAGTTCGACCGCCCGCGCGTGTGCCTCGGAGCGCGACATCCCGAAACGGCGCCGCGGCACCTCGGCGATCTGGTCGCCGACCCGCATCACCGGGTTCAGCGCCGTGAGCGAGTCCTGGAAGACCATGCTCATCGCCTCGGTCAGCACCTGCCGGCGCCGCCGCTCGGGCAGGCCCGTGACGTCGACGCCGTCGAGCAGGATCGACCCTCCGGTGAGACGCGCCGGGTGCGGCAGCAGGCCGAGCAGGGCACGAAGGGTCAGGCTCTTGCCGGAGCCCGACTCGCCCACCACACCGACCGCCTCGCCGGCATCGACCTGCAGCGACACCCCGCGCACCGCGTGCAGCCGGCCGCGCGGCAGGGGAATCTCCACCTGCAGGTCGTGGACCTCGAGCAGCGCATGGCCGTCCTTCACCGTCCGGGCCCGAACTCGTTCCGTCTCCTTGCGCACGCCGATCATCGCTGACCGAACCGTTCGACGAGACCGTCGGCGACCAGCGCGAGCGCGAAGCCCACGAGGACGACGGCGAGGCCGGGGATGGTGGCGATGTACCACTGGGTGAGCAGGAACTGCTGCCCGTCCTGGATCATCGATCCCCAGTCCGGTGTCGGCGGTGGCACCCCGAGGCCGAGGTAGCTCAAGGTCACGATGGCGAGGATCGTGAGCACGATGTCGCTCATCGAGTAGACGACAGCCTGCACCACCACGTTGGGCAGCAGGTGCCGGAACAGGATCCGCCAGGTAGGCAGGCCGCTCGCCCGTGCCGCCAGCGCGTACTCCTGCTCCTTGGCCCGCAGCACCTCGCCGCGCACGATGCGGCAGTACGCGACCCAGCCGACCATGGAGATCGCCACGTAGATGCTGCCGGTGCCCGCGCCGAGCGCGAACACCAGCGCGATGACCAGCACGAAGAACGGGAAGGCGACGACGACGTCGACCACCCGCATCACCACCAGATCGAACCACCCGCCGATCCAGCCGGTCAGCAGGCCCAGCACGGTGCCGACGACGAACGGCGTGACGACGGCCAGCACGCCCACCTGCAGGTCGGTCCGGCCGCCGTAGAGCAGCCGGGACAGCACGTCGCGGCCGAGCTGGTCCGTGCCCAGCAGGTGCCCGGGCGAACCCGGGGGGAGCCGGGCGTTGAGGAGGTCCTGGGCGATGGGGTCGGCGCTCGTCAGCAGCGGCGCGCAGATGGCCGCCAGTGCGATGAGCAGGAACAACGTGAGCCCGGCGATCAATGTGACGTTGACCGAGCCCGCTCGCCGCCGTGGGGCCGCGTCGGTCGTGCGTCCGGGGAAGGCGATCGTCGTCACGCGAGCCTGACCCGGGGGTCGAGTGAGGCGTGCGCCAGGTCGGTGAGGAGGTTGACGGTCACCACCATGACGGCGAAGACCAGGGTCACCCCCTGCACGATCGGGAAGTCGCGGTTCAGGATCGCGGTGAGCATGAGGTAACCGATGCCGTTCAGTGCGAAGACGCGCTCGACGACGATCGTCGAGCCGATGAGGTAGGCGATGTTGACGCCGAGCACGGTGATCGAGGACACCGCCGCGTTGCGCAGGGCGTGGCCCAGCACGACCCGGGGCGCCGCGAGCCCCTTGGACCTGGCCGTGGTGATGTAGTCGCTCTGCAGGACGTCGAGCAGGCCGGCCCGCAGGCTGCGGACCAGGATCGGCACCAGGGCCAGCGCCACCGTGAGCGCTGGCAGGATGATCGACTCGACGTGCCCGACGAACCCCGTGCCGAAGCCGGACGCGGGAAAGATGCGTGCCTTGAGCGACAGCAGCAGCACCAGCATGATCCCCAACCAGAACGCGGGCATCCCCAGGCCGATCAGCGGGATGGACCGGATCGCGTTGTCGGCCACCCCGCCGCGCCTGCTCGCCGCCCAGACCGCGAGCGGCACGCTGATCATCACGGCGAAGAGCGCCCCCACCACGATCAACCAGACGGTGGGCACGAGGTTCTGCAGCACGAGCGCCGAGACACTCGACTTGTACTGGTAGGACTCCCCGAGGTCGCCGTGCAGCAGGCGGCCCAGGAAGCTCACGTACTGCTGCCACAGGGGTTGGTCCAGGCCGAGCTGCTGGTGCAGCGCGGCGACCCCGGCGTCGGTGACGTGTGAGCCCAGCAGCGTCACCGCCGGGTCGCCGGGGACGAGCTGGATCAGGAGGAAGACCAGCACGCTGATCCCGAGCAGCACCGGGATCAGCGTGACCAGCCGCCGGAGGATGTAGAGGACCTGGGTCATCCGCTCGTCGCCTACGCGAGGGAGACCGTGGCCATGTCGTACAGCCCGGTCGGTCTGACGGAGAAGCCCTGCACGTTCGACCGCAGCGCGTAAGGGATCGGCTGGTAGTACAGCGCGGGCAGGAAGGCGTCCTCGGCCAGGAGGGTCTGCAGCTGGGTGTAGATCTTCTGCCGCTCGGCCGTGTCGAAGGTCTTCTCGGCCTGCGTGGCGAGGTCCCTCGCCTGGGCGTTGTCGTAGCTCGTGTTGAACGAGTGGCCGCCGCCTTCGGGCAGCACCGCGTACTGCACCAGCTCGTCGGGGTCGTTGATGTCCATCGTCCAGTACGAGTGGCTGATCTCGTAGTTCAGCGAGGTCTGCATGTCGTGTACCGCACTCGGGTCACTGTTGGTGATGTTCATCGTGATTCCCAGCTGCTGCAGCGCGGCCTGCAGGACCTGGGCGATGGCCGCGTCCGTCGAGTCGCCGGACGAAGCGAGGTAGGTGGTGGTGAAGCCGGTGGGTACCGAGGACATCGCCATTTCCGCCTTGGCCTTGGCCATGTCGAACGTCTGCCCCGGCGTGTTCTTGTCGTAGTAGGGCACGGTCGGCATGAACAATGAGTTGGCCGCGGTTCCGTTGCCGAAAAGCACGGCCCTGACCAAGGATTCCCGATCGATGGCGTAGGAGATGGCGCGCCGCACGTGCACGTCGTTGTACGGGGGGCGTTGTTCGTTCATCAGGATGTAGTCGGTACGGGTGGACGGGAACAATGTCACCGTTACGTCCGGCACGTTTTTCAGCTGATCCACGGTTGAGAACGGCGGAAATTCGTTGATCTGCGCTGTGCCGCCCTGGATCATCACGTTCCGCGTGTTGTCGTCGGGCACCACCTGCCACGTCACGGAGTCCAGGTAGGGCAGGCCGGGGCGCCAGTAGCTCGGGTTCTTCTTCAGCGTGAGGCTGTTGCCCTTCTCCCAGGTGTCCCAGACGAACGGGCCGGTGCCGACCGGTGCCGCGTAGAAGTCCTTCTTGGCCGTGCCGCCGTAGTTGTTCGGGATGATCCCGTTGCTCGGGCAGGCGAGGTCGGCAAGGAGTGGCGCCCAGGGGTACTTCGTCTTGATCACGACGGTGGCGGGGTCGGGCGCGGTGACGGTGTCGATGGCGGAGTTGACGAACTCCCAGCCGCCCGTGGTCGTGCTCGCCTCATCGAGGGAGAACTTGACGTCGGCCGAGGTCATCGGCGCGCCGTTGCTGAACGTGACTCCCTGCTTGAGCTTGAACGTCCAGGTCAGCTGGTCGTCGGACTGGGTCCAGCTCTCGGCCAGCCAGGGCTCGACGTTCCGGCCGTCCTGGCTCCCGATCGTCAGTCCCTCGAACATCTGGACGTAGACCCAGATCGACGCGTTGCTGAAGACCATCGTCTTGTCGAAGTCGACGGAGTCCTGGTTGCGGGCGATCGTCACGGTGCCGCCGGGCTTGGGCGGGGCACCGGCACCGCCCGCGCCGGACGAGCTCGTGCCGCCACCGCACGCGGCGAGGAAGGAGGCCAGCCCGGCGGTGCCGAGGCCGGCCAGCCCGAGCCGGAGCACGTTCCGGCGGTTCAGCTGGTGGGCGAACATCGCCCGGGTTCGGTCGAACGAATCGGCGGGCATGCCGTCGTCGGGGGATGACGCCACAGGGAACTCCTCGGGGCAATGGCGCGGGACCGGCAATGACCTCGATCGAGCCTCGGGGTAGGCCCGACGAGAGTTCATGCAGGAGCAGTAACAGCGCGAAACGAGAATGTAACGCGGGTGAGACGCCGGGGAAGTTGTTCCTCTCTTCTACAGCTCGACGCCGATGCACTGTATACAGTTGGGGGGAATGTACGTCGGTCGGCCGTGTCCGGACAAGCAGGAGAACCTATGAAATTCACGGTTATCGGTTCCGGAGCCATCGGCGGCACGGTCGGCGCCCATTTGTCCGAATCCGGGCATCGCGTCCTTCTCTGTGACGCCGACCCCGAGCACGTCGCGGCCATCAACGCCGGAGGCCTGCGGATCACGGGCCCGGTCGGTGAGTTCACGGTGCGGGCACCCGCGGTGCTTCCCGAGGGCCTTCCGGAGCTGATCGACGGCGTGGTGCTCGTGGCCGTCAAGGGACACCACACGGCCGCCGCCGTCGAGGTGCTCCGCGACCGGCTGGCTCCGGACGCCGTCGTCGTGTCGATGCAGAACGGCCTCACCGCGGACCTGCTGTCCGAGGTGGTCGGGCGCGACCGGCTCCTCGTCTGCTTCGTCAACTTCGGTGCCGACCTGATGGCACCCGGCACCGTGATGCAGGGCAACGTCGGGACGTTCCGGATCGGCGAGCTGGACGGGCGGATGACCGACCGGCTGCGGGAGATCGCCGACGCGCTGCCCTACGCCGAGGCGACCGACAACATCCTCGGCTACCTCTGGGCCAAGGAGGCCTACGGCGCGATGCTCTTCGCCGGTGCGGTCTCGGACCTGTCGATCGCCGACTCGCTGGAGGACCCGCGGTTTCAGCCGTTGATGCTGGCGATCGCCCGGGAGGTACTCGCGCAGGCGCCGGTGACGCCGATGGCATTCGACGGCTTCGATCCCGCGGACCTGCCGGGGTCGCTCCGCCGGCTGGTCACCTTCAACCGGGGCAGCGCCAAGAGCCACAGCGGGATCTACCGGGACCTCGCAGTCCGCAACCGAAGGACCGAGGTCGACGTCCAGCTCGGCCCTCTCACCGGGCCACTCACCGGGTACGTCGCAGAGCTGATCCGCGCGATCGAACGTGGCGAGCGCGTCTGCGAGGTGGCCAACCTCGAGCTGCTCGCCGCCTACGAGCGGCTGGAGCGGCTCGGTCGTCCGTTGCACGCCGTGGTGGCCGCGTTGCCCGCGCCGCCGCGGGCGAAGTCGGGGCCGCTGCACGGGATGTCCGTCGCGGTGAAGGACATCATCGACGTGGCGGGGAGCCCGCGCGGCAACGGCAACCCGCACGACATGGCGGGCACGCCTGCCGGGTCGGACGCGACGGCGGTGGCCGCGATGCGGGCGGCTGGTGCCGACGTCTTCGCGCTCGCCACGCTGCTCGAGTACGCGGCGGGCGCCCCGCATCCGGACCTGCCGGAGGCGATGAACCCCGCGCGACCGGACCGGACCGCGGGCGGCTCGAGCGGGGGGTCGGCGGCCCTGGTCGCCGCAGGCGTGTGCCCGGCCGCGCTGGGCACCGACACCGGCGGGTCGATCCGCATCCCGGCGGCGTACTGCGGGATCGTCGGCCTGAAGCCGACCGTCGGCCTGGTCAGCGTCGAGGGGGTCACTCCGCTCTCGCCCACGCTCGACCACGTCGGGGTGCTCGCGGCGTCCGTTGCCGACACCGCCGCGGTGCTGGCGGCGCTCACCGGAACCGCCTTCAGCCTGCCGTCGGGGGTTCCGGCGCGGCCCCACCGGCTGGGGGTGCTGACCGACCAGCTCGCCGACCCGCGGCTGGACCCCGAGCTCGCGGCGATCACCCGGGCGGCACTGGACCGGCTCCGCGTGGCCGGCATGATCACGGCCGACCGTGACGGCACGGTGCTGGCCGAGCTCGCCGCGTGTCTGGAGGACATCCTGCTGGTCGAGGCCTGGCAGGTGCATGAGCCGGTGATCTCCGGGCCGGACGCCGACCCCGGCCGCATCGGGGCCACCACGTTGCGCCTGCTCCGCAGCGCCGCAGAGGTCGCGCCCGGGCGTCGCGACTCTGCACTGGCGCGAAGGGCCGCGCTGCGTCCCGCGGGCGAGCGGCTCCTCGACGGGGTGGACGTGCTGGTCGGGCCGGCCGTGCCCTACCCGGCACCGGAACGCACCCCGCCCATCGACACGCCGGAAGGCGAGATCGAGGGCATCTTCACCGCCCCGTACAACGTCTCCGGGCAACCGGCGATCGTCGTGCCCTGCGGGCTGACGGCCGACGGGCTGCCGGTCGGCCTGCAGCTGGCGGCGCGAAGCGGCGATGACGTCGGCCTGCTGCGGGCGGCCGCCGCCGTCGAGGTCGCGCTCTCCTGACGGCGACTCGGACGATCGTGGGCCGAAACCGTGATCGTTGCGAGGTCCGCCGACACCCGGATTTCGCAGCGATCAGCCGCTGCCGGTGGTGATGCCGGCGGTGCCCGCGCGCCGCGCCGCCCTCACCCCGGAGTCAGCCGGTGTTCCCCCTCGGCCAGCAGCCGGAGCAGCCGTTCCCAGGCGCGCATCCCCTCGCGCAGCCGCGGGATGCGCAGGAATTCGTTGGGTGCGTGCAGCAGCTCGTCCGAGGTGGAGAAGGAGAAGAAGAGCGTCTTCGCGCGGAGCGCCTCCTCGAACAGCGTGGTGGCCGGCAGGGTGCCGCCGATGCGGGCCAGCAGGACGTCCTGGCCGGGGTACACATCGGCCAGCGCCTGCCGGGCCGCCCGGATCGCGGGGTGGTCGGGGGCGATCGTGTACGCGGGCACGGCGCCCGGCTCGGTCGTGAGGGAGACCCGCACGCCGGGCAGATCCAGTGCGCCGATGTGCGCCTGGATCGCGGCGGCCACCCGGTCCGGCTGCTGTCCGGGCACGAGCCGGCAGGTCAGGTGGGCGGCGGCGCGGCGCGGGATCACCGTGTACGAGCCGCCACCGGTGACGCCGTTGATCTCCAGCGTCGGGCGGGTCCACAGCCGTTCCAGCGTGGAGAGGCCCGGCTCGCCGGTCAGGGCGGAGACCCTGAGGTCCGCGCGGTAGGTCTCCTCGTCGAACGGGACGGCGGCGATCTCCGCCCGCTCCGTCGGCCCGAGCTCCGGTATACCGTCCTCGAACCCGGCCACGGCGATCCGGCCGTCCGGGGTGTGGAGGCTCGCCAGGATCCGACTCAGGGCGTGCAGCGGGTTGGCGACGGTGCCGCCGTAGCGGCCGGAGTGCAGGTCCCGGTTCGCGCCGGTTACCTCGACGTCGAGGGCGAGCAGTCCCTTGGAGGCGACGGAGAGGGACGGCTCGCCCGGACGCCACATCGCCCCGTCCGCGGAGATCACGAGGTCGGCCGCCAGCTCGTCGGCCTGCGCGCGGACGTAGCCGGCCAGGTGCGGGCTGCCGATCTCCTCCTCGCCCTCCAGGAGGAACTTGACGTTGAGCGGCAGCCGGCCCTCCTGCGCCATGAACTGGCGTACGACCTCGAGCGCGATGTACGTCGGGCCCTTGTCGTCGGTGACGCCGCGCCCGCGCAGTCGCCCGTCGGCGACCGCCAGCTCGAAGGGCGGGGTGATCCACTCGTCGAGGTCACCTGTGGGCTGCACGTCGTAGTGGCCGTAGACCAGCACCGTCGGCGCACCGGGCGCGCCCGTCCACCCGGCCACAACTGCCGGGTGCCCGCCGGTCTCGACGATGCGGGGCTGCGCGAAGTCGAGCCGGGCCGCCACCCACTCGGCCGCCGCCTGCATCGTCGGGCGGTCGGCCTCGCGGCTGATGCTGGGGATGGCGACGTAGGAGCGCAGATCCTCGATATAGCGGCTGTCGTCGGGATCAAAAGAGAGCATGGCCGCCGTCGATCGAGATGGTCTGGCCGGTCACCCAGGACGCGAGGTCGGAGGTGAACCAGCGCACGCCGTCGGCGATGTCCTCGGCCCGCCCGAGGCGGCGCAGAGCGATGCCCTCCACCAGCGCAGCCTGGCCCTGCTCGCCGTAGCTGTGCCACTGCGCCTCGGAGGAGGGGTTGGAGAGCACGAAGCCCGGGGCGATGCAATTGACGGTGATGCCGAAGGGGCCCAGCTCGTGGGCCATCTGCCGAGTGAAGCCGATCTGCCCGGCCTTGGCGCTGGTGTAGGCCTGGATGCCGGTGAGGCTGACGCTGCGTCCGGCGCCGGAGGAGATGTTCACGATCCGGCCCCAGCCCGCCGCCTTCATCCGCGGCGCCACCTCCCGCGTGCAGACGAAGGTGGAGGTCAGGTTGGCGTCCACAACGGCGCGCCAGTCGTCGTCCGTGACCGTCTCGATGGGCTTGTGGGTCTGGCCGACCACACCGCCCGCGTTGTTGACGAGGATGTCGATGCGGGGGAGCCCGGCGACGTACTCGCCGACCGCGGCGCTGTCACTGACGTCGAGATCGGCGAGGTCCACCCCGTGGACCGTGGCGCCCTCCTCGGTCAGCGCTGCCATGATCGCGTCTCCGATCCCGTGGGCGGTGCCGGTGACGAGGGCGACCCGGCCGTCCAGCCCGGCGCCGATCACGTGAACGCCCAGCCGTCGGTGAGCAGGTCGCGCACCTCGGCGACCCCGGTTTGCCAGATGTCGTCCATGACCTCGTCGGAGAGGGCGTACGACCCGCCGAAACTGCCGTCACCGGTCAGCCGCCGGATGTCGGCCGGTGTGGCCTGGGCAACGACCTCACGGGAGAGCGTGGGCTTACGACCCTCGGGCATCTCGACGCCCGGGAGGCGGGTCCACGGGAAGTTCTCGAACCAGCTGCCGTGGGTGGGGTCCGGCTCGTGACCCTCGGCAGCGGCCGCCACCCGGGGCGCCGCGTACCAGCTGGTGAACACGATCTGCACCCGGTGCTCGCGCGGTTCGGCGACCCACTCCCTCACGAGCCCGAGCGCCGGGGCGTTGCCGCCGTGCCCGTTGACGATGGCGATCCGCCGGAAGCCCTGACCGGCGAGGGTGTCCAGCAGGTCGCGGACGACGTCGAGGAAGGTCGACGTCCGCAGCGTCAGGCTGCCGGGGAAGGCCGTGAAGTACGGAGCGAGACCGAAGGGCAGCACCGGTAGCACCGGTATACCCAATGGCTCCGCCGCCTCGATCGCCACGCGCTCCGCCAGGATCGCGTCCGTGCCGAGCGAGAGGTATCCGTGCTGTTCCGTGGAGCCGATCGGCAGGACGACCCGGTCGTCGTGCTGCAGGTAGGCCTCCACAGCCTGCCAGTTCATGTCGTGCAACCGCATGCGGTAAGGCCTCCTCGGGGAGATCTTCCCAACGGTATACAGAACCGGTTACGGCCGGGTTTCCGCGAGCTTTGCTGATCGAGCGGCACTCTCGTCCATCAGGTCTGGGCGACCGGGCCGTTCGTGCGGGCCAGGCCCATCAGCAGGCCGTCGGCGGTGACGGCGGGGCTGCTCGTGACGAACAAGGGGACGCCTGCCTCGGGAGCACGGATCTCGGTCCGGTGGTCGCCGAGCACGCCGCTGACCGTGCCGAGCAGGTCGCCTGCGTCCACGTCGGTGCCGGGCGCCACGGCGGGTTCCCACCATCCGGCCGTGGTCGTGCGCAACCACACCCAGCCGTCGTGCTCGACGGGCGGAGCGGACACGGTCGTGCCGGACGACGGGCGCGTGTCGATCCCGAGGAGGCGGGTGATGTTTGCAAGGCCCGTGAGATGACGGTCGACACTCACCCGGTCGAGGATGCCGTTCTGGCCGGCTTCCGCGGTGATCGACGGGATGCCGAGGTCGGCGGCCACGGCCGAGGTGCTGCCCCCGACGGTTTGCCCGGCGCGGGCCTGCCGGACGACGTGGCCGAGCCCGTAGGCGTGGGCCAGCCGGCGGGACTGCTCCTCCACGGGGGACTCGTCGTAGAGCACGAACGGCTCGAGTGCCTCGGGGAGGTCACCCGCATGCAGGTCGAGCAGATAGTCCGTCGGCCGGATGAAGGCCTCGGTGATGTGGTGCGCCAGCACCTCGGTGAACGTGCCGCCGGGATTGCCGGGGAAGCTCCTGTTGAGATTCTTCTCGTCGAGCGGGACGACGAACGCGGACCGCTCCCAGAAGGACAGCAGGTTCACGACCGGCACCGCGGTGATCCGCCCGTGGACCCACGCAGGGTCGAGGGCACGGGCGAACTCGCGGACCGCGGCGATGGAGGTGTACTCGGCGCCGTGGACTCCGGCCATCACGGTGAGATGCGGGCCGGCTGACTTCCCGGCCACCTCGACGTAGGGAACGGCCAGTGCGCCGTCGGGGAGAGGGACGATCAACTCGTGCACAACGTGCAGGTTGCGCGTCGGGCCGCTGTCGAGGGAACCGTCCCGCCGCGGGTGTGGGTGGTGTCACCACTCACGGAGCCCGTCGGCGGGTAGTGATTCTCAGCTCGCGTAGGCGCGCAACCTGTCGGCCCGCTCGCCGATGCGGAGCTTGGCCATCACCTCGCGCTCGATCTGCCGGACACGCTCCCGGGAGAGCCCGAAACGGCGTCCGATCTGGTCGAGCGTGCACGGCTGACCGTCGTCGAGGCCGTAGCGCATCCGGATGACCTGCTGCTCGCGGTCGTCCAGGGTGGCCAGGACGCGCCGCAGGTCGTCGTGCAGCAGGTGCGAGATCACCGTGGTCTCGGCGTCGGTGGCCTCGCCGTCCTCGATGAAGTCGCCGAGCGGCGCCTCCTCCTCGGACCCCACCGGCATGTCCAGGCTCACCGGGTCGCGAGCGTGGTCGAGCAGGTCGGAGATCTTCTCCTCCGCGATGCCGGACTCGGCCGCCAGCTCCTCGTGAGTGGCGTCGCGTCCGAGCTTCTGGTGCAGATCGCGCTTGATCCGGGCCAGCTTGTTCACCTGCTCCACGAGGTGGACGGGCAACCTGATCGTGCGGGCCTGGTCGGCCATGCCGCGCGTGATCGCCTGCCGGATCCACCAGGTGGCGTAGGTGGAGAACTTGAAGCCCTTGGCGTAGTCGAACTTCTCGACCGCCCTGATCAGGCCCAGGTTGCCCTCCTGGATCAGGTCCAGGAGCGGCATCCCGCGGCCGGTGTAGCGCTTCGCGAGCGAGACCACGAGCCGGAGGTTGGCCTCCAGCAGGTGGTTACGCGCTCGCATGCCGTCGCGGACCACGGAACGCAGGTCGGCTGCGTACCGGGCCTCCAGCTCCGTGCCCTCCTCGGCAGCCGAGTCGAGCACGTGCTGGGCGAACACCCCGGCCTCGATCCGCTTGGCCAGCTCGACCTCCTGCGCCGCGGACAGCAGCGCCGTTTTGCCGATCCCGTTCAGGTACACGCGCACCAGATCGGCAGCCGGGCTCTGAGCGTCCAGGTCCTCCGCGGACAGCTCCGGACGTTCCGAGGTGGCCTCGGAGTGGTCGGAGTCGGTACGCTGCGTTGGGATGGTTGGACCGGCTGCGTTCGTGGGCCCGTTCTTCGTGGGCGCTGTCATCTATCCTCCCCTGCCGCCACCCGGCGGGGCGCTGTCGGTCGCCTTCGCCGGGGTTCTCAGCAGCTTCAACGCGTCCATGCGACAGAACGTTCCCGCAGCACTGTGGCGCACAGCGCTTTCTCAGCGGCCCCTCAGACTGGGCATCCGCGGACCGGGCGTCCCCGAATCAGACATCAGGGAGCAGGCACCCGCGGGGTAGCTCCCGGGTCCGCCACGGCGTCCTCGGCCCGGTTCCGGCCGCGACCCCTGACCGACCCCGCCCGCTGCGGCACCGACAACTCGTACACGGTCTCCATGAGAGGCGGCCAGTCCTTCCGCAACGCGTCGCGGCCCATGAACAGCCCGAGGTGGCCGCCGGTGGCGGTGCGGATCTGGATGTCCTCCGGCGACGTTCCCACGGCGTCGGCGGCCGCGAACAGCTGCGGGGGCGGCGTGATGTGGTCGGTCGAGCCGGCGAGCAGGAACAGCGGACATGTGATGGCAGTCATGTCGGCCCGCCGGCCGTCGATCACGAGATCGCCGGAGATGAGCTCGTTGCCCCAGAACAGGTGCTCGACCAGCCACAGGTAGAACGCACCCGGGATGTCCTGGGTGTATTTGAACCAGTCCTCGAACACGCGGTAGCGCTCCACGTGCTTGGCGTCGTCGATGTGCTCGAGCAGTTGCAGCTGACGGGAGATCTCGGACTGCGGCTGGATCGCGATGAAGTTCGACAGCACGGCCTTGCCGGGCATGTTGCCGCCGCCCATCGCGACGAGCGCCTTGTAGGGGGCGAGGCCGAACGCGCTGGTGAGCGTCCGCGTGGAGGATGCGATCACCGACTCGCCCGCGTGGAAGTCGATCGGAGCGCCCGCCAGCGTGAGGGTGTTCACGCGCTCGGGGTGCAGTGCGGCGTAGATGGTGGCGAGCCACCCGCCCTGGCAGTCGCCGATGAGGTTGGCGCGCCCGCCCATCAGCTCGATCGACCGGTCGATGACGTCGAGGTAGTCGGTGATGGTGACGCCCGTCGTCTCCGAGGTCGCGGGACGCCAGTCGAGCACGTAGAGCCGGGTCAGACCGGAGGCCTTGATCACTGCGAGCTGGCTCTGCGTGGGGGAGAAGTCGACCACGCTGGAGGAGTGCCCGGCCTGCGGCGGCAGCACCAGCGTCGGTACGACCTGGGCGGTGCCGGTGTCGGCTGGTGGGTCGCTGAAGTCGCGCAGGTGTGCGAACGGCGTGCTGAGAACGATCTCGTTGGGCAGGTGCCAGCCGGGGACACTGCGGTCGCGCATGGCGCGCCACCAGCGCAGGCTACGGTCGGCCAGCTCGAACGGGCTCGTCGAACGGGCCAGGGCATCGCCCCAGAGCGCACCGCTTGCCCGGGTCAGCTCGGCGAGGCCGCCTGCGGCCGCTGCCGTGTTGTAGCCGGTGAGGTGCGCCAGGGCGGCCACGAGGTCGGCCGGCCCGTTCTGTTGCGTGCCAGTACTCGAGATCGCGGACATGGCGAACTCCCATCAACAGTGAGGGGTGAGGAGGAAGACCCGAGTCGTTTGGCTTCCGACAATCGAGTTACCAGACAGTAGCTCCGTCTGTCCGGCCCGGCAACATCGAGTGATGATGGCGTTTCGCGGCGGGGGGCGCGAAAGGCGATGATGGGTGTATGAGCGCAGCGCAGGCGGGACCCGACGATTCGACGGACGACGGCCCGCCGGCCGCCACGCCATGGGTCGCCCAGATGAACGCGCTGGGAGAGTTCATCCGTGCCCAGCGGCGGCTGGCCAATCTGTCATTGCGGGAGATGGCGTCGATGACGAGCGTCTCCAATGCATATCTGAGCCAGGTGGAACGCGGCCTGCACCAGCCGTCGCTGAAAGTCCTGCGCTCGATCGCCGACGCATTGCAACTCTCCACGGAGCAACTGCTGTCGCAGGCCGGCTGGGTCACGGGAACGGGGTCCGCGTCGGGGGGGTCGGCCGACTCGGGTGGCACCGAGGAGGCGATCCGCAAGGACCCGCGGCTCACTGCCGAACAGCGCGCCGCGCTGCTGGGCGTCTACCGGAGCTTCGTCGACGGCGCCTCGGGTTGAGAGGGCGGGATCACACCCACTCTGCTTGACATACTTATCGCCGGTGCGCAGTCTAGGTAGCGCCAGACGTCACCGAGCACGAAAGGCACCGAGCCATGAGCGCTCCGACCGACCAGTTCATCGAGATCGCCAACCGCACGCAGGAGGCCGTCACCACGGCCGTGCGTACGTGGGCGGACACCGTCCAGACCTTCACCGGGAGCGTCACCGGCTCCCGTCCGTCGCTGCCCAACGCTCAGGGCGCCGTCGACCGGTACTTCGACTTCGCCGAGCAGATCCTGGAGAGCCAGCGCCGCATCGCCAAGACGGTGCTGACCGCCAGCGCCCAGGCTGCCGAGACCGTCACCGAACAGGCCGCGCGCACCGCGGAGACGGTGGCCCAGCGCACCGCCAGCGCCACCGAGAGCGCGGTCAACAAGGCCGCCGACGTCAGCAAGGCCGCCGCCGCCGAGACCACCACCACGGCTCGCGCCGCCCGGAACGCCGCCGACAAGTGAGCTGACAGCGGCGCGCCCGGCGCCGCGGCAGCACCGCACGACGGAAGAAGAAGCCCCGCCCGGTCCAGCCGGTCGGGGCTTCCGTCACAGCCGTCGCCGTCGGCTCAGACGTCCACGAGCACGGTGAACGGCCCGTCGTTCACCGACTCGACCTCCATCGCGGCGCCGAACACCCCCGTGGCAACGGTTGCGCCGCGCTCACGCAGCGCCGCCACCACCGCCTCGACGAGTGGCTCGGCCTGCTCCGGCGGGGCCGCGGCGGACCAGGACGGTCGCCGTCCCTTGCGCGTGTCTCCGTACAGCGTGAACTGGCTGACCACCAGCAGCGGCGCGTCCAGCTCGGCGCACGACCGCTCGTCCGCCAGGATGCGCAGCTCGTGCAGCTTGCGGGCCATGACGGGCGCGGCGTCGGGGCCGTCGGCGCGGGCCACGCCGAGCAGCACCAGCAGCCCTGGCCCGTCGATCCGGCCGACGACCTCCCCGTCCACACGTACCTCGGCCCGGCTCACGCGCGCGGCCACCGCCCTCACCGAGCCTGCTCCTCGGCGGGCACCAGCACGCCGTGCCGCACGAACTCCCGCACGGCGGGGAGCGTCGCGGTGACCAGCTCGTCGGTGGGCCGGTCGTGGGCGAACGACAGCAGCTCCAGAAGCTCGTTAAGGGGCAGTACTCCTTGGCACCCGGCCAGCAGCGCGGCGGCGGGACCGTCGACCTCGTGGCGCCACCGCGGGCCGTCCCGCCGGGCGACGGCGGAGCCCACCTCCGTCCAGCCTTCCGCGCCGGGTTCGGCGTAGGTCTCTAGGAGCACCGACGGCGCCACGGTCAGCCGCTCCGCCAGTAGCGCCGCGTCGCCGCTGTGCTCACGCAGCCAGTCCACCCGGTCCAGCCAGCCCTCGACCTCCGGCCCGAGCGGGTCGTCCACGTCGCCGGGCAGGTCCTCGAACACCACCACGGGATCGCCGCCGGGACGGCCGCCGTCCGGGCGGCGCAACGTGATGAAGCCGAAGCCGACTGCTTCCACCCGCTCGCGTTCGAGCCAGTCCAGCCACGCACCGGCCTCCTCGCGGGCCACGGGTGAGGTGAGGTCGATCCCCGAGTCGCGCTGCCACGTGCCCACGTGCAGGGCCGGATCGGCCACCTCGCGCTGCACGACCCATGCGTCGATCCCGTCGGGCAGCCACGACCGCACCCGCTCGGGCCAGTCCTCGCCGCGGACGTGCAGCCAGGAGCCGAGCAGCTGCGCCACGCCGCCCGGTTCGAGGTGCTCGGGCAAGGACCGGATCAGCGCGGCGAGCGCGGCGTCACCGTCCTGCCCGGAGTCGCGGTAGACGTAGTCCACGCGGGCCGGGCCGGGCACGAACGGCGGGTTGGAGACGATCTGGTCGAACCGGCGCCCCGCCACCGGCTCCAGCCACGGCCCGTCCACCAGCTCGACGTCGAGGGCGTTGAGGGTGAAGGTGGCGCGGGCCATCGCGAGGGCCCGCGGGGCGACGTCGGTGCCGGTGACGCTGCGGGCGTGCCGGGTGGCGTGCAGGGCCTGTACCCCGCATCCGGTGCCGAGGTCGAGCAGCGACCCCACCGGACGACGGGCGGTCGCGGCGGCGAGCGTCAATGACGCGGCACCCACCCCGGTGACGTGGTCGCGCTCTTGGCGGCGCTGGTCGAGGTCGGAGAACACCCACCAGTCGCCGTCGATGTCGCCGTAGGGGCGCAGGTCGAGCTCGGCCACCCAGCCGCCCGATGATTCCCGGAGCAGCCCGGCCGCGGCCGCATCGGCCGGGGTGAGCGGGGCGAGCGCGGCGGCGACCGCCGCGTCCGGCTCGACCGCGCCGAGCAGCAGCAGCCGCACGAGCACGCCGAGCTCCCCTCCGTCGCGGGTCGCGCGGTAGGCGGGCTCCACCTCTCCCCGCCCGAGCGCGGCATGCGCCGCGGCTCCGAGCAGTGCCCGGACGCCGTCGGTGGTGTAGCCGGTCCGGAGCAGTGCGGTGCGCAGTGCGTCGGCGGAGGCGGGTGAGAGGTGAGGAAGCACGGCAGAAATCCTCCCAGCCGACGATGCGGCGCTACTCTTCCGCCGTGCCCCTCTGCCTGAGCCAGGACGCCGACGCCGACGCACTGCTCGACCGGGACCCGTTCGCGCTGCTGGTCGGCATGCTGCTCGACCAGCAGTTCCCGATGGAGCGTGCCTTCGCCGGCCCGGCACTGCTCGCGCAGCGCCTCGGCCGCAACGAGCTCGACCCGCGCGAGCTCGCCTCGTACGACCCTGCCGCACTGGTCGAGATCTTCCGGGGACCGCCCGCGGTGCACCGCTACCCGGGATCGATGGCCGGGCGCGTGCAGGCGCTGGCCGCCGCGGTGGTCGAGCAGTACGACGGCGACGTCACCCTCATGTGGCGTGACGTCCAGGACGGCCACGAGCTGTTCGGCAGGATCGCCGCCCTGCCCGGGTTCGGCAAGCAGAAGGCACAGATCTTCACCGCACTGCTCGGCAAGCAGCGCGGGGTGACGCCGACGGGATGGCGCGAGGCGGCCGGTGGCTACGGCGAGGACGGCTCGTACCGCTCCGTCGCCGACGTCGTCGATGCCGCCTCCCTCGTCCGGGTCCGCGAGTTCAAGCAGGCGGCCAAGGCCGCCGCGAAGAGCGGAGTGGCTCCGGCGAAGGGCTGACGTCGGGGCACTAACATCGAGTCGTGCACCAGGTGCCCCCTGCGCTCCGCGACGTCCGCGTGGTCGACCCCGACCAGGTGTGCGACGCCGCGGCCGTGCTCGCCGACGGTGAGCAGCTGCAGCACTCCGCGGCCGTCCTCGACGCGCTCGGCGACGTGCACCGGCTGAGCATCCTGCTCGCGTTGCACCACGCCGGCGACCTGTGCGTGTCCGACCTGGCCTTCTCTGTCGGCATGAGCGACAGCTCCGTGTCCCACGCGCTGCGGCTGCTGCGGGCGCACGGAATGGTCACCGCGCACCGCCAGGGCAGGCTCGTCCGGTACCGCGTGGTCGGTGAGCTGACCACACGGCTGCTCGACGTCGTGTCGGAAGGTGTGGTCGGCGACGTCGAGCTGCACGCGCACCGCGGATCGGGCTCGCATCTGGATGCAGTGCCCGCCGTCAGGGACTGACCGGCCGCCTCGGCGGGATTCGGCGCGGGTCGACAGGCGCGCCGATCGCGTGAGTGGCACGATGACCCGTGGAGGCGGATGAAGGGCCAGCGGCCGGGCCACCGCTCGGTGTCGGCACCGCCGGGTGCTGGCGCCGTCGCGGCCAATTGGGGAGTTCCCGTGGCAGATCCGCACCGCGCGGTGGAGCCGGTTCTGATCACCGATGCCGCTCTCTCCTACGAGGAGGAGCTGGCCACCCGCAAGCGCCGCTACAAGATCATGATGGGAATGCGCATCCCGCTCATGGTGCTGGCGGCCGTCTTCTATCAGATCCCGTGGCTCGCGGTCACGCTGCTCGTGCTGTCCATTCCGCTGCCGTGGATCGCTGTCCTGATCGCCAACGACCGCCTGCCCAAGAAGACGGAGTCCGTCAACAGGTACAAGGCCGAGCGGCGCCAGGTCGAGGCGCGTGACCACCCGGTCATCGACGGCTGACCGCCGTCGGGGGCCGGGCGCCGTTGTGGCGCACTGCGGCCGCTCCGGCCACGCAGCCCGCTCGTAAGGACTCGGCGGGGTCCGCGCCTCCCAGCCACGCGACGAGCAGCCCGGCGTCGAACGCGTCGCCTGCGCCCGTCGGATCGACCGCGTCGACCGGCTGGGCCGGCGCGCGCCAGCGGCCTGCGACGTCGATCCAGCTGGCCCCGCGGGCCCCGTCGGTCACGGCGACGGCCCGCGCCGTGCCCGTCGTGACCAGGTCCGCTGCGGAGCCGCCGAGTGCGTCGAGCTCGTCGGCGTTGGGCAGCAGCAGGTCGACCCCGCGCACCCACTCCCGGAACTCCGCGGTGAGCGCGGGTGCCGCCTGCGGGTCGACGGACGTGCTCATCCCCGCCGCGCGGGCGGCGGCCAGTGCCGCGAGCCCGGCCGGGCGGGACGCCGGGTCGAGCAGCACGTAGCCGGACAGGTGCAGGTGGTCGGCCCCGTCCAGGTCGGGGAGGTCGGCCGGTTGCAGGCGGGCCGCCGCGCCCCGATCCGACAGCATGGTGCGATCGCCGTTCTCCACCAGCACCACGACGGTGCACGTCGGCTTGTCCTGGTCCACGGTCACTGCAGGCAGCACGCCGGTCGCGGACAGCTCCGCCACGGCCGCGCTGCCTGCGGCGTCGGCACCCACCCGTGCGACCAGCGTGACCTCGGCACCGAGGTGGGCGAGCCATGCCGCGGTGTTCGCTCCGGCGCCACCGCCCTCCGTCCGGATCCGCGCCGGCACGTCCGCCCCGGTGACGGCCGGCGTGCGCGGTGCCACGAGCACATCGACGCCGATGTCGCCGACCACGACGATCCGCGGGCGGCGCCCGGCGCTCACGGGTGCCGCCCGGCGGAGGCGAGAGCGACGGCGACCTGCGCGGCCAGTTCCGCGTTCGCCCGCACGAGCGCGAGGTTCGTACGCAGGCTCGCCCCGCCGCTGGCGGCGTGGAAGTGCTCCAGAAGCGCAGGCGTGACGTCCTTGCCGCTGATCCCGCGCCGCGCCACGAGCGCCATTCCCTCGTCCAGCAGCCGGTCGTGCAGCCCGGCGTCGAGCTCGTCGCCGGGAGGTACGGGCTGGGCCAGCACCATCCCGGCAGGCGACCCCAGCGCGCGGTGGGCGCGCCACACCGCGGCGGCATCGGCGGGGGTGTCCACGCGCCAGGGCACAGGATGGCCGGAGTCGCGCCGGTAGAACCCGGGGAACGCGTCGGTGCGGTAGCCCAGCACGGGTACCGACGCCGTCTCCAGCACCTCGAGGGTGGCGGACACGTCCAGGATCGACTTCACCCCCGAGCAGACGACGAGCACCCCCGTGCCGGCCAGCGCGGCGAGGTCCGCGGAGACGTCCCAGCTGTCCCGGGCGCCGCGGTGCACCCCGCCCAGACCTCCGGTGGCGAAGAGCGGCACGCCCACCGCCTGCGCGAGTGCCGCTGTGGCCGCCACCGTGGTGGCACCGTCTCGACGCAGGCCGACGGCCACGCCGAGGTCGCGGACCGACAGCTTCACGAGCCCACCGCCGCACACCCGGTCCAGCTCGGCAGGGGAGAGCCCCACACGAGGCACCCCGTCGAGCACGGCGACCGTGGCCGGTACAGCACCGTGGCGGCGGACCGCTGCCTCGAGCTCGTCGGCAGCGGCCCGGTTCTGTGGGCTCGGCAGTCCGTGCGCGAGCAGCGTGCTCTCCAGCGCGACGACGGGACGCCCGCCGGCAACGGCGTCGGCGACCTCCGCCGCCATCGCGACGGGTGCGGGCGGTGGGGCGGGTGGGGAGACGGGAACCGGCACGTGCGGCATCATGGACGACATGGCCACCCAGGTGCTGCCCGACGTCGAGACCCGCCCAGAGGGCACCGACACCACGGGCAACGACGAGCCCAAGATGTTCCACTACGTGAAGAAGAACAAGATCGCGGAAAGCGCGGTCCTGGGGAACATGGTGGTGGCGCTCTGCGGCGAGACGTTCCCGGTCACGAGATCGCCCAAGCCGGGATCTCCCGTGTGTCCGGACTGCAAGAAGATCTTCGACACATTGCGGCCCGGCGGCGACGCCTGATCGGTCGGCGGTGAGCACGGTGCCGGTGCGCAGCGTTCTGCGCGGATGGCTGTACGACCGCCTCGTGGCGGGAATGACCACCGACTGGTACCGCGCGGTTCTGTCGCGCCTACCTGACGGTGCGCGCCTGCTCGACGTGGGCATCGGCACCGGCGCGGCGCTGGCCCGGTGCGCGGATCTCGTGCGGGCGAAGCGGCTCGACATCGTCGGGCTCGACATCGACCCCGACTACCTCGCGCGGTGCCGCGCCGAGATGGCGAATGCGCAGCTGTCCGCACAGGTCTCCCCGGTGCTGTCGTCGGTGTACGACCACCGCGGTGGCCCGTACGACGCCGCGTACTTCAGCGCCAGTCTCATGCTGCTGCCCGACCCGGTCGCGGCCATCGCGCACGTGGCGTCGCAGCTCACGCCGGACGGCAGGCTGTTCGCCACACAAACCTTCCACCATCGCCGCTCCCGCTTGCTGGAGCGGGCGAAGCCCCTCGTCCGCCACGTCACGACGATCCACTTCGGACGAGTGACCTATGAGGACGACTTCCGCAAGGCGTTCGCCGACGCCGGCGTGGAGCTGATGGAGCTCACCACGCTGAGCGGCACGCGGCGCTCGTCGTACCGGCTCGCGGTGGCCAGGATCGGTGACGACAGCGACGGCCGGGGGTGCACGGCGGCCTGAGCCGCTCGTGCCGCCTCACCGCTGCAGCACGTACTCCCCAGGTGCGGGTGCCACCGCGTGCATCCCGCGCCCCCCGAGCTCGGGGGGCGCGTCGCGCAGGGGGCCGCTGCGCTCGCCGAGCCACGCGAGGTGGTCCGCCCACCACGAGCCGGCCACCGGCCGTGCCGTGGCCAGCCAGCGCCCGGCGTCGGGCGGTGTCGTCTCGGCGACCTGGAACTCGGCGTCGGGGTCGTCGGGCGGGCACACCACCGAGGCCGCGCGGCCGCCGGTGGAGAGCACGAACCGGCTGGTGCCCCCGAGCAGCCCCGTGGTGCGGTAGCAGGACCGCCACGTGTCCGAGCCGGCGCCGGCCACGACGTAGGTGTCCCGGTCGATCTTCGACAGATCGACCGCCGTGCCGAGCATCGCGGCCGCCCCGGGCGTCACCAGCGCGTTGTCCTGTGCCACGTCCACCAGGTCGCGGTGCAGGGCGGCCGGAACGCGGACCGTGTCGGCGAGCCAGGACAGCACCTCCGGTGCCGGTGCCGCAGGCCGGCCGGTGCCGTGGTGGGGCGCCCGGTTGGGCCGGAGGTCGTCCGGTTGCCGCCGGGCCAGCGCTGCCACGAGGCCGCTGCCGTCGAGATAGCCCAGCCGGGCCGACGCCGCCACGGCGCCACGCGCAGCGTCCGTGTCGTGGGTGCCGTGGTCCTCCTGGTCGAGCACGGACGCCGCGAACGTCACCGAGGCCACGCGCTGCTGGGCGCCGATGGCTGCGAGGTGCGCCAGCAGCATCGCGGTGACGGCGCCGCCCGACCAGGAGAAGGCCATCAGCGACGTACCGGAGGTGCGGGTGATGCGCTCGCACGCGTCGATCGCGTCGAGGACGGCGCGGCCGTAGGTGTCGAGGTCCCAGACGGCGTGCTCGGGGCCGGGGTTGCGCCACGACAGGAGGAACACCTGCTGGCCACCGCGGACGAGGTGCTCGACGATGCTGCGCCTGGGCGCCAGGTCGGCCAGGTAGTACCGGGTGGCCATCGGGGGCACGACCAGCAGGGGCAGGTCGCGCACCTCCTCGGTCTGAGGCAGGTACTGGATCAGCTCGGCGACCGGCGTGCGGAGAACGACGGCACCGGGAGTGGCGGCGACGTCCGTGCCCACCTCGAACCCGCAGCAGGCCCCCGGCGGGGCCGGCACGCGGGGAGACGCCGCGAGATCGCCTGCGCGGCGGACCACCCCGCGCACCGCGCTCTCGCCGCCGAGAACAGGCCGCCACACGGCCGGGTTGAGCAGGGTGTTGCTGGGTGCGAGGGCGTCGACGAGTGTGGTGACCGCGGCGCGGATCCGTTCGTCGTCAGGGCCGTCGAGCCGGGCGTCCGCGATGAGGTCGGCGGCGATGGCACCGGCCGCGATGTGGGCTTGCACGAAGCGGCGCAGCAGCGGGTTGTCCGACCACGCGGGGTCGGCGTAGCGCTCGTCCTGTGCGGAGGGGGCCAGCGTGGAGCGGCCCAGCCCGATCCGAGTCAGCTCCGCGGCGAGACCGGCGCCCCGGCGGGCCACCGTCAACGGGCGTCCGGCGAGCGCCGTCGCCATCCGCACCGCGGGAGCGAGAGGCAGATCCGGGCGTAGCGGAGCGGACGCGACGTCGGCGAACAGCATCTCGAGTCCGAGCGCGGCCTCGGCGGCGTCGAGGCGCGCCCCGCCGACGCCGCGATGCTCGTTGGTCATCTGCACCCCTCGTGATTCTGCAGTGCCCTGGTCCCGGCAGGTGGGTCGCGAACACAGGATGGACCACCCGGGCGACCATCGAGCGCGCGGGCGCCGACACGGCGCGGGGCACGGCGCGTCGCGCGGCTCCGCCCCGTTACGCTGACCAAGACCGTCGGCGGCCGGACCCGCCGTGATCCCCGCCCTGGGGCCCGCGCCGACGCGGGGGCCCGTGCGGGGCCGATCCCGAGCACAGCGTGCGCGACGTTGAGGGAGTTGTGTGTCCCAGGCCCAGCAGATCGCTCCTTCGTCGCGCCCGCTCCGGGCCTGGCAGCGCAGCGCACTCGCCCGGTACCTCGCCTCGGCACCTCGTGACTTCCTGGCGGTCGCCACACCTGGCGCGGGCAAGACGGCCTTCGCGCTGCGGGTGGCCGCGGAGCTGCTCGCCGACCGGGTGATCAACGCGGTGACGGTCGTCACGCCGACCGAGCACCTCAAGCACCAGTGGTCGGGCGCAGCGGCCCAGGTCGGCATCGCGATCGACCCCGACTTCCGCAACTCGACCGGTGGCACGTCCTCGGACTACACCGGGATCGCCGTCACCTACGCGGGTGTGGCGGCCCATCCGCTGCTGCACCGGGCCCGCACGGAGAACCGCCGCATGCTCGTCATCCTCGACGAGGTGCACCACGCCGGGGACGCCCGGTCCTGGGGTGACGCGGTCAAGGAGGCGTTCGACCCGGCCACCCGTCGGCTCACGCTCACGGGCACCCCGTTCCGCAGCGACGACAACCCCATCCCGTTCGTCGACTACCTGCCCGACGCCGAGGGGGCCCTGCGCAGCAGGGCCGACCACGCCTACGGGTACGCGGAGGCGCTCGCCGACGGTGTGGTCCGGCCCGTGGTCTTCATGGCCTACTCGGGCGTCTCGAGCTGGCGTACCAGCGCGGGAGAGGAGATCACCGCACGGCTCGGCGAGCCGATGACCGCTGAACAGACCGCGCGGGCGTGGCGCACCGCGCTCGATCCCGGCGGCGAGTGGATCCCGGCCGTGCTGACCGCAGCCGACAAGCGGCTGACCGGCCACCGGGCAGGCGGGATGCCCGACGCCGGCGGGCTCGTGATCGCCACCGACCAGACCACGGCCCGCGCCTACGCGGCCATCCTCACCGACGTGACGGGCACGCCGCCCGTGGTGGTGCTCTCCGACGAGCAGGGAGCCTCGGCCCGGATCGCCCGGTTCTCGGAGTCGGACGACCGCTGGATGGTCGCCGTGCGCATGGTCAGTGAGGGCGTCGACGTCCCGCGGCTCGCGGTCGGCGTCTACGCGACCAGTGCCTCCACCCCGCTGTTCTTCGCCCAGGCCGTCGGTCGCTTCGTCCGGTCCCGGCGGCAGGGGGAGACCGCATCGGTGTTCGTGCCGAGCGTCCCGGTGCTGCTCGGCCTGGCGAGCGAGCTCGAGGCCCAGCGTGACCATGTGCTCGGCAAGCCGCATCGCGCCGACGAGCAGTGGGACGACGAGCTGCTCGCCCAGGCGCAGCGCCAGGAGGACGAGCCGGGCGAGGACGAGAAGGCGTTCACCGCGCTGGGGGCGGAGGCCGAGCTCGACCAGCTGATCTACGAAGGCCGTTCGTTCTCGGCCGACGAGGAGGACTATCTCGGCCTGCCCGGGCTGCTCGAGCCCGAGCAGGTGCGCACGCTGCTCAGCCAGCGCCAGAAGGACTGGATGAGTCGCTCGCAGCGCGCTCAGGCGGCCGCGCCGCCGCCCCCGCCCGCCCCGCCCGCCGAACGGCCTCAGCTGTCGGTACGGGAGCAGCTGGGCGCCTTGCGCAAGGAGCTCAACACGCTCGTCGCTCTGCACCACCACCGCACGAACAAGCCACACGGCATGATCCACAACGAGCTCCGCAAGCTGTGTGGCGGACCGCCCACCGCGATGGCCAGCATCGAGCAGCTCGAGGAGCGCATCGCCACGCTGCGATCCTGGCGCTGACGGGGAGCAGGCGGCCCGGGACACGACAACGGGGCGGGAACCTGAGGTTCCCGCCCCGTTGTAGGTCGCTGTTGAAAGGGCCGGCTCAGCCGGCCCCTGTCAACTGCCTGACTGCACGTCGATCTCCAGTTCGCGGAGCTTGTCGGCGTGCGCCCTTGCGTGGTGACCGCAGAACAGCAACTCGCCGCCCGACGGCAACACAGCCCGAACCTTTGCGGCCGCTCCGCATCGGTCACAGCGGTCAGCGGCGGTCAACTCGGGCCGGGTCAGGGTTCCTGGCTGCATAGCGGTCTCCCTCCGTCTCGACGCCGGATGATCTCCGGCGCCGCTTGCTGTGACGACCGCTCGCGCGGTGCGTCCACACTCTCAGACGTACTGCACCCTGCACGTGTTCCCCGATTGCCCCGCAATAGAAGTCACGTGACCGAGCGTGGTCGGTCGAGTGGTCCTAGCGGTGGCGCCTCGGTGACTACCGCAGATTCAGTTGACTTGGAGTGAATGATGCGGTGCCTGGCGTGACACCGCAAGATGGCGCGTGTTAACACTCTTGGCGTGGCGGTTACTCTCTGCACATGACGTCCAGTGTGCGCAACCGGGTGCCGGCGCCAGCACTGTTCGTCGTCGGGGGTCTCTCGATGTATGTCGGAGCGGCCCTCGCGGTGGGGCTGTTCACCCGATTGTCGCCGTCCGCTGTCGCCATGTTACGGATGATTGGGGCCGCGGTTGTGCTCCTCGCCTGGCGCCGCCCGGCTCTCAGCGCATGGCGTGGGCCGCGGTTTCGCCAGGCTGTGGCGCTCGGCTTGGCCACGGCGTTGATGAACGTCACATTTTACGAGGCTATCGCCCGGCTCCCCCTCGGCACCGCGGTGGCGATCGAGTTCTGCGGACCGGTGGCCGTCGCCGCGGTGGCGTCGCGCGGCGCACGTGATCTCGGCGCGGTGGTGCTGGCGGCCGCCGGTGTGCTGCTCATCGCGGATGTGCGCTGGTCAGGCGGCCCTGCGGGGGTGCTGTGGGCGCTCGGGGCCGCGGCGCTGTGGGCCACCTACATCCTGCTGAGCAAGCGGGTGGCGAGGTCCGGCAACGGCCTCGACGACCTCGCGGTGGGGTTCACCGTGGCCGCTGTGGCGTTCTCCCCGCTCCTCCTGTTCGGTGGTCCGGAAGGCCCCGGAGCACTGCTCGACCCCGTGGTCCTGTTTCTCGGTCTCGGGGTGGGAGTGCTGGCCAGCGTGGTGCCCTACGTGCTCGACCAGGTGGTGCTGCGCAGGCTGGGCAGGGCCCGGTTCGCGGTGCTGCTGGCGTTACTGCCTGCCACCGCCACGGTCGTGGGCTTGGTCGGATTAGGCCAGATTCCGGGTATTCAGGAAGCGGTCGGTATCGCTGCGGTGATCCTGGCGGTCGCGCTCCGGTCACGGGAAGGTGACGAACCGGCAGCGGTCGGCGGCGGCTGATTTTGGTTACGAAGAGTGAATCGCCGAACGGTAACCAAGAGTGACCGGTTTGTCGGGTTTTGCGTGATCAGCCGCCGAATGGATGAATCATCGGCGACACGCCCGTGCAGCGGTGAGCGGCAGCGCGCCAGCAGATGAAGCAGCCGTGGAAGCGGCGTGCGCAACAGGGAAGTCATCTACCGAGGCTCGAGGCGACACGCCCGAGGGGCGAAGGGCCTGCCGCCGGACCTCGGCCCGCACGAGCGTGAGGAACCGGTACCGGCCTCCGCCGACCGCTTCCAGGAGGTGCACGCCGACCAGCGCCTCCAGGATCCGGCGGGCCTCCGTGCCCTCCACGCCGAGCAGGGGCGCCACCGCGGGGACGTCCAGCAGGTCGTGGTCGCACAGCGCTATCCGCCTGCAGGCCGCGACCAGCTCGGGGGCGAGCCTGCTCATCGCCCACTCGAACCGGGTGCTCGCGGCCCTGCGGTCCTCGTCGAGCAGCACCGGCGAAGCGAAGTCCTCGCGGATCTGCCGGTGCACCTCGTGCACCGTCTCCCGCGGCCTCGCGAGCAGCCGCGCGGCCGAGATCCGCACGGCGAGCGGCTGCGCGGAGCACTCGGCGACGATCCCCTCCGCGGCGCCGGGCTCCGCCCGGAGGCGCTCATGACCCGCCAGCCGTCCCAAGAGCGCCAGTGCGTCCTCGTCGGCGAGCGGGCCCACTGCCACCGAACGCAGCCCGGGGAGATCCATCAGGCGCCGCCAACTCGTCACGATCACCGCGGAGGACGGCGCGGCGGGCAGCAGCGGCAGCACCTGTTCGCTGCTGTCGGCGTCGTCGAGGACCACCAGGATCCTGCGTTCGGTGAGCAGGGTGCGCCACAGCGCGCTGCGCTCGCCCACCGCGGCCGGCAGCCGATCCCGGCCGATTCCGAAGGCTGCGAGGAACCCGGCGAGGATCTCGCCCGGGTCGACGGGTGGACAGCCCGGCCTGCTGAGCGTCGCGAAGAGCTGTCCGTCGCGGAAGTGGTGGCGCACGGACCGTGCGACGTGCGTCGCCAATGCGGTCTTGCCCATGCCGGTGAAGCCGGTGATCCCGACGAGCGCCGGACCGTCCGGGCACAGCAGGCGGTCGGTGATCCACGCGATCTCGGGGGAGCGCCCGACGAAGTCCGCCGTGTCCGCGGGCAGCTGTGCGGGCGTCGGCGTGGCGACCGGCTCCGTGAACGAGGCTGTGGGCGACCCGTCGCCGGCCAGGATGCCGGCGTGCAGCTCGCGCAGGCCCGCGCCCGGCTCGAGACCCAGTTCGTCCCGCAGCAGCCGCCGGATGTCCCGGTAGGCCTCCAGCGCCTCGGCCCGCTGCCCGGACCGGTGCAGCGCCAGGATCAGCAGCTCCCACAGCCGCTCGCGCAGCGGGTGCCGCGAGACCAGCGCGGTGAGCTCGGACACCGCCTCGACGTGGCAGCCCAGCTCGATGGACACCGCCAGCTCGTCCACCACCGCCGCCGAGCGCATCTGCTCCAGCTGCACCCGATGGGCGGTGGAACCGGGCCCGACCGCGCCGCTGAGCGGTGTGCCCTGCCACAGCGCCAGCCCGGCCCGCAGCCCCGCCGCGGCGCTCGACGCGTCGCCGCTGCGGAGGGCTTCGCGCGCCTTGTGGAGGTGGTGGCGGAAGCGGCCGACGTCCACCGCGAGTGGGTCCACCGCCAGCACGTAGCCGCCCCCGGTCGAGGTGATGAGGCCGGGCCCGCCGCCGCTGAGGATCCGGCGCAGCCGGTAGACGTACGTGCGGATCGTGCTCGCCGCTCCCCGGGGGACGTCGTCGCCCCACAGCTCGCGCGCGGCCTCGTCGACCGGCAGCGGCCGCCCCTCGCGCAGTAGCAGTACCGCGAGCATGGCCCGCTGCTGGCGGGACCCGAGATCGATCTCCAGGTCGCCCCGCCACGCCCGCACCTGGCCGAGCAGGGCGAATCTCAGTGCTGGGTCCACTGTCGTGTCCCTCCCCGTTCTCGCGCGACGCACCCGCCCCCACCAGTGGTGCGCGCCACGCGGCCCCTCATCGGCACTACGGCCGGGGCGGTGACCTCTGTTCACCGGGCCTGCACGAAACGGGCGCGGTGACGGCGATGCCCCAGGTCGGCGGGCCCGGAGGGCGGTCTGCTGTGCCGAGTGTCACGACGGTCCGGGCCGGATGGTGGGCCGAACGGCGGATCGAGTCGCCCGCGGTGCTCAGCCCGTCGAGCCGAGCCGCGGCGCGCGCTGCTGACGGCGCAGGGCCCGCCGCAGTGTCTCCTCGCTGCCCAGGCCGCTGCGCCGTGCTGCGCAAGCGATGCTCTCGCCGGAGAGGATGAGCGCCGAGGCCGCCTCCACCCGTACCGAGGCGACGTACTCCGCGGGCGTGCAGCCGACCTCCTCCTTGAACCGGCGGCTCAGGTGCCGAACGCTCAGCCCGGCGTGCCGGGCGAGGGCGGAGAGGCTGTGGTCGGCGGCGGGATCGGCGGCGATGCGATCGCACAGGTCGCGGAGCAGGCTGCGCCGCGGCCGGGCGGTACGGGCCGGCACCGACAGCTGCGGCTGTGCTCCGTGCCTGCGCATGAACAGGACGAGGTCCTGCGCGATCCGGTGGGCGAGGACGTCACCCTCGTCCTCCGCCACGAGCGCGAGCGCGAGGTCGATCCCGGCGGACACGCCCGCGGAGGTGAGGACCCGGCCGTCGCGGACGTAGATCGACTCCTCGTCCACGGTGACGGTGGGGAAGCGGCGCGCGAGGGTCGCCGTGTGGCGCCAGTGGGTGGTGGCCCGCAGCCCGTTCAGCAGCCCGATGCTGCCGAGGGCGAACGACCCTGCGCAGATCGACGTCACGCGCCGCGCGCCCGTGGCGAGCAGCCGGATCGCATCCAGCAACCCGGCGGGCGGCCCGGCCTCCACCAGGACCTCCCCACCGGGCACCACGAGCGTGTCGACGCGGCCGGCCGCGCGCGCCGGGCAGGTGACTCCGAGCCGCAGCCCGCCGGACGTGGTGACGTCCGCGCCGTCCGGCGAGCACACGGTGACGTCGTAGGGCGCTCCCATCGACCGGGCCACGTCGAACACCTCGAGCGGGCCGGTGACGTCGAGCAGCCGCACACCGTCGAAGACCAGGACGACGACAGCTCGCCGCCGGTTCGCCGGGGTGATGGGCATGGCGAAAGCCTATGTGGGGATCGGTGACCCCCCGGCCGGCTGTGGCCGGATCCGAGGCATTCCTGGCCGTCGTTGCGGCGACCGTTGCGGCCTTGTCACGCGGATGAAACGGCCGTTTCCGACGATCGCGTCGACGAGGAAAGGGGAGTGCGGATGTCGGGGAAGAATGCACTCGCGTTGAGCATCGGGGTGCTCGGGGCCGTCGCGGTGCTGCTCACCGGCGCGGTCGTGCTTGTTCCGGTGTGGGTGGTCTTCATCGCGTGGGCGTCGTTCTTCATCCTCGGTGGAGGCATGAAGGGGCTCGTGCGTTCCGTCGTGAGCAACCTGACCGGGCTGGTGATCGCGACGGTCACCCTGATGGTCAGCCAGGGCCTCGGCATGGGCCTGCTGCTCACCGCCGTGGCGGTGGGGGCGGGCAGTGCGGCCATGGTGCTGGTGTCGCGCGCATCGCTGCTCGGGGCGATCCCGGCGATCGTCTGGGGCTTCGCCTCCACGGTCGGCACCGTCGCCGTGACCGGACGCGGGGTCCTGACCGCCTCGATCGGGAACCCGGCGCTCATGGCCGCGGTCGCCCTCGTGCTCGGTGGCCTGTTCGGGATCGTGTCCGAGCGGGTGGCGCAGGTGCTCTCGGCGGAGCAGGCGAACCGGGCGGAGCCGTCACCGGAGGTCTCGGGATGACGTGGCGCCGGAGCCCGGGAGATGACGAGAAGAATCGGGCGTTCGTCGCGGCCGTTCGTGACCGGATCTGCGCCGATCACGTCCGATGGAAGCGACCTCCCGCCTCCGTGCGGCGTGAAACGATTCTCGCGATGAGTAGTGCGGAAACGGAAATGGGGTGCATGTGAAGCTTCAGCACCAACTGGGCGGACTGGAAGGTCTCGACGGCCCGCTGGACTTCGAGAAGCGGGTGTTCGTCCAGGAATGGGAGAAGCGGATATTCGGCATCCATGCCGCGATGATGGGGTTGTCCCGCTCGTTGCGCGACGCCTTACCCGAGTACGACATCGACGCCGTTCCGACGGCGTTCGCCAGCACCTGGACCTGGGCAGATCTGCGCAGCGGCGCTGAGGCGATGAACCCGTTCGCCTACTTCCAGTACCGCTACTACGAGAAGTGGCTCGGCGGAATCACCGCCTACCTGCTCGACAAGGGATACCTCACCCCGGAGGAGCTCGACGCCGCGACGAAGCGCTTCCGGGAGGACCCCGCCGCGCCGCTGCCGTCCGGCGAGAACCCCGCCGTCGACGACCAGGTCGTCCGGTACCTGCGCGAGGGCGACTCGCCCCGGCGCGGTCCGGCGGACCCGGCCTTCGCCGTGGGAGCTCACGTGACCGTTCGCAATCCGCCCGCGGTCGCCCACACCCGGTTGCCGGGATACCTGCGCGGATGCAGCGGCACCGTCGAGCGGGTCTTCGAGGGCAGCTACCGCTACTTCCACTCCACCGGCCCCGACGGCCTCGGCGAGCCGATGGCGGTCTACATCGTCCGTTTCGATCCCGCGCGGGTGTGGGGCACCGCCGCCGAACCCACCGGGGGCCGGCTGTACGCCGAGCTCTACGAGACCTACCTCGCCCCTGCCGACCAGGAAGGACAGCAGTGACCGCCCAGTTCGGCTACCCGAGTGACCGCGAGGAGACCAGCGCAGCGCAGGTGCGTGCGCTGGAGGCGCTCCTCATCGAGAAAGGCGTCATCACGAGCGGCACCGTCGACAAGGTGCTCGGCTACTTCGAGTCGGAGATGACCCCGCTCAACGGCCGGAAGATCGTCGCCCGGGCCTGGACCGACCCGGAGTTCGCGCGCAGGCTCGCCGCCGACACCCCCGCCGCCGTCGCCGAGCTCGACCTGCCCGACGGCATGTCGGGCGCCGAGGGTGAGCACATCGCCGCCGTCGTCAACGAGCCGGGGGTCCACAACCTGGTGATCTGCACGCTGTGTTCCTGCTTCCCCTGGCCGGTGCTCGGCTTGCCGCCCTACTGGTACAAGGATCCGGTCTTCCGGGCGCGCGCAGCCCGGGAACCGCGCAAGGTCCTGGCGGAGCTCGGCGTGGCACTTGACGACGACACCGAGGTGCGCGTGTGGGACTCCAGCGGCCACTCCCGCTGGTTCGTCGTGCCGGAGCGGCCGGCGGGCACGGAGGGGATGTCCGAAGCCCATCTCGCCGAACTGGTGACCACCGAGTCGATGATCGGCGTCGCGCTCGCCGACTCCCCGGCCGGACGGTGAGCGGGATGACCGACGTGAGCCCGGTGAAGCTGCACCCGTCCTGTGTCACCGATCGCAACCAGCCCGTGTTCGACGAGGAATGGCAGCGGCGCGCTTTCGGCCTCGCGGTCGCGCTGTCGGAGTTCGGCCATTATCCGTGGGTCGATTTCCAGCAGGAGCTGATCACGAAGATCGGAGCGTGGGAGGACGCACCCACCGACGCCCGCGGCCGGTGGGAGTACTACGAGCACTGGGTGGCGGCACTCGGCGCCGTGGTGCGCGAGCACGGCATTCTCGAGGACGGCTACGTCAACCCCGAGGACCGCGACTCCCACCCCTAGCAGGCCCGGCGCCGGGCACTTTCCCGGCTCGACGAACCCGCGTGGTTCACGCGGACACGGGCGGCCTTTCCCGGTTGACCGCGTCGAGCAGCCGCGTCGCGGCCACCGTCGTTCCGTCGGTGCGGATCGAGGCGGCCACGGTGGTCGCTCGTGCGCGGGTCTCGGGGGCCAGGGCCGTCGTGAGCGCGGCCGAGAGGGACTCGGTGGTCGGAGTCGGACCGTCGTGTGCCGCGCCGATGCCCAGGGCGGCCACCCGGGCGGCCCAGTACGGCTGGTCCGCCATCTGCGGTACCACCACCTGAGGCGCGCCGGCCCGGGCGGCGGTTGTCGTCGTGCCCGCGCCTCCGTGGTGGACGACGGCGGCCACCCGACGGAACAGTGCCTGCTGGTTGACCTCGCCGACAGCGAAGCAGTCGTCCTGGTCGTCGATCAGGGCCAGGTCGGCCCAGCCGCGGGAGACGAGTACGCGGCGGCCCTGCGCGCGGACCGCCTCGATGGCTGCCTGGGCGACGCCGTCCGAGTCGCGCATGGGCATGCTGCCGAAGCCCACGTACACCGGTGGTGTGCCGGCGTCCAGGAACGCCTCCACATCGGCCGGGAGGGAGCGTTCGTCCGGCCGGATCCACGCGCCGGTCTGCACCACGTCGAGGTCCGCAGGCTCCAGCCACGGGCCCAGGCTCGGGTCCGCCGCCAGCCACGGCTGGTCGGTGAGGACGTGGTCGAGGACGTTGTCCACCGGTGGCAGGCCGATCGACACCCGGTGGGTGTTGATCGACTCGCCGAACAGCGCGTTCACGTTCTCGGTGTTCAGGTTCCACAGCACGCGGTTGTCGGTCACCTCCGGTGGGAGCGGCCGGCCCGGCCACGCGTGCGGCGGGTGGTGCGGAGATGGCAGGTAGGACGGAAAGAACGCCACCCACACGTAGGGGATGTCCAGCTTCTCGGCCACCGCACGCGCGCCGGCCCCGGCCGGGATCAAGCCGGTCGCCACCACCGCATCACATCCCTCGGCCGCCGCGGCGACAGCGTCGTACGTCGCGGCGGTCAACGCGGCGGCGCGCTGGGACAGGCCCTCCGCCGGCAGCGGCGCCGTCCCGGTCACCGCCCCCTTCACCGTCGGGCGTACCGGCCGGCCGATCGGCACCAGTGGGACGCCGACACCGTTCAGCAGCTCCGCGAAGTCCGGCGGCGCGCACACCTGCACCTCCGAGCCGAGCGCCCGCAACTGCACCGCGAGCCCCACCATCGGTTCGACGTCCCCGCGCGACCCGTACGTCATCAACAACACACGCATTTCGCAACTCGCATTTCCCTGGATTCTGGCTTCGGCCGGCGATTCTGCGGCAGGACCAGGGTCTTGCCGCAAGCCCCCCGGTGAGCTATAAGTTGAAGTGGGAAGAGGCGGGTACTCCGCTTTCCATTCGTCGTCCGCTGTGGACGGACGCCGACGCCGCGCCCACCGAAGCCGCTACCAGCGCCGACACGAGACGTGTGCGAATTCGTTTCGCAACTGAGTTCAGGAATTCTCGGGTGACCCGCAGGTGACGCGCGACGAGTCAGCGCGGCGCCACCGGGAGCACCACCCGCGACCGCCCGTCCACACCGATCGTCCGGTGCGACGGGCGCAGGGCGGTGCCGCTCTCCGCGGGCTCACCCGTGCCGAGGTTGCGCGCGAAGCGGGGGTGAGCGCCGCCGGCGACCAGCAGCCGGATCCGGTGCCCCGCCGCGAACCGATGAGCCATCGCGTCGAGGGTCACTCGCACCACCTGCCCGGCCGGCTCCTGCTCGGCCGGATCCGGGGGGCCGAGCCGCACGAACCCGTCGGAGACGTTGCGGGACCGGCCCTTGGCGTCGACGTCGCAGATCCGCACGAACACGTCGGCGTGGGGGTTGTCGCTGGTGTGCGCGAGCTCGACGACCGGGCGGCCGACGACCTCCAGGTCCGTCTCGAGCACCGGCCCGGTGAAGGTGGCGACGTCGGGCCGGGCCTCGAGGGCGCGGTTGTCCTGCACCCCGTTCGCTCCGGTGAGGATCCGGCCGCCGAGGGCAGGCGTGGGGTGGCCGGGGTCGTAGGTGAAGGTGGCCGCGGCCGCGCCCGGGGCCGGCTCACGCGCTCCCAACCCCCCGGCGGGCTGCAGGTACAACACCTGCTCGCTCGCGGGTGGCGGCCACTCCGGCAGGCCGCGCCACCCGCCGTCGGCACCGCCGACGTGGATGCGGACGGGGGCGGGCCTGCGCCTGCCCGGGCGGCCGGCGAGGTGCTCGCCCAGCCAGTCCAGGGTCTCCCGGCCGATGGTGCCGCCGGCCTTGCCCATGAGGTCGGTGTGCGTCCACGGGCCGACGGTGAGGGCGACGTCGAGGCCGCGGCGGTGCAGGTGCTCGTACCCGTCGAGGGTCTGGTCGAGGAACAGGTCCTGCCAGCCGCCGACGAGCAGCACCGGCACCTGCACCCGGTCCAGCGCCGCGTCGAGCCGCATGTTCGCCCAGAGCGGGTCGCTCGCCTCCGGTCGCGACGCCCACTCCCGGTACCAGGGCGCGCGGCCGTTCAACAGCGCATCCCCGGCCGCGACGAGGGGCAGGTCGTGGAACGCGGGCCGAAGCCTGCGCCCCGCGGTCACGCCCCGCACGACTGCGGCCGGGAAGCCGGTGTCCTCCTGGTGGGCGACCATCTCGCTCCACCGGAAGAAGTCGGCGAGGGAGAACGCCCCTGCCCCGTACACCGCGCGGTGGAAGTCGTGCGGGCCCATGCTGATCACGGCCGTGCGGAGCTCGGGCGGCGGATCCATGAGCAGCGCCCACTGCGTGAACCCGAGGTAGGACGGTCCGAGTGTGGCGAGCCTGCCGTCGAACCAGGGTTGCTCCCGCAGCCAGCCCACCGTGTCGTGGCCGTCGGCGATCTCGTGCTGCATCGGGGCGAACGTGTCGCCCGAACCGAAGGTGCCCCGGCAGCTCTGCAGGAGCACGTGGTAGCCGCGCAGTGCGTACATGCGGGCGGAGAGCAGGGCGAAGAACGAGCTCCGGCCGTACGGGCCGCGCACCAGCACCGTGCCGTTCCCGGGCGACTCGGTGGGGGCGTAGTGGTCGGCGATGAGCTCCACGCCGTCGCGCATCGGGACGCGCAGGCCGCGGGTCACCGCGTAGCCCGTTTCCTCCGGCCGCCGCAGCAGTGCGGAGACGACCCGGTCGACGAGTCGCGCGGCGCGCCCGGGTGGGCTCGTGACCGGGCTCGGCTGCGCTGTCGTCGTCATCGCTCTCCTCGTGGTGAACCGGTGATCCCGTCGCAGGGGCGGCGTCGTGTGTACCGCAGGAGAGCGGTGGCGGGCCAGCGGTCGACAACGAGCCGACGGTCACCGAAACCAAGATCTTTACGGTGACGGTCGCAACAAATCGGGGTCGCCGTCACGAAACTGTGACCTCACAGTGATCACTTAAACGATCCAGTGTGCTTGGCGCCACTCCATTGAGCGACATACGTTGTTCGTCGCAACATTTCCCCGCATCCGGCGGGGATCCCCGACGATGTGGAAGGACGACCATGCGCATCAGGAGAGCCGCGCTCGCGGCCGCGGGGCTGGGGCTCGCCCTCACGCTCGCAGCATGCGGCCAGAACGCCGCCGCCCCGTCGGCGCCCCCCTCGAGCTCCGCTCCGACCGGCGGGACGAAGGTCGGCGTGATCCTCCCGGAGACCGCCAGCTCCGCCCGGTGGGAGGGCTTCGACAAGCCGCTGCTCACCGCAGCGATGCAGGCGCAGGGGCTCGACGCCGACATCCAGAACGCGCAGGGGGACGAGCAGAAGTTCTCGACCCTAGCGGACGGCATGATCTCCAGCGGCGTGAAGGTGCTGGTCATCGCCTCGATCAGCAGTGAGTCCGGTGCCGCCGTGGCCGCGAAGGCCAAGGCCCAGGGCATCCCCGTGATCGACTACGACCGCCTCAACCTCGGCGGCACCAGCGACTACTACGTCTCGTTCGACAACACCAAGGTCGGCGAGCTGCAGGGCCAGGGTCTCGCCCAGGCGCTGAGCGGCAAGCAGGGCGCCCAGGTGATCGAGATCGAGGGTGCGCCGACCGACAACAACGCCACCCTCTTCTACAACGGCCAGCAGAACGTGCTGAAGCCGATGTACGGCGACGGCGCCCTCAAGCTGGTGCAGTCGCAGCCCATCGACAACTGGGACAACCAGCAGGGCGGCACGACCTTCGAGCAGATCCTCACGAGCAACGGCGGCAAGGTCGACGGCGTGGTCGCGGCCAACGACGGTCTCGCCGGCGCGATCATCACCGTGCTCACCAAGTACGGCCTCAACGGCAAGGTGCCGGTGACCGGCCAGGACGCCACTCCCGACGGCCTGCAGGCCATCCTGCGCGGCGACCAGTACATGACGGTCTACAAGCCGATCGACCAGGAGGCCGAGTCCACGGCCAAGCTCGCCGCCGCCCTCGCGAAGGGTGACACGGCCGCCGCCGACGCGATCGCCACCCAGACGGAGAAGGACCCGACGGGCAACCGCGACGTGAAGTCGGTGCTGCTGACCCCGCAGCTCATCACCAAGGACAACGTGAAGTCCGTGGTCGACGCCGGAGCCGTCAAGGCCTCCGAGATCTGCGTCGCGGCCACCCAGGCCGCCTGCGACCAGCTCGGCATCAAGTAACCCTCGACCCCTCGTGGGCGGATACGAGTGGGGCCCCCTGACACTCGTATCCGCCCACGGGCACCGGAGGTGCCCGTATGACTGATCCGATCCTGCAGCTGCGCGGGGTGAACAAGAGCTTCGGCGCCGTCCAGGTGCTGCACGACGTCGACCTCACCGTCCGCGCCGGTGAGGTCACCGCGCTGGTCGGGGACAACGGTGCCGGCAAGTCGACGCTCGTGAAGTGCGTCGCCGGCATCCACCCGATCGACAGTGGCGAGGTGCTCTTCGAGGGCAGGCCGGTGACGCTCAACGCGCCCACCGACGCCTCGAAGCTCGGCATCGAGGTCGTCTACCAGGACCTCGCACTGGCGGACAACCTCGACATCGTCCAGAACATGTTCCTCGGCCGGGAGCGCGGCAAGTCGTGGCTCCTCGACGAGGCCGACATGGAGCAGGCCGCCCGGCGCACGCTCGCGTCGCTGTCGGTGCGCACGGTGACGTCCGTGCGGATGCCGGTGGCGGCCCTGTCCGGCGGACAGCGCCAGACCGTCGCCATCGCCAAGGCGGTGCTCTGGGACTCCAAGGTCGTGCTGCTCGACGAGCCCACGGCCGCGCTGGGCGTCGCCCAGACCCGTCAGGTGCTCGACCTCATCCGGCGACTCGCCGAGCAAGGCCTCGGTGTCGTGCTGATCAGCCACAACATGGCCGACGTCTTCGAGGTCTCCGACCGCATCGCCACCCTGTACCTGGGCCGGATGGTCGCCCAGGTTCCCACCAAGGACATCACCAACACGCAGGCCGTCGAGTTGATCACCGCGGGCCGTTCCGGGGATCTCGGCCTGCAGCGACCCGAGAGCGTGACGGTCTGATGACGGCACCCACCGAGGGCCCCGAGGCCCAGACGGAGAAGGCTGCCCCGAGCAGCGGGGCGAGCGCGGCCGAGCGGGCCGCGCCCGCCTCCTCGCGAGCGGCCGACTTCGGCATCGACACCACGGCGCGGAGCACGGGCGAGGCGATCCGTGGCTACCTGACCAACCTTCGCGGCGGCGACCTGGGCGCCCTACCGGCCCTGCTCGGCCTGCTGGCGCTCTTCATCCTGTTCACGGTGCTCGCGCCGGACACGTTCCCGAGCCTGCTGAACCTCGCCAACCTCCTCCAGCAGGGCGCCGGGCAGACCATCATCGCGATGGGACTGGTGTTCGTCCTGCTCACCGGGGAGATCGACCTGGCGGCCGGCACGGCGTCCGGGCTCACCGCTGCGGTGATGGCGCTGCACCTGGTGAGCCACGGCAACCTGCTCGGCGCGATGGGCACGCCCGTCTTCCTGCTGTTCGCCGCGGTGATCGTCGTCGCGATCGTGCTGGCGGTGCTGCTGCGGATCTGGGCGGGTGCGGTGGCCTCCGCAGGAGCGCTGCTGCTTCTTCTCATCGGGTTCGCCCCGAACCCGTGGCTCGAGATGCTGCTCGCCGTGCTGGTGGGCGTCGTGATCGGCTGCCTCACCGGTTTCCTCGTCGCGAAGGTCGGCATGCCGTCGTTCGTCGTGACGCTGGCGTTGTTCATCGCCTGGCAGGGCGTGATCCTGCAGCTCATCGGCGACGGCGGCACGCTCGGGCTACGCGACCCGGTGATCAACGCGGTGGCCAACGGCAACCTCTCGACACTGGGCAGCTGGATTCTGTTCGTCGTGGCCGCAGGTGGTTACACCGCGGTCATGCTCAACCGTCAGGTCTCCCGGCGCAGGCTCGGTCTCGTCGCCCAGCCGACGGGTCTCGTCCTGATCAAGACCGGCGCCGTGGTCGTGCTCGCCGCGGTGGCGACCTACCTGCTGACCGTGAACCGTTCGCCGGGCCAGCTGGTGATCTCGGGCGTGCCCTACGTGGTGCCGATCGTGCTCGTGCTGCTCGTCGTCGGTACCTACGTCCTCGACCGCACGCGCTTCGGCCGGCACGTCTACGCGGTCGGTGGCAACCGTGAGGCCGCGCGCCGCGCCGGCATCGACGTGGTCCGCATCCGGGCGTCGGTGTTCGTGATCTCCACGGCCTTCGCGGCCATCGGCGCGATCATCTACTCGTCGAAGGTCGGCTCGGTGTCGCCGAGCGCGGGTGGCGGCAACACGCTGCTGTTCGCGGTCGGTGGGGCCGTGATCGGCGGGACGTCGCTGTTCGGTGGCCGTGGGCGCCTGAGCAACGCGGTGATCGGTGGTGCGGTGCTGGCCACGGTGAACAACGGACTGGGCCTGCTCGGCCAGCCCGCGTCCGTCGTCTTCCTCGTCAACGGGATCGTGCTGCTCCTCGCGGCGGGTGTGGACGTGCTGTCGCGGCGGCGTTCGGCGGTCGCCACCAGGTGAACCGCACCTGGGGCGGCGACGGTGGCGGCGGTCCGTCCGCCGCCACCGCGGGCGCCCGGCCGGACGAGGCCAGGCGGCACAACCGCGCAGCGTTGCTGCGGCGCCTGCACGTCGACGGTCCGTGCACGCGAGCCACCCTCGCCAGCGAGCTCGGGCTCAACCGCAGCACGATCAAGGCGGTGGTCGACGGCCTCGCCGAGGCCGGTGTGGTCACCGAGGCACTACCGGTGCAGCGCAACGGCGCCGGACGTCCGTCGCTGATGGTGCTCCCCGAGCCGGAGGCCGCCGTGGTGCTGGCCGTGGACGTGCGGGTGGAGCAGGTGTCGATGTCGATGGTCGGCATCGGCGGACAGATGCTCGGGCGCCACAGCTGGAACCTGCACCACCGCACCCGCACGCCGGGCGAGGTGATCACCCACGTCGCCGAGTCGGCTCAGCTGCTCTCCGAGGAGCTGGCCGTCACGGCCCAGGGGGTGGGGGTGTCGGTGCCGGGTGTGGTCCGCAGTGACGACGGTTTCGTGCACGAGGCGCCCAACCTCGGCTGGCGTGACGTCGCACTGGGCCGCAGGCTCGGCGCGGTGCTGAAGGTCCCCGTGCAGGTGGCGAACGACGCCGAGCTCGGGGCCCTCGCCGAGCACGTCCGTGGGGACGCACGTGACGTCGACGACCTGGTCTACATCTCCGCCGACAAGGGGGTGGGCGGCGGCGTGATCTCCGCGGGCCGTCCCCTGCGCGGCACCCGCGGCTATGTCGGCGAGATCGGGCACCTCGTCGTCCGGCCCGGCGGGCGGCCCTGCTACTGCGGGTCCCGCGGTTGCTGGGAGACGGAGGTGGGGGAGGCGGCGCTGTGCCGGGCGCTCGGGCTCCCCGAGGACGCCCCCCGCGGCGTGGTGGTGGCGGAGCTCCGGTCACTCGAGGGCGCCGAGCAGCCCGGCAGGCTCGACGACTTCGCGACATGGCTCGCCACGGGGCTGATCACGGTGGTGAACATGATGGCGCCCGAGCTGGTGGTGCTCGGTGACCTGTTCACGGCGCTGCCCCCGGCCGTGGTCGCGAAGGTCCGGACGATGGTGCACGAGCGCAGCCTCGTGAGCCGCGCGGTGGGAGGCACGCGGATCGAGACGAGCCCCCTCGGCCGTGACGCGAAGCTGGTCGGCGCTGCCGAACTGGCCTTCGAACCGGTCCTCGTAGCGGTCTGAGCGGCGGCGCGGTCCGCGATCCAACGGCCAGGTTCACGCCACTCGACGGGCCGGCGTCGAATCCTGTTCCCCGCCGGACTTCTCCGCAGTGGGCGCCTTCCGGCCGAGCCCGAACAGGGTCAGCACCGCGGAAACGATGATCGAGATGGCGATGCTCAGGAATCCGGCCCCGACGAGTTTCTCCTGCCACGGCTTTCCGGTGTGGCCCGCCGACGAGATCGGATTCGCGGCGGCGGTGCCGAGCGCCGCGCCGAGGGTGGTGAACAACCAGTTGCCGTACGTGCCGTAGAGAGCTGACGCTCGGGCCGCCTGGTCTGCCCGCCGCGGCAGTTTGACGTAGCCCCAGACAGCGCCGAGCGCGATCAGGAAGGTGCCGTTCATCACGCCCTCCAGATGCGCGGACACTCCCATTCGCATGTTCTTGAAACGGCGCTCGAGAAGGCCGGTCACCAGCCCGATGAGAAAGAGGAACATGCCGTGCCACATCATTCGCCGGTCACCTGACTGCATGTAGGTCTCCTCGTGAAGATCAGAGTGTGGTGTGGTCGATCACGACTCGATGAAGCGAGAGTCGTCCGGGCCGACACGACTCGGCGGCCCGGCGCCACGGTCGCGGCGGTCGGGCGCATGACGACGCTGATCAGTTGCGGCGCCCCTCCGCCGTGCCGATGCGCGGTGGCCGACCTGAGGACGAACGTACCGGCAGAGATCGGGCCCGGGGTGGGGTCGATGCCACAACCGAGAACCTGGCCGGACGAACCACCCGGGATGGGCGTCGTATGCGTGAATCTTCGGCGCCGCGTATCATCCCGGAGACCCGCGGGAGCCCACGATCCGAGGCTGAGAGGGCGGCAGGACCGGCCGCCGACCGTTCGAACCTGACCCGGTTAATTCCGGCGTAGGGAGGAACCTCGTGATCGGCGTACGTTCGCAACGGATCTCCGTCGTCCTGGCAGCCGTGCTCCTGCTCGTGCTGGCCGGGTGCGCAGGCGGCGCCGGGGGAGCGGGCGGGACCGGTGGCGAGCAGACGATCCGGGTCGCTCTGGACTGGACACCCAACACCAACCACACCGGTCTCTACGTGGCGCAGCAGGAGGGCTGGTTCCGCGACGCCGGGCTGGACGTGCAGTTCCTCCCGTACAACAACACCTCGCCCGACACGCTCGTCTCGTCGGGAGCAGCGGACTTCGGCATCAGCTTCCAGGACTCGTTCACCTTCTCGAAGGCGGCAGGCGCGGACATCACCTCCGTGATGGCGGTGCTGCAGCACTGGGCCACGCGGATCGCGGTGAAGGCCGACCGGGCCGACATCACCTCCCCGAAGGATCTCGACGGCAAGACCTACGGCGGGTTCGGCGGGCCGGGGGAGGAGCCCAAGATGCAGGCCGTCATCCGCGACGCCGGGGGCAAGGGCGACTTCACGACGGTGGTCCTCGGCACCTCCGCGTACGAGGCGCTCTACGCCGGGCAGGTCGACTTCACCGAGCCGTTCATGGCCTGGGAGGGCATCGAGGCAGAGCTGCACGGCCAGCCGCTCAAGACCTTCGCCTACACCGACTACGGCTTCCCCGACGCCTACAACGTGCTGCTGATCGGCAACAGCCCCTGGCTGCATGCCCACCCCGACCTGGCCGCGAAGTTCGTGCAGGCGGCGCAGCGCGGCTACCAGCTCGGCGCGGACGACCCGGCCAAGGCCGCCCAACTGTTGATGGACGCCAACCCGGGCGTGTTCACCGAGCCGGAGCTCGTCATGCGCAGCCAGCAGATGCTCGCCGACCAGTTTCTCCGTGACGCGTCCGGCAAGGTGGGTGAGCAGACGCTGGACGAGTGGTCGGGCTTCTCGGGGTGGGTGTTCGACTCCGGCGTGCTCACCGGGCCGGACGGGAAGCCGGTCACCCAGCGGCCGGACTTCTCGACCTGGTTCACCAACCAGTACCTGGCGAAGCCATGAGCGCACCACGCACGGGCGGACGGCGCACGGCCTCGGCCGTCGTACCGTCGCTCGTCCTCGTCGCGCTCGGGCTCATCGCCTGGCAGTGGTACGTCACGGCCGCAGGCGTCAGGCCACAGGTGCTGCCCTCGCCGCTGCGCGTCGCCACGCAGGGCTGGGCGTTCCGCGAGCAGCTGTGGGAGAACACGCTGCCGACGCTGCAGGTCACGGCGGTCGGGTTCGGGGTGTCGCTGGCGGTGGGCTGGGCTCTGGCGATCGCCGTGGACTTCTCCCCGTGGTTGCGACGCGCGCTCACCCCGCTCCTGGTGGCGTCCCAGACGCTGCCGATCATCGCGATCGCGCCGCTGCTGATCATCTGGTTCGGGTTCGGCCTGCTGCCGAAGGTGCTGGTGATCGCACTCGTGACGTTCTTCCCGATCGCCGTCGGGCTGATCGAGGGGTTTGCCGCCACCGACCGGCAGGCCACCAACCTGCTGCGCAGCATGGGCGCGTCGCGCTGGAAGCAGTTCCGCTACGTGCGCCTGCCCGGGGCGATGCCGTCGTTCTTCACGGCGCTGCGGATCGGCATCACCTACGCCGTGACCGGAGCGATCTTCGCCGAGTACGTCGGTGCGACGGCCGGGCTCGGGATCTTCATGAGCCTGCAGAAGAACTCCTTCCGCACGGATCTCGTGCTCGCGGCGGTGGTGGTGACGGCGCTGCTGTCCATCGCGCTGTTCGTCCTCACCTACGTCGTGCAACGGCTGGTGATCCCGTGGCACGGGAAGGAGCGTCGTCATGCCTGAGGGCGGCCACGAGACCAAGCTGGTGCTCGACGATCTCCGGAAGGCCTACCCGGGGCTCCCGGTGCTCGGCGGGGTGACCTTCGACGTGGCGCCCGGTGAGTTCGTTTCCGTGATCGGGCCGAGCGGCTGCGGCAAGTCCACGCTGTTCAACGTGATCGCGGGCCTGGAACGGCCCGACTCCGGCCGGGTCCTCGTCGACGGCGAAGACGCCACCGGCCGCGTCGACCCCTTCGCGTACATGCCCCAGCAGGATCTGCTCTTCCCGTGGCGGACCGTCCTGGACAACACGACGCTGGGTCTGGAGGTGGCCGGGATGTCCCGGCGGGCCGCCCGGGAGCGGGCCCGGCCGCTCTTCGCCGAGTTCGGCCTGTCCGGGTTCGAGTCGGCCCACCCGTACGAGCTGTCCGGCGGGATGCGCCAGCGGGCCGCCTTGCTGCGCACGGTGGTGCAGGACCGCGCGGTGCTGCTGCTCGACGAGCCGTTCGGTGCGCTGGATTCGCTCACCCGCACCGACATGCAGACCTGGCTCGACGACGTGCGCACGCGATTCGGCTGGACGGTGCTGCTGATCACCCACGACATCCGGGAGGCGGTGTTCCTCTCCGACCGTGTGCTGGTGCTCGGGCCGCGGCCCACGCACGTGCGGCGCGAGGTGAGCGTCGACCTGCCCCGGCCGCGCGAGATCGGGCTGATCACCTCTCCGCAATTCGCGGCGATCGAGGAGGAACTGCTCACGGTGCTGCGGAACGGTTCCCGGTGACCGTGCTCGCGGCTGTCGTGAGTGCTCGTAGCATGCGTCTGTGCGACTGACCCGCAGCGCCCGCAAGCACGGGATAGCCGCCGACGACATCCGCCGGGTGCTCGCCGCGCCACTGCGCACGGTCGTGCAGGGTGACGTCGAGCTGCACATCGGGCTGACGCCGGGCCGCGACCTGATCGAGGTGGTCGTGGCCCCGGGCGATCCGGTCATCGTGCTGCACGCGATGCGGCTGCGGCCGGCGAACTACCGCTTTCTCCGGTGGCCCGGCGAGGCCGATCCCGGCGAGACGGCGTAGCAGCGGCGCGAACTACAGTCGTGAGCATGTCCGCTCGCAGTTCCCGCGCCGACGTGCTGGCCGCCGTTCCCACACTCGTCGACGAGGCGGGTGAGCTCGACAGGGCGGCCAACCGGGCGCTGCTGACGGGGCTCGTGGACCGCCTCGACGGGGTGTTCGTCGCCGGCACCACCGGCGAGTTCCCGGCCCTGCACCGCGCCGAGCGGCGCGACCTGATCGAGATCGCACTCGACGTCTTCGGCCCGGACCGTGTGGTGGCCCACATCGGGGCGGCTGCCACCCGCGACGCGGTCACGCTCGCCCGCGACGCCGTCGCCGCCGGTGCTCGGCGCCTCGCCGCGATCACGCCCTACTACCTGCCCGTCGACGCCGACACGGTCACGCGGCACTTCGCCGCGATCACCGAGGCCGGCAGGGACGCCGTGGTCTACGGCTACCTCTTTCCGGACCGTACGGGCGTCCCGGCCGACGCGGAGCAGTTCGCGCGCGCAGCAGTCGAGAGCGGGCTAGCCGGGGCCAAGCTCAGCGGCGCGGCGGCCGCCCTGCTGGCCGAGTTCGTGGCTGCTCTCCCGGCGGGTTCACTGCTCTGGTCCGGCGACGACGCCGCTCTCGCCTCGGTCGTCCGGGCCGGCGGCCGGGGTGTCGTCTCGGGCAGCGCCTCGGCGTTCCCGGAGCCGTTCACCGCCCTCGCCGACGCGGTGGCGCGCGGTGACGCCGAGGCCGAGCGCACGGCCCAGACCGAGGTCGACGACGTGACCGCCGCACTCGACACCGTGCAGGGGATCAAGCACGCGCTCGCCAGGCTGGGGCTCGGCACCGGCGTCATGCGGATGCCGGCGCCGCTGGTCGGCGCCGTGGAGCGGGAGCGCATCGACCGGCTGGTGGCCCGCGCTCAGGCACCGGTGGCCTGACGCCGCGTCAGCCCACCAGCACCACGATCAACGTGCGAGGCCCGTGGACGCCCTCCACGCGTTGCAGTTCGATGTCGCTGGTGGCCGACGGCCCGCTGATGAACGTGATCGGACGGGTCGGCTCCAGCGCCGCCAGCATCTCCGGGACGGTCTGCACCACCTGGTCGGCGCGCACCACGCAGACATGCACGTCCGGCACGAGTGTCAGCGCCCGGCGCCCCTGGTCGGGTGAGCCGTCCAGCGCGATCGTGCCGGTGGTGGCGCACGCGGCCGCGCAGGCGGTGACCACGGCTGCGTGTTCGTCGAGGTCGGCGGGCGAGAGGACGCCCACGCCGTCGGAGCCGTCCACGACGCCGTCGGGCACCCAGCCGTCCGGCAGGCCGGGCGGGACCACGACGGGGCCGGCCACCTCTGCCAGCGCGACGCGGAGTGCGGCCGGCACGCCGTCGGCGGGCGCGTCGATCACCGTGGCGCGGTAGTCGACGAGCCGGTCGCGGAACAGCCCGAGCAGCTCGGGCGCGCCGGGTGTGTGGCCGCCGCTGCGGTGGTAGTCGCGCGGGATCTCGGGCGGCGCCGGGTGGCCCGCCTGGCGGTTGGCCTCGCGGATGCGGGCCAGCACGTCCTCGCGGGCACTCACGAGCCCTCCTCGCTGGCGCTCGTCGGCCGTGTTCGTGGCACTGCTGTGTCCAATGGTGAGCTCGCAAGCTCGCTCACGAGCCCTCCTCGCTGGCGCTCGTCGGCCGTGTTCGTGGCACTGCTGTGTCCAATGGTGAGCTCGCAAACTCGCTCACGATGTGCCCCGGTTGCGGGACCACCACTCGCGGAAGGTCTCCGCAGGTGGGCGCGGCGCGTCCCGGCTCGCCGTCCAGGCCGACAGGGGCGGCGGGAGCGCCGAGATCCGCCCCGCCGAGCGGCCGAGCAGGCGCGCGGCGCGCGATGCCTTCTCGGCGGCCGCGAACCGCGTGGGCGACGCCATCACCCACGCCGCGGCGGCCATCGAGAGGGCCTCCGCGCTCGGGACCCGGTGCGCGGATCGCTGCTCGTCGACGTGCCGGGCCCGCAGCCGTACCAAGAGCGACGGGATGTCGATCCGGACCGGGCAGGCGTCGAAGCAGGCTCCGCACAGGCTCGACGCATACGGCAGCGACGCGTTGTCCTCCACGCCGGTGAGCTGCGGCGACAGCACCGCACCGATGGGGCCCGGGTACACCGAGCCGTACGCGTGGCCACCCGCCCGCTCGTAGACGGGACACACGTTGAGGCAGGCCGAGCACCGGATGCAGTGCAGTGCGGTGCGGCCCATCTCGTCGGCGAGGGCGGCAGTGCGCCCGTTGTCGAGCAGCACGAGATGGAAGGTCTGCGGGCCGTCGCCGGGGGTGACACCGGTCCACGCCGAGTTGTACGGGTTCATCCGCTCGCCGGTGGAGCTGCGCGGGAGCAGCTGCAGGAACACCTCGAGGTCCTGCCAGGTGGGCACGACCTTCTCGATGCCCATCACCGTGATCAGTGTGTCCGGCAGGGTCAGACACATCCGCCCGTTGCCCTCGGACTCGGCCACGAGCAGCGTGCCGGTGTCGGCAACGCCGAAGTTCGCCCCGGAGATCGCGACCTTGGCGCGCAGGAACCGCTCCCGCAGGTGTGCGCGAGCCGCCATGGCGAGACGTCGGGGTTCGGTGGTGAGCTGCGGGTCGACGCCGGGCATCTCGCGCAGGAAGATGTCGCGGATCTCCGCGCGGTTGCGGTGGATGGCCGGCACGAGGATGTGGCTCGGCATGTCGCCGCCGAGCTGGACGATCAGCTCGGCGAGGTCGGTCTCGTGCGCCGTGATCCCGACTGCCTCCAGCGCCTCGTTGAGCCCGATCTCCTGGGTGGCCATGGACTTGACCTTGACCACCTCGGACTCGCCCGTGGCAGCCACGAGCCGGGTGACGATCGCGTTTGCCTCGTTGGCGTCGCGCGCCCAGTGCACGACACCGCCGCGGGCCTGCACCGCTTCTTCCAGGCGCTCCAGGTGCTCGTCGAGGCGGGCCATCGTGGCGGTCTTGAGGGCCTCGCCCGCGAGCCGCAGCTGCTCCCAGTCGTCCAGCTCGGCCACGACCGACGCCCGCTTCGTGCGGATGGTGCGCGTGGCATGGCCGAGGTTGCGTCGCAGCTGGGAGTCGGCCAACGCGATGCGGGCGGCGGCGGGGAAGGACTGCTCGCCGCGCAGATGGCCCACCCCGCGCGGGGCGACGGCGGGCATGCCGAGATCGGTGGAGCTCATGCCACCGACTCCGTGCCGGCCAGGATCTCCGCCAGGTGGACCGTGCGGGTGCCGGTGCGCAGCCGGGAGAGCCCGCCGCCGATGTGCATCAGGCAGGACGAGTCGCCCGCCGTGGCGACCTCCGCGCCGGTGGAGATCACGTTCTTCATCTTGTCCGCCAGCATCGCCGTGGACGTGTCGGCGTTCTTCAACGCGAAGGTGCCGCCGAACCCGCAGCACTGGTCGGCCTCGGGTAGCTCCAGCAGTGTCATTCCGCGGACGTGGCGCAGCAGCCGCAGCGGCTTGTCGTCGACGCGCAGCAGCCGCAGCGAGTGGCAGGTGGGGTGGTAGGTGACCCGGTGTGCGTAGTAGGCACCGACGTCCTCCACGCCGAGCACGTCGATCAGCAGCTCGGACAGCTCGTAGGTGCGCGTGGCGACCGCCTCGGCCCGCTCGGCGAGCGCCTGGTCCCCGGCGTTGCGGGCGACCATGGCGTGCTGGTGGCGCACCGACCCGACGCAGGAGCCCGACGGCGCCACCACGACGTCGCAGTCCTCGAAGGTCTCGACGTGGTGGCGCACCAGCGGGAGCGCCTCGCGCTGGTATCCGGTGTTGATGTGCATCTGCCCGCAGCACGTCTGTGCCGCGGGGAAGACGACCTCGTGGCCCAACCGCTCGAGCAGCGTGACCGTGGCCTGTCCGACCTGGGGGTACAGAGCGTCGGCCAGGCACGTCACGAACAGGGCGATCTTCATTGCTCCCTCTCCCGCCGCCTCAGGCGACCGTCGTGGACCTTACGGCGCCGCCCATCCGTGTGGACGCCCGCACCACGAGCTCGGGGGCGAACATGACCTGCTGGTGCTCGTGCGCCTCCGGGTTGCGGGCCTCGGCGAGGAGCAGCTCGGCAGCGGTGCGCCCGAGCCGGTGGCGTGGCTGCGCCACCGACGTCAACGGCACGGCGGCGGCCTCGGCGAACTCGATGTCGTCGTAGCCGACGATCGCGACGTCCTCGGGCACCCGCAGCCCCAGCCGGACCATCTGCTGAAGCAGTCCGAGCGCGAGCAGGTCGTTGGCGCAGAACGCGGCGGTGGGCCGGTGTGCGGCGGGCAGGCCTGCCAGCCGCTCCCCGGCGCGCCGGCCCTGGGCGACGTCGAGGCGGGGGGTCTCCAGCACCGTCAGCTCGCCGGTGCCGGCGCGCGCGATGGCTCGTTCGGCGCCTGCGATGCGGTCGCGGACCTGCCCGATCGAGCGTGGCCCTCCGACGAAGGCGATCCTGCGGTGGCCGCTGTCGAGCAGGTGGGTGACCGCCAGCTCGCCACCGAGCTGGTCGTCCACGGTGACGGAGCAGTGCTGCGGGCCTGCGCCACGGTCGACGATCACCACGGGCGTGCCGCGCCGGGCGAGCGCGGTGATGCGGGGGTCGGCGGCGTCGACCGGGGTGATGAGCACGCCCTCGACGCGCTGCTGCTCGAGGAGGTCGAGGTAGGCGGCCTGCCGTTCCTGGTCCTCGCCGCTGTTGCACAGGAACAGTGCGAGCCCGGCGGCGTCGGCGGCGTCCTGGACCCCACGTGCCACGTCGGTGAAGAACGGGTTGGCGGCGTCGAGCACGACGTAGGCGAGGGTGCGGCTACCCCCGCCCCGGAGCTGGCGCGCCGACTCGTTCCGTACGAAACCCAGCTCGGCGATGGCCGCGAGGACACGTTTGCGCGTGCGCTCGCTCACCAGCTCCGGGCGGTTAAGGACGTTGGAGACGGTGCCCAGCGAGACGCGCGCGTGCGCCGCGACGTCCTTCATGCTGGGCGTGCCCGATCCCGTCACCACCTCGTCGTCTCCGATCCTCGAACTCGATTCCGGCAGCATGCCGTGTGGCACTGAAACGTACAAGAGTGCCATGCAGGCAGTAGTCATACGCCCGGAGAACCCGCCGAACGTGGAGCCTGGTCGCCTCGCCGCCGGGGTCTTGTGCTGCTGGTTCGACCTTGACACGCTCTATCTGTGGCCCGTACGGTCGCGTGGCTCACCATTTGAAACGTTTCATCAAAGACGCTGGAGGAGGGCCGGATGGCGAGCCCAGAGCCGAGCAAGCCGCTGCTCGCGGTCCGCTCGGTGGCGAAGTCCTTCGGCGCCGTCTCCGCCGTCCGGGACGTCTCCTTTCCGCTGTACGGCGGCGAGGTGCACGCGCTCGTGGGGGAGAACGGCGCCGGCAAGTCGACGATCGTCAAGATGCTCGCCGGGCTGCATCGTCCGGACACGGGCACGATCGAGCTCGACGGGCAGCCACTGGAGCTGCACTCGCCGGCCGACGCCCTGGCCGCCGGCATCGCCGTGATCTACCAGGAGCCCACGCTCTTCCCGGACCTGTCGGTCGCGGAGAACATCTTCATGGGCCGCCAGCCCCTGCGCTCAGGGCGGCGGATCGACCGTCGCGCCATGAACGCCCGCGCCGAGGCCTACTTCGACCAGCTCGGGGTGGCCATCGACCCCGACCGGCCCGCCCGCGGCCTGTCGATCGCCGACCAGCAGATCGTCGAGATCGCCAAGGCGTTGTCGCTCGACGCCCGGGTGATCGTGATGGACGAGCCCACCGCCGCGCTCACCGGTGTGGAGGTGCAGCGCCTGTTCGCCGTGGCCGAGTCGTTGCGGGCCGACGGTGCCGCGCTGCTCTTCATCTCCCACCGCTTCGAGGAGATCACGGCCCTGTGCCAGCGGGTCACGATCATGCGCGACGGTGCCCACGTCTCCACCGACCCGCTCGGCGAGCTCTCCGTCGACGAGATGGTGCGGCGGATGGTGGGCCGCCCGCTCGAGACGCTGTTCCCCAAGCGCGACGTCGTGCCGGGTGACGTCGTGCTCGAGGTCGAGGGCCTCAGCCGCGCCGGCGTCTTCTCGGACGTGTCGTTCGCGGTGCGTGCGGGGGAGATCGTCGCGCTCGCCGGCCTCGTCGGCGCCGGGCGCTCGGAGGTGGTGCAAGCGGTCTTCGGGGTCGATCCCCGCGACGCAGGCCAGGTGCGGGTCGACGGGAAGCAGTTGCGCGGTGGTTCACCCGCGGCGGCCATGCGCGCCGGTGTCGCGCTCGTGCCCGAGGACCGCAGGCAGCAGGGCCTCGTGCTGGAGGCCTCGATCGAGCGCAACATCACCGCCACCCGGCTGGGCAGCCTGACGAAGCTGGGCCTGCTGGTCGGTGGCGGGGAACGGCGCTTCGCCCGCGACTGGGCGGCACGCCTGCAGACGAAGTACGCCCACCTGACCGACCCCGTCGGCCGGCTCTCGGGCGGCAACCAGCAGAAGGTCGTGCTGGCGAAATGGCTCTCGACGCGGCCGCGGGTGTTGATCGTCGACGAGCCCACCCGCGGGATCGACGTCGGTACGAAGGCCGAGGTGCACCGGTTGCTGTCGGATCTCGCGGCCGAGGGTGTCGCGATCGTGATGGTGTCCTCGGAGCTGCCGGAGGTGCTGGGCATGGCCGATCGGGTGCTCGTGATGAGGGAGGGACGGCTGGTGGCCGAGCTGCCACGGGCCGAGGCGTCCGAGCAGGCCGTCATGTTCGCGGCCACCGGGCAGGGCGTGGCGGCATGACCACGGTCTCTCCCACGTCCACCGATCCCGCGCCGACCGTGCAGCGCGACCGCGCGGCCGGTTCGCGGGTCGGGTTCATCCTGCGGGCGCGCGAGCTCGGCATCGTCCTCGCGCTCGCCGCCCTGATCGTCGTCACCGCGGTCGTGAACCCCCGGTTCCTCTCCGGGCAGAGCATCCGGGACCTCGTACTGGCCGCGGCGATCACCATCGTGCTCGCCGTCGGGCAGTCGGTCGTGGTGATCACCCGCAACATCGACCTGTCGGTCGGCTCGGTGCTGGGTCTCTCCGCGTTCGCGGTCGGCTCGCTGCTGCAGGCGGCCCCCGGTGTGCCGGTGGTGATCGCGCTGCTGGCCGGGCTGGCCTTCGGGGCCGTCTGCGGCCTGCTCAACGGCGTGCTCGTGCGGTTCGGCAACGTGCCCGCGCTGGTCGTCACGCTCGGCACGCTCTACGTCTTCCGCGGAATCGGGTTCTTCTGGGCGGGCGGCCAGCAGATCAACGCCGACGAGCTGCCGCCGGGGTTCCTGTCCTTCGGCACGGCCACGGTCCTGGGTGCGCCGTGGCTCATCCTCATCGCGCTGGTGGTCGTCGTGGTGGCGGGGGTCTTCCTGCGCACCTACCGGTCCGGGCGGGAGCTCTACGCCATGGGCTCCAACCCCGAGGCCGCGCGCCTGGCCGGGATCCCGGTCGGGCGCCGCACGCTGGCGGCGTTCGTGGTCAGCGGCGCGCTCGCCGGGCTCGCCGGGGTGCTCTTCGCCGCCCGGTTCGGCACGATCGACGCCGCCGCCGGCACGGGCTACGAGCTCAACGTCGTCGCCGCCGTCGTGGTCGGAGGCGTCGCCGTCTTCGGCGGCAGCGGCACCGTCTGGGGCGCGGCGATCGGTGCCCTCCTGCTCACCACCATCGGCAGTGCGCTGCCGGTGCTCGGCATCGACCAGTTCTGGCAGCAGGCGATCGTCGGTGCGCTGATCCTGCTGGCCATCGGCACCGACCGGCTGGTCGCCGCCCGCATCTCCGCCTCGCTGCGCCGGAGGGAATCACATGCCGTCTCCTGACCAGCCCGCCCGGCGCCTGCTCGGCAGGCTGACCTCCTGGGACGCCGCGATCATCGGCGTGCTGATCGTGTTCCTGATCATCGCGTCGTTCACCGTCGACAACTTCGCCTCGACGCGCAACCTCTCGTTCCTGGTGCTCGACCTCGCCCCGATCGCCCTGATCGCGCTGCCGATGACCCTGATCATCGTCACCGGGGAGATCGACCTCTCGGTCGCGAGCACGCTCGGGCTCTCCAGCGCCGTGATGGGTGCGTTGTGGGAGGCGGGACTCCCGCTCGAGACGATCATCCCGGTCTGCGTGCTGCTCGGCGCCGTGCTGGGCGCACTGAACGGCACCTTCGTCACCGTGTTCGGGCTGCCGTCGCTCGCCGTCACGATCGGTACCCTCGCGCTCTACCGCGGCCTCGCCTTCGTCGTGCTCGGCGACCGCGCGATCGCCGACTTCCCCGAGAGCTACACCGACCTCGTCACCGGCGACATCGGCGGCACCGGCATCCCGCTGCTGGTGATCCCGCTCCTCGTGCTCGGGCTCGTCTTCGCGGTCGTGCTGCACCTGACCCCGGCCGGGCGTGGGCTCTTCTCCATCGGCGCGAACGCCGAGGCCGCCCGGTTCGCCGGCGTCCGCGTCACGCGCGTGAAGTTCTGGCTCTACGTCGTCTGCGGCGCGGTCGCGGCCCTGGCCGGAGTGCTGTGGACGCTGCGCTACTCCAGCGCCCGCGCCGACAACGGCACCGGGCTCGAACTGGCCGTCGTCGCCGCTGTGCTGCTCGGCGGCGTCTCGATCTTCGGCGGCCGGGGCACCCTCTGGGGCGTCCTGGGCGGCGTGCTCCTGCTGACCTCGCTGCAGAACGCCCTGCGCCTGGACGACGTGTCGAACGAGGCGCTCAGCGTCGTCACCGGGCTGCTGCTCATCATCTCCGTCCTCGCGCCCAACCTGGCGAGAAACGCGCAGGCCGCGCTGCGGCGCCGCCGCCCGTCCGGCCCACCGCCGCCCGCCTCCCCAGACCCCGAACCGTCACCGACGCCGGCCGTCCGGTCCTCCTGAAAGGCAACACCCATGTCCCTGCGCTCCGCCCGAGCGGGCACCTTCCGCCGCGGGCTCGTGCCCGTCGCGGCCGGGCTCGTGCTGGCCGTCGGCCTATCGGCCTGCGGCGGCACCACCCGCGAGTCGACCGCAGACCAGGGCGACAGCTCCGGTGGTGGAGCCAGTGCTGCGACCGCCGACCCGAACGCGCCGCTGAAGGAGGGCCTCAAGATCGCCTTCCTGCCCAAGCAGCTGAACAACCCGTACTCGGACATCGAGGCGGGCGGCGGCCAGGCGGCGGTCACCGAGCTCAAGGGCGAGTACAAGCTCGTCGGCCCCAACGATGCGAGCGCGTCGTCGCAGGTCAGCTACATCAACACGCTGATCCAGCAGCAGCAGGACGTGATCGGCATCGCCGCGAACGACCCCAACGCGGTCTGCCCCTCGCTCAACCAGGCCCGCGACGCCGGTATCAAGGTCGTCGCGTTCGACTCCGACGCCGCGAAGCAGTGCCGCGACGTCTTCGTCAACCAGGCGACCACGCAGGGCATCGGCGAGACGCTCGTGACGATGACCCGGGAGCTGACCGGCGGCCAGGGTGACATCGCGATCCTGTCGGCCACGCCGAACGCGACGAACCAGAACGCCTGGATCGCGGTGATGGAGCAGGAACTCAAGAAGCCCGAGAACGCCGGCATGAAGCTCGTGGCCACGGTCTACGGCAACGACGACGACCAGAAGTCGTTCCAGGAGGCCCAGGGTCTGCTGCAGACCTACCCGAACCTGAAGGCGATCGTCTCGCCCACCACCGTGGGCATCGCCGCCACCGCGCGGTACGTCAGCAGCTCCAGCTACAAGGGCAAGGTCGCCGTCACGGGGCTCGGCACGCCGAACCAGATGCGTGAGTTCATCAAGGACGGCACGGTGTCGCAGTTCGCGCTGTGGAACCCCGCCGACATCGGCTACCTCGCCGGCTACGCCGGGGCAGCCCTCGCGTCCGGGCAGATCACCGGCAAGCAGGGCGAGACGTTCACCGCCGGCAAGCTCGGCAAGTACACGATCGGCACCGACGGCGAGATCGTCCTCGGCCCGCCCACGGTGTTCACCGCACAGAACATCGACCAGTTCAACTTCTGACCGCTATGAGAAGGGGGACCGCCCGGTGCCGCGCTACTGCTTCCAGCTCCAGGTCCGGCCCGACCGCCTGGACGAGTACGTGGAGCGGCACCGGGCGGTGTGGCCGGACATGCTCGCCGCCCTGCGCGACTCCGGCTGGCACAACTACTCGCTCTTCCTGCGCACGGACGGTCTGCTCATCGGGTACGTCGAGGCCGACGATCTCACCGCCGCCCAGCAGGCGATGGCGGTCACCGAGGTGAACGCACGCTGGCAGGCGGAGATGCAGCAGTTCTTCACCGGCCTCGACGGCCGCGGCCCGGACGAGGGCTTCCTGCTGCTGGAGGAGATCTTCCACCTGGAGGACCAACTCACGCGTACCGCCACCAAGGAGCCCTGACCCGGGTCCGGGTGTGGCGTCGTGAGTGCTGGGTTCGTCGGGGGGAAGCCGGGTGGAACGAGCCGAGGGCTCGGTCCAGGGGGGCCCGGTGGTACGAGCGGCGCGTTGGTCCAGATGTAGTGGATCAACGCGCCGCTCGTTCGTCAGTTCTTGACTATGCAGCGTGCACTGCCTGCATGAACGCTCTCACGCGGCCCGGGTCCTTGCGGCCGGGTGCGGACTCGACGCCGCTGGCCACGTCGACGCCCCACGGCCGGACGGCGCGGATGGCGTCGGCCACGTTGTCCGGGGTGAGCCCGCCGGCGAGGACGACCGGAACCCCGGGGTCGAACCCGGTGAGCAGGTGCCACGGAGCGACATGCCCGGTGCCGCCGAGCTTCCCCTCGACGTGCGCGTCCACGAGGACGGCCGCGGGTGCCACGCCGGCCGTGCGGGCATCCTGGACGTACCGCGTGATGAGTTCCAGCGAGGCGGCGTCACGCACGCGGAACGCGGGGACGTGGGCCGCGGGGAAGTAGCTTCGGCCGGGCGGTCGTTCGGGGTAGGACTGCACAGCCCGCAGGCCGAAACTCCGCACGGTGTTCGCCACCTCGTCGTCCGGAGTACCGACGAACAATCCGACGGGTGTGGAAAACGGCGGCAGCGCCCGGACGATCTCCTCGGCCCCGTCGGGTGTGAGGAACCGCGGCGACTTCGGGTAGAAGTTCAGCCCGATCGCATCGGCCCCGCAATCCGCAGCGAACGTGGCATCGGACGGCGTGGTGATCCCGCAGATCTTGACGCGAACCATGCCGCCTTCTTATCCGCCGGACTGCGCCACGGCCAAGGCGGGAGGGCTGGGATCACTGCCTTGCGGTCCAACCCAGTTGAACGGACGGCGCGCTCATCCAGACCTACGGGACGAGCGCGCCGCTCGTTCAGCGGGAGTGGAGGCGGAGCACCACCGGGCCCAGCAGGCCGGTGCGGGCCTGGCCCGCGTAGACGCCGCGGGTGGGGGAGGCGTCGTCGAGGTAGCCGGCCAACGTGCCCCGGACGACCACCTCGATGGTGTTGCTGCCGGGCCGGAGCAGGTCGGTGACCTCGGCGCGCCACGGGCCCCAGACGAGCCGGCCCGCGAGCTCGCCGTTCACGCGGACGTCGGCGGTGCCGCGGACCTCCCCGAGGTCGAGCATCGCCCGGTAGCCCGCGACCTCGGGGACCGTGGCCGTCGTCCGGTACGTCATCTGCCCGCCCAGCGCTCGCAGCCCCAGCTCCTCCCACGGGACGAGCGGGACCTGCGCCTCGGTCACCTCCAGCTCCACCGGCCCGTCGAGCAGTGCGCCGCCGCGGCGTCCGTCGGTTGCGGTGACGCGGAGCAGCACTGTGGTGCCGGCTTTGGCGGGCGACGGCAGCCGGATCACTCCGTGGTCGGGCTTCAGTTCCCGGCCGTCCACCAGCGCCACGACCTGCAGTGGTGTCGCCGGGCGGAGCGCCACCGTGCCCGGCGGGACGGTCAGCCGCAACCACTCGATGCGCACCGCGCCCGGATCGATGTCGGGCACGAGCGGCAGGACCACGCCGTGTGAGGCCGCGGCGGGGTCGAGCCACGCAGCACCCGGCAGCGGGTGCGGGCGCACGTCCAGGCAGACGAAACGGGGGTCGCTCGCGTGCCGGCGGCGCAGCACGAGCGGCACCTGATCGCCGCCGCGCCGGGCCGTCCAGCCGTCGCCGCTGCGGATCCCGAGCCCGCCGATGGCGGGTGAGTCGAGAGTGGCGGCCGTCGGCTCGAGGCTCTGGTTCGTGACGCGGAGGGTGATGGTGTTCTCCCCGGCCCGCAGGTGTGGGCCGAGGTCGTAGGTGTGCACGCGGATCTCGCGGTGGTCCGGGTAGGGGTTGAAGTCGCCCTGGCGGCCCACCTCCACCCCTTTGACGAGCAGGCTGCACGCCCCGTCGGAGCCGACCTGGACACGCGGGTCGGCGGGCACCTCGGTCAGTGGCACGTCCAGCACGAGGTCGGCCGACTCGCCCACGACGACGTCGCCGCCGGGCAGCATCCACTCAGGACGCCGGTAGGCATCGGCGTCGGTCACCACGGCGAAGGACGCACGCAGCGGGCCGCCCCGGTCGGCCGTCAGTTCGATCTCGACCGCCACCGTGCGCCCGGCCGGGCCGTCGGGGAGCGGGCTGAACGACTGGTGGCCCGTCCCCTCGACGGGCAGTTCGGTGCCGTCCACCAGCACCCGGCGAGCTGCTCCCGCGCCCACCGCGAGCAGCAGCCCGGGGATGTCGGGCAGGACGAGATGGGTGCGGACCGCCACCCGTTCCCCGGCTTGCACGTGCCGCCAGTCGAGGAACTCCTCGGGCACGCTGCCCTTCGGCCCGAGCGTCTCGGCGTGTGCCGGGTCGTCGCGGATGCCGCGGGCGAGCGACCACTCGGCAGGCTCCCAGGGAGCCTCGCCGTTCCGCCACGGGCCCCGGACCTCGGCGAACGGGCCGAAGCCCGCCGTCACGGGCGTCCATTCGATCCCGCCGGTGCTGTGTTCCAGCCGCCACACCTCGATCGGGAGCACGCCGGGGCGGTCGGCCGCGGCCAGGTCGCCCCAGCGGTTGTCCAACGTGGACTCGGGCAGCGCCTGCCACGGCCCGGTGAGGGCGACGGTCTCCGCCACGGTGCCCAGCGGCTCCGCCGTGGCGGCCGGGAGCGCCTCGGCGAGCACGACGAGGGCCACCGCGCCGTCGTCGAAGGGCACGTCGAACGCCCAGCCGTCGCCGTCCGCCGTGACGGTCAGCTCGGTGCGCTGTCCGGTGCCCGGTGACCAGCTCTGCGCCCGCGGCGCGGCGAGCCCGTCGACGTGGACATGGGCCGTGCGGAGGCCGGGCGCGACGAACCGGTACCCGCGCGTGCGGAGCTGGTCGTTGTAGTCCGTCCACGTGAAGCCGCTGTCGACCCACGAGCCCTCGCCCAGCTGCAGGATCGGCGCGGCGGTGCCGCTGTGCTCGTCGTGCGCGGTGAGGGCGAGCACGTGGGCGTCGCCGTGGCGGCGCAGCAGGAACGGCGCGTCGGCGCCCACCCGCACGGGCCCGTGCAGCACCGCGGCGGCGACGTCCTCGGAGCTCGCGAGCACCGTGATCCGTCCGGCTGCGAGCGCTGCCCGGAAGTCGTCCGCCACCGCTTGGTCGTCGGCTCCGAGGAACAGCTCCGGCTCCCGCTCGACGCAGATCACCCGCCCGCCTGCCATGGCGAGTTCCATCAGCCGCCGGGCGGCGTCGACGTGCAGAGCGGTGGTCGCGGGCAGTACCACGGTGCGGTAGGCCTCCGCGGCCACCTCCAAGGCGGAGCCCTCGACCTTGCCGCCGGCAACGGTGGCCTCGTCGAGCGCGTCGTGGTCGATCCCGGCCCGCTCCAGCACACCGCGCCGCTCGGCCAGCCACGAGTTGATCCCGTTGAGCTCGCGGAACACCCGGTTCACGCGGTCGGCGTCCGGCAGCGCCCCGGCGAGCGTCACGTGCGCCTGCGCCGTGGTGGTGGGGGAGAGCAGTAGCACGTCGGCCACGTGCTCGCCGGCCGTCAGCACCGAGCAGAGCCGCGAGACGGCCGTGGCGAACACCGGGTAGGACGGCCAGTACGGCTGACGCCAGCACGTGGACGGCGGCGCCCACTCCCACCAGCCGCCGACCGTGGAGTAGTAGACGGCGTGCGGGTCGTAGAGGGTGGCGCCGCGGCGCAGGAACGCCGAGAGCCAGTCGTAGGTCTCCTCGAGCGTGCCGCCCCAGCCCGACGAGTGGAACGCCTCGATCCAGACCCGCTCGTGACCGTTCGCGTGGGCGAGCGAGCTGTGGACCTTGGCGTCGCCCCAGTGGTCGCTGCCCGGGGCGCCGTAGCCGGCATGCAGGCCGAGGTAGTCGCCGTAGGTGTGCACGCCGCCGACCGGGTCGCCTTCGCGGGCAGGCGATGCCTGGTCGAACCCGCAGACGAGGCCGCGCGCGGCGAACCAGGCGTCGTGCTGGTCGAAGAAGCCGCGGCGGGCGAGCGTTGCGCGGTGCTCGTGGTAGTCGCGGCGGATGCGCGCGGCCTGTGCCGAGGCGTCCTGCTCCCACAACGCCCACAGCTGCGGCAGCAGGTCGTAGCCGTAGCGCGCGGCGAACGTGGTGGCGAAGTCGCCGCCCCACGTGGGCATCGGCGGGAGCTCGTCCTGGAAGAAGCCGCCGATGCTGCGGCCGAACCAGCGGCCGACCGCGCGTTCGAGCGTGCCGTGCACCTGCTCCAGCAGTGCAGCGCAGGCGGCCTCGCTGAAGTAGTCGAAGCCGCTGGTGCCGGCGTGCACGAGCGTGACGGCGGCGGCCTCGCCCGCCCACCGGGCGCTGCCGTCCTCGATCGGGACGGGCACGCGCTCGCCGGAGCCGAGCACGGCCCAGGCGCAGAGCGGCGTGTGCCCGGCGGGCGCGGTGAGCACGACCTGTGCCCCCGAGCCCTCCGTGCGGAACAGGGCCTGCCCGGCGAAGGACGGCTCGTCCGCGATCAGCCTGCCCTGCAGGTTCGCCCCGGAGAAGCCGATCTGGTCGTACATCCAGAGCGTGAAGCCCAGCTCCTCGGCGTCGGCGCAGGCCTGGTCGAACAGCTCCAGCCACTCCGGCGAGAGGAACGGCGGGTCATCGGCCACGGATCCGAACATCGGGCCGGTCGGCGCCAGGCACAGCACCACGGCCTGGCGCACGCCCCCGGCCACGAGCTGCTCCATCTGCCAGCGCAGCCGTTCCCGGGTGATCCGCGCGCCGCTCCACCACCAGATGGGCAGCGGGCCGAACCGGGGGTCGGGGTCGGTGAAGCGGCGCAGCAGCTCACCGACCCCGGCGGTCAGGGCGTCGTCCCTCACGCGTGGACCGACCGTTCGCTCTCGATCTGTTCGAGCGACTTGCCGACGGTGTCGGGCATGAAGAAGAAGCCGATGACCCCGCTGACGGCGAGGAAGGCGGTGAGCAGCAGGGCGACCGGGCCGATCTCCACCGCCGCCAGGATCGGGACGAAGAAGCTCCAGATCCCGAGCAGCGTGCGGGCGACGCCGAACGTGAAGCCCTGGGCGGTGCCGCGCAGCATCGTCGGGAACAGCTCCTGGCTGAACACCTTGTACGTCGGCTCACCGGCCAGTGCCGCCCCGATGCCGAACAGCACGATGTTGAGGATCACGACCGGCACGGTGAACGGCAGCACCAGGTAGACCCCGTACGCCACGATCTGCAGCAGCGCTCCGATGCCCCACATCGCGCGCCGGGTGGCGTAGCTGCGGTCGTTGAGGCGCATGAACAGGAACACCGTGGCGAAGATCCCGATCACGAACCCGGCGCACGACAGCGCCACGCCCGCGGCCTGGGTGCCTGCGCCGAGCGTCTCGACGACGTACGGCGTGAAGATGCCCGACGTGCCGGCGGCGAGACCCCAGAACGTGTAGATCGACCCGGTCCAGACGAGGGCGCGCAGGTTGTGGCCGTGGAACAGCTGGCGCACCTGGTCGGCGGTGGAACGGGCGCGGTTCGCGGCCGCCGTCCAGCGGGCCGACTCGACCATGCCCCGCCGCAGCGCCCAGGTGACGAGGGCGACCACGAACAGGTGCAGGAAGACGATCCGCGTGCCCAGCAGGCCGATCGGGGTCAGCACCAGCGCCAGCACGAGCACGATGACCGGGCCGAGGTTCCACGCCACCTGGGTGAGCCCGATGAGCCTGCCTCGGCCCTTGGCCGGGGCGAACTCGCCGACCAGCGCCAGGGATGTCGGCACGTCCGCGCCGACGGCGACGCCGACGATGAACGTGCCGATGAACAGCATCGCCGGGTTCACCGCCAGCGCGATCAGCAGGATGCCGAGCGCATAGATCAGGAGATCCCACTTGTAGATCCGCTTGCGGCCGAGCTTGTCGCCGAGCCTGCCCCCGATGAACGCGCCCAGGGCGCACCCGATCGCGTTCGGCCCGATCGCGGCGAGCGCGCCGACGCCGACGCTGGACAGCCCCAGCTCGCTCTGGAACAGGGTGAGGCCCGCGCCGAGGGCCACGATCGACCCGGCGTCCAGATAGGACGCCATCGCAGCCAGGATCGACCACTTCCACTGTTGCTTGCTGATCGTCGCGTCGTCCCCGGCGGGTTCGACGCCGACGGCCTCGGGTGCAGGCACGGCATCCTCCTTGATGCGGAACGGGTGGGGGCGGTCAGGCGCCCCGGCGGTACGAGTTGTGCCTCTGCGGCAGGCCCGTGGCATGGAGCGCGGGGGCGGCGGTCATGGTGCGCCCGGGATTCGGCGCGACCGGCAGGCCTCGTGGTCCGGCATTGGACCTCCGATTGATTCGTTTCAATACGAGGTGGGGGAAAGGTAGCTATGGCATAGATCGCAGTCAAGCCTCACAGTCGGGCACGATCCTGGACGGCTCAGGCGGACATCGCTGACTGATCGGGCGCCGATGTGATTCAACTGTTGACGTTTGACGTGATGCGGGCTACCTTACTGAAGCGATGGTATGAAACGTTTCATAGTTGTCGCGTGCTGCGTGCAGCGGAGCTGACGAGCCCCGCGAGCGCCCTCGCCGGCCCGGCGCCGGATGTCCTGCGACCAAGGGAGGCCGCATGCCCTATCCGTCCCCGACCGTCCGGCCCGAACCCGTCCGGTTCGAGCACGCCGCCTCCGGGTTCGGCATCGGCAGCGCCTCCCCCCGGCTCTCCTGGCGCATCCCCGCCGCCCCCGAGGGCTTCGTCCAGTCGGCAGTCGAGCTCGAACTGACCGATGAGGCCGGTGATGTCGTCACCGAGCGCGTCGACACCTCCGAGCAGGTGCTCGTGGCCTGGCCGTTCCCGCCGCTCGGGTCGCGAGCCCGCGCCTCGGTCCGCGCCCGCGTGGCCGGGCAGGACAGGAGCGGCTGGAGCGACTGGAGCGAACCCGCGGCGCTGGAGACCACGCTGCTCGACGCCGCCGACTGGAGCGCCCGTTTCGTCTCGCCCCGCACCGTGGGCGGGATCAGGCAGCCGGCGCCGATCGTGCGCGGCGCCGTGGAGCTGCACGGTCAGGTGGTCCGGGCACGCTTGCACGTCACCGCGCTCGGGCTGCACGTCACGTCGATCAACGGCGAGCGCGTCACCGACGAGGAGCTCGCCCCGGGATGGACCTCCTACGCCCACCGGCTGCGCTTCCGCACCCACGACGTCACGGCGCTGCTGCACGAGGGCCCCAACACGATCGAGGTACTGCTGGGCAACGGCTGGTACCGCGGCCGGCTCGGCTGGGACGGTCAGCGCGCCCTCTACGGCGAGCGGCTCGCCGCGCTGGCGCAGCTCGAGGTCACCCACGCCGACGGCACGGTCCGCACGTTCGGCACCGACGCCACCTGGGGCGCGCGGGCGAGCGGCGTGCTCGCCGATGATCTCTACGACGGTCAGACCACCGACCTGCGGTGGGACGCGCGCGGCCCGGAGGGGCCCGTCGACGTGCTGGACGAGGATCTCGGCCGGCTCGTCCCGCCGTCCGGGCCGCCCGTGCGCGCAGTCGCCGAGGTACCCGCGGTCGCGCTCTTCCGCTCCCCGTCCGGGCGGCTGCTCGCCGACTTCGGGGAGAACGTCGTCGGCTGGGTGCGGCTGCGGGTGCGAGGGGGCGCGGCGGGGCAGCGCGTGACGGTCCGGCACGCCGAGGTGCTCGAACGCGGGGAGCTCGGGGTGCGGCCGCTGCGGTCGGCGGAGGCCACCGACGACTACCTGCTCGCCTCGGGTGACGCTGTGCTCGAACCGTCGCTCACGTTCCACGGCTTCCGGTACGCCGAGCTGAGCGGCGTCGACGAGGGGCAGATCGAGTCCGCCACCGCTGTGGTCCTGAGCTCGGATCTCGCGCCCACCGGCTCCTTCGCATGCTCCGACCCCGACGTCGAGACGCTGCACGCCAACGTCGTGCGGAGCATGCGCGGCAACTTCCTCGACGTCCCCACCGACTGCCCGCAGCGCGACGAGCGGATGGGGTGGACCGGCGACATCCAGATCTTCGCCCCCACGGCGTCCTTCCTCGCGGACTGTTCGGGGTTCCTGACCTCATGGCTTGCCGACCTCGCCGCCGAGCAGCAGCCCGACGGGTCCGTGCCGTACGTGGTGCCGGACGCGATCCGGGGTCCCGAGGGACCGGCCGCGGCGGCGTGGGGCGACGCAGCCACGGTCGTGCCGTGGGTGCTCTACGAGCGCTTCGCCGACGTCGGCGTGCTCGCCGCGCAGTTCGAGAGCATGCGGGCCTGGACCGATCGGATCGCCGGCCTCGCCGGGAAGGACGGACTCTGGGCCGGGGGCTTCCAGTTCGGCGACTGGCTCGACCCCGCCGCGCCGCCGGAGGACCCTGCGGCCGCGCGTACGGATCCGGACCTGGTCGCCACGGCCCACCTCGTGCGATCCGCGGAGCTCGTCGCGCGAGCCGCCGAGGTGCTGGGCCGAGACGAGGAGCGCAGCCGCTACACCGACCTCGCCGCCACGGCCCGCGACGCGTTCGCGCGGGAGTTCGTCAGCCCGTCCGGGCGCCTGCACAACGACGCTCCGACGGCCTACGCCCTCGCCCTGGTCTGGGACCTGCTGCCGACCCCCGAGCAACGTGCCTACGCCGGGCGCAGGCTCGCCGACCTGGTGCGCGCCGCAGGCTTCCGGGTCGCCACCGGGTTCGTCGGCACGCCGCTGATCACCGACGCCCTGACCATCGCGGGCGAGCCGGACCTCGCGTACCGGCTCCTGCTCGAACGCGGCTGCCCGTCGTGGCTCTACCCCGTGACGATGGGCGCCACGACGATCTGGGAGCGCTGGGACAGCATGCTCCCCGACGGGTCGATCAACCCTGGCCAGATGACCTCCTTCAACCACTACGCGCTCGGCGCGGTGGCCGACTGGCTGCACCGGGTCGTGGCCGGGTTCGCGCCCGCCGAACCGGGGTACCGGCGGATCCTCGTCCGGCCCGTCCCCGGCGGCGGGCTGACCAGCGCCGCGGCACGCCACGAGACGCCGTATGGCGAGGCGTCGGTCGCCTGGCGGCGTTCCGACGGGCGCTTCCTGCTCGACGTCGAGGTTCCGGTCGGCGCGCGTGCGTCCGTCCACCTGCCGGGCAGCGCGTCCGCGGTGGAGGTGGGCCACGGCCGCCACCACTGGGACGTCGAGGACGCCGCCCCGCAGGCCCGGCCGCTGCGCACGGTCCGGGACGTGATCGACAGCCCGCGGCTGTGGGACGAGCTCGTCAGCGTGGCCGTCGAGGCCGGGCTCGCCGCCGACAGCGCCGTGGTCGCGGGGCGCATCGCCCCCTACCTCGACGCCCCCGCGGCCGCGCTGCCTGCGCTCGTCCCGCCGCTCCTGCGGCCCGCGCCCGATGCGGTGCGCGCGCGGCTGGAACAGATCGTCGCCGAGGCACCGGCTGTGCCGTCATGAACCCGACGGATGTCACGGACATCGGCGGAAGCAGTCACAGAGAGCAGAGTGCGCTCGAGCGGCGTACGGGACGGGAACCGGCGTCGCGGCGCGGCGCCGGATCGAGCACGGCCACGGCGTCGAAGCGCCGCGGGAGGGGAGAACAGCATGGCTGACCCGGGAGTCGTTCGTCAGGCGCTGCGGGAGCAGCGCATCGAGACCCCCTCGTGGGCCTACGCGAACTCGGGCACGCGGTTCAAGGTGTTCGCGCAGGCCGGAGTGCCGCGGACGCCGCAGGAGAAGATCGCGGACGCCGCAGTGGTGCACCGCCTCACGGGGGTGGCGCCCACGGTGGCGCTGCACATCCCGTGGGACCGCGTCGACGACTACGCCGAGCTGGCGAAGTACGCGGCGGCCCAGGGCGTGGGCATCGGGGCGATCAACGCGAACGTCTTCCAGGACGACGACTACAAGCTCGGCAGCGTCACCAACCCCGACCCACAGGTGCGCCGCAAGGCGACCGACCACCTGCTGGAGTGCGTCGACATCATGGACGCCACGGGTTCCCGTGACCTCAAGCTGTGGTTCTCCGACGGCACCAACTACCCCGGGCAGGACAGCATCCGCGCCCGGCAGGACCGCCTCGCCGAGGCGCTGCGTGAGGTCTACGACCGGCTCGGCCCCGACCAGCGGATGCTGCTGGAGTACAAGCTCTTCGAGCCCGCCTTCTACACCACGGACGTGCCCGACTGGGGCACCTCCTACGCCCACTGCATCGAGCTGGGTGACAAGGCGACGGTGTGCATCGACACCGGCCACCACGCCCCCGGCACCAACATCGAGTTCATCGTGGCGTTCCTGCTGCGGGCCGGGAAGCTCGGCGCGTTCGACTTCAACTCGCGCTTCTACGCCGACGACGACCTGATGGTGGGCGCGGCCGACCCGTTCCAGCTGTTCCGGATCATGCACGAGATCGTCTCGGTCGACGCGCTGTCCCCGGCTGCGGGGATCGCGTTCATGCTCGACCAGTGCCACAACATCGAGGCCAAGATCCCGGCGATCATCCGGTCGGTGATGAACGTGCAGGAGGCCACGGCCAAGGCGCTGCTCGTGGACACCGACGCACTGGCGGCCGCGCAGCGCTCCGGTGACGTTCTCGGCGCCAACGCGGTGCTGATGGACGCCTACTCCTCGGACGTGCGCCCGCTGCTGCGCGAGCTGCGCGCCGAGATGGACCTCGACCCCGAACCCGTCGCCGCCTACCACCGCTCGGGCTACCAGCAGCAGATCGAGTCCGAGCGGGTCGGCGGGCAGCAGGCCGGCTGGGGCGCCTGAACCCGCATCCGCCCACCCCACGAACGCTGGAGAAGCAGACGATGACCCACCCGGCAGTCCAGGCGCTCCTCGGCCGGAGCAACCGCCTCGGCGCCGACCCCCGCACCACCAACTACGCGGGCGGCAACACCTCCGCCAAGGCCAGTGCCGACGACCCGGTCACGGGCCGGCCCGTCGACCTCATGTGGGTCAAGGGCTCGGGCGGTGACCTCGGCACGCTCACCGAGCCGGGGCTCGCGGTGCTACGCCTGGACCGGCTCCGTGCGCTCGTCGACGTCTACCCGGGCGTGGAGCGCGAGGACGAGATGGTCGCCGCGTTCGACTACTGCGCGCACGGCAAGGGCGGAGCGGCCCCGTCGATCGACACGGCGATGCACGGGCTCGTCGACGCCGACCACGTCGACCACCTGCACCCCGACGCCGGCATCGCGATCGCCACCGCCACCGACGGCGAGGCGCTCACCAAGGAGATCTTCGGCGACCGGGTCGTGTGGGTGCCGTGGCGGCGCCCCGGCTTCCAGCTCGGCCTCGACATCGCCGCGGTCAAGCGGGCCAACCCGCAGGCGGTCGGCGTGATCCTCGGCGGGCACGGGATCACCGCCTGGGGTGCCACGAGCGAGGAGTGCGAAGCCAACTCGCTCGACATCATCGCCACCGCCACCCGTTACATCGAGGAGCGCGGGTCGGCGGAGCCCTTCGGAGCCGTCAGGCCCGGGTACGAGCCGTTGCCGGCGGACGAGCGCCGGGCGCGGGCCGCGGCCCTGGCACCTGTGCTGCGCGGACTCGCGTCCACCGACCGCCGTCAGGTCGGCCACTTCACCGACACCGACGCGGTGCTCGACTTCCTCGCGCGCGAGAAGCTCGAGCGCCTGGCCGCGCTCGGCACCTCCTGCCCGGACCACTTCCTGCGCACGAAGGTGCGCCCGCTCGTGCTGGACCTCCCGGCCACCGCCCCGCTGGAGGAGGCGATCGCGCGGCTGCGCGAGCTGCACGCCGCCTACCGCGACGACTACCGCGGCTACTACGAGCGGCACGCCACTCCGGACAGCCCGGCGATGCGCGGGGCCGATCCGGCGATCGTGCTCGTGCCGGGCGTCGGGATGTTCAGCTTCGGTGCCGACAAGCAGACCGCGCGTGTCGCCGGGGAGTTCTACGTCAACGCGATCAACGTGATGCGCGGCGCCGAGGCACTCTCCACCTACGAGCCGATCCCGGAGTCGGAGAAGTTCCGCATCGAGTACTGGGCCCTCGAGGAGGCCAAGCTCGCGCGGAGGCCGAAGCCGAAGCCGCTCGCCGGGCGGATCGCGTTCGTCACCGGCGGGGGTTCGGGGATCGGCCGGGCCACGGCCACGCGGCTCGCGGCCGAGGGCGCGTGCGTGGTGGTGGCCGACCGCGACGGCGACGCTGCCGCCGGCGTGGCCGCCGAGCTGGGGAACGCCGACGTCGCCGTGCCGGTGACGGTGGACGTCACCTCGGCCGACGCGGTGGCCGCCGCCGTCGACGCGGCAGCGCTGGCCTTCGGCGGGGTCGACCTCGTGGTCAACAACGCCGGGCTGTCGATCTCCAAGTCGCTGCTCGACACCACCGAGGCCGACTGGGACATCCAGCACGACGTCATGGCCAAGGGCTCGTTCCTCGTCGCCCGGTCCGCCGCGCGCGCGATGATCGCGCAGGGCATGGGCGGGGACATCGTCTACATCGCCAGCAAGAACGGCGTGTTCGCCGGCCCGAACAACGTGGCCTACGGCGCGGCGAAGGCCGACCAGGCCCACCAGGTGCGGCTGCTCGCCGCCGAGCTCGGCGAGCACGGCATCAAGGTCAACGGCGTGAACCCGGACGGCGTCGTCCGCGGCTCGGGGATCTTCGCGGGAGGCTGGGGTGCACAGCGCGCCGCCGTCTACGGCGTGCCGGAGGAGAAGCTCGGCGAGTTCTACGCACAGCGGACCCTACTCAAGCGGGAGGTGCTGCCCGAGCACGTCGCGGCCGCGGTCGTCGTGCTCACCGCAGGCGACCTGTCCCACACCACCGGAATGCACATCCCCGTCGACGCCGGGGTCGCGGCCGCGTTCCTGCGCTGACACATCGCCTCGAAGGAGAGGAGCTGTCATGACCTCGGTGCTCGAGACCCCTGCGGGGCTCGTGCGGACCACCTCGCGTCGCACCACCGTCGGGCTCGTGGCCGGTGGGCTCGGCGCGTACTGGCCGCAGTTCCCCGACCTGCTCCCGCAGCTGCGCCGGTCCGCCGCGCGCGTGTCGGAGCGGCTGCGGGCGCTCGGCGACGAGGTGGAGGTCGTCGACGTCGGCTTCATCTCCGACGCGCAGGAAGGCGCGGCCGCCGCGGAGAAGCTGCGGGTCGCGGGCTGCGATCTCATCGTCGGCTTCCTGACCACCTACATGACGGCGTCCATGCTGGTGCCGGTCGCGCAGCGCAGCGGTGCGCCCGTGCTGCTGATCAACCTGCAGCCCACGGAGCGGATGGACCACGCCACCTTCGACACCGGAGCCTGGCTCGCCTACTGCGGGGCCTGCCCGCTCCCGGAGATGGCCAACGCGTTCGACCGCGCCGGGGTGGCGTTCCGGTCCGTGTCGGGGCATGTCGAGGACGAGCGCGCGTGGGCGCGGATCGCCCGGTGGGTGCGCGCCGCGGGTGTCCGCGGAACGCTCCGCCACGCCCGGCACGGCCTGATGGGCCACCTCTACCCGGGCATGCTGGACGTCGCCACGGACCTCTCATCCGTGTCGGCACAGCTCGGCGGGCACGTCGAGGTGCTGGAGATCGACGACCTACGGGTGCGGGTCGAGGCCGTCACCGACACGCAGACGCAGGAGCGGGTGGCGCTGGCCCGTGAGGTCTTCGACGTCGACAGCTCGGTCGAGGCTGCCGACCTGGAATGGGGTGCGCGGGTCTCCGTCGGCCTCGACCGGCTCGTCGAGGACTTCTCGCTCGATTCGCTCGCCTACTACCACCGCGGCCTGAACGGCGAGCAGCACGAGACGCTCGCCGCAGGCCTGATCCTCGGCGCCTCGCTGCTCACCGCCCGTGGCGTGCCGGCGGCGGGGGAGTACGAGCTGCGCAACTCGATCGCGATGCTGGTGCTGGACCGGCTCGGTGCCGGCGGTTCCTTCACGGAGCTGCAGGCGCTGGACTTCACCGCCGGTGTGGTGGAGATGGGCCACGACGGGCCGGCGCATCTGGCGATCAGCTCGCGGCGGCCGCTGCTGCGCGGGCTCGGCCTGTACCACGGCAAGCGCGGGCGGGGCGTCTCCGTCGAGTTCGACGTGCAGCACGGCCCCGTCACGCTCTGCGGGATCGGGCAGCGGCGAGACGGACGCTTCGTCCTGGTCGCCGCCGAGGGTGAGGTGGTGCCCGGGCCGCATCTGCAGATCGGGAACACCACCTCCCGCGTCGACTTCGGTTGCGACCCGGGCGAATGGACCGACGTCTGGAGTGCGTCGGGCGTCGATCATCACTGGGCGCTCGGCACAGGGCACAGGGTGCCCGAGCTCGCCGCCGTCGCCGACCTCGTGGAGCTGGAGTTCGTCGAGGTACGGGTCCCGTGACCGTGCGGGTGGCCGCGGTCGACCTCGGGGCGTCGAGCGGCCGGGTGATGGCCGCCGACGTCGGCCCCGGCCGACTGGATCTCGCCGAGGCCGCCCGGTTCCCCAACGGCCCGGTCCGACTATCGAACACCCTGCACTGGGACGTGCTGGCGCTCTACCGCGGCGTGCTGGACGGACTGGGCGCTGCCGGCGCGGAGGCGCCGCTGGACTCGGTCGGGATCGACTCCTGGGCGATCGACTTCGGCCTCCTCGACGGGACCGGCGCACTGCTGGGCAACCCCGTGCACTACCGGGACGCACGCACCGAGGGTGTGTCCGAGCGGCTGCACGCGACGCTCCCCGCGGCCGACCTGTACGCGGTCGCCGGGGTTCAGGAGCTGCCGTTCAACACCATCTACCAGCTCGTCGCGGCCGCGGGCTCGCCCCAGCTGGAGGCAGCCCACGACCTGTTGCTGGTGCCCGACCTGCTCGCGTACTGGCTCACCGGTGCCCGTCGCACCGAGATCACCAACGCCTCCACCACGGGACTGCTCGACGTGCGCGCCCGCGCGTGGTCGAAGGACCTGATCTCACGGGCCGGGATCCCTGTGGGCCTCTTCGCGCCGCTGCTGGAGCCGGGGGAGCGGATCGGGGAGCTGGCGCCGCACGTCCTTGCCGAGACGGGACTCGCCGGGCCGGTTCCCGTGGTCGCCGTCGGCTCCCACGACACCGCGTCGGCGGTGGTGGGCGTGCCGGCGACGGGCGAGCGTTTCGCCTACATCTCCTGCGGCACGTGGTCGCTGGTCGGTGTGGAGCTGCCGGCCCCGGTGCTCTCCGCCGAGGGACGCGCGGCGAACTTCTCGAACGAGCTCGGCATCGACGGCACAGTGCGCTACCTGCGCAACGTCATGGGGCTCTGGCTGCTGCAGGAGTGCCTGCGCGTCTGGCCCGGGTCCCACCTCACCGCCATGCTCGCCGAGGCAGCGGCGGTGCCGGCGTTCGCAGCGGTCGTCGACGCCGACGATCCCACCTTCCTCCCGCCGGGCGACATGCCCGCCCGCATCGCGGACGCCTGCAAACGGCTCGGCGAGCCCGTCCCGCAGGGCCGCGCGGCCACGGTGCGCTGCATCCTCGACAGCCTCGCCCTCGCCCACCGCCGCGCCGTGCGTGCCGCACAGGAACTCTCGGGTCGTGCGGTCGACGTCGTCCACGTCGTCGGTGGGGGCGCCCGCAACGCCCTGCTCTGCCAGCTCACCGCCGACGCCTGCGGACTGCCGGTCGTCGCGGGGCCGGTCGAGGCCACCGCGCTGGGCAACGTATTGGTCCAGGCCCGCTCCCTCGGCGCGGTGAGCGGCGACCTCGCCGCGCTGCGCGACCTGCTCGTCCGGACCCAGGAGCTCACGACCTACGAGCCACGAGGCGACGAAGCCGCCTGGGCGTCGGCGGAACGCCGCGTACACGGCTAAGGCCGAACGACCGTCCCGCCCGTGCAGACCTATTGGACGAGCGGGCCGTTCGAGCAGGGATGGCGATGGTGCGGGCCAGGCCCCGGGTGGACGAGCGGCGCGCTGGTCTGAACCTATTGGACGGGCGTGCCGCTCGTGCAAGGAAGAGGGCTTGGCATCGGGGGCGGTTTTTTCAGGTCCGGACGAGCGGTCCGCTCGTGCGGGTCCGTCGGGCCCCGGGCCGTTGGTTCCGAGGGCGTGGCAATGGTGCTGGCCCCGGCTCCAGTTGGACGAGCGGCGCCATCGTGCGGACCTATTGGACGGGCGTGCCGCTTGTGCGGTGGGGAGGGCCCCGGTGCGGGGGTGCTTCGTCTCGCGGAGCTGGGCGAGCGGCGCGATCGTGCGGACCTATTGGACGGGTGTGCCGCTCGTCTGGAGGGGAGGGGCCCGTGCAGGGTGCTTCCCGCGGCGCTGGATGAGTGGCGCGTTCGCGCGGATCTCTTGGGCGGTCGGGCCGTTCGTTCGCGGCTGTGGGGCCTATACATGGGGATGGCCCCCTCTCCCGTAGGAGAAGGGGCCATCGGTTGGGGGGTCGGTCAGGCGGCCGGACGCTCGTCCGACTCGATCTCGGGCGTCCCCGCGGTCACCGGGATGCGCCGTGCGCCGTTACCGGAGTGGGCTCCCGCCACCCGGACGGTCAGCACGCCGGCGTCGTAGGACGCCGTCACCGCGTCCGCGGTCACGTGCGCCGGCAGGCCGAAGCTGCGCCGGAAGGAGCCGTAGCGGACCTCGCGGAGCGTGCGGCCGTCGCGGTCCTCGGTGCGCTCGTCGCGGCGCTCACCGCGCACCACGAGCTTGCCGCCGTCGATCTCGACGGTGACGTCCTTCTCGGCGTCGAGGCCCGGGAGCTCCAGGCGTACGACAGCGTCCTCACCATCGCGCTCGACCTCGGCGGCCGGTACGAAGCCCTGCCGTGCAACCGGCTCCGCGTAGCGGCGGAACAGGCCGTCGAACTCGGCGAACGGGTCGCGCCGGGCCCACAGGGAGAGCGTGCTCATGGTCCATCTCCTCGATCAGGGGCCGGTCACACCCGGCCCGACACCCGCTTCAACCTGAGTCGACCCGACTCAATTCCCATAGTCTGAGATTTCTTTGCCAGCTTTCGGGACGGAGCTGCTGTGCTCCGCGACCCATGACGGGCGTGCCAACATCAGTTACGGTCACGACTGACCGTCACGGAGGTGTCATGGACGACAGGGCGCGCGTCGAGAAGGCCGCCCACCAGGTGGTGGAGACCCACGATCCCCGATCGACGCCTACCAGGGAGTTCCTCGGCGCCTGCTTCGCCGCCGGGCTCACCTGGGTGCACTTCCCGGAAGGGCTCGGCGGGCTCGGGGTATCGCGTGGTCTGCAGGCCAGGGCGGACGCGATCCTGCAGGGCGCCGGGGGTCCCAACCCGTTCTTCCTCAACCCGATCGGGCACGGGATGGCCGCGGCCACGGTGCTCGAGCACGGGTCCCGCGAGCTGGCACAGGAGCTGTTGCCGCCACTCGCTACGAGCGAGCACATCTGGTGTCAGCTGTTCAGCGAGCCGGGCGCCGGATCCGACCTCGCGGGCCTCGCCACCTCCGCCGTGCTCGACGGCGACGAGTGGGTGGTCAACGGGCAAAAGGTGTGGACGAGCCTCGCTCACCGCGCCCGCTACGCGCTGCTGCTCGCTCGCACCGACCCCGACCAGCCCAAGCACAAGGGCCTCACCTACTTCGTGCTCGACATGCACGCTCCCGGCGTCGAGACGCGGCCGCTGCGGCAGATGACCGGGCAGGCGGAGTTCAACGAGGTCTACATGACCGACGCCCGCATCCCCGACACGCACCGGCTCGGTGCCGTCGGCAACGGCTGGCGAGTCGCGATGACCACGCTGATGAACGAGCGCTCGGCGATCGGCGGGTCGTCCTCCGTTCGCGGTGCCGGAGCCATCGCCGACGCCGTGGAGCTGTGGGCGCGCTATCCGCACAGGCACACCCCGGTGCTCCGCGACAAGCTGGCTGCGCTCTGGACCCGCGCCGAGGCCCAGCGACTCACCGACGAACGCGCGCGCCGCTCGGCGACGTCGGGTTCGCCGGGGCCGGAGGGCTCGATCGCGAAGCTCGTGTCGGCCGAGCTCAACCAGCACGTCTACGAGTTCTGCATGGAGCTGCTCGGCCCGGAGGCCACGCTGTACGGCGACTACACGCAGCGGGACGTCCGGAGGAGCGAGGACTACCGCGGTCCCGTCCAGCAGCGTTTCCTACGGTCCCGTGCCAACACCATCGAAGGCGGCACGTCCGAGGTGCTTCGCAACATCCTCGGCGAGCGGATCCTCGGCTTGCCCGGCGATCTGCGAGCCGACTCCGGCAAGCCCTGGAAGGAGGTGCCGCGTGGCTGACGCGGGCACCGAGTTCGTCTTCACGCCCGAGCAGCAGGACCTGCGACGGGCCGTACGCCAGTTCTGCGCGGAGCGCCTCGACGAGGACACCGTGCGCCGGTTGATGGAGTCCGAGGCCGGCTACGACCCGGCGCTCTGGACCCGCCTCGGCGGCGAACTCGGCGTGCTCGGGCTCGCGGTGCCCGAGGAGTTGGGCGGGGCAGGCGGCGGGCTCGTGGACCAGGCCGTGGTGGCCGAGGAGTTCGGGGCGGCGCTGGTGCCCGGGCCGGTGATCGGCACCGTCGGGCTCGCGGTACCCGCGCTCGTGGCCCTGGCTGGAGCAGGGGTCGAGGAGGGCCTGCTGGCGTCGCTGGTGGAGGGCACGCGGACCGCGGCGTTCGCGGTGCCCGACCGCGGCGGCCGGTTCGACCCGGCGCTGGTGACGGTCACGGAGTCGGGCGGCACGCTGACCGGCGAGGTGAGCCAGGTCGTCGACGGCACGGCGGACGTGCTGCTCGTCGCCGCGCGTACCGGCGATGGGGTGGGGCTCTTCATCGTGGACGAGGCCGAGCGTGTCGCACTGTCCACACTGGACCGCACGCGGCGGCAGGCCGCCGTGCGGTTCGCGGCCACGCCGGCGCGGGCGATCGCGTCGGGCGCCGACGCCGAGCGGGCGATCACGGCCGCACTACGGACCGGGGCTGCGCTGCTGGCCGCCGAGCAGGTCGGCGGCGCGCAGCGGATGCTCGACCGCACCGTCGCCTACGCGGGCACCCGGCTGCAGTTCGGCCGGCCGATCGGTTCGTTCCAGGCCGTCAAGCACCGGTGTGCCGACATGTTGGTGCTCGTCGAGCACGCGAGGTCCACGGCCTACCACGCGGCGTGGGCGCTGCAGGACGGCACCGACGACCCCGATCTCGCGATCGGAATCGCGCAGGCCACGTGCTCGGAGGCCTACCAGCGGGTGGCGGAGGACACCGTGCAGCTGCACGGTGGCATCGGCTTCACCTGGGAGCACTCGGCACATCTGTACCTCAAGCGCGCGGTCACCGACGCCGCCCTGCTGGGCAGCGCCGCCGAGCACCGGGAGCGGATCGCGGAGCTGGTGCTCGACCGCGCTGTTGCCGTGGGAGTGCCTGCGGTCGCCACCGGCTGACAGGCGAGCTACCGGGCCGGTCCGGGCGCCTGAACGTCCGATCCGTCGCCCCGGCAGGCCTCGAGGTGCCGGACCAGTGCTCGGACGAGGCCCTCTTCGCTGAACGCGACGACGCTCGCCGAGGCACACCAGGGGCATGTGCGGGTCATGCTCGGTTTTGGGGAGCTGTGCATTCCAGCGACATTAGGAAGGGGTCGGCGGAGAGGTCACGTGTGCTGGGCGAGTGTCACATCGCCCGGCGCGCCGTCCGTTCATCGCCAATTTTCCCGGCTCTGCCGAGACGTCCGTTGCGCAGGTAACTTTCCTGCTCCCTTCCGCGATGATCGGATATGTCCACCGTCGCTCCCGAGCTCGTCGATGAGTCGGGTCCGTGCCTCACCACCGCCCCATGGGGTGGTCGCGTCATCAGCCTCCTGTTCACGGCCACCGTGCTGCTCTTCCTGCTATGGCTGGTCGCGCTCTGAGCGCTCTCACATCGGCAGCGCGTCCGGTGTGATCGGCAGGTCGCGGACCGCACTCCCGTGACGTGATGCGCTCGTTCAGCGCAGCCTCGGGCTGCGCTCCAGGCCGAGCGTGGCGAGCAGGTCGTCCATCATGTCTTCGAAGAGTGCCTCGCAGTCGTCGAAGGCGAAGGCGAGGTGGCCGTACACGGCCATGCAGGCGATGCCGTAGATCTGCCGCCAGCAGACGATCATGAGCCGGGCCACGCCCAGCGGGAGGTTCAGCCCTACCGCCTGCCGGTACGTCTCCAGTTGGCTGCGCAGCTGCGGGCTGAGCTCGTCGTCCCGGACGTACTCCAGCCGGCCGCTGTCGACGAGCTCTCCGAAGAGTTCGCCGAACAGGCCGCCGAGCTCACGGGAGAGGATCTGCGGGATCTCTTCCTCGGACTCGGCAACCGCCGGATAGGACGCGCCCATCAGCAGGCCGAACTCGGCCCGGTTGGCGACAGCCCAGGAGACCACGGCTCTGGTGGCGGCGTGGAGCTTCGCGCTGATGTCATCTGGCTCCTGGCGCCGTGCGGCCGCGATCACGGTGTCGATCAGCTCAGCCATGAGGTCCTCGTAGAGCGCTCGGACCAGGCCCTGCTTGCCGTCGAAGTACCGGTAGAGGGCCGGAGAGCTCACGCCCAGCCGCCGGGCAACGGCCGCGAGGGTCAGCCCCTCGACGCCCTCTGCGGCGGTGAGATCGCGTGCCGCCTGCTTCGCGTCCCTGATGAGCTGCTCACGCTGCCGCTCCCGCCGGGAGACCGGCGCCGAGGCGTGGTCGGCGGTGCGTGCACTCATCCCGACCCACCGTACGCGGCGAAGATCATGCAGGCGGTTTGAAGTTAATGATCTTCACTGTTTTACTCACCTTCACGACGGATCGGGGCGGCCGCTCCATCGCCACGTGATGGAAGGACTTCTGGGATGGCCTCTCCTGTCGCCGGAAGCAACCTGAACGGCGATGTCCGGTCCTCCAGGAGATCCCGGCTGCTCCGGGGCGCGGTGATCACACCATTGGCCGTGGGGCTGGTCGCGGGCATGGGGTCGGTGATCTTCGAGTACGGGTTGGCCAAACCTTTTTTCGAGCCGCCCGCGCCTGGTGTCAGTTCGTCGTCGCCGGCGCCCGAGGGTTCGTCGTCGCCGCCGGAGGTCGGACCGCGCGTCTCGGACGGCGTGGAGAAGGCAGGGCTGGGCGGCAACAGCTACTGCGGGCGATCGCTTCCCGGACCGGGTTCGATCCAGTGGCATGTGTGCCTGCGGGTCGAGCGCGACTCGGTCGTTTTCGGCACGAAACTGGTCAACACCGGGAACCGGCCGGAGAGCGTCGTCTCCCAGGTCGAATACACCAGCGCCGGTCAGTGGTCGTCCTGCCCGGAAAGCGGGCGCTGGGAAATGACGGTCGCGCCGGGAGAAACCGTGGTGAGCCCGCTCGGCGAGTGCCGCGTTCCCCTGCGGCGTCCTGTCGCCTACACGGCCGTCGGCTGGGTGGTGCCGGCGGGACAGGTCGTCAATCACGCCGCCTACCAACTCTCCCCGAGCGCTCACGTCTATGACGACGTCGTGCGTTGGCGCTGGGCAGGCGGCGGCGCCGAGGACGTCGCGGTGAATTGAGCGGTGCCGACCGGCGGCTCGCTGACCACCGGCGATACCCGCCGCGCTGATCCTCGGGGCGACGCCGCGTCGGGAAGCCGGCCGTGCCGTTACCGCCCGTCGAGACTCTCGGGTTCTCCCCACTAGGGACAACACTCGCTCGTCGGGGGGCGCCACGATTGATCGGCGACGCAATTACCTCAAATCTGTTCACGGCAACCACGGCCGCCGAGGAACAGCATTCACAGAGTTCCTCGAAGCATTCCTACCACTGGCGGGTCGACCTCGATCCTGCCCCGAGAGAATCTGGAGAACGTCATGAGCAATTGGAAGCGACGCCTCGTCCTGGCAGCGACCGCGACCACCCTGGCCGCCGGTGCTGCGGTGCTCCCGGCCGCGACCGCGATGGCCGCGCCCATGCCTGCCGGCGGCGTCACCACCTCGCAGACGGCCTCTGCACCCAGTGCGCCGAGCCCGCTGTGCGCCGACCAGTGGGGCATGATGACCTGGTGTTCCTGAGAGCGAATGTCGCTCTGACGGCCTCGCTGTCGGCGACGATGCTCACGCAGGAGATCACAGGTTTTCGATCAGGGCAGGTGAACGTCCACGGACGTTCACCTGCCTTCGTCGTGGGGCCTCGGTGACATGGTTGGCCGACGACAACCCCACGCAGGGCGTGCCGGCGCCCTCGGCGAGGCCAGGTCGCTGATCGGGCGCGAGGTCGGGGTGCTCTCGATCGACGCAAATCGGTCCCCTCCGACTCTGGCCGCGGGCGGATCGCCTCGCTGATGTCGGCGGCCATCGAGATGGCGGCAGCGATCGGGCATGCGCACGGTCCGCGCGTGTTGATGCTCGACGCTCGGCCGCGACCGGTTCACCGGCCCGAGTGGATGGCCGCGCTCTGATCAGCAGCCGTTGGACGAACGGGCGCGACCAGCGGCCGATCGAAGATCAGGTGTGTCTGCGCGTGACCGACCTCCGGCCGGGTCGCGAGATGGTCGACGATGAGCCGTTGCAGATGGCCGCTGTCGGCCACGGCGACGTGCACGAAGAAGTCCTCGGGCCCCGAGACGTTGTAGAGCGCGAGCGTCTCGGGGAGCGCGAGGACGGCGGTGGTGAACGACTCCACGAGCTCGCGCCGGTGCGGCCGCAGTTGCACGGCGATGAACGCCTGCAGGCCGCGTCCGATCGCCGCCGGGTCGACGACCGCGCGCACGGCCGTGATGACGCCGAGCGCGCGCAGCCGGCGCACCCGTTCGTGACACGACGACGTCGGCAGGCGCACGCGCGTGGCGAGCTCCTTGTTCGTGATCGACGCGTCGTCCTGCAAATGGCGCAGGATTCGCCAGTCGACCGGATCGAGTGACGGCGTTTGGGTCATGGTCCGGACAGTATCCGGACCAAGTTGCTCATTTGCGGACGAGTAACGAGATTCTCGGGCGTGACCCGTAGTTCCGTGCTCGTCCCCCACCCCGCTGCGCCGGTGGGGGCCGGGCGATGACGATCGAACGGTGGAGCGCGTTCGTCGGGGTGCTGCTCGTCGTGTTGTGCACGCCGGGACCCGATTTCGCGGTGGTCCTGCGCCACTCCCTGGCAGACGCGCGCCGGGGCGCCCGGGCCGCGGCCGGCATCGTCACCGGCCTGGCCGTGCACACCTCCGCGGCAGCTCTCGGGCTGTCCGCCCTGCTCGCGGCGCGCCCGGACGTCCTCGTCGCGATCCGCTGGCTCGGTGCCGCCTACCTGGTCCGGCTCGGCCTGGGGGCTCTACGTGGCGCGTTCAGGTCGTCCTCGTCCACGGTGGCCGCGCTACCGCGGTCGCACCATCCCTACCTCGACGGGCTGGCGGGCAACCTGCTGAACCCCAAGGCGCTGCTGTTCTTCCTCGGGTTGATCCCGCAGTTCGCGGTGCCCGGCCCTGGTGTGGTCGGGCAGATCCTGCTGATGGCCGGAACGACCGTCGTGGCAGCGGCGCTGTGGTGGACGCTGGTCATCCTGCTGGCCGGCCGGAGCCGCCGCGCCATGGGACGCCCCCGTGTGCGCCGGGGTGTCGACGCCGTCGGTGGGGCCGCGTTGATGGCCGTGGCCGTCGCCGTCGTGCGCGGCTGACCGGACGATCCGGGGCGTAGCATCGCCCGCGTGACGGGTACGACTGACCATCCCCCGGTCAGTGCGCACACCGTGCTCGCCGACGCCGACGGTTCGGCGTATTCCTCCTTGCGGCAGCGGCCCATGGCCCGCGCCGAGCGGTACGCACTCGGCAAGGCGTTGCGCAAGCGGGTGCCGCGTTCGGCGCTGGGTGAGTGGAACCCGCCGGCGGACCGGCCGGACCCTGTGCAGCAGATCATGGACAGCCACGAGGGCCGGGTCGGCAGGCTGGTGCCGATCCGGGTCGGACGGATGGCCGCGTCGCCCTACGGTTTCCTCCGGGGATCGGCCGTCGTGATGGCCGAGGACGTCGCGGGTCTACCGGCCACGGGCATCACGCCCGTCGTCTGCGGCGACGCCCACGTGGGCAACTTCGGCTTCTACGCCTCGCCCGAACGCGACCTCGTGTTCGACCTCAACGACTTCGACGAGGCCCACCCGGGTGGCTGGGAGTGGGACCTGCGCCGCCTCGTCGCGAGCGTCTGGGTGGCCGGGCGGCAGAACGGCGCGAGCGAGGACAACTGCGCGGCCGCCGTGTCGTCGTGCGTGTCGGCCTACCGGGCCGAGCTGCGCCACCTCGCCGACCTGCCGCTGTTCACGCGCTCCTACGAGCGTCTCGACGTCGACCGGCTCGCGCAGGAGGCCCCGGGCCCGCTGCGCGCCGAGGTCGAACGGGCCGCCAGACGTGCCCGGCAGCGCACGAGCGACCGCGCGCTGCCCCGATTCACGGAGGAGGTCGAGGGCCGCCGCCGGATCGTCGAGGAGCCGCCGCTGATCACGCGGGTGCCCGTCGGTGAGGCCGAGCTGCTCGCCGTCGCCCTCGACGAGTACCTGCTGACGCTCGCCCCGCACTGGCGCCGGGTGCTGGGGGGCTACACGTTGGTCGACATCGCGCACAAGGTGGTGGGTGTCGGAAGCGTGGGCCTTCGCGCATATGTCGCGCTGCTGGAGGGCTCCTCCCCGGAGGACGTGGTGTTCCTGCAGCTCAAGCAGGCCCGCCGGTCGGTGCTCGCCCGGTACGTGCACGGTGAGTCGGCCTGGCACGCTCACCAGGGCCAGCGGGTGGTGGAGTACCAGCAGGCGCTGCAGACCGTCAGCGACCCGTTGCTCGGCTGGACCACGGCGCCGGGCCAGCACGATGACGTGTACCAGTACTACGTCCGGCAGTTCCGGAACATGAAGGGCGCCGTCGCGATCGACTCGATCGATGCGTCCGCACTCGCCGACTACGCGGGCGTCGTGGGTCACCTGCTCGCCAAGGGCCACGCCCGTACCAGTGGTGCGTCGATGATCGCGGGCTACGTCGGGCGCTCCGAGAAGCTCGACGACGCGATGTGCCGGTTCGCCAGGGCGTACGCCGACCAGACCGAGGCGGACCACGCCGCACTCGTCGCCGCCGTGGCCCGCGGAGTACTGCCCATAGAGCGCGGGGTTTAGCGGCGCGTCCGCCGCACCAACGCCTTGACCCCGACCGTGATGCCCAGCACGAGCAGCATCGCGCCCGTGCCCACCACTCCGCCCAGCACCGTGGCGAGCACCACGAGGAGGGCGGCGACGGCCACGGCCTTGCGGGACGCGAGAGGCGGCGGCGACGAGGGTGGGGACTCGGCCCGGCCGCGCTGCAGTGCCGCGGCCAGCTGTGGGTCGTCGTCACTGAGTCGGCGGGCGAGCTCGTCGAGCCGCTTCTGTTCCGTCCCGGTGAGCGGGCGCCCGTGGTGTCGTTCTGGGAGCATGCGGCTGAGTACCCGGGAACGCGCCAGTTCACTATCGGGGGGCCGGGGATCAGCGGAAGGAATGACGCCAGTGACCCTCGGACTCGAAGCGAGGCAACCGGGGCGGCGGCTGCGCCGTTCGGTCCGGCAGCTCATGAGGTCGTTGGGCCCGGCCGTGGGGCTCAGTACGCCTGCGTTACTGCTCCACCCCGTTTGGACCACCCGCGCGATGGAGGGCGGCGGCACCGGGGTGGTGGTCATACCCGGCTTCGGCGGCATGGACGCGAGCATGGCGGTGCTGCGGCACTGGCTCCGGCGACGGGGATACGTGCCTGTCGGAGCGCGCCTCGGGATGAATCTGGGCTGCTCGGACGCCCTGGTCGCCCGGCTCGAGCGACACGTCGAGCACCACGTCCGGCGGACCGGCGGACCGGTCGTCCTGCTCGGGCACAGCCGCGGCGGGATGCTCGGCAGGCTCGTGGCGGTGCGCAGGCCCGAGCTGGTGTGCGGCCTCGCCATGTTCGGCAGCCCGGTGCTCGATCCCCTCGACGCGCGCGGGCTCGCGGCGCGTCTCCTGCGGGTGCTGGTGCGACTGTCCGCGTTCGGCGTCCGTGGCCTGCTCGACCAGGACTGCCTCACCGGCGCGTGCCGCGACGCCACGGCCGGCGGACTCGCCGCACCGCTGCGGGTGCCCGCCGTGTCCATCTACTCACGTGACGACGGCGTGGTCGGCTGGCGGTCGTGCCGCGACCCGGACGCCGAATGGGTGGAGGTGGGCAGCAGCCACACCGGGATGGGCACCGACCCCGTGCTCTACGGCGTGCTGGCCGTCCGGCTCGCCCGCTGGGCGGCGAACAAGGTCCCGATCAGGGGCCGAGCTCGATGACCTTCCCCGAGTCCGTGGCGTCGTAGCCACCCAGCTCCGTGACCATGGTGCGGACGGCCGGATCGTGCAGCGCCACGAGGAGCGGCGCTACGGCGTCGAGCGCGGCCGCACCGAGCACGATGTCGTAGTCCTCGACGACGAGCGGCACGAAGTGCAGGTCGAGGTCGTGTGCGACCGAGCGGACGCAGAGGCCCGCGTCCACCACACCGGACGCGACCGAGAGGCCCGTCTCCAGGTGCGACCCGGTCTCCGGGCCCGCCACGGCGTCGGGGTCCAGCCCGGCGGTCAGCAGCAGCCGGTCGAACAGCACGCGCGTGCCGGTGCCGTATCGGCGCTTGGCCACCCGGACCTTGACGAGGTCGGCGGCGGTCCGCAGGGCGAGCGGGTTGCCCGGTGGCACGATGAGCCCCTGCTCGCGGCGCCACAGGTGGATCAGGTGCGGTCGCCAGCCGCGCAGCAGGTCGCGCGCGAACGGGGCGTTGTAGACGCCGGTGTGGTGCAGCAGGTGCACCGCGGCGCCGTCGGCCAGTCCCTGGCGGACGGCGCGCAGGCCGCCGAAGCTTCCCTGCGAGTCGATGCGCTGGATCGCCCGGCCGACGGTGCGGGTGACGGCGTCCAGAGCCGGGTCGTCGGAGCCGGCGAGCCGGAACACGAGGTCGGCGTGCAGGAACCGGCGCGCGGCCACGGCCCCGGCGGTGGCCACCCGGGAACGGCGCCGGTCGGAGGTGACGATCACACCTGCGTCGGCCAGTGCGCGTTGCGCCCGGCTCACGGTGGACACCGTGGAGCTGTAGCGCGATGCCAGCTCGCGAACGCCGGGCAACTCGGTTCCCTCGGAGAGCTCGCCCGCGCAGATCCGTTCTGCCAGGTCGGCGCAGATCTCCCGGTATCGGGTCACGGCGATTCACCCTATTCTCCCGAGCGGTGCCGGCCCAGACGGCAGTAGCCGGATGAGCCGCCGCAGTCGGCCCGCTGCCGAACGGCCATTGGTTCGTGCAAGCCGACGGACGGACGTCCCGGCGCTCGCGGCCGACGAACCGGCGCGGGGCGTTTGCGGCGATCCGGCCGACGTGGTGTGTTCGAGGTAGGGTTCCCAAGGTCAGGTCCGGCGCGCACCGCCCGTGCGCGCCCATTGCAGATCGCCGCCTGACGCACGGTCGCGCCGGTCCCATCCGCTCCGCACGGGATCGTTCCGCCGCGACGACCGAGGGAGTCACGGACACATGAGTTGGACCGGAAACCCCACCCACGCCGCCGAGAACGGCCGTTTCGCCGCCGCGCAGGCCGAACAGGCCGTGGTGCACGACCTGCAGAACCGCCGAGCCGCCCGGGTGGTCGCCGGCCGGTCCCTCGACGCCGTCGACTGCGCCGAGATGCTCGCCATGCTCGGCCTCGATGCCAACGGGGAGCGCACCGCCGAGCAGTAGTCGGAGCGGCGCCCTGGGCGTCACCCGTCGATGTCGGTGCCGCGACTGACCAGCTCCCACGCCTGGAACTCGGCCCGGCCGTCGTCGAGGTGCTTCGCGATGGCGTCGGCGGCGTCGTTGCCCAGCGGGAGTCGCAGCGGCGGCTCTTCGGCGTCGAGGGCGGCCAGGATGGCGGCAGCCGCCTTCGCAGGGTCGCCGGGCTGCTTGCCGTCGGTTGCAGGGAGCGCGTCGCGGAACGGGCCGACGACGTGGTCGTAGGCCGGGAGGGCGGCGGATCGGAAGAGGGCGTCCCCGCCGGCGAAACCCGTGCGGAACGCACCCGGCTCGACGATCAGCACCCGGATCCCGAACTGCGAAACCTCGGCTGCGAGCGCCTCGGACAGCCCTTCCAACGCGAACTTCCCCGCCGAGTAGGCGGACACGCCGGGGAACGAGAGCCGGCCGCCCATGCTGCTCATCTGCACGACGGCGCCCGAGCCCTGCCGACGCATGTGCGGGAGCACGGCGCGGGTGAGCGCCGCCGGGCCGAACAGGTGCAGCTCCATGACGTCGCGCAGCTCCCGGTCGGTGGTCTCCTCGACGGCGCCGATGATGCCGCGCCCGGCGTTGTTGACCAGTACGTCTATGCGCCCGTACCAGAGCACTACCTCGGCGACCACGTCGGTGATCGCCGCGATGTCGGTGACGTCCAGCCGGACGGCGACCGCGCGGCCGGTGTGAGCGGCCACGAGGTCGTCGAGCGCGGACGGGCGGCGGGCCGCGGCCACAACGGTGTCGCCGGCCGCCAGCGCCGCCTCGGCGATCGCCCGGCCGAATCCGGAGGACGCGCCGGTGATCAGCCACACGCGGCCGCTCGCCTCGCGGACGGGGGCCGGGTCGGCGCTGCTGATGCTCATTCGGGTTTCTCCTCGGTCTGCGTTGCCTGCCCCCTTTGTCGCAGCCGCCGGCACCCGACGTCCAAGACACAACGTCACAGCAGCCATAAAGAGGATTTATGATCGCTGCATGGAGCTGCGCCAGCTGCGGTACCTGGTGGCGATCGCCGACTCCGGCAACGTCGGACGTGCGGCTGAGGCGCTGTACGTCAGCCAGCCCGCGGTGTCGTACGCGCTGAAGGGTCTCGAGACGGAGCTCGGGGTGCGGCTGTTCGACCGGCACCGCGCAGGCGTCACCCTCACCGCGGCCGGAGGCGACGTCCTGGCCGAGGCGCGGCGCGTCCTGCAGCACGCCGATCGCGTGGTGGCAGCCGCCGAGCGGCACCGCCGCGGGGAGACCGGAGTGCTGCGCGTCGGCTTCGAGGCCAGCGGAGCGGGCGAGCTCACCACCAGGGCGCGCGCCGAGTTCGCCCGGCGGAATCCGGGTGTGCGCGTCGAGCCGAAGCGGTTCGACTGGGGGCAGGAGGCGGCCGCGCTGAGGGACGGACGAGTGGACGTGGCCTTCCTCTGGCTGCCGGCCGATGTCACCGGTATGCACGCCGAGGTGGTGCACATCGAGCAGCGGGTCGTCGGCCTGCCCACCGGGCATCGGCTCGCCGGACGCGAGGGTGTCTCGCTGCTCGAGGTCGGGGACGAGCCGCTCCTGTGGACCGAGCGGGCGCCGCGGGAGTGGGTGGACTGGTGGGCGGTCAACCCCCGGCCGGACGGGTCCGCCCCGCGCTGGGGACCGACCAATGACAACGTCGAGGAGATGCTGGAGCAGGTGGCCGAAGGAACGGCAATCTGCTTTGCGCCGGTGAGCATGGCCCGGTACTACGTGCGTCCCGATCTGGTCTGGGTGCCGCTCCTCGACGCCGAGCCGCTGCGGGTGGCGCTTGCCTGGCTGGAGGGCGAGGACAGCTCACTCGTGCGCGGGTTCGCCGGCGTCGTCCGCGAGCTTGCCGGGTGATCGGTCACCGAGTTCGCGCAGGCGGGCGTCCAGGAAGCGGCGTTCGGTCTGGTTGCCTGCCAGCTCCCGGGCCTGCCGATAGGCCACCACGGCCTCGGCCACCCGCTCCTGCCGGCGCAGCAGGTCACCACGTGCGGCGTGGAAGAGGCGGTAGCGCTCCAGGCCCCGGATCCCGTCCAGCAGTTCCAACCCCCGCTGCGGGCCCTCGACCATCGCCACGGCGACCGCCCGGTTGAGCGCCACCACCGGCGACGGGTGGCGCCTCTGCAGCTCGTCGTAGAGCGCGACGATCTGGGGCCACTCGGTCTCGGCCGCCGCTCCCGCCGCCGCGTGCACTGCGGCGATGGCCGCCTGCAGCTGGTAGGGCCCGGGTCGGCCACGTCGCAGCGCGGTCTCGACGAGCGCGAGACCCTCGTCGATCTCGGCGCGGTCCCATCGGCTGCGGTCCTGGTCGTCGAGGAGCACGAGCTCACCGTCCGGGCCGGTGCGTGCGGCCCGTCGTGAGTCCTGCAGCAGCATCAGCGCGACGAGACCGAGCGGCTCGGGTTCGTCGGGCATGAGCGTGGCGAGCATCTTGCCCAGCCGGATCGCCTCGGCGGTGAGATCCGGCCGGAGCAGGTCGGCGCCCGCGGTGGCGAGGTAGCCCTCGGTGAAGACCAGGTAGATGACGGCGAGCGCCGCGGCCAGCCGGTCGGGGAGCGCGGCGTCATCCGGCACGGCGAAGCGGATCCCCGCGTCGCGGATCTTGCGTTTGGCCCGCACCAATCGCTGGGCCATCGTCGCCTCGCCGACGAGGAACGCCCGCGCGATCTGGGCCGCGCTGAGTCCGGCGACGGCTTGCAGAGTCAAGGCGACGCGCACCTCGGGGCCCAGCGCCGGGTGGCAGCAGGTGAACAGCAGGCTGAGCCGGTCGTCGCCCACGCGGGCGAGGCCGTCGGGCAGGCGGTCCGGCAGCTCGTCCACGGCGGTCACCCCGTTCCCGGCCGCCCGCGCGACCTGCTCGTACTTGGCCGCACCGACGCCTGCCCTGCGGATGCGGTCGAGGGCGGTGCGACGGGCCACGGTTACCAGCCACGCCACGGGATCACGCGGCACGCCGTCGACCGGCCACCGGCCGAGCGCGGTGACAGCCGCCTCCGACAGCGCGTCCTCCGCGAGCTCGAAGTCGCCGAGCCCGCGGATCAGCGCTGCGAGCACGCGGGCCCGCTCGGTGCGGAAGACCCGATCGAGTACGTCGCCGGCCTCGGACACCTACCCGGACACCCGCGCGGCCGCGGGCTCCAGCTCCAGGATCGGCCGCACCTCCACCGACCCCTCCGCGGCCATCGGGCAGAGCGCGGCGTAGCGGAGTGCCTCGTCGAGGTCGGCGCAGTCGAGCATGAAGTACCCGCCGAGATGCTCGGCCGTCTCGGCGAAAGGCCCGTCCGTCATCAGCGCCTCCCCGTCGCGCACGCGGACGGTCGTCGCCGTCTCCGTGGTGTGCAGAGGATCCGCCGCCAGCAGCACGCCGTCCTCCGCGCACTTCTGCGTGAAGGCGCGGACGGCCGCGATCTTGTCGGCATGCGCCGGGGTGTTCCACTCCGGTCGTTGGCAGCCGTAGATCAACAGCATGTAGCGCATCGCAACCTCCCGTGAGCGTCGCGGTCCACCGGACGGTAGCCGCATCCCGAGGACGAACAGCGTCCCGGAAAATCGACACCCGGTGCATGTCGATTCCGGTCTCTCCCGTTCGTCCTCGGGGTGTTAGATTCCCCGACCCCGAGGAGTAACGGGTGAACACCACGGACCGCTACGCGCGCGCCCAGGACGGCTTCGACCGGATCGTGGCCGCGATCGCGCCCGAGAGCTGGGACGATCCGTCCGCCTGCACGGAGTGGAGTGCCCGCGACGTGCTCGGTCACGTCGTGTGGGGCCAGGAACTGGTGCTGCATGCCGCCACCGGACGGCCCTTCGCGTCGCAGACCGGAGGGCCAGGAGCACCGAACCCGGGGCAGCTGATCGGTGCGGACCCGCTCGGCGCCTGGCGCGCGGCGCGGGCCGCGGCCGACGCCGTCCTGACGCCGGAGGCGCTCGCCCGCGTCATGTCGACACGTGCGTTCGGCGAGATCCCCCTCGAGGGGTTCCTGACGGTGCTGACCACCGACTTCCTGGCGCACACCTGGGACATCGGCCACCCCGCCGGGCTCGCCGTCCGGCTCGATCCCGATCTCGTCTCCGGCTGCTTCACCTGGTCGCGGCAGTTCGAGTTGCGTGCGCCGGGCGGGATCGGTCCCGAGATCACCCCTGCTCCCGGTGCGGACGAGCAGGCGCGGTTCCTCGCCTACCTCGGCCGGGACGCGTCGGCGCTCGTGACTTGAGAAGGGCTGAGCCGGCGCGCCGGATCATCAGGACTCCGGGCCGGGCGGGTCTCGGCGGACACGGTCCAGCGACCCGGAGCGCTGTGAACGGATCCGCCGAGTCCCGCCGCCCGAGGTCGATTGCGGGATTCAGCACCGGGGAGCCGTCGGGAGCCTCACGACGTCAGCAAGGCTTCACCGAAGAGACCTTGTTGTCGGTGGCCGGGCTGAACTGTTGAATCTGTGTGTTCGGGGGGAACGTGAGGCGCGCACCCTGGAAGTTCGCGTCCGTGAACAAGCACATCTGGGTGCTCGAGTTGTTGGCTGCCGACGAGAACCCGTCGCTGAGGCCGGAGTCGGTGAGGTCGGGAATGCTGACGTTCTTCAGGTCGATGGACCCGTTCTGAAAGTTGGGGTCGTCGAAGACATCGAACTCGTTGGGCTGGCCCGCAGCCCTCGCAGCAGCGGAGGCGGGCTGGACGACCCAGCCGATCGCCGCGGATGTCGTGGTCACGTCGCCGGAGATGGTGGCTGCCGGTGCGGCGATCGCTGTCCCCGCGGTGAGGCCGCCGAGGGCCAGTGTGACCGCGGCGATGGTTCCGAGAGCCGCGGGTCCCAGAGAGCGCCGACTCCAGATGCGAGACATTTCAGTCCTTCCGTGTGACACATCATTTGCTGTACCGGCTGACGTGCCCAGACACGGCAGAGATCATCTGTGCGGTTCACCCGGGGGATGTGACGCACACAACGAACCCGCCGGCGAATCGCGAAATGGGTCAATGGCGGGCAGAAGCCGTTCGCGGGCAGCCCACCTGAGCCCCGGGGCCGAGCCGGATGAGGCTCCGGACACCTCCGCGGTGCCGGTTGGTGCGCGGCGGCTGATAGTTGGCCCATGCCCACCCTCGTCACCGACGCTGTCGTGATCGGCGGCGGTCACCACGGTCTGGTGGCCGCCGCCGTGCTCGCCGACGCGGGCTGGGACGTGTGCGTGCTGGAGTCCGCGGACGTGGTCGGCGGCGCGGTCCGCTCCGCGCGACTGCACCCGGACTTCACCACCGACCTGTTCAGCGCGTTCTACCCGCTCGCGGCCGCGTCTCCCGTGATGCGCGCGCTGGAGCCCGAGCGCCACGGCCTGCGCTGGGCCCACGCGGCGAACGTGCTGGCCCACCCACCGCGCCCGGACGGCGGGCCGGCCGCGGTCCTGCACCGCGACCGCGAGCAGACGGCGGCCGGGCTGGCCGTGCACGACCCGCGTGACGGGGAGGCGTGGCTGCGGCTGTGCCGCCAATGGGACCAGGTCGGCGACGCTTTCCTACGGTCGCTGTTCACGGCGTTCCCGCCGGTGCGCGGGCCGATGCAGCTGCTGCGCCGGATCGGCACCGCGGATGCCCTGCGGCTGGCCCGTTTCCTGGCGTTGCCCGCGGGCAGGATGGGGGAGGAGCTCTTCGCGTCCGAGCAGGCCCGGTTGCTGCTCTCGGGCAACGCCGTGCACGGCGACACGCCCCCGGACGCCACGGTGAGCGGGGTGTACGGCTGGCTGCTCGCCATGCTGGGCCAGCAGTACGGGTTCCCCGCCCCGGTCGGTGGTGCGGGCGAGCTGGCCGCGGCTCTGCATCGCCGCGCCGCAGCCGCGGGAGCCGACGTGCGAACCGGAGAGCACGTCGAGCGGATCGACGTGCGTGCCGGTCGCGCCGTAGCGGTGCACACGGCCGGCGGACTCACCGTGCGGGCCCGCCGCGCGGTCGTCGCCGACGTCGCCGCGCCTGCCCTCTACGGCCACCTGCTGGATCCCGGAGTGCTGCCCTCGCGGTTGCTCGCCGACCTGCAACGCTTCGTGTGGGACACCCCGGTCGTGAAGGTCAACTGGGCGCTTGCCGGCCCGATCCCGTGGCGGTCGGCGGACGTCGCCGGGGCCGGCACCGTGCACCTGGGCGCCGACGGGCGCGGCCTGCTGCGATGGTCGGCCGACATCGAGTCGGGAACGGTCCCGGCGGCACCGTTCGTGCTGCTGGGACAGATGACCACCACCGACCCGTCCCGCTCACCCGCCGGCACGGAGAGCGCGTGGGCCTACACGCACCTCCCTCGAGGGGTGGCCCACGATGCGGCGGCCGACGAGCTCGCCGGCCGGGTGGACGCGGTGCTGGAGAAGTTCGCGCCGGGGTTCGGCGACCGCGTGCTCCATCGCGTGGTGCAGCGACCGCGCCACCTGCAGGACGCCGACCCGAACCTCGTCGGTGGCGCGGTGGGCGGTGGCACCGCGCAGCTGTTCCAGCAGCTGGTGTTCCGCCCGGTGCCCGGGCTGGGGCGGGCCGAGACGGTGATCGACGGGCTCTACCTGGGCAGCGCCTCCGCGCATCCGGGTGGCGGCGTGCACGGAGTCTGCGGCTGGCTGGCGGCGAGGGCGGCCCTCGGTGAGCACGGGGCGTTCGGCGCGCTGCGCCGGCGCGTCACCTCCGCGGCGCTGGAGCTGCTCTACCGCGATCCTCCGCCGCGCTCGTAGGCGCGGGTGTCTCTCATCCGCGGCCCAGCACCTTGCTCAGGGCCGAGCCGACGGCGCTGCGCTTCCCGCCCCCGGATGAGCTCTTCTTCGAGCTGCTCTCGGAACGGGCCGAGCCCTTGTCCGAACGGGTCGTGGCCTTCTCGGAGCGGGCGGAGCCGTTGCCCGAGTCGCCGGTCCGCTTGTCGGCACGCAAGCTGCGTTTGCCCGATCCCTCCTGCGAACGCCCGGAGCCGGTGAGGGCGCCGAGGGTGTCACCGACGGCGCCGAGGACGGGCTTGTCGGCGCGTTTGCCGGTGGTGCGGGGCTTGGATGCGTCTTGTTTCTGTGTGCGCTTGCTTCCGGTGAGGCTGCCGAGGGTGTCGCCGAGTGTGGGTTTGTCGGCGCGTTTGCCGGTCGCGCGGGGTTCGGGTGTCTCCTTCGCCGAACGGTTGCTCCCGGTGAGGGAGCCGAGGGTGTCGCCGACGGCCCCGAGGGTTCGCTTCTCGGCGCGCGGTGCCGTCGTGCGGGATGCGGGCGTGTCCTGTGAGCGGCCGGCCCCGGTCAACGAGCCGAGGGTCTCGCCCACCCCGCCGACGGTCTGGCCGACCACGTCGGTGGCGGTTCCCACCACGCCTGTGCCGACCTGCTCGACGGTGCCCACCACCGCGGTGGCGGCATCGCTGACCGCCGCTCCGGGTTTGCTCACGTCGACCTTCAGCTGCGGCACCGTCACCTCGGACAGCTTCACGTCGGGCAAGGGCACCCGTACCGGGCCGAGCTTGACGTCGGGAGTGACCAGCTTCGTCTCCGACAGCGCGACCCCCGGCACGGCGACCTGCGGCGCGGCGTCGCGGGACAGGGTGGCGCCCCCGCCCGTGAGCCGCAGGTCGGGCAGCCCGACCTCGGTCGCGGACAGCCGTGCGGGGCCCGCCTCCACCTCCGACACCCCGACGTTCGGGGTGATCAGAGCGGTGTCGGAGACCGTGGCCCGGATGCTCCCGCCCCCGCCCGACAGCCCCAGGCCCGGAGTTCGGACCTCCCCGGGAGACACCGTGATCTGTGGTGTGCGAATCCCGCCGCCCCCACCGACAGCTACGCCCCCGCCACCGCCCGGGAGGCCCGGTATGACACCGCCCGGTATCCGGATCCCTGGTGTGCCGAGGTCCGGGAGCGGAATGCTGACACCCGGCCCGCCCTCCGCGCCCCCGCCTCCGGGCGCGGTGATGACGGGACCGCTGTTCCCCGATCCGGTGCCCGGGCGGAAGCCGGCGGGAGCCGAGTCCCCGCCGACGCCACCTGCCGCGGCGCCGGCCCCCTCCGCGAGCTGACCGCTGCGGCCGTCGAACAGGTCGAACGGGTCGGGCGCTGCGCCGAGGCCATCGAATACGCCGGTGGCGGATTCTGCGTCCGGCTGCGGCAGGACGAACGGGCTGGGCTGCACCAGCGCGGCCGGAGCGAACACCCGCTCGACGGAGAACGTGAAGTTCCTCGACGCGTCGGACTGCCTGCCCGCCGCCGGACCGTCCCCCCGGACGTCATGGCCCAGGTCGCCGTCCGCGAACTCGATGCCACCACCCGGAGCCCGCACGACAGTCTCGACCACTGCGGTCGCGAACATCGCACCGGCCGCGAAGAGCGCACCGGCGGCCGCGGTCGCCTTGCGCAGGCTGTGCCGCGGCGGCGGGGGCGGCTCGACGGGAGGCCGGGAGTGCCCGCGCGGCTGGAGCCGCGGCTCCGCCGCGTGCGGACCGCGCAGCCCTTCTCGCCGCAGCAGGCTCGCCACCGAGATCGTCGCCGGCGCCCCGTAGTCCACCCCCGGGGGAGGTCCGGCCTGCCACTCGCCGCACCGGATGATCAATTCGTCGACGGAAACCGTTGTCGGGGATCCCTGATGGTGTCTTGTGGGACGGCGGCGCGGTTCCACTCGAGGCCTCTCCGGTCGGTCGAGCTCGATCTAGCTGAATTCCTGGGGGTGGGTTCGCTTTCCTACCCGCGTTCGTCACCTCCCTGCTAGGTGCCGTTCGTCCGTTCGTCGCGTCTCACCTGAACAGCGGAAATAACCGTTTGTCGCTGGACGGCTACCGTTCGGCGTGGAGGTCTGACCGCTGCTCGTGCGGGTGTCCGCCCTGAACAGGCCGGACGTCGTGCGGGGTGTCGGCCGGCCGCTCGCGACACGCCGACCGCTCGGTTGCACGAGATGGCCCTGTGTGACGGCCGGTGAGGGCCATTAGTGCGACATACAGCAAGCACCCCGACCGACGCCCGACCGCCGCCGGTCCGCCGGGGCCACGGTGTTCCAGAGGCCCCTGTGGGTGATCGACTCGGATCCGGCCGTAGAGTGCCGCCATGCCAACAGCGCTCGTCACTGGCGCGAGTCGTGGACTTGGCGCTGCCTTCGCCCATCGCCTCGCCCGCGACGGATTCGATCTCGTCCTCGTCGCGCGCGATTCCGTCGGTCTGCAGCGGGTGGCCGGCGACGCGGCTCGCCTCGGAGTGGAGATCGAGGTCCTCACCGCCGACCTCGCCGACCCCTCGGATCGAGCCGCGGTGGAGCGCCGGCTCTCCGACTCGCGGAGGCCCGTCGATCTCCTGGTGAACAACGCGAGCTTCGAGACCGGCGTCGACTTCCGGATCGCCGATCGCGGTTCGTTGCAGACCGAGATCGATGTCAACGTCTCCGCCGTGATGCTCCTGACCCACGCCGTGCTGCCGGGCATGGTCGAACGCGGCCGGGGCTCGGTGGTGAACGTCGCGAGCTTCGCCGGATACCTCTCGGCGTCAGGGTCGGCGCACTCGGCCACCAAGGCGTGGATGCTCGCCTTCACCGACACCGTCGAGGCATCGCTCGCCGGCACGGGAGTGCGCATGATCGCGCTCGTCCCCGGCCGGTTGCGCACCGGCAAGCACCGGGACCTGGAGCCTGCCGGCACGTCGATCATGTGGTTGGAGCCCGACGCGGTGGTGGACGTGTGCCTCGCCGATCTGGCGCGCGGACGCACGGTGTCCACGCCCGGGTTGCTCTACAGCGCGGTGGTCCACACCCTTGAGACGCCGCGTCGCACACTGCGAGGGCTGGCTCGGATCGCGGGGCACCGCCGGGGGCAGATGCGCACCGTCCCCGACCGGCAGCCGGAGGCCTCGAAGAGCTGAGCCCGCCTGCGACGGCGGCGTGAGCGGAGCTGGTCACTTCCGGCCCAGCAGGCGCCCCACTGCCGCCCCCGCCGACTCGGCGGCGTTGCGCACGCGGTCGCGGCTGGTGCGCTCGTCGTCGACCCGCTCCGAACGCTCGGCCGGGACGGCGCGCTCCCGTCGATCGGGCTCGCGAGGTGCGGGCACGCGGAGGGTGGAGGCGTCGCGCTCTCCGACGATGACGTCCCGTAAGGCGGCCCGGGTGCCGCTCAGCGGTCCATCGGGGGCGGCGGCCCTCGTCGTGTCCGCGCCTGACCTCGTGTCCAGCTGCGTGCTGTCGCGGTTGGTGTCGCGCCCCGTGATCCGGGAGGTGCCCGAGACAACCCGGGAGAGCCCTGCCGTCACCTCGGTGACGGCGACGTCGGGTGCGACCACGGCGACGTCGGCGATCTCGACATCGACGCCGCCGTCCCGGGGCCGGGAGATCGTGACTGCCGGGGCGCTGATCCGTCCCTCCGTGAGGTCGACCTGTGGCATTGCGACCGGACCGATGATCGGCAGGTCCACCACGACAGGTGCCACCACCTCGACGGCGGGCGTGCGGACCTCGGGTAGCAGGAGGGTGAGAACGCTCGGCGCGCCAGCGCGGGAAGCGCTCTGGAAGATGGCGGGCGCCGAGCGGGTGCCTGCGCTCGTCTGTCCAGCCCGCTTGCCGAGAAAGTCCACGGCGAGGCCGGGCCCGGCACCGGAGATCGACCCGTCGCCGGACGCGCCCGGAGGGACCGGCCCGACGTTCTGCACCGCCGCGGTGAGCGCGACCGTCCGGTTCGGGCGTGCCGGTGCGGCGGCCTCCGCCGGCGCGACGGTGCTGTCGCTTGCCGTCAGGCCGCCTGGACCCGTGGCGAAGTCGAAATCTCCACGCGGGCTCGCCACCGTGTCCACCGCGGCGCTGCTGAAGACCGCACCGGCGGCGAACAAGGCGCCGGCGGCGGCTGCGGCTTTACGGGCGTTGCGCCGAGACTGGTTGTGATGCTCGGGGGCGGGCCGGGAGTGTCCGCGCGGCTTGAGCGGTCGGTCGGCGGCATGGGGACCACGGCCCTCCCGGCGCAGCAGGGCGGCCACCGAGATGGTCGTCTCCAGCCCGTACTTCACTTGCGGGTGCGCTGGGTGCTCCCGCCCGGAGCAGCGGACGACGAGCTCGGCCACCGAGACCGTGTTCGAGGATGCATGACGATGTCCGGGCGGCCGGGCACGCAGTTCCACGCTCAGGGCCTTTCGCGGGGGTGGACGATCGAAGGTCGAGATCGCCTTCCTACCCGCGTTTGTCGTGCCCCGGCTAGTGGATCCCCGCTCGTCGGCCGCCTCTCACCTGAATAGCTGAGGTGACCCCTCAACCCCTATTAGCCACCGCTCACCGACGAATTTCCCCGCGGAGTACGCCGTTCGGTATGTATCGGGAGTCGAACGGCCTATCCGCCTCTCCGCTCATGATGACTATGCGTGGTTATCGCGCTTCCGCACCTCGAATGGGGGATGACGCAAAGTCACCCCCCGATAGGGCCATCCGAGGATCGCCGCGGCTGACCTGAAACGGGGAGCTGTATCTGTCTCGATCGCTGTTTATGGCGTTGGCGCACCTCTTCAGAGAGGTACGATACGAATCGTATCGGCAAGTCTCCTGATGCGGTAGTGCTCGAACCGGTCATGAACGGGAGTGCTTGTATGGCGAAATCCACGAACTCTCGTCGGCGCGGCGGCCGGATCCTGCAGTTCGCCGTACTGGGGGTTGCGTTGTTGTCAGGCCTCGTCATCGCGTCGGTGTTCCTGCTGACCGAGCGGATCGCCGACAACATCGTCCGCATCCCGGCCTTCGACTCGCCCGCCGCGGGCGTCCGGCCGCCCGACACTGCCGCACTGACCGTCCTGCTGATCGGCGACGACACGCGGGTGGAGCCCTCGGCGCAGGGCGACGCCGTCCTGCTGGTGCACCTCAGCCCCGACCGCGGCCGCGCCACGATCGTTGCGCTGCCCGACGACAGCTGGGTCGAGATTCCCGGCAGGGGGGCCGGCACGATCGCCTCCGCCTATTCCGAGGACGACCCGAGCCCCCTCATCGGTGCCGTCGAGCAGCTCACGGCCGTGCACATCGACCACGTCGTCACCGTCGACTTCGCCCGGTTCGGTCCCGTCGTCGACGCGACCCACGGCATCGACGTTCCGCGGGGCGGTGGCCACCTCGACGGGGCGGCGGCGCTGGTCTACGTGCGGCCACAGTCCGACGCCGACCTCGGACGTGCCGAGCGTCAGCAGGATGTCCTGCGCGCGGTGTTCGGAGAGCTGGCCTCTCCCGCCACCCTCACCGACCTCCCGGCGTACTACGAACTGTTGGAGCAGCTCAGCCGGTCGCTCCGCATGGACACCACCCTCAGCGATGGCAACCTGCGCTCCGTGGCGCTGATGGCCGCGTTCCGCCGTCCCGGTGTGATGTCGCTGGTGGCGCCGGTCGCCAACCGGGAGCGGTACGGCACGCAGTCGGTGGCCCATCTCGACCCCGTCCGGTCGGCGGAGCTGTGGACCGCTCTGCGCAGCGACGCGACGGCTGACTATGCGGCACTGCATCCTCAGGACCTGCTCGATGCGGCGAGCGGGTGAGCCTGGGCACCGCCGTACGGCGGAAGCCGCAGCCGGGCTGCCCTCGGGAGAACGGGCGGGTTGTGCGGACATCAGGCCCTCGATCGGGGCGCCTGGTGCCGTTATAGTCCCGCGAAGCAGAACGGGTGCACCACCGAGGAGGACGCGATCACGACCAGCAGCGAGCGAGAGGGACGCGCTGGTCGTCGACGGAGCCAGGAGTCGCACCAGGCGATCCTGGCCGCCACGCGTGAACTCCTCGAAGAAGTGGGTTACTACCGGCTGACCGTGGAGGGCGTGGCGGCCAGGGCCGGCGTCGGCAAGACCACGGTGTATCGATGGTGGCCGTCGAAGAGTGCACTCGTGCTCGAGGCGGTGGACGCCGAGCGGGCAGACCCCCCGGAGCCCACGGGTGACGTCCGGGCCGACATCCGAGCGGCGATGGAAGCCACCCGCGAGCACCTGCGGGCCCCGCTCGTCACGACCCTCCTCGCGCTCGCGGGCGATCTCCTGCAGGACGCCTCGGGAGAGGCCGGGCATGCGGATCCGTTCGCGGCCGGGCGCACCACGTTCGAGAAGATGATCGAGGACGCCGCCGCCCGGGGTGATCTCCCGCCCGATGTGGACGCCGGACTCCTGCAGGACGTCTACGCCGGCACTCTTCTCTACCGCGTGCTGTGCCGTCGCCCCACGGACGATGTCGTCGACAAGTTGCTCACGCTTCTCCTCGACGGCAGCACCCCCCGCCGCTCCGTGGAGTCCGGTTCCATCTGAAGCGCGGCGCACCGTGCCCGGCAAGTGTGAGTGTGATTGCGCGGGCCTGTTATATGTGCTTATCGTTGCATTCTGGGTCGAATGGAACCCGGCACCTCGGACCCCGGTGAGTCGAACGATGGATGGAAGCGGGGTCGAGCTCTGTGTCGACACACGTCGTGCATTCCGGCTTCAGCACGACCTCCGGCCTGGTCGGGCTCGTTCTCCGAGCCGGCGGTGGCCGCGTCGATCACGTCATATCCGCGTTCCGGGACGACAACTCGGATGCCGACTTGCGTGTTGTCGACCACGGCGATCTCGTGGAGATATGGGCGACCGGCTCCCTGCTGGTGACGGTGGACACGCTCCGCTGGCACCTCGGTCGCCGCTTCGGGATCGCGCAGCTGAAATCGATGCTCGTCGCGTCGACGGGAACGGTGAAACTCGACGGCGACCACCTCAAGGTGGTTTCGCAGGGTGGCCGCACCGCCGCATTGGAATGGAGCGAAACCCGTCGCTAGGGCGAAAGCGGCCCGCCCGCCGCGGTTTCGTCGCGGTGGGTGGTGGAGGCCCCTCCCGTACGGGTTGCCCGGGTGATCGTGGCGACCGCAGACTCGCCGACGCCTTGGACGTCCTCGAGCTTCTGCCACTCACGTCCGGCGGCGAGGACCTCGGCCCCGCGATTGCGGGGCGCGACCAGGTCGACACCTGCTTCTTCCGCAAGTCCGGTGTCCCCGGCCGCCATGGTCGTGTCGTTCACTGGGACCGTGATGCTGCATGCGACGGCGCCGGACGGCGCCCGGATCGGGTTCGACACCGCGGGGGCGGGGGAGCCGCTGGTCCTGCTCGCCGGACAAGCCAACTCCCGGCACTGGTGGGACTGGATACGGGCGGACTTCTCCGCGTCGTACACGACGATCGCGATCGACTGTCTGGGCACAGGCACCAGCGACAGCCCATCGCACGCGGAGTGGGGCACCCGCCGGTTCGCCCGCGACGTGATGGCCGTCCTCGACGAGCTGGGCGTCGGACGCGCGCACGTGTACGGGACGTCGATGGGCGGGCGGGTCGCGCAGTGGGTCGCGGCGGACCACCCGGACCGGGTCGGTGCGCTCGTGCTCGGCTGCACCACCGGCGGCGGCGCCGGAGCCGTCCCGGCCGACCCGGACGCCCTACGGCCGCTGAGCGTGGCGGGCACCGCAGGCGAGGCACTGATCGCGCTCATGGTGGGGCCGCAGTGGCGGTGGGGACATCCCGGTCCGCTCCCGGTGCTCGGTGACGACGGTATGACCGAGCGCGCTCGTCGCGAACATCGGCGGGCCAGCGCCCGGCACGACGCCTGGGATGCGCTTCCGGGGATCGTTGCCCCGACACTCGTGCTACACGGCACCGACGACGAACTGAGCCCGGCGGAGAACGGGTCGCGGCTGGCCGCACGGATTCCGGGCGCGCAGTTGTACCTGATCGAGGGAGCCCGGCATGCCTACTTCCTGGAACGCCGGGAGCAGGCGAGCGCCGCTGTTCTGCGGTTTCTCGCCGCGCACCCGCTCACGCGGTTCTGATCACCGGACCTTCACGCCGATCCGAGCGGCGCGCTGGAGGCCGTGCGCGTGGGCGCGAACTCGACATCATCTCGTGCGGAAGCCCCTCCTCGCCCCTGCCGAACACGCCGGCTCCGGTCGCCCTGCCCGTGACCTTTACCGGTGCGATCGCCTCCGTGCGGCGCGACGGTCTCCGGGGCAGGGACCTGGCCGGCATTCGACAAACGGATGGCTCTGATCGACTCACCCTCGACCAGCCCGGTCCACCAAGATCACCGGTTCTTGAGCAATGCAATCAGAATCACGAGACATGAGATGGGCACTCGCTGGTATGGGGGGTACAGCTTGCTCATACCATGGTCTGGCTGGCGGGCAGTGTGAAGCTGACGCCGACTGACTGAACGCTACGGGTGATAACCGCCGAGGAGATATGGCACAGACGAATGTGAGCAAGCTGCCCCTGTCGATTCAGGGTGAGCAGGGGGACGCAGCGGGCGGCTGGTTCCAGATGGACCAGGACGACGTTGACGCCTACGTCGACCGGTCGTCGGATGGTGTCCTGATCTGTCGCGAGCGTGGCCGTCACTGGTGGCCCACGATCCGCGAGGCCGGCATCGTGTTCTCCGATGTGGACGAGTCGAGCGGCCTCTTCATCCGCAGGCTGGAGTGCAAGTCGTGCAATCTGGCCGTGCGGAAGGAGTGGTGGGAGGCGGTCCGGCGGGGCAAGGCCACGCGGTACTACCCCGTGACCTCCAGCCTCGAGTACCGGGAGGGCCCGGAGGGCGAGCGCTACCTCGGCCCGCAGGGTCGGGGCCACATGACCGCGCGCCAGGTGCGCGAGTCCTTGGCCTCCACCGTGCTGGCGGGGCAGAGCCCGGCGGCCATGCGGAAGGCGATCAAGCGGGATAGGAACGCCGCAACGTAACGCCATCGACATCCGCCGGCTCTCTGCGAAGCCGCCGAGCGGACAGGAAGCCTGCCGCCGACCGCGCACCCGTTACGCCCGGTCGGCGGCGCGCGTGTGGGCGACCCTCACGCGTCACGCCACGGTGTTCAGGTCACGGCCGCGGGTCTCCGGTGAAAGCACGATCGTCACCAGGGAAACGGCGGTCAGTGCGATCACCCACCAGTAGAAGGCTGCTGTCTCGTGACGCTGGTCGAAGTAGGCCTGGAGGTAGGGCGCGGTGCCGCCGAACAGTGCGATGGCCACCGAGTAGGGCACGCCGAAGCCCACTGTGCGGATGCCGGTGGGGAACATCTCGGCGAACAACGCCGGACCGATGGCGGACGTGCCCGCCCCCAGCAGTAGTGCCACGCCCATTGCCACCAGCAACTGCCAGGCCTGGCCCTGGATCAGGCCTTCCAGCGGGAAGAGCAGCGCCCCGAGCAGCACCGCGCTGATCACGAAGATCGGGCGGCGACCGATGCGGTCCGAGAGCGCTCCCCACAATGGCAGCACCAGGATGTACAGCACGGTGGCGGCGGTGGCGGCCCAGAGTGCGCCGGATGGGTCGGTGCCGCGTTGCTGGATGGCGAACGGGGCAGCGGCGACCGCCCAGAGGTAGAACATGATCGTGCCGCCCGCGGTGAGTCCGATGACGCGGAGCAGGAGCGTGGGGTGGGCGAAGAATTGTTGGCGGATCGGAGTGCGCGGTCCGGCGGTGGTGGTGTGGGTGAAGACGGGGGTTTCGGTCATGCGTTTGCGCATGACGACGGCGAAGAGTCCGATGAGG